>NZ_CABUHK010000018.1 GCF_902491285.1 uncultured Bacteroides sp. | reverse complement strand
CTATGTTCCTAATTTTCAAATAAATAATTCTAACCCTTATATCGAACTCACGTTAAATATAATACCCCAAGTCGGCATGTGTAGATAAAATTTGGCAAAATTTTGCCAATGACGAGACTAGAATCTATGAATTGATAGATGATGATATCTGAGCCTCAGGCACAAGTTCATAATTGAAACAGGTAGCGGTGGTTAGGGAGAACAAAAGCCAACAGCGAGGTAGATAAACTATTTTTCTTTAAGGGATTCGGTTGAAACGGACTCCTTCATTAAATATGGAAAGATGAGGTGGGTTCAAACCACCCCATCAAAAAATGCGGTGAAAGGGTGTGGTTTGCCCCCCTTGCTATAAGGGTGGAACGAGATAGTCAAGATTCCCATCTGTCTTTTACCAAGTGATGACTTTATCTACAATCTCTTGCTGTTCCGCACTGCTACGCCTCAGGTAAATGCGAGTAGTTTCTATACTTTCATGCCCCATCAGGTCTGCTAACAATGAAATATCATTGAACTTCTCCAAGAAATTCTTAGCAAAGCGATGACGGAAAGAATGTGGATAGACTACTTTTTCGTTCATACCATATTTCCTTGCGTAGTTTTTCAACTGTTGAGCAATTCCTCTGGTGGTGAGTCGCTGTCCGTATTGGTTTAAGAAAACATAGCCGCAGTAACGGCTTTGTTCTGACAGCCATTTGGTAGCTTCAGTACATAGTTGTTTCGGAATGTAGATACGGCGTACCTTGCCACCTTTTGTGTAAATATCAAAATACCCTGTTGAGATATGTTCAGTCTTCAAATGTATCAGTTCGCTTATTCTTGCCCCGGTAGCGGCAAGAAAGCGCACAGCAAAGTACCATGTCTGGTTTTTCTCCGTCTTTAAGCTGTTTTTAAGAAATTCATAATCAGCATTGCTGATAACATTTTCAAGATAAGTACGTTGCTGCTCCTTTATGGTTTTCATGCGTAGCCGTGATTTACCTATATATCCCAAATATTTGTTCAAGCCTAATATGCGGAGATTTACCGTTTTTGGCTTAAAGTTGTCTGTCAGATGACTTTTGTAAGCTATGAGATTTCGTTTGTTCAGTTCCTTGTAATGCGTAAAATAATCTTTCACGGCATGCAAGTACGCTGTAACAGTGTTTTGAGCTAAGTTTTCCTGTTTCAGGAATACTTTAAAATCAGTTGTGTTCATATCAGTTCTAATTATTAGTAAAACATAAGTTGTCTGTACTAATAAGATAGACCGAGTTGTTCCGACAGATGCCATTATAGGAAATCCACCATATCAGGTAGTTGATGGAGGAGGAAATGGAGCAGCAGCAATGCCTATATACAATAAATTTGTATGTATAGCAAAAGATATGCATCCAAACTATATTTCTATGATTATGCCTGCAAAATGGTATGGCGGAGGAAGAGGATTGGATGACTTTAGAAAAATGATGCTTAATGAAATACATCTTGACTACATTAAAGATTTCCCTAATCCAAAGACAGTTTTTCCAACGGCAAATATCAGTGGCGGAGTATGTTTTTTCAGATGGTCAAAAAAATACAATAGTAATGTTGCTATGTTTGTAAATGCTATTGATGAAGTGGAAATTGCCACTAAGCGACAATTAAATGAATTTCTTCAATATGATATATTTCCAAGATACAATGAAGCTATTGCCATATTGCATAAAATTATTTTAAGCAATAGCTTTGAAAGTTTTTCTAAGATAGTAGCTCAATACAAGCCGTTTGGCCTTAGAACATATATACGAGGAACAGAAAATAAGCAGAATGGCACAGATGTATTGGTACATTCGAGCAGAAGCAGTGGTTTCATTTCAAGAAAAGAGATCAATGCCTGCTTAGATTACATAGATAAATACAATGTCATAACAGGTAAAGCTTTATCCGGACATTTGGGTGAAAGTGATGAGAATGGTCAAGTAAAAGTTCTTGCTACAACCAAAATTATTTTGCCAGGTGAAGTTTGTACAGAGTCATATATCGTAATGGGCAAATTTGACACAAAATTTGAAGCCAACAATTTGTACAAATATTTATGTACTAAAGTAGTTCGTTTCTTATTGTTACAAGCTCTACCTACTATGGATATTCGAAAAGAGAGTTTTAGATTTGTTCCACTTCAAGACTTTACAAATTCAAGCGATATTGACTGGAGTAAATCAATAGAAGATATTGGCCGTCAGCTTTATCGAAAATACGGCTTAGATGATAAAGAAATCGGCTTTATCGAAAGAATGATAAAGCCGATGGAGTAGTCATATTTAAGCCATTGATTTGACATTCTGCTCAATGAATTGAATTTCCTCGTCAGAGAGTCGGTATTTGGAGTATAGTTGCTTGTCTATTTCAGAGATAGGAGCGTCCCAATTTATATCACTCTCTGACGTAAAATCCTGCATCGGCACATTTGCCCAAGTCTCACGTGGGTTGTGCTGTGTGGCTTTCAATGTGCCTAACATTGTACGAGCAAATTTTGTCTTAATGTATTTCAAACAAGCATTGGCTTCGATTTCTGTATCAAATGCTCCAATGCCAATAAATGTATCTGTATAGCCGACAACTGGCACGCCGACAAGCGGTGTGGATAGTACTTCTCCGATTGCTCCGGTACCATTGGCTTCGGGAATGATGACCTTATACTTCTCGAAATTATCAGGTTGGGTAATATATCTGCGCTTAATCCATTTGAAGCAGCGTCTGTTATCGGCTCTTCCATATATTTCCGCCATTTCGCTTTCATTGACCGTACAGGTGTCAGAAAATAATTCTGGAAATATATCAAAGATATTGGCGCCCAGACTGTATTTGTGACCTGTACTTTGGCGACCCTCCATTTGGGGATTATCCTGATACAAAGTATCTGTCAAACGATAGAGTTCACGAGGACCTACAATGGAAGATATTGTTGCTTCTTCTTTTGCTTTCACCTTAGATAAAATGGTACGTAACTCTTCGTAAGCAGAAAAGAAACCAATACAGCCGAAGTTTGCTTTTTTGTCGTGATAAGTTACTGCAACACCTCCTTTTATATCTACTGTTGGGAATACATCCGTACTGTTTGCCCAATACTTTACAACCTTAAACTTCGGATTGTTCAACACGCTGTTATTCCACTCTTTAGGGGTTTTTCCTGCATTGAACAAAAATCGTGCAGGATGTATCAACGTACTCTTCTCCCCTAAGCGCATGGCAAGGTCTATAAACAGATGATATAGAGGATCGGCACCATTGCCCGCCCCTTGATTTACCAATTGATACGGTGGATTTCCTATAATGGCATCTATAGTCATATATTTGTTTTCGTTTATGCCCCAAAAGTTTTTACCGTTTCGCAGCGTGTTCACCACAAGGTCTGGATTTTGGGATATGTTTTCAATCAAGTTCTTATAATATTCAGCATGTACTTCCGTGTCACGGAAACCAACGAGTGTGCGGTGCGTAATGCTGCGAGCCATAGGAGTTTTGCATACCACGAGGATATTCTGTTCAATGGTCAAATCCCACAACTGTAGGGAAAAGGCATTGCTGACTTCTCCATATTTCTCTTTGGCTGCTTCCAAACGGTTACGGTAAATGTTATAGGCAGCAAGCAATGGATAAAGACCACTCTTTGAATTGATTTCCATAATCAGACTGTCCGTCTTGAATACAGAATGCGTCACCTCCCCCTTGTCCACAAAACGCGGTGTTTCCAATGGTTGCTTAAACTCTTCATCCATAAAGCACCAACCACCCAAACAATCGTTGATGTGCATATTGACTACACGCCACGGTGTCAATACCGTTTCCTTGTCAGGATTGCGGAACGTGTTGAATATACTGGCAATACGTTCAATGCGCTGCTCTATGGTGAACTTGTCGGCAGCACGAGCCATGGCACGGATGCGCTTACCTGCTTCACGAAATACATCCGGCTCATAGAAGCGTTTGAATTTGGCAAAGATGGATTTAGTTACATCCTTGGGCATGAACTCTGTCCAAGAAGTGTCGTCCACAAGGTTGGCAAAGTTGTCGATGGTTATCTCTTCGTTTTCGTCTTTCAGCTCAGCACCGAATATCAGCAACGGCATACGGATAGAAATACCACGCAGGATAGAGATGGCATCTTTACGCTGGTTATGCCGATTCTTCAATTCGTCCAACCGGGCTTGCTCTTCAGGAGTGCGCTCACGTTTCGGTTTCTTTTCAAGTCTTTCTTTTTCCGCATACTCCTCGTTTGTAAAACCTTGCTTGTTAACATCAATATCACCAGACTTGGGCATGGCCTTGGTCTTTCCGATGATGCCTTTTAGATTCTTGAAGTCTGCTAAATCTATGTCGGTAAGTTTGAGCAACTCGTCATTGTACAATGCCCCATCCTCGAATCCACATTGTACCACCTTTTCTATTTGGGCTTTCTTGAGTTGTCCCATCATCTTGTTTACATCGTATAGCTTCATTTGCGAGCCTTCAATGGATATGATAGGACAGAAATTCAGGAAATCGCCTAAAATCTTGCGGTCTTCCTCTGTTACCTTTCCGGCCTTGGCCGAGACTTTGGCAACTTCAGCCAACATTCGCAAGGTACGGTCGGGAGCAAAATCAAAAGCAAAACACTGCTCTTTCATACGTCCCTTATAGGTAAACGGTGTCTGCACACGGAATATGGTCTGCATATAACCTGCCGCAGATGTACTATAAGACCCCGCCATCATGAATACAGCCGTCCATGGCTTTATGCTCACACCTGTAGTCAATCGTCCGCAGGACAAGGTTATGGTGAATGTCTCGTCAGGATTCTTGCCTATGGCCGTATTTACCATTTGCAAAGCGTCTGCATTTTCCTCGTCTTCATCACCGTTACCGGCAACATTGACAATCTCGAAGCAGCCGAATACAGAATGCGCTTTCAGTTTCGCACTCAACGCACGGGCAGCCTTGACACCCGGAACCACCCAAAGCGTATGGCGGAATATGCTACGATACCGCTCATTAGAATAAGGATAAAGACTTTCCTTATCTTCCTTGCACAACAGTGACAAAAAGTTGTCTACATCATTTTCGTGAATGAACATCCCATCATCCTTTGTGCGGAAAAATTCACGAAAGTTAAAAGCCTTTTCATCCTCGGAATAATCATTCATTAACGCTCCGAGGTCGTAGGTGTAAATATTGATGGCAGGTAAAGAAGCATACGGATTAGGATCGCCCATGTGCAACAAGTCCCATTCAGTCTTGGCACGTTGCTCCATGGTGTAATCCCATGTGTAAGTTTCCTCTTCTGTGTAATCATCAAGCAGATTGAATGGTGTCCCTGAAAGCTTAAGTACTTTTGTATTTGCTTTTGTCAACTCCTTGATAACGGACTCTCCCAATTCCGTACGTGTTCCTTCGTGGGCTTCATCCACAATTAAAAAATCCCAGTCAGTGGAGAACACTTCATTGTTTTTGTCAAATTTTCCACCGACCAACTGGGCACCGCGCATATCCTGCATTGAGGCAAAATAGACATACCTGTCTCCTTTTTTTGCCAGCCGTTCAAGGGAAGCAAAGTCTTCTCCTTTTGTACGTGAACCATAATGATAGTCAGTACGGTCATAAAATATCTTGCCAAAATCCTCAAACCAACTCTCATCAACCACAGGACGGTGGGTAAGGATTATAGTACGTCGCATCTCTAAATCTCTTGCCACGCGCAGGGCGCAAAGAGTTTTGCCGAAACGCATTTTTGCATTCCAGAGCATTTGAGACCCTTTCTTGAACTGTTTTTTTGTCTTGTCAATGGCCGCCTGCTGCTCCGGACGGAAAATTATCGGAGTTTGAGTATAGCTGATATCACTTGCATTCAGACTGTTTCGTCCGTTCTTAACCGCATGTATCGCTTTCTTGACTGTCTCAAGGTCGCAACAGAACCATTCGTTTGCCCCTTTTACCGTATCAAACGTCTTTTTCTTCACACCTGAACGCTCCAACACGCTGTGTACCTGTTTATCGTTGAAAGAACTGATTGTGCCTCCTTTGAAAAACACGGTCATTTCCGTATGGAGTAGGTTGTAAGCAATACCTGCCGTCTTCGTATATTGGTCAATACGGTCACATGCAGCTTTGTTAAGAACTTCACTATTTGGCAAAGGGAAGTTTCCGTCATCCTCCTCCAATGTGGTTTCTCCCACTTTCAGACAATCTTTATGCCATTCGTCGGGAATGGCAAAGACATATATCAGTCTGGATTTTAAGCTGGTTTCAAATGTTGCCATATCATACAACTTTTATTTTATCAGGTCTATAAACCTTATTTTTCTGTTATTCTCTCTCGTTTTGGGGTCTTTCACCCCCCAGTCTCGTATCAAGCAGTAAATCCCGTTATGGTTTCTGAATCCTCCATCGCGACATCCTAAACAATATTTCATATTTTCAGTCACTCCGAACAAGTCTTGTATCTCAACTTTTACACCATTCTTGCAACTGTCTGGTACAACTCCTTTAAGTCCATCCATTTGCCAGACATTCCAAGAAATGATATAGGCTATATAAAGCATGGACTTTGCCAACGGCATTTTCCCGAATTTTGCATAATAGTATTCCGCAAAGGATATCAGCAGAGCCTCACGAGCCAAAAGCAAATTATCACCCTGCCATTCGTAGGCATATATATTTTTATAGGCTTCCTGCGCCATGTCAAGCCATTCACCACTCGTCTCGGTGTTTTCACTGACCACACGCAGTTTTCGGTCAAGCATTCCGATGCGTTGTCCCAATTCTATTGGAGAGCCTGTTGTAGTATCATAACGGCTGACAAGGTAAGGAGCTTCTCCGCAGGTAATTTCCATTCTTGTTGCCCGTATGTATGACTTCCATGTCTTATTATCCGGAAAAACAATTCTGTCAGGATTGGCTATCCAAGTATGCCGCGTATCGTCAATAGTGTTGAATACATTTTTTCTTCCGAACCAAGCCTCGTCCACAAGATTGTTTTGAGCATTACAGACCCATGACGGAGTAAATACCTCTGCCATTCCCTTTGTACGCTCTGTCTGTTCGCACTTGCTCTTCAATGCACGTGGTTGTATCACCATTCCATTTTCACCAATGATATGTTCTACTGTTATGGTGTCGCTATACTGAAACCCCTCGCCCTTATGTGCATACGAATCCGTGGCCCAGAAGATATTTCGTCCTGTCGTGTGGTCTTTGAGTAGAGCTTCCAATACTTCGGGATAAAGATTGAAAATCTCAGTTTCGTTTATATCAACATGAATGTCTGCCATATTGTCAACAATTATTCTCCCACTCCAATGACCTGAAACTGTCCTGCAACTCCTGCAACTGCTCCATAATTTCATCAAATGATGGTGCTTCTGCATAGATGAAGCCAATTTGCATTTGGCGGTAATCATCCTGTAATGCAGTCATTATATGTGTAGGAGGAACAAAATTTATCGTTTGTGGCAAATGTGAGGCATAGTCAAGACCGCTCCATGCGGTGAATTGACTACGGTGCGACACAATATCCTCATACAGTATCTTGTTGTTCATTGCTTCGGAGGCAAACGGCTTATCCATCATTTTGACAATGTCATACATGTGGCGAGTTATACGTTCTATGCGTGTGCAACCATTCGGACGATTGAACTCTTCATGCAACAAAAACACTTTTTCCAGAAATGTTCGTCCCGGAACAACTGTTGGAACAGCAAATGCAGATAAAGAAAATTCTTCATCAGGATAAGCATCCTCTATCATCGAACGAATCTCTATCCTTTCAGACGGTTCCATAAGAGAACGACAACTTATTTCAATCTTAACTCGCTCCGGAATATATTGAATCTTATTTTGTAGGATTGAATCATACTCAATAAGTACTACAACAGGGTCGAGGTCACTTACCGAGGTTTCCGGGACAATTACTTTACAATGGTCAAATAAACCCAATTCATTTAATTTGTTGGCTATATCTACGGCAAAAACGGTGTCGATAAACTTCTTTGAATCTTTGCGTAATTTAGTTCGCTGATTTTTGGTATCAACAGTGGTGAATCCCAAATACTGGCGGTCTATTGCCAAATCAATATCTTCAGAAAATCGTTCTATCAATGACCAACCTTTGCTTAAACTCGTTCCGCCTTTGAATACAAAAGCAGTAGCGTATGGCAGAGTGAAAATAGCACGCAATACCATACTAACCCAATAATCCTTTTCAACAGCATTATCTACTATTCCTTTGGATTCTGCCACATTAGATAGGATAGTAAGTTTTTCTTCTATTGTAAGTTTTGTCCAATTATTCATAGCGCAAGTCTTTGTTTAATCCATAATGGAGCCATGTTGTAGTCACTCTTAATGTTTTCATCATCCCCATATTTACTGATTGCATGTTTTATAATCTCTACTTGTTCGTCAGTTACATTTCCTTTTCCCAGTTCTTTCATAGCTGCGACAATCAATGGAAACAGTTCTGTTTTATATGCAAAATTACGAGGTACACTTCTTTTGAAAATGATTTTCCGATTTCCTATGGTAAGTTCCCTTGCTGCTGCATCTGTCAAATACACGGCATTCATTGTAACTTGGGTTGAGAGTCCGAGCTTATTCAATGCAGTCAATCCGGAAGGAATTATGCGAGCCTTATCCTTTTCCGCAACGGCGTATGCTATTTCTTCTATAGATGGTCGCAGTATTCCGAACTTGTTTCTTGACGGATATAAATATATACCCTGCGATAGACGTATCAGAACGCCCTCCTTTTCTAATCTGGAAAGAGCACGAGTAACCAGCCCATCATTATTCAGATGGGCAAAGTCCTGAACCATATAGAGTTTGTTAGGTCCATTACTTTCAATAGTATTGCGTATCTCTTTAGTCAGTATTATTCCCATGGTTGTTACTAATCTGAATGCAAAAGTACAATATTTCCTCCAGCGCAACAACAAAATGTCCGAAATTCTTAAAGAAAATCAGACTATTCATATAAAAGAATCCCATATTAGGGATTATTGTTGTCCTTTGGGAATCTTGTAAACAATGGGATATTTGTGGTATCAATAAGGAGATAGAACTCTATATTATGATTGAATATCAGTCTAATAAGTAATAATTATCGGTTCAAGCGTGGGAATCTCACACCGACAACCGACAGGATAAAGAATATGTTTTTTTGAAGTGCAGTGGAAATATAGGAATAAATGCAAAAAGTTCCGTATATTCCCCTCTCTACTATATACAAAAGTGAAAATCCTCTTTCAACCTATCACCACCCTTCTGAAACGCCTTATCCATCGTACTTACAAAACGGTGATAGGTTGTTGGTAACCTATCACCTTATCTATCACCTATCACCGTCCGCCAAAATCAAAACCGGCATACAAACAGAAGTCCACGTGCAAACAAAAGTATCAACAGGGGATACATTCCATTTCCTGCCGTGAAACCAGTATTTCCCCGGCAGGAAACTTTAGTTTCAAGCGCTTGGAACTGTAGTTTCCAACCCTTGAAACTAAAGTTTCAAAGGTTTGAAACCAAGTGTTTCATTACTTGAAACGAAGTGTTTCTCACTGTGAAACGAAGTGTTTCAAGCCTTGGAACACTTTGTTCCACTACGGTCTGAACTTAACACCCTTATAGAAAACAATAAAGAATAAGCACTAAAGCCCTCGAATATCCCCAATGCCCCAGTTCCCATTAAAGCTAATTATCGCACATACAATACATTAAATATTATTAATCTTATATACATCAGAGATTAAAGATGCACACTTTGGTTGACATCACGATAATTATTCGTATTTTTGTAAACCAATAAAAGGTTACCGATATGAAGATAGAAGAGATTTTCGCAAAACGCTTAAAGAGCGCACGAGTTATGGCAGGCTGGTCTATGGATATGCTTTGCGAAAAAATCGGCAATCTGATTAGCAAGCAATCTATTTCTAAATATGAGAACGGGAAAATGATGCCGGACAGCTCCGTCCTTATAGCTATTTCCCATGCATTAAACTTAGACCCGGACTATTTTTTCCGTCCTTTCTTATTTGAACTGGACGAATTTGAGGTCAGTTTCAGAAAGAAGAATAAAGTTAAAGTATTTGAGACCAATGCTATAAAGGAAAAGATACGTGATAAAGTAGAACGTTACCTGGAAATAGAAAACATCTTAGGATTGGAAAATAAATTTCAACCCACTGCCTATTCCAATGCTATCATTTCCAATGCACAGGACATTAAAATGCAGGCTATCCGTCTCCGCGAAGAATGGAAATTGGGCAAAGATGCCATCAATAATGTCCAGGCAATGTTGGAAACACATTTCATTAAAGTTATAGACGTGGATGCACCGGAAGGATTCGACGGTTTGAGTGGCATGGTTAACGATAAATATCCTATCATTGTCTTAAACTCCAACATCGAACAATCCGAACGTCGCAGAATGACTGCTTTGCACGAACTGGGACATCTTTTGTTTAATACCTGTTTTGACCCGGCATTAAGTTCCAGACAAAGAGAAGGACTTTGCACCGTTTTCGCTAACGAAATGTTGATTCCAAGTTGTGTCTTCAGTGGCATAATCGGAGAAAACAGAAAAGATATATCATTAAATGAACTGACAGACCTACAAATCCTGTATGGCATCTCGATTGACGCCATGATGATGAAAGCCAAAGAGCTCAACATTATAACAGAAGCAAGATGCCGCACTTACTACATCAAGAAAAATCAAGACGAGAGATTTAAAAGATTGGTTACTGCATCCAGATTTCAAGAGAAAAAACCCAAACGCTTTGTGAGCCTTGTATTCAGGGCCATTGCCAGTGATATTATAACAACTTCAAAAGCAGCTTCTCTCTTGAATATTTCGATTGAGGATGTACGTAACCGATTAAATCTTATATAATGGAGATTGACCCCATAATTAAACGATAATAAGCACGAAATAACTTGGCAGACCGGATAATAAATCCTACCTTTATCAGCCTTTAATAAAAAGACAAAACAATAAATACATTTAACATGAAACTTACTTTGATGCGGGACTACGGCGAAACGTCAACCATGCGGACGCTGGATATTAACCTGCAAATAGAAGCGATGAAGCATGAGACGAAAGCCCGCCCGATTAGCAATCTTCGGACAAATATACGTTACGCATCACCCGACTCTACACTGGAAGAAGCCCAGCGACTGACCAAGGTCATCCCGGCAGCCAACTTCCGCAAAACAGCCAACGGCGCACAAATGACCGAATACAACGGCATTGTGCAAATAGAAGTCAACCACCTCGCAAACCGGACGGAAGTAAACCGCGTGAAGCAGGAAGCGGCAGAACTTACGCAAACTTTTGCCGCCTTCATGGGGTCCGGCGGACATTCCGTAAAAATATGGCTGCGATTCACCCGCCCAGACAAATCATTACCCAAAACTCGGGAAGAAGCGGAAATATTCCAGGCTCACGCCTACAGAAAAGCAGTCAACCTGTACCAACCGGCTCTCTCCTACTCCATCGAACTTAAGAACCCTACTTTGGAGCAATTCTGCCGGCAAACCTACGACCCGGAACTTTATTACAACTCTGATGCCACCGTCATCTACATGCGTCAACCGCTGGAAATGCCGTCGGACACCACCTACAAAGAATCCGTACAAGCGGAAACATCGCCATTCAAACGGTTGATTCCGGGCTACGATAGTTTCGATACCTTGTCCGCCCTCTTCGAGAGCGCCCTAAGCAAGGCTTATCAATCATTAAGCGAACTCCAGCCCAACGTACATCTCCATTCTGACGAAGACCTCAAGCCACTGTTAGTCCGCCTTGCGGAAAATTGTTTTCAGGCAGGTATACCGGAAGAAGAAACTGCCCGTTGGGCCATCGCTCATTTCTACACCAAAAAGAAAGAGTTCCTTATCCGCCAGACCGTACAAAACATATATACCCACGCCAAAGGATTCGGACAGAAATCTCCCTTATCAACAGAACAGGAACTGGAGCTTCGCACGGAAGAATTTATGCAACGCCGATACGAATTTCGTTACAACACAATGACAACCGTAACGGAATATCGCGAACGGAACACTTTTTGTTTCTGTTTCCGCCCCATCACCAACCGGGTACAAAACAGCATCGCCATGAACGCCCGCTTGGAAGGACTCAGCCTTTGGGACAGGGACGTCGCCCGCTACCTGAACTCCGACCGCATCCCGATATTCAATCCTATCGAGGATTTTCTCTTCGGAGTGGACGTCCGTTGGGACGGTCGCGACCGGATTCGTGAACTGGCTGCCCGCGTCCCTTGCAACAATGGCTACTGGCCTGACTTGTTCTATCGTTGGTTTCTAAGCATGGTAGCTCACTGGCGTCACACTGACCGCAAGTACTCCAATTGTACGGTACCATTGCTTGTCGGTCCGCAAGGCTATCGAAAATCTACTTTTTGCCGGAATCTGTTACCGTCCGAATTGCAGATATATTACACGGACCACATCGACTTCAGCAACAAAAGGGATGCCGAACTATCTCTAAACCGCTTTGCGCTCATCAACATGGACGAATTCGACCAGAACGGAGTGCACCAACAGGCTTTCCTGAAGCATATCATCCAAAAACCGGTGGTCAACACCCGCCGCCCCCGTGCCACAGCCACGCAGGAGATGCGCCGCTATGCTTCATTCATCGGCACAAGCAACCACAAGGATTTACTGACCGATACTTCCGGCAGCCGGCGCTATATTGTCGTCTACTTAACCGCTCCCATCGACTGTTCCCCCATCGACTATGAGCAGCTTTATGCGCAAGCGATGCACGATATTTACAGAGGAGAGCGCTACTGGTTCGACACCGAGGACGAAAAAGTGATGACTGAAGGCAATCAAGAATTTCAAGTTATACCTATCGCGGAGCAATTATTCCACCAATATTTCCGGGCTGCCCGGGAAGACGAGGAAGAATACGAGCAACTTCTCGCCATTGAGATACTGGAACAGGTACAGCATGACAGCAGGATACATATATCAAATTGTAATATTATTCAGTTCGGAAGAATATTGCAAAGGAATCAAGTGCCTTCCGTGCATGCCAAACGGGGAAATGTCTATAAAGTGGTCCGAATCAAGCCAAAAAGAGAATAAATATACAGTTTTCCAGGACGGTGATAGGTGATAGATGAGGTGATAGGTCAGAGACAACCTATCACCGTTCTGTAAGCACGATGAACAGGGAGTTTCAGAAGGGTGGTGATAGGTTGAAAGAGGAATTGGTGAAATCACTATGAAGCGAAAGTTAGAATATGGCAAATCACAGAAGTTTCCTTCTCAGACGGAAACTTTTCTCAAAATCTTTCCTTTTCAAACGGAAACTTTTTGCTATCTTTATCCGTTGAAAACGAAAACTTAAAATATTTGCCGTATGAGCCTAAGACAAATTCTCCAATCACTTATTGCCCTCAAGCAAAAAGAACTTCCTTTTGAAGTCATCCCACGTGAACTGGAATTACCCTTAAACAGTAAGAAGATTATTACAATCCCCGGAGTTAGACGTTGTGGCAAATCCTCTTTAATGATGCTGGCAATTAATGCACTAGTAGAAAGCGGTGTCCGTAGAGAACAAATTCTATGGATAGGCTTTGATGATGAACGTCTATATGATATGCAAACTAAAGATTTGGACGAAATCATCCAGGCTTATATGGAAATGTACCCAGACATCCCTATCGATACTGTCTATATGTTTTTTGACGAAATACAGATGATTAAAGACTGGGAACTTTTTGTCCTCCGCCTGTTCAAGACTTACTGTAAGAATATCTACGTATCCGGCAGTAATGCACAAATGTTGTCGGAAGAACTAGCTACCGCTCTTCGGGGATGGCCACTCGAATATGAGGAATTCCCTCTTTCATTCAAAGAATTCTGCCTGTTTAAGAAAATCGATATAGACCCTTATACGGAAAGCGGAAGGGCTAAGTTGAAAGTTACTTTTAAGGAGTATAATGGCGGAAGTGCTTTTCCCGAAGTTGTTCTCCAAAAAGAACAATCCATAAAAGATCGAGAATTGCAAAGTTATTTTAATACAATGTTATTCAGAGATTTGATAGAGCATTATGAGCTGAGTAATCCGAGCATGATCCGGTACTTTTTAAAAAGAGTCATGTCCAACCTGACAAAACCGACTTCGACCAATAGTGTTTTCAATGATTTGAAGTCGCAGGGGATAAAGGTGGCTAAAGATACTTTGTATGAACTATTGGAACATGCCTGCTCCATCTTTATGTTTTATAAGGTTCCCAAATATACTTCTTCTATAGAGAATAACTCTCTTTCCAAATATTACATAATAGATAATGGTTTGCGCTCATCCGTATTGTTACCCCAAAGTGGAGATGAGGGAAAGCTATTAGAAAATTCTGTATATCTTCATTTACGTAGAAAAAAGACACCGAATGAGAAAATATACTATTACAAAGGAGAAAAAGAATGTGATTTCGTAATTCAAACAGAAGAGCATATCTCCTCACTGATACAAGTCACCTGGCTACTAAATTCACATAATACCGCACGGGAAATTGGCGGAATATTAGACGCTTACAAGACTACCGGTTGCAAGAATTGTATAATTGTCACCTTCGAACAGGAAGAAAAGATAGAAACAGAAGGGATAACAATCTCTGTTGTTCCCGCCTGGAAGTGGATGTTACAATAGTTGTTTTCATACTTAGGGATACTGTAAATGCATAGATTCAAACAACACCAAGTTATTCAAATCTATGCATTTACAATATATAAGAATACTATTAACGTATTTCTTTCACAAAATAAATCAAGGCCGGAAAGTGGTCACTATATCCATTTATAAAAGTATTACTGGAGAAAGTACGCCACGGGTATCCTTTGCGCTTGCCTTCTTGTGTTGTCAGGAAATCACGGTTAAAGATTTCCGCTTTCCAGAATTTCAAGGTAGAGCGGTCTTTGCCTAACAAGTTTCCTGATATAATCAACTGGTCATACAGGTTCCATTTATCCTGGTAGCAAAGTGATCCGATTCCCTTGTCAAATAATGGCCACGTTGCATTGAAGTATCCATCCGGTTCTGTATCCGCAGCTTTACGACGGGCTTTCAATACTTCTTTCGTACTTTTATCAGTAGGATCATCATTCATATCACCGACAATCAAGACTTTGGCCTGCGGGTCGGCCGCATGGATGGAGTCGGCAATATGTTTGGTTATAGCGGCGGCAGCTTCTCTATAAATAGATGAGCGGTCACCACCGTAACGGGACGGCCAATGATTTACAATCATATGAAAGGACTCTCCCGCCAACAACCCACTTACTAATAGCTGGTCACGCGAACGGTAATTCGGTTTGGAAGGCATGAAAAAAGGGTATGCCTTAGACGAAAGCAGGGTAAACAGCTTGGGATTATATAAACAGGCAACATCTATTCCCCGACGATCAGGCGAGTCATAATGCACAATCTCGTATCCCATAGAAGCAAGCGGTTCTGTTTTCACCAAATCTTCCAATACCCGGCGGTTCTCCACTTCTGACACACCGAGGATAGCCGGACCACCCGGACACTTCTCCCTCGCAAGTTTAGCAATCACTTTCGCCAGATTACGCAACTTTTGTTGGTACTTCTCGGGAGTCCAGGAATATGGGCCATTCGGCAAAAATTCATCATCACCGGGATTATTCGGGTCGTCTTCCGTATCAAACAGATTCTCCAGATTATAGAATCCTGCAGCATACACGCCCAAACGTGTTTGCCCCACCACTCCGATGGACAGGGCAAACAACAATATTTGTAGCAATACAATTTTCTTTATCATCAGATTACGATTATAAGGGAATTGTTGTGTCTATTATTCGCCGTCAGGCACTGGAGCGATTACATCACCACCACCGCCTTCACCTGTTCCGGGAGCGATTAGTCTCACATCATACAGACGTATGCCTTTTACATTGGTAGCACTAGCGCAACTGAATGTCAGCGTAGCAGTTCCGGATACGGCAATATCATCTATACGTATCTCTTCCAATACATACGGGTTACTTGTACCTGCCAATTCTTTGCTAGGTACTGCCAAATCCGTATCGTTACATTTCACACTCAGCGTATTGATATTCTGCACATCAGTAGGCTGATATACATTAACACCCATTTTGTAAATCAACGACACTTTAGTAGCCCCCTTCAAGTCTATACTTCCAATGGAAAGTGAATAATCCCCCCCTGTAGGGAACCACACATTACCATCACCACTTTGCGTACGGGCAGAAAGATTATCAACACTACCTGAGAATAGCTCTTTCGGGTTATCATATCCAGTGTAGTCTTTCAAAAAAGGCCAAAAATTTCCTTCTTTTTGCGGTTCACCAAATGTTTCACTGAACAGTACTGTCTCTCCTGTTTCACCGCCACCGCCTTCTCCTTCGCCCGGTTCAACCCCGTCAAAGCCAAACACATCTGAATAAGCAGGAATAGTCAATTGCCATGTTCCATTAAAACGTCCTAGAATACCAACAACCGTACCTGTTCCCACCGGCAACGTCTCATACGCAAAAGAAGCATAATTACTTGTACGCACTGTAATAGTATTGCCATGAGCATCTTTCAACGTTTCCTCTCCGAAACCGCCTGTTTTAGCAAATGTATTTTTCCCTCCATTTACAAAATGTACTCCTTCGAGTTGTACAAGACGATAGGTCATTTTGCTTACATCAAGATTCACCACACTTATATCCGTGATAACTTCTGGCTTTACATTATCAGCATATGGCCATCCATTTTTCTTCACCAACTCTTGGAAAGTAGCAAACGTCATACGATAAAGATAAGCGTCCGGCCAGCCTAATTGCTGTTCACCGCCATATACGGATACACACATGCCTTTCAGATTGATGAATACTTCCTGACCACGACGATAGGTAGTGTACACATTCCCTTGATCCAACTGTATCGGTAGGGCAGCCGTAGCATCTTGTACAATAATCTGCTTGTAGATATTACCAGATTCATCATTACCCGTAATATAGGCTTTCACTACATAATCCTCCGTTATCACTATAGGAGTTTCAGCAGTAGCCGCACTATATTTTTCTTTCAATTGTGCTAAAGTCGTATTGGGCTGCGCGCCAGTATAAACCGGTTCGTTCAACGGCGGAGCATCATAGTCACGTTCACAACTGGTTATCAAAACAGCCATAACCAATAGTGGCAAAGTATATATTTTCTGAATTAGTTTCATATCATTGATTATTTATTAATTAGTATATTTACATATCTTGATTTCCTTAGAACCGGTAGCTGACATTCATGAAGCAGTTGATTCCTTGCATATAATAATATTTATTAGGAAGAAGTCTTGGGTTCAACAAAGATTTCTTTCCATTCTTTACCGTAACAACACGTCCTTGCTCATAACCGCCAGTACGCACGTCTGTTTTATTGAGAACGTTGTTCACCGATAAATTAACATTGATAGACTGTCTATGTGGTAAATAGAATATCTTTCCAATAGACAAATCTACAGTGCAAGCACTACCGAAGCGCTCCTGAGCAACCGTTTCCTTATAGTACTGATATTGTACCGGATCGGCCACAGGATCAACTTGGTCATAAGTTTCCGCCAAACGCCGGCTAGGCGATACGTCTACATAGTTACGTCCAAAGGCATTCAAGTTTGCTCCCAAAAACCAATAATCAATAAAATAGCGAACGCCAAAAGTTCCTGCAAATTGAGGCATACCTCCTACATGAAGATTCTTCATGTAGACCGTACTACTTTTATCCTCGTTCTCAGGATCAGCTTCGTAATTCTCAACTCCCATCGGATTATTGCTATAATAATATTCGGATATTGTACCTGCCAAATCAAAACTCCAGTGATTATCCAGTTTATAAGTTGCACCCAACTCAATACCACGATGCACCTTATTCATATTATACAGCACATGATTCAAATACGATGTTCCATTGAAATAACTATTACGATCCATTTGATCATAGAAATTAGTTTGGAACAAAGACACCCGTCCAGTAAGTGAAGGTAGAGAGAATATATAATTAATATCAGCAGAAAATACTCTTCCACTCTTCAAATCCTCTTTTGATACAGAGGTCGTCGTATAATCGGAAATACGAGGAGAAAGATAGACATAATTAGGCAGAGGAGCCTCTGTCCCATAACTGATATTAGCTGTCAGAAAATGTCGGCCATTAATCTTATAAGTAAGTCCGGCCTTTACCGCCATATCAACGAAGGTGTATGTGCTTCCTTTTCCATATGAATCATTGGGATATCGTCCGTTTCTCATCTTTCCATCTCGATAAAAGCTCGTATAGTCTATCTTCATACCATAGTAAGCATCCAATTTGGCAGATGTATACTTATCTACTATCCATCCTCCTGCTTTAAAAATATTCAGATCGAAATTATAACCAAAAATTCCACCTTCATATACTTTACGATCGGGACGGTTCAAATCATTTTGTTTTCTCAACTTATCTCCGTAAAAATCTTGTTCGGCATATTTATCATAATCCCAGACATATGATGCGCCTAAAAGGTCGTTCACCGTTTTAAACTGCCGGGAAAGAGTAGAACGTGCTTCTATACCGGCAGTCAATGTGTGATGGTCATTCAGACGAGCGTTGAAAGTAGAGTTTAGAGTTGTCTCGAATAAGTCACTTCGACGTTCCTCTACCATATATTCTGCAGAACCGTCACCTAAGGCATTTGTCAGATACATATTATCCCAATTGATTTGAGTATAATTTGTATCATTTCTTCTCCAAAGCAGTTCACACTTATCAGCCCCCTCTTGGTTATCAAACCCTTCAACTGCATACTTGAAGTAAGAAGGAAGTTGGCGATAATAATCCGGACGTGGATCCGGAGCGTTATACCAATTCAGAGCAGTATTCCCATAACGTCCATAATGAGTACCTAAACCGGTAGTCAGTGTCATATCGTCATTAATCTTCCATATATGTGAAAGAATTAGAGTGGGATCGAAAGCTTTCACTACTTTCGCATTTCTTTTTTTACCGTCTTGGTATCCCCAGTTCGGATTATAGAGATAATTGTCCAGGTATTCATAAACCTGTTGATAAGAAGCACTCTGTTGTCCGCGCACTACTGGCGAACCGAAAGTTACAATAGAAAGGCTGTGCTTGCCACCTTGCCACTGTTTTTCTGCAGAAAGCGCATAAGAGAAGTTACGGTAGAATGTACCGTCTATTGCTCCTTCATGCGAATACCGACCACCGACAGATGCAGAAAATGCCCATCCATTATCCATCAGACCTGTGGAATATGTGACCATTCCACGCAAATAATAGTTGCGGTTGGTATAAGTAAGTGTAGCTTTAGTGCCCGGAGTATAACCGGATGCGCGCATATTTACATTTTCTGCTCCACCAATAGAACCGTAGGTAAAAGCAGACGGTGCATTATAATTTACTACGTCTCCGTTACGGGTCATATCGTTTAATGCACCAATAGAAGAGTAATTGAATACTCCTCTCAATTGGTCATTGAAATTGACTCCATTGATGTATTTTTTTTCATAAGGACTTTCGTACCCTCTGGCACGGAAGCGCATAGGTGATAACTGATAAGCCGCCTTATTCAGAAACACATCGTTAGAAAGGATTACTTTCGAACTAATCTCTTGCGAAGCGCCTTCTACATCATCATCTACCATGGCTTCATCAACCACACCAATCAATGACAAATCTTCAGTAGCAGTCAACTCGACAACTTCAATGGTGCCGACATCAGTAACTACTCCCTTAGCTATGTCAACTAAAATATTCTTTGGAGCAATGCCTACTGAATTAAAAATAAGTACATCCTTTCCAGGGGATATATTATTAAAGAAGAAAGCTCCTTTCACATCAGTTCTGGTCTGCCTGTTTTCTCCGTTCAGAGTCACAATAACTCCGGGAACGGGCTGCCTGCTTTCCGAACCAATCACACGTCCTTCTATGCCTGTCTCTGACTCCTGAGAAAAGAGGAGAGCCGGGAAAAGGAGTGTTAGTAAAAGCACAAAAGTTTGTTTCATAATTATCAGTTATTCGTTTATGTTTTAAAGATGAGCAGGTAATCCTAACATGTATTACCTGCTTTTCATCCCTCTTATACTTGCAATATTCTTCTGAATATTACATATAATACAAGTATTATTTGCCTACTCCCACAAGTTTAAGATTGTTAATGCGATAACCCTTTTCATTTGCTGTTGTTCCAGCTAATTGAATGAAAGTAATCCCATCCTGCAAAGTCAATTCAACCAATTGGTAAGTTTTAGTTGCAGCAATAGCCTTGCTTTCAACTACAACATCCCCCTTGTCTGTTGATACAGTAATCTTATTTTGATCTACTCCAGATGCTTCCGAAGTAATTCCATAAGAAAACTTCAGATTAGAATAGCCAGTTGTATTCAATTCTGAAATTTTAAAGAAACTTTCCTTCTTACTAGGGAACCAAAGATTTGCAAAACCATCAACCGATCTCACCGAAACATTATTTGCTGAATATTGTAAATCATGAGTATCTGTCCAACCTTTATAATCAGCAACCCATGGCCATTGAGTACCATCTTTTGCAGGTGTACCTAAAGTTTCTTCTAACAAAATGACTTCCTCACCTGGAGTTGGTTCCGGGTCAGGTTCTGGATCTACTGTTCCACCACCTTCACCATTCATACCAACTACCTTTACAGAGTTAATCTGCCAAGTAGCAGCCGCACTTTCTGTACTTACATATTTGAATGCTATTTGAACACTATTTCCAACATATGCCTTCAAATTAATTTCTGCCGTAACATACGTGTAATCATTTCCAGTTCCCCAGGTAGGAATAGTCAATTGATGCCAATCTGTTGTTCCTGCATTTGCAATCCAAACAGACATCTCATTCTCTTTAACAGCACCAAATTTATGACAATGTTCAAATGATAAAGTTGCATCACTTACATTACTTAAATTAACAGCAGGAGAAACTAACCAGCTTTCTGATGCCTTATTCGCATTATTGATGAAAGCACTAGCCTTCATATATTGAGTAGTTATTTGAGTATTCTTATCTGTATAGGTATTCCATTTCCATACATAAGTACTTCCCTCTGGCAGAACTTTGTCATCAATAGTAAACACACCTTGATTTGCATCAAACGGTTCATCCAACAATACTACTTCCGTAGGAGGAGTTACAGTACCACCACCAAAGTCTACATCAATATCACCACCCGGTACTTCAATCCAATCAGTTATAGTAGCAGCTTCCATAACAATTACAGGCTGGCCATTGCTATCACTCAATTTTACCTTATGTACATATTTACGTCCTGCGTCCAAAACATTCTGTGGATAGTCAGCTGTATAAGACTTTCCATTCAAATCAAACACAACTTTTATATCGCTCAACGCTGTAGCCGGTAATACTATTGTAGTAGCAGTAGCACCATCCACATCTACATTAGCTGCAATATCAGCCACAGTTCCAGCATTGCCTAATTTACCATCAGCCAATGTAAAATCAGCCTTTGTATTCATGCCCTTAAATGTTACTTTAAGTCCATTCAATGTAGGAATAGTAGCATCTTTTTCAATATTAAATACAATTTGGCTCAGCATATGAGCAAACTGTAGTTGCGGTTTACTCGATGCACCTTTTGCAAAGCCTTTTGCATTATCTGAGTAAAGAAGATCGATAGCAGGCTGATCGGTCTGAGTGGTAACATCTACCTTATATGTAGTTCCTGCCAAAGAAGTTACATAGGGATAGTAAGCCACAAAGTCTACCGAGCTACCATCTGTCGGGTAATACAAAGCATTATCCGCATTAGAAGCAGTTAGATTTCCATTTTTGTCTGTTGTATGCAACTTATTCACAGCTGTTGCGGCGGACAAGTCTCCGTTAGCAGCTTTCATAAAGATACCTACCTTGTCACCAGCAGTCCACTCGGCATTAGCAGCCCTTGTGTTAAGTCCCTGAATTGAAGAAGTGAAGTTAATGGGCTGACTCCCGTCGTTCCACTCGCTTTTATCATCATTGCTCACGCATGCAGCAAGAGCAAAAAGTGATAATGAACCTGTAAATAAGAATTTCCCTAATTTCATAATTCGTTTAGTGATTAGTTAAACATTGATATAATAAGAACTAAAAATTATTGCCATTTCGATTTATCCAACTTTTTAGCCTGGGCATCTAAAGTCGGGAAGAAAGTAAAGCCTGTAAGTTGTTCCAACTCTTCTACAGATATAGCAGTACTCATATAATCCGTACCAGTATATTGCTTATTATCCATTTTAAAGGCTATCGTATAAAATGTTTTATTAACCTGACGAGCTAAAGCCTTAAAATAGTATGCCGGCACGGCCATTCCTTTCTGACGTTCAATAGTACCACTTGTCGGTGGCATTGCACCGGTAACAACAAAAAGCGTATCTGTTCCACTTACCCATCCACGTACCTTATCTTCAAGACTAGCCCAAATAGTCTGATTCAGTTTCTTTCCAATCTGAGGAGTCATATTTGAATAATAAAACGTTGTCCTATTAGTTGCGGCATCACAAATGCGATCTGCACTTGGCAACTGATGTCCGCGATCATATACCGCTCCTCCATTAAATCCACTTGATAAATTAGCCTGAAGACTGGAAGAAATACTAGGATCGTATCCCCATGCATCTGTCCTATTCGTCCCTTTCTTTATCACGTCCGCAAATAATGGATATGCCACCCAATAAGCAAACTTTAAATCTGTATCATACAACAAACAGTAATTCCGGAGCGATTTTTTACTAACCGGATCTTTCATGGAATTAGGCATATCATGAACAACGTACATAATATCAGGATCATCCAATTGGCTCTTCGTTATTACTGGGGTTTCTCTCCATTTTGCATATTTCGCTTCCGGATCGACTTGCCCTTCACCATTCTTGAAATTTATAGTATATGTATATACACTTCCTTTCTCCAGTTTAGCGTTATTCAATACCTGCTCATGTTTCTTTCCACCTTGCTGAAACACCAGTTTTACATCTGTCAAAGTACCTTCAGGCAAAAGAATAGCCTCTGCCATCAACCCTCCTCCTCTGACCATATGCATATCTACAACACCTTTTGAATCTGCATTGATATTCAAAGAGCCATCCGCCAGCGCAAATTCAGCTGTCGTCTTCACACCGGAAATTGACACATTCAGTCCATCCAATGAGGAACCATCAACGCTCTTTATATTTAACACTAAACGAGCCAATTGATGAGAAAAAGAAAGATTCAAAGCATTGGAACGTTCGCTAATCCCTTCCAACTTGTCTGCATATAATAAGTCAATCGTTTCGGGATCTGCTTGATTCGTAACATCAACTGGATAAATAAAGTTATTGATTGTTTCCTGATGTGGATAATATGCTATAAAATCGACTTTAGTGCCATCATCCGGAAAAGAAAGATAGGTTGATACCGGCAAGAAATTACCATCACCATTTTCTGTAAAGTATTCGACATTATCACCTTCACCAACAATGGAACTTGCACTTAGTTCAGCCCCATTTTTTTTCATATAAACACCGATAGCGTCACTTGGAGACCATGAAGCTCCGCTCGCTCTTGTGTATGTACCCTCAACCACCGAAGTGAAACGCACAAACTGCTGTTTCCCACTCTCTGTTTCTTGCTGCGCTTCCTTACTGCAAGAACCTAAAGCCAATAGTAACACTATGGCATACAAAACATGTCTTTTTCCCATCTGTCTCAATTTAAGTCGTCTATTAGAGCGGGCAAAATAAAGAAGAGTAGATTACATTCTCATTACAAGAACAATACAAGAATAATAATATACAATCCAAACTCTCCCTCTCTAAATACTTCAGTCTACTTTTGTTCGTTTAGAATAACAAATATAGAGACAAATATTTAAATAAGCAATCGAATCCAAAAAAGATTTAATAGAGAGTTGCAAACACTAAAAGTCAATTAGTAGTTAAACTTATAAAATATTAAGCAGAAAGAAATACTAATATTTACCAATATCAAACAAAAAGACAGTTAATCATTGATGCTTATATTCTTTTGAAAGACAGAAAAAATATATCCACCAATGATTAACTGTTATCCTTGCTTACTAAAAAGAAGGAAACCATCCAAATTTTCTCATTAAGAAACTATTTCTACACTGCAACAATTGAAATTCTTCACAACTCTATGAAAAACATTAATATATTGCAATTCAGAACCGATAAGAAGTCCCCACCGAAAATGCAGCATGCACAGGAGTAAGATCACCGCCTGCCAAAATATTCTTAGTATACATACGCATACGGGGTTCTGCAAATACTCCGAACCCTTTAACCAATTTATAATAAAAATGCAAGCCACCTTCTACGCCAAAGGTTGTCTTATTAGGTTCTGAGCCAAATGCCAGAACCGGACCTGCCAGAATTTCTACTCCAAATTTACGTTCAGGATTATAGCCACCCATGAAATGAGTTATATCAAAGAGGTAATCAGCCGACACACTAATCAGTTTACGTGCATCCCCACCGTTTCTACCCGGCAAGGCAGTATAATCCAAACCGACACGTGCTCCGGAACACGGGAAGAACTGCCGTCCCCCCGATACACCAATCAGCACTCCAAGACCTGCATTCGAATCATACTTTACACGATGGACGGGCATATTGGCACCTACATTCCATGAAGCAAAATAATAAGGTTCGAATTCTCTTCTGAGAGCCGCCAGTTCCTTCAATGCCTTACCACCCGCATGACGGAATTCCAGGCCTATCTGAACACTCATTACATTATCCGCTGCCGTAGTACGCGGACCAATATAACCGGACTCTACATTTACGTCTCTATAAGAATAAGGTATACGCGAGAAACGGGGCTCTATAAATAATGCCATATGATCGGAAACATAATATTTGCATTGTAATCCGGCCGTTACACCTGCATATGCCGCTCCCGCCGCACTAACTTTGGCTTTCTCACTCTGCCTACGGACTTTTCCCAGTTCCAAACCAAGCATCGGGACAATTCCCCATCGCCGCTCTTTATCATATTTCCAGAAAGAAAGGACATCAAACATACTTTCCACCCGTATTCCTCCCTGCATCGTCCGCTTGTCAGAAAGGGTTCCATATTCACTCAAGGCCTGTCCCCAACTGCTGATTCCCGCAAAACCGGAAAAACGTACTCCCCAATAAGGTAACAACCACTTACCGACAGACACACTCATCGTCGGACCCGCCGAAGCGAAAGCATCCATAGAACGACTTGGGCCGACCAAAGACTGGAAACCGACTCCTCCACTAATAAATGTATTCCCCCAGATTGTGCCATCCCCGAATCCGCTTTCCGTCAAATTCTTACGTAAAGCCGGACTAAACCGGTAAGATGTTCCCAAAGCAAAAGACAGTTGCAAAGGAGTCCCTTTCGCCCCTCCACGGGAATTCATATAGCGTTTTGTATAAAGCCGTAATTTAGACTCTGCAAAAACATCAAATTGCTCTCCCAGTCTCCAATAAGGGCGTACCCCGCCTTCTCCTCCTACATAAGTTTTCCCTGGATCGAAGCAACGGGTAATGACAGGTCCGGCAAAGACTTCCGTACCGAACTTGCGTTCCGGGTCGTAACCTATCACCCAATTGGATATATCAAACATATAATCCAAAGAAAGGCTCGTAAAAGTATAACGATCAGTCTTGTCATCTGTCGTACGGGTAGCCGCATTATTAAAATCAAGTCCCAGACGTACTCCGGAAAGTGAACTGAACTGACGTCCGACTGCAGCTCCGATTATAAATCCCGGACGTCGTGAAGTAGGCCGGTTCAATTGCTGCGGCATTGTCATACCGACAGCATAAGAGGTATAATAATAAGGTGTAAAATCCCCCCTCAGTTTTGCCAACTGTTGCCATTGCGGACGAGTAGGACGACGCAGTTCAACACCTACACTTACATTCATCAATTTATCCATGAAAGAATATTCATTCACCTTCCCGGAAATCGTCTTCTCCGTAAATGTATAAGGTACAAATGACATACGGGGTTCTACAAAGAAAGCGAGATTCTCTGTCGGATAGTACTTAAATTGAAGCCCGCCGGTCATTCCGGTATACGATTTGGATACAAGCTCACGTTCATCCTGTTTCTTCATTACCCCCAGCTCGACACCGAACATCGGGACGATTCCCCATTTCATCGAACGCACATCTTTCTTAAAAAAGGCGAAAGGATTCAGCATCACTTCAGCCCGTCCACCCGCATACAAAGTCATTCTGTCAATTCCAGTCTTTTGATTTGCTTTCCATACATCATAAGAGCCAAACGCAGACAGACGAAAACCGAATAAATCGAGAAACCACTTACCTGCCGCCACGCCAAAAATAGGTCCTGTAGAGCCTAACAACCCTTGTTCTCTGGCCAATGAGGAATTCTGCGCCTGCAATCCCATCCCCGCACTGACAAATGTATTATCCAGGAAATTTTCATCCCCGGCTTCCGTACTTCCACGCGGAGTAAAAGTACCTAAGCGATAATTCATACCCACCCGGGCATTGAAACCTATATCATAACCATGTGAGTTATTGTTTCCGGAAATATCAATTCCATCTGTATAAAAAGAAACTCCCGGCTCCATGAACACATCCAGACGGGTCCCGGTGGATATTTTCATTTGCAGCCCCAGATGAAAATCAACAGCTTTCTGCTTCTCTCCCGCCAATGAAGCGAGATGCACCCCAAGCCCCTCTACCGTAGAGAGTTCGAACATACGATAAGGGTTATAACCGGCAAAGGCAGTACTAAGATTGAAAATATGATCTATCCCAAGCGTATAGTTAGTCCACTTCTCATTATCACTCTGCCGGTTGGCAGACTGCCAGCTTCCATATAGCCGCATCCCGTTTTTAGAAGAAAAGAATTTTGATGCAGCCAAGCCGATTTCCGGTCCGCCGGAAAGATTCATTCCACCCTGAGGAATGATACGGTTATATCCACCCCAGAAACTGACAAAGAAGTTATCCAAGAACTTTTTATTGACAAACTCCAGACCTTGAGGCTGATAACGTTTCTGCATCGAATATTTCAAAGCGTTGTATTTCACACGATAGGCTGTGTCAGCCTGACTTCTTCGTTGCATAGCGGAATCCTGAGCAGCAGCGGCATCTCGCATTTTTGCAATGGAATCCTGCTGCTGAGCCATTACACTTCCGGCAAGCATTCCACCACAAACACACGTCAATATATATCTTTTCATCACCATTAATTATCTATTTAAGCTACTCATTTCCTCCTGTAGCCATTTCGTCTTCATAACCCATTTTGGCATATTTGAAACAGTCTTCACTAATATCCCCGTCCCATTCGGCTATCGAGATATAGCTGCTGTCTTTCTTGAAACAGTTTGTCAGTGCCTCTTCCGCCTGCATAGCAAAAAAGTCACCTTTCCGGCAATAAAGGACTGCTTTCAAATAAAGTGTTTTCGGATCGTCTGCCGGTAATTCTTCCAGCACTTTCTCTGCCTTCTCATTCCATGCATGTGTCTTCATTGCCAGACACATCACCACGTTATTAATAGGCGAACTATTTCTGACCAGTTCGAATGTCTCTAGTCGACGGGCAATTTCAGCGTCATTCAATCCGCTGGTTACTTTATAATATCCCCCCAGGCAGAAAGCAAATGCTTTTATCTTTTTATTCTTTTCATTATCAGGCAATAACTGAGCCAGACGGCTGGCTTCCGAGAAATCCCCTTTTTTCAGATACATGGCAAGTTGATTGGCCACTATCTCTTCCACATTATCTATTCCGATCACACGTCCGTCAAAAGTACGTTCTACGTTACAACCTCTTACAGAAAAGTCTACCAGTGGTTTCAGCACCTCGGTATCCACCGTATCACGTTTCAGATAAGATACAGCCAGATTATTGGCTGCCAGTACCCACGGTTTTCCGTTAGTCAGTTCTTTCGAATAGTTGTATGCACGACGATAAAGCTCCTCCAACTCATTGGGGTCTTTCACCATGTTAAACAAGTGCCAATATTCATATAAGGCGAAATTTTTCTTTCCCGAACGATAATCAGGATCATTCTGATAACGATTCAGTATTTCTTCTTTTGTCAGCGCACGATAAATTTCAGCAGTATATTCACACTTCATTGAACGCAATTTAGGAAGATGCGCTTTAATAATCATACTATAATAAGGCAGAGCCGCTACTTGCCGATACTGTAAATCCTGATTTTTCGGATACTTTTCAACAATCTCGCGAATGGCAGCAGCTTCATCGGGCAGAGTGTCCTGCTCCAGCAAATCTGCGACTTCCAGCCAGGTGGCTACCCGTGAGTCGTTCGGTGTATAAGTGTACAATCGTTTCATCGTATGCGCCGGAATGACTGAATAGACCAACGAACGGGCATATGCCAGACGACGTTGGGACAAAGCAACGTTAGACGCATAAGACCCTTCCGGAGATGAAACACTATACAGATGGAGTTCTTTCAAAGTAGAGCTTTCCCCATTCACCACTTCCAGCAGCTTTGCCTTCAGCTTATCCAGTTGCACTTCATTGTTCGGGTCTTCAGGATCCAGCTCCGCCTTTCCCAATAAGAAACTCAGAGAAATGTCCTCCACACCAGTCCGGCGTTCTACTTTCGGTTTTTCTTCGTACTTCTTAGGATCCAGTTCATATTGGTCGAGCGAATATTCCAGAAAACGTAACGGACGTCTCGGACTACGTGTAGAAAGTTCCAACAGACGTTCGTAATAAGGACGTGTATAGTCCTCCATCTGCATGAGGGCTAACACTTGAAAATTGTCTTGTGCATTGGAAAGCTTGATTGTATCGTTCCACATATAGGAAGCCTTTTCTGCAGAAAGCGGTTCATTCTCCACTATAAAATTAAACAGTGAATCGTGCTTTATATCATAGCCCATCCGTCTTTCTTGCGTCAGTGCATACTGAGCACCATCATATACACGCGGCAACCGATACATCTCCACTTTCTTTCCTTTGCTGTTATTTATCACATACGGTTGCACAATCATCCGGGCATTGTCTTTGCCAATCATCTGGGGTACAGCGACCTTCGCCCCGTTCAGGATAATCATATCTCCATACTGGTCAGGTGTTTCGGGCATGGACGTCACCTCCGTACGCTGTCCTACAACTGTTACCTGACTAATCATGTGCCCCATATCTACATATGTAGTAATCTCACGCCGGCCATTGATCGCTTCAAATACGGCAGGCGCCGTACTTACTTTAATAACCAACGAACCGGTCTCCGGTAAAGTAATCTGATAAGCTCCTGTAGCATCGGGCACTTCATACATGGCAGAAAGGGTAAGGCTGATATTGTCCTGGTTCAAGGCAGTTTCCATATCTTTTCCTTCCTGAACGGTATTAAAATAATAAATCTTTATGTCGCCAATAGAAGATAGATCAAACGGGACCGGTTTTCTTTTCTTCTCTGACGCTTCTTTGTCCAGTACACGTCCCATTACCAGCTTGGGTGCCTGCGCATTCATCTGAATACAAGCAGCTAAATAACAGATCAAAAGAAAAGCTATTCTCATGGCTCTGCTTATTCTTATCAAACTTACTTTCATATCCACAATCTTACTCTCTATCTAATAATATAAGAAATAGAAACCGCCAGTTTTGCCGGAAACAGTTTATATCCGTGCGCATTCGTCTTTCCCGGATTATTAATTGCATAATCCTCAAAGTTATCATTCTCGAAGTATTGCTGATGCCAGAAATGGACAGCTCCGAAACCAGCCGAAAATTCAAGGTTAAAACGTTTGCCCAGTGCCATCGAATATCCCATCGTTATGCCGATTCCTACTGCATCCCCTTCGTAAATATGTTTCCCCCAATGAATGTCATAATTCGCTCCCAAGGCTGATATACCGATATATTCGCGTACCATAGGACGACCATTGAACCAATAACGGTATTCCGGTTGCACACCGATGATTTTAATATCTGTTCCATAGGGTTTATATCCCCCATAGACACTTAAATCAACGCTGGAACGTTCACCCACTACCAGTTCACATCCCAAGTTGGGTATTCCTGCCAGAAGTGACAAGCCGTTGGTTTTTACCGCCACTTGCTGGGCACACAAGTTCTGTGCTCCTGCAAGAAGCAGAAAAACAAGGGAGAATAGATATTTTACGATTCGTGTCATGTCGTTATTATTGTAACTTTACATTTTCGTCTACAGTATTACCTCCCGTCCAGGAATCCACATTGGCCGGTCCGGAAAACGTGGCATCTTTCGGCAAAAAGTTAATACGCATTAATGTAGTCTTGCCTTTCTTTATTGAGATATCATAACCGTAATACTTGTAATCATAGATAGTATACTCACGCAAATTGTTACCGCCATCTTTTACCTGACAAGTAATCTTCTGTATCAAGGTCTGTTCAGGTGGAAACATAAACTTTGCGACAGACTCTCCCGGAGTATTATAAGTAATTCCGGCATTATTTGTCGAATGAAGACACACCAAATCCTTAGGAGAAAAAGAAAGTGCTCCATCTGTCAAAGCCATCCAGCCGGATTCACCTGTATTGCAATACACAGTTACCGACTGAATCCGATACCCTGCATCACATACCTGCTTACTGGTAGAATAGAAACAGAAATCCAGACGTCCGAATGCATGCTGGAAGTTCAACACGACCGGATTTGTTCCGACTTCCGAATACCATGTCGGTGCTTGACCTGTGAACATATAGTCTCTCGTTTCAGACATATCACGCGGATTCAGTTTCCAAGGTATGGCCCATTGTGCCACTCTGTTCACTTCACGCCATTCCGCTTCTTCTGTATAAGGGTAATAACCATACATCATCAAGCCCGCATTACTCGTATTAGGGAAAGTTGCCAATTTCTCCGTCTGTAACGTTTCATAACCCGGCACATACGTGTAGCAAGCATTAAATAAATTCGGCTGGAAATCACTCTCATTTTTTTTGTTGAACAAGTCACAATCTTCGTTACGCCCACCTTGAATGGCAGGAATCCCAAAAACACCCAATTGCGCATTTGATTCAAAAGCCGTTATCGGTGCACGAGTGCCCGGCCCTGTTACCTCAACCACAACAGAAGCGAAAATGTTGGAGCTGAAAGATACAACAGCTCCACCATTTACATTAGTATTATTTCCTGATTGAGGCGTATTATCGTCGTCTTTACTACACGATGCCAATAAAAACGACAACGCTACGCCTGCTATCATCCATTTATTCATAAGAATTAGTTTACTTCCTGATCAATAGTCTGGTCTGCATCCTTCCATTCTTCCAGTGTAGCATTGATATCAACCACACGCAAACCGTAAATTGTCAATTTAACTTTATAAGCCTTACCTGCTTCAAACGGTGACACCTGACCTTCTGCATTCTTATAAGTAATGGTAACCTCATTCTTCTGCGTTCTCTCCTGACCATTTACCATAGCAGCCAAAGTAACGTTAAGAATATAAGAACCGGATGCTGAAGGCAATAACATTACATTTCCTGCATCTTTTTCTACTTTTGTCTCCAAATCTACATTTGTTGTATATTTATTATCACCGAAATATGCCGGAATTTCCGAAACGATACCTGTAGCAGTCAGAGTTCCTTTGTTAGCCCCTGCAACAGCCAAAGAAGCTCCATTCGAAGAAGTTACAGTGATATTCTTAATGCTCACAGGCCAAACCTTACCATCTTCAACCAGTCCTTCGTCACCGCCAATACCCAAAAGCTGCAATTGGGTCAACAAGTGCTTGAACTTCAACTCCGGTGTAGTCCCCCCTTTACGGAAATAGCGGGCATTGTATCCGGAATAAGTTTTACCATCGGCAGAAAGAACATCTTCTGCTATTGCTTCTCCCCAAAGAATATCTACATTTCCAGCGATATTATAAGTAACAGCAGCACTATTTGATGACAAAGAAGGATTAGTCGGAATCGGACTACAAGCATAGAATGAGAAATTCACATCGCTATTCAAAGGATAAAAATAAACATCATTTTCACCCCCCAGCTTGACTTTTCCGTCCGCTGCCACTTTTCCATCTACATAATTAGCCGGTGAGAACAAGTTACCGGAAGCTGTATTCCAGCCGGTACCTGCATTGTCTAATCCCCACACACGAATCGGAGTATCCTGCCATTTACTAACAACGGCTCTTGTTTGAGTAATAGAGATATTAGAGCCGGCATTCAATGAAACTGCTCCGTCAAAAGGAATATTTACCTCTTCCTTTTGATCTACTACGTCATTATTCGAGCAACCCGCCAATATTGCTGCTGCTCCCAGTATAAATAGATATTTTTTATTCATATTCAGATATTTAATTTATTATTCTGTAAATGTATCGTCTGGATTAATATTGATATCACCACCATTTATCCACTCACCAAGTTCTGCTGTAAGTTCTATTTTCTTAATACCATAAACAGCAATTGTAACATTATAAGAAGTAGATGCAGCGAAAGTTGTAATACCAGCATCAGTGCCATTTTTAGTTACATCACTAGCTTTCAAAGTCAACTCGTATGTTGCTGTCTGCTGTGCAACAGGCACTGTATTACCTGATTCATCAATTTCTTGTTTAACAACAACCTCGATATCGTAAGTTTCAACACCCGGTTCAACCAACAAAGCTTCACCCACAGCGGTCGGAGTTTCTGCATCGGCTGCCGAAGCATAGTACGTTTTGTCTGTTAATGGCTGCATTACGTTACCTTTTCTTTCCTGAAGAGACAATAAAGTACCCTCATCATTTCCATCCCATTGGATACCTTTATTAGCATCGGCAGCATATACGAATACCAACTTTCCTGTAGTTTTTGATTTTACTTTAATAGACTGTACATATACATTCTCAGGTTTAGAGGTACCCATACCTTTGATATTGAATACAAGACGGGTCAACAAGTGTTCAAATTTCATCGAGGGCTGCACATCTCTACGAGCAGTATAAGAACCGAATGCTTTATTTATGTCTTCAGGAGCAAGTTTCGCCTTATCAGCATCAGAAAGCTCAGCTTTTGCAATCATCAAGTCTTGAGAACCATTAATCACAAAAGATTTATATAGCACATTTGTACCATTCATTGCTTCAGTTTTTGCTTCGCCAATTACTGCATCATCTCCATAATAACCAAAGAAATCATAAGCGCCACTACGTGGGAAATAACGGGATTCGTTATTTTTCCATTTAACACCTGAAATCTTAGCGCCGGTTTCAACCGTACCCTCTTCGTCACGCAAAGCATAAGTATTCAAATCTGCAATTCTATCGCTCATTGTTATACCAGTCTTAGAATCCTTCTGACAAGCATAGATATACAATTTCTGTCCACTCCATGTATTAGAGATAGTAGCACCATCACCTCCGACAGTACCGGCGCTTCTGGTAGCATTGACTGTAACAGAAGGAGCAGCGGCATAAAGCAAGATAGCGTCTGCGCTAGGTGTCAGATCCACAGGTTCATTTCCCGGTACACCCTCATTTTCGCTCTGCGAACAAGATGTCAACACTCCGGCTGCCACCATTGCATAAAGAAAAAATCGTTTCATAAATCACACAATTTTAAATTAATAATAATATGTAAGTTTCACTTTTTATTCATCCTCATATTTATCGTCCGGACTAATGTTTATATCTCCCCCGTTCGTCCAGACTCCACTTTCGACAGCAGAGCTGATATCAGACAAACTATTAATTGTCAAATAAATAGTATATGCTTTTCCCGGACTAAAGACCTTGTTATCATTTGTATTTTCCAAGTCTACCTCTACCTCCGTATATAGCGCTCCCGTTAATCCCTGCTCCGCGCTCAAAGTAATTTTCGCCCGATAAGAGTCAGCCGGTGCCACCAATAAACTTGTACCACTATCACGGTCGTTCTCTTTGTCTTTGTCAAGAACATAGCGATAACGCTTTTTATCATCATCCGTCACATTCTCATAGATAGGGCAATCAGCTACCAAGCACCATCCGGAATTTCCAATGAGTTCTCCGTTTTTCTTTTTCAGTTCAAAATACTTATAATCCTCACTATCAAAAGATATCCCTCTCTTGAGATTCGTCATACCATCCGCATCAGGAGCACTCACCGCCACAGTAAACCGTCCTTTATATTTTGAATTCAATTCAACCTTCTTTACTGCCAAAGTCGGATCCAAAGAAGGAACACCATTTCCCTTTTTATTTGAACTATCATCCGGCCTACAAACCACAAACCGGAGAAGAACCAAATGATGCTCAAACTGAAATACCGGATTTAAACCATGATTAGCAGAATATGCACTGAATGCACGACCCAGAATCTTATCACAGTACGGATTGCCCTCGTATTTATCTTTCTGAGCCTCAGGATCCGCCATAGCAGACATGAAATCCCTGCGCCCGTCCAACTCAACATCATAATAGATATGATCTTTCTCACGATGGCACTCACCCATCCAATCATCCAAATAGTAAGCAAAGAAGTTATAAGGCTGATTGGTATTCTTCATATTATAATAGATTTCCTGAGACTTCTCATCCGGATAGAAAAGCAGTAAATTGGAATCCTCTTTCTTCACCCCCACTTCTTTCCCGTGATCGGAAGCCTGTGCATTTGCCCCTCCCGTCCTATGACCATCCAACAAACAGAAATCCTGATTTGCCTCACTCCAGGGGTTAGACAAATCGGTTTGCGGATCCTTATTAAAAGCATACACATAAAATCTTACATTGTCCCAAAAATCCGCATCATTGCCATTATTGACCTCGCCGCTTCCGCGTGTCAATATCTCAAAATCAGACATACCCAAGCTCAACACGATAGGAACCGGTTCCACCAAAGGCGCATCATCATCTGTCGTCAGTTCCCCTACATACGTATCTCCGGAACAATTAAACAACAGTATCGAACAAAATCCGATTAATAAGCATTGCTTAATCTTCATATATATTATCTGCTCTTTTCTCATCATCCCATTATATGTCTACATGAATATCACCTACAACTTCCCATCCACATACACCGTCACTTCCCATTTCAGGATTTAGTCCAACAATACGGAAAGGCGTTTCAATCCTCAATTCAGCCCGGTCTTTCACTTTCTTGCGCTCATTCACCTGCCCTGTCTCTGCCGTAATCTCCTGTTCTTTGATTTGTTTTGACAAATTGGATTTCGCATGAATAGCCCGAACATCTGTAGAAGTCTTCACATACAGAACGATACAACAAACACCCGGTCCTGTAATCGTATAGCTATCCACACCACCTATCAATCCGAATACTTCCAAAGACGCTTTGCATAAAAGAGTCACAACAGGTTTTTCCCCTTCGGTGGATTGGGAAACTTTCTGCTCCGTCACTTTTACAATCACCCTTTTCAGTTCTGAAATATTTAAAATACCAGTAGACAAAGATACTTCCGGCGCGATACCGGCCATTTCTACATAAATATCCTGAATATCCTCTTTAGTCAACTGATTATTATTCTCATCTGCCGCTAATTGAACAGTAAACTGAATATCAATATGTTGGGTAAGAGATGTAAAATCAAAAGGCTGTATATAATTCTTTCCCGCATCCAGTTCCAGATAATCACGGCGGCCCACGAACAGCCTCCGGCCGGCATCCCTTACATAACCGATGCCGGGATTCAAATCCGCCCACTTCCGATTGTCTACCAATACTTTACTCACATCTTTCTGCTCTACAACCGCATGGCGCATTTTAACTTGCTTGACAGGAATAGCATTATCGGATTTAAACTCATCCAAACCATCCAACGATACCCTTTTATCTTCCTCCTCAACCTCTATAACCTTACCATCATTATCTTTCAGGTCATTACCTTTATCGTCTTTCTTCGTTACTTTTACCTTCGGATATTCCGGATCAGTAAAAGCCATCATAAAATACTCTCCACCAGGCAGTTTGATCTCGGATTGGTATTCACCTTCCGGTTCAATATTGTCATCAGGAGTTTCAGTGCCGCTGTTATCATCATGAGTCACAGGTCCGTCTCCGGGAGTTTCCTCCACCCAAAACTTACCGTCTTTATTCGTTTGATAAACCATATGACGGGTATTCAAAATACGGGTTGCCACGAAATACAGACGTTCAGGTGTCTCATCATCCGACAAGTCTAAACCGTTCCAGTTGTATGTAACAGAGAAACCTTCCACTACGTGAGGATGCGTCCCCTCGTCACATAAATCCACCTTCGTACAGCCAACCAGCAATAATGATGTAAATATGATCTGATATATAATAGTTGCTTTCATCATTCTTCACCTCCCGCATTTGTAATTTCCGGACTCTCCTTCCGACTTCCGGAAGATTGTGGATCCACAGCCTGCGGAACAGATGATTCTGACTCCGTAGACTGCTTCTCCCGAACAGGTTGCTGTTCATCTGGGGATTGTTGTTTTATTTGTGTTTCCACACTTTCTTCCGGTTCTTTATCTTTCTTCTTTTCTTTCGCACGTTTCTTTTCTTCTTTGGCAACATTCCCCAAAGAATCCTTCATCAACTTAGCTTGCTCTTTCTCCAGTTTCTGAACCTGTTCCAATGAATCCTTCATCAACCGAGCCTGTGCTTTATCCAGTTTCCGTACTTGTTCCAATGAATCCTTCATCAATTTTTCCTGTTTCTTTAACGAATCCTTTATTTGCGATAAAGAGTCCTTAGCCAGATTCAAAGAATCTTTCTGCAGCTTTTTCAGTTCTTTTATCTTTGTTCTGGCCTCGCCAATGGAATCACGCCTCAACTGCTTCTGCCGCTTAGCTTCCGTCCGGGCATTGATTTTATCGTAATCAATCAACTTATATTTGTTCTTGACTGAAGTTGAGAAACGATAGACAAACGCCACACGCAAGTCACTAACGACCGGGAATGGCACCAGATGCCCGCCTTTACTCTTTTCGGGCAAACGGGGATAGCAATTGCTTTCCTCATCATGCCGGTAAGCATCATACTTAGTATAGACAAACCCTACACTAGCTCCCAATTCCAAATCCACAAAATTCTCACGATAACCATATAAAGGAATACTGAAACCACCCGACACACCAAGTCCCAAAGCAGAACCCTGCATACCGCGCTTGCCAAACTTAAAATTATAATTGGCATAATCAGCATATACGCCCCAATAGTAAGCACGCCAATAACGGGGATGGAAACGTTTGACCGTAAACACCTCTTCTTTTAAACGTTGAAAAAAACCGGCTGAATCCAAATGATGGAAGTTTCGCTGAGTAGTACGGAAATAATTCCGAAACTCCAAGCGGGTATCAAACAGATTATAAACGATACTAGGCTTGTAATTTTGAGAAGTGCTCCAATTACCTTTTACACCAAGACTTAATGTATAATGTTTATAAGGAGAACCGAACAGATCGAATTCGGCAGTAATGTTAGGTAATAACACAAGCCAATCGACCGCATTTGTCTTAAATGCCAGCCGAGACTTGAAAGGCATGATTGAATCTTTATTCTCTACTGCCTTTTTACGCATAGTTGGAGACTGAGCATTACACTTCACTCCTGAAAGGAAAAACAACGAGAATAAGATACAAGACAGTATTTTTATCCAACGGCATTTCCCCTTTTTTACGCATTTTTCTATAAATAACACCTGCTTCCCTTTTACAAGGAAAGCATTATGTTCGCCCTCATTTCCCATAATCCGCGTTCGCGCCCTTATTTTTGTTCATTCGTTTGCATTGTTCCCTAATACAATGCTAATCAGTCGCAAATGTATGGTAAATATTATTATATAACAAATAAAAATTAAGATTTAAAATAAAGAATTTTAAATTATAACTCCATACTTCCTTTTAATTGCACTTTTTCACTCCTGAAAAGTTGCAATTAAAAGAAAAAGAAAGAGTTAATATGAAATATAGGGCTATAAATGTTTTTTCTAAAGATAGAAGAATAATAATAAAACAAGATTACATGCAATCACAACACCGAACCCACCCAGAATCCAGGGACGAAGCTTGCTTCCCTTTCCAGCAAAAAACAGCGCATAAAGCATATTGACCAGTATATTACTGATGATGGCCTGCATACTACAAGCCGTAATAATCAGTACAGCAACACTGCCTGTATTTTGCAACAAGTTCAAAATGAAAGGAGTGATATCACTAAATCCGGATACAAAAGAAAGCAGATTCAATCCGCCCGTACCTGCATAAACTAATGTATAATGAGTCAGAATAGTAAAGACTACAAAAAGTACGGCAAAAATCAACGCCACCTTGAACTCTAACGGATTACTGCTATCATCATCTTCTTCAATAGCCGGCTGATCTTTCGGACGTTTCTGCCGGGAATGGATAAACCATCCCACAACGGCTGCTACAACCGACATAATCAACAGATACGGATAAATAGTAAGAAAGATTTCTCTGCTAAAGATAAGTATCAGTATCATAAAACGCAGGAACATCATACTAATAGCCAACAACATGGCGGCAACATATTCGGTAACTTCCTGCTCAGAGGCTTTCCGGCTCTTACGGGCGAGCACGGAGATAGTGGCAGTACTACTATATAATCCGCCAATAATGCCGGAGACTAAAGTCCCGGATTCATGGAATACATACCGTTTCAGCAGATAAGAAAGGTAGGAGATGCCGGATACCACAACCGTTGCCAGCCAAATAGAATAAGGAGTCAGGTTTATATCAGGAATCAGGTTCTTATTCGGAAGCATAGGCAATATAATACCGCTGATGGCCAGGAATTTCGCCAACGTAATCATTTCATCATTCTTCATGCGTTGGGCAAATTCGGTAAAGGTATGTTTGAGCTCAGTCAACAACAGCACGGTTACTATCACCATAACATAAAACCAGGAAGGCTGCGTAGCTACAATGGGAGCCATACAATAAGTAATCAAGGCAATAATAATAGTCGTAACGCCAAAGACATGGAATTGGGACTGTTTCACATAATAGTTTAATCCCAACAATAAACCCAGCACTGCGCCTCCCCCCATAAACAAACGCATATCGACAGGATCCAGTATATAAAGCAGGTACCCCAGGATACCTATAAAAGTAAAAGTACGGTCAGTTCCGAAAAGAGTAGTCTCCCCCTCACGCTTCAAGCTGATCCGACGTTGCGAGAGTCCGATTAATAAAGAAAACAAAGTCACCAGTATAAAAGTAACCAATTCCCGCGGCACATAATTGTACAACTGTTCCATATCCATACATTGCTCTTTTTAGATAAGAACAAATATACAGTTTATTTGTTAACGTTCACCACGTTTTATACGGTTTTTTCATTAGTTGGGAGTTGTAATAGCGTATATCTCCCGTCACCTCTTCACCGATAAAGTCCGGTTTTACAAAAGCCTCATCCTCAGATTCAAGCTCCACTTCCGCCACGATAAGACCGTCGTTCTCACCATAAAACTCGTCAACTTCAAATATATGTTCGCCGCTGCGCACCAGATAACGGGTTTTATCAATGATACCCGGTTCGCAAAGTTTCATCAGTTCTTCCGCTTCAGACAGAGGGAGTTCCTTTTCCCACTCATAACGGCTGGTGCCGGAAGCATTGGAAGCCCCCTTGATAGTCAGGTACCCTTTATTATCGCGGATACGAACCCGTACAGTCCTCCCGCGAGCACTGCTGATATAACCTTGCACAATGCGGCTTTGCGCAAATGCAAAAGACTTGAAGTCTCCGGAAACCAAAAATTTACGTTCTATTTCTTGTGCCATGACACAAAGATAAATTAAAAAATTGGAAATAGAGAATTAAAAAACGATAGTTTGATATCTCACATTACCCACAAAAGAAACGTAGCACCTTAATTCTCAATTCATTTCAAAACCTCGTCATAAACTCAATTACGATTTTATCCCGCTCCGATTCTTTAGGTACACCGGACTTCTTATAGAAATACTTCTCGAAGTTCAGCCGCAGGTCGGCGATAAAAGCTTTGGATAGACTTAACGTGATTCCACCAGTCACACGATGCCGGGCATAATCATTGATTATCAACGCCTTGGTTGTTTCATCTTTCTTACCGTCACTATGATCCGTCATCATGTCATAACGGGCAAGAAAGGAAATCTTATTAAATACCTTTTTCAACGGCAAATCGTAATTAATGAAACTATTCACTGCGTGCACGTCCTTGAATGCGCCGTGCCCATACATCTTATATAAGTATTCCGCTTCGATATGAAAACGGCTGTTCTGATAATAGATACCGGCATCATACATATTAATCCGTACATCTTCCGGTTTTATCATCTGGGTGCTGAGTGTTACATTCCAGCTCTTATTGAGTAACAACTGCGCTTTCACCGAATAGTTCAACGTCTTATGCCATTCCTTCTGGTTCGTCAGGCCGGAACCGTTGAACAATCCCCCTTCAAGAACAAATGAAACGCCCCCTTTATTGGTATAAGCAGCAGTAAAACCCACATCACGCACATTCCCCACCTGCTTGGCGATAAACGAACGGTTTGCGAAGTATTGCTGATGAGGAGAACGATGGGCATCTATCGTGAAAGGAACCCGCATCTGTCCAATCGTGAAATTCAAGTCTTTCACCGGAAAGACACGCGCATAGGCATCAAGCATCTTGATAGAGCCTTCGTCCGAAAGGTCGATTTCAGCTTTATAAGCCACCAGCGGATGCACATTCCCCGAAACGCTGAAACGCGCATTACGTACCTCGAAGCGACTTTCCTGCGTTTCTGTCTGGTACTCATATTTCCCCCGGATGGTTCCATGAATCTCAGGCAGATAATCTTTAAACTCCATTGTTTCCTTATCCAATTTCTTGCCATCACCGGCATCCTCCTTAGCCTGTCCGAAGACCGATGTCGCCAGCAAAAGTGTAACGACCGTTGTTGTAATTCTACTCATTTCAGTTGTTTGCTACTTAATTCGTGGCAAAAGTACAACTGCGAGGATACACAAAAATGACAATTTGAATACGGATAGATTACAGAAAAGTTACATTCCCGTTACACGGACTACAAATACGTTACAAAACAAAATTCACCACAGATTATATGACTTGCCGGAGTTTCTTAACGAGTGAAACACGAACATTTCAGTCTCTCCGTACAATCTATATAATCTGTAGTGAATCAATCAGCCGAAAAAGGAAAATGCAATCAGCATAATCAGTGCCAAAATAATCAATGAGACAAATACTATTCTGACAACTTTCCGGGCCTGCTCTTCTTCCTTCTTGCTTATTGCTGCTTTTTTCTTACCCTTACCCATAATAGTTAGCTTTAAAGTTCAACGCTAACAAAGTAAGAACAAATCTTTTAACTTTCCAAGAATAACACTTGCTAATTTTGCATTTTATGATTCCTGTGAAGAAAATTCCATCAGATAGGCCTTGATGAACCCGTCTATCTTGCCGTCCATCACTCCGTTCACATCCGAAGTCTGATAGTTGGTGCGATGGTCTTTCACACGGCGGTCGTCAAATACATAGCTTCGTATCTGCGAGCCCCATTCAATCTTCTTCTTACCAGCTTCCACCTTCGCCTGTTCGGCCATACGATGCTGCAACTCCTTATCATATAAGATAGAGCGCAATTGGCGCATTGCATTCTCACGGTTCTTCGGCTGGTCACGGGTTTCGGTATTTTCAATCAGGATTTCTTCTTCCTCGCCTGTATACGGGTCTTTGTACTGATAACGCAGACGCACACCGGATTCCACCTTGTTCACATTCTGTCCACCGGCACCACCGCTTCGGAATGTATCCCATGAGATATTGGCAGGCAGGATATTCACCTCAATGCTGTCATCTACCAGCGGAGTGACGAATACGGAGGCAAAGGAAGTCATACGTTTGCCTTGGGCATTGTATGGAGAAACACGAACCAGGCGGTGTACGCCATTTTCCCCCTTCAGATAACCGTAAGCAAAATCTCCTTCGATATTGATTGTACAGGTTTTAATTCCCGCCTCATCACCTTCCTGAAGGTTGGCAATGGTAGCCTTATAACCGTTCGTCTCGGCATAGCGCAGATACATACGCATCAGCATGGAAGCCCAGTCCTGGCTTTCCGTGCCACCGGCACCGGAATTGATTTTCAATACGCAAGCCATCTGGTCGGCTTCATCGCGAAGCATATTTTTGAGTTCGAGCGCTTCTACAGCTTCGTAAGCTTTCGCATAAGCTGCGTCCACATCTTCCTCAGTCACCAATTCTTCCTTATAGAAATCAAAAGACAGTTCGAGTTCGTCTGCCAGCGTCTTGACTTCATTATAGCCGTCAATCCACTTTTGCAGGTCTTTCACCAGTTTCATCTGGGCTTCGGCTCTCTTCTGGTCATCCCAGAATCCCGGAGCTTGTGTCCTTAATTGTTCTTCTTCGACTTGAATTTTCTTCCCGTCGATGTCAAAGATACCTCCTCAGCGCATCAGTGCGCTCTTTCACGTCTTTAAGTTGTTCAATAGTAATCATTTGATTTACAATTTTATTATTTACAGATTTCAGATATCGGGCACAAAGATAAGCAAAATTCCGCTACTAAAAAGAAACAGCGGACTATGCGTTTTCTTCATACATCTTTTCAATCAAGTCCTTATAATTTTCCGAAACAACCGAACGCTTCAACTTCAACGTATTAGTCAGTTCCCCACGTTCCATGCTGAATGGTTCAGGAAGTAAAGTGAAACGTTTGATTTGCTCGTAATGCGCAAACTGCTGTTGCAAGGTCTCTATCCGCGCACGGAACAAACCTACAATCTTAGGATGCTGCAACAAATCAGCCATATCTTTGTATTCGATGCCCTTCTCCTTTGCATACTCTTTCACATATCCATATACAGGAACAATCAGAGCAGACACAAACTTACGCTGATCGGCAATAATGGCAATCTGGTCGATATACCGGTCGATGACCAACTTCGTCTCTAAGGCCTGCGGAGCGATATACTTACCGTTCGAGGTTTTGAACAAATCCTTGATGCGTTCCGTCAGGAAAAGCTGGCCATTCTTAAAGTAGCCGGCATCACCGGTGTGGAACCATCCATCGGAATCAATGGCAGCAGCCGTAGCTTCCGCTTTCTTATAATATCCCTTCGTGATAGTCTTGCCGCGAAGCAGAATCTCATTATCTTCGCCTATCTTCACTTCTACCCCCGGCAATACGACACCTACCGAACCAATGTCATAACCTACCGGCAACGTACAGGATACAGTAGCCGTAGATTCCGTCAATCCGTATCCGACTATCATATTGATACCTACCGAATGAACAAATTCATTGATTTCATCGGGCACAGCGGCACCGGCAGTCGGAAAGAAGTTACCGTTCTCAATACCGATCGTCTTCTTCAGTAAAGAATAAATAGTCTTTTCGTAGAACTTATACTTCAGTTGGTTCATCATCGGCGGAGTCTTGCCCTGACGCAGATAATCCAAATTATGGATTTTGCCTACCCGGATAGCGTCCAGCATCAACGCTTTCTTCACTCCCGTCGTTTCATTTATCTTCTCCTGTACACCGGCATACACCTTTTCCCAGAAACGGGGAACGCTACACATCAGTGTCGGACGGATTTCCTTGATTGTTGTCTGAATATCCGCCGGGCGAAGATTAATGCAAATCTGCACTCCCTTATGGATGCAGAGATAACACCATGCCTTCTCGAACACATGCGTCAACGGAAGGAAGTTCATGGATACATCCTTATCCGACATCGTTGTCAGACGGTCATCGTGCGTACGGAACTGATCCAGGTAGCAGGAATGATGAAGCATTACTCCTTTCGGCTCGCCCGTCGTACCGGACGTATAAAGAATATTCGCCAAGTCATCATAAGAAGCACGCCCCGTACGCTCTTCCACCGTATCATTATGCGGAAATCCCTCTCCCATTGCCATAAATTCATCAAAATAGATAGAGGATACGTCACGAGGATCCTTCACCACCGAACGGTCAAAGATAATCAGTTGTTGCAGGGAAGTACAGAAACCGAAGATACTGAAAGCAGCATCATACTGGAATTGCTCACCTACAAAAAGATAACGTATTTGTGCATCGTTGATGATGTATTGTGCTTGCGCTGGGGAACTGGTTGCATAAAACGGAATAGTAACAGCCCGATTAGCAAATGCCCCAAAGTCTACATAAAACCATTCGGGTTTATTCTGCGAAAAGATTCCGATATTTTCTTGTTCCTCTACTCCCAGTGCCACAAGTGCGTTGGCTGCCTGCCTCACTGTTCCGGAGAATTGATTCCAGGTAATCGGAATCCATTGTGCTGTCTCGTAGTCACGGTATTTCAAAGCTACCCTGTCGCCGTATTTTTCGGCCTGACGATGGACTAAGACAGATAAATGATGATAAGTCATACTCTTTGTATTAGTAAATATGGCACAAAGGTATTGGTTTTATTTGAAACTATTGCGCAAAACGACTATCTTTGTGCAAATATTATGGTAATGAATAAAAGCTTTGCACTATGAAATATGATATTCCAACCATGACAACAGAGGCTGTAAGCCTCCTCAAATCATTAATCAGTATCCCCTCAATCAGCCGGGAAGAAACGCAGGCTGCGGATTTCCTGCAAAACTATATTGAAATGGAAGGTATGCAGACCGGACGTAAGGGAAACAATGTATGGTGTCTCAGCCCGATGTTCGACCTGAAGAAACCGACTATCCTGCTGAACTCCCACATAGACACGGTGAAACCTGTCAACGGCTGGCGAAAAGACCCGTTCACTCCGCGTGAAGAAAACGGCAAACTGTATGGTTTGGGAAGCAATGATGCTGGGGCCAGCGTTGTTTCTTTATTGCAGGTGTTCCTGCAACTATGTCGTACTTCGCAGAAGTATAATCTGATTTATCTCGCTTCCTGCGAAGAAGAAGTTTCGGGTAAAGACGGAATTGAAAGTGTACTGCCGGGGCTTCCGCCCGTTTCATTCGCCATCGTAGGCGAACCGACGGAGATGCAACCTGCCGTTGCTGAAAAAGGGCTGATGGTATTGGACGTTACCGCAACGGGCAAAGCCGGACATGCAGCACGTAATGAAGGAGACAATGCCATATATAAGGTATTGAACGACATTGCCTGGTTCCGCGATTATCATTTTGAGAAAGAATCTCCGTTGCTGGGACCGGTAAAGATGAGTGTGACTGTAATCAATGCAGGTACGCAACATAATGTTGTCCCCGACAAATGCACTTTTGTTGTCGATATTCGCAGCAATGAGCTTTACTCCAACGAAGAACTATTTGCCGAAATCAAGAAACATATCTCTTGCGATGCCAAGGCTCGTTCGTATCGTCTCAATTCTTCACGAATTGACGAGAAGCATCCGTTCGTTCAAAAGGCTATAAAAATAGGGTGTGTTCCATTCGGTTCTCCTACCCTGTCCGACCAGGCATTAATGTCCTTCCCATCGGTGAAAATAGGTCCGGGACGTTCTTCCCGCTCGCACACTGCAGATGAATATATCATGTTGAAAGAGATAGAGGAAGCTATCGGAATCTATCTGGAGTTATTGGACGGGCTTCTGATTTAACAGAAGCCCATTCATGTTCAAAAATTCAATCCACTAATATATTACATACACTATCTCTTAATATTATCGCCATATTTCAAACATAATTAAAGATAAATGAACTTCTGACGCCCATCATTATCCACGTAGAATGGAAGTTCCTCTTTTCCTCTCGTTAGATTCCTGAGCCATAAAAGTGAACCGGACGGAACACTGACCGTAATATAGTTATACTTAGCCCGTTCACTCAGGATTTTCTTCCATTCGCCATTATCCCAACAAAACAATTCATATTGATTACCCGCTATAATACCATTGTCAGCATTCAATGGCATCATCCGTATCTTTGTAACAAATTGAGGTTTCTTCAACATAAAACGTATAGTCGGGTAAGGCTTCGGAGATGTTTGCGGATTACCGTCGTATTCAGCCTTCCATTTAATCCGTTCCAAAGGTTCATCCATTAATCGGACTTCAGTTTTATCTTCTGATAAAGTATCCCCAGATGACAGTATCGGCAAAGGAGATGCTGGAATGACATTCTCATATCCATATCGAATATCAGTAATAAATTCCAATTCGGACAGGGCGGCATGAGGATATTCATTCGTTGTCTTTACTTGGTAATATTGAAAAACTTCCTGTAACTTTGAAAGCAGTAGATGCCTGAAACAATCCGAAGAACTGTACTACCCCCAACATTGCCTGCAAAAAGCAAGAAACAACAATAATAGTACCTTGTATCAGAATAGCTGTCCTTATCTTCTTACTAAACAATATTCTAGTAGCCTCATACACTGATACCACTAATGACATAAACAACACAAAGTACCATTTGGGTATTATATATGAGTCTGTGAATTGTCGTGAGCAAACAAATATGCTACCTAAACACAAAACGATGAACAAACAGTAGAATATTCTTATCATTGTAATTGAAGAATCATACAAAAAACAGATATTTACATATAACCGTAATGTCAGATTCATCTATCACCTGAGACACCCCACAAGACACTAAAGAAAATCATTCAACATCTGCATTTAATTGTACTATAAGTTCTTTGAGAAATTGCAATTCATTTTGTTCTTTCTGTATATCGGTATTTTCTTGCAAACGTATTTTCTTCCTCCATCTAATTACTTCATTTCTATCCACAACATACAAATGATACAAAGCTGACTTTTTGAGTTGGGAGTTATTTTGAGCCATACTTATAACAGGAAACTTGATATTTTCCAAGAGTTGAGTATTTTGAGTCCGACTTTCAGGATTATCAAAACAAATCAAAGCTAATACAGTTGTATCATTGTTTCCTTCAAATTCTTTCTGCACTTTCTCTAAGAAAGTTAGTCCAATCTTATTTTTTTCTTCATCTTCACCTCCAACATAAACAACAAAGTTCTTATGTTTAAATTTATTCATGATGCTATCTTGAGATGAGGTAAAACTTGCCAAATTCAACATTTCAAAGACTTCCAGTTTCTTGGACCCACTATTTTTAACAAAGTCTAATTTATTCCACTGAGCAAAACCATAAGAAGATACTCCAATACAAACCAATAGATTTACTAATGCCAGCATCACCTTTCTTGTTTTATTAAGTCGGGTATACCACCAACCCAACAGTACAGCTATTATCTGTAAAACAGTATCGGGGAATGAAGGCAATGCGATAATAAAATGCCCCATAAATACCCTGACAATAATATCCGGCACCAAGTCTGCCAATAATACCAATAATACAATTTGGTATGACTTCATCACACCACTATATTTGGTAAGGAAATAAACAGTCACCGCCCAAAAAACTATCCCTCGTATCAATGTCCCCCAATAAAGTGGGGGATTCTCAAAAACATACAACATACGAAATGGTCCAATAGCAAAAGTAAGTATCAGAGATACTGCAAGAATAATTAAAACTTTCTTTTTCATAAGTTATATGCTAATTACCAACAATATCCATCACAAGAATCCAAATAAAATAATCCACACCCAGCCCACTTTGGCTTACAGTTCCAATATCCTTCCACACAATGACTATCCCCCGCACAATCATCCGAGAACATGCCTTCTCCCAAATTAGAATTAGAGTTGCAATTACAATTACGGCCATCTCCCCCGTCTTCACTTCGCGTTTTTACTTGACTAGTCATTTTTTTCTTTCCTTCTTTAATCTCTCCATCTTTACTCAATAATTGATTAGGAGAGAACAATAAGTTTTTAATTAATTTAGGAGACCAATTAAAAGCTTCTTCCCCTTCTTTAATCCATTGATAAACCCAAACTTTAAAGTCATCTTTATACTCTTCCGAACAATCTTTAGAAAAAACATCTGAATATTCTTTTAAAGCAATTAGCAATTTTCCCATATGCTTTTGTTCATCTTCACTCCAATCCAATCTTGCGGCTTCTGTAATCTTGGAAATCCACAAATTCTCCCTTTGTTTTGGAGAAAATGCAATATAAGAAGCCTTTTGATAATCCTGTTCCAAGGACAAGAACTCATCAGCCGACATAGCATTAATTGATTGCTTATTTTCCTTAACCCACGAATCTATTTCCGGATTACAGCTATAAATGGCTTCTTCTTGGTTACAAGATACCAATAATACTAATATTAGGCTTAGCTGCGCTACAACACTAATAAACTTAAATGACAACACATGTGCTTTCATAATAATCATAATCTTTTAATATTTCCTTTTATTTTTAATAACAATACAGGTTCAACGGAATTAGATTCAACATACGCATCTTTAGCAAAAACTCCATGTCGATCTTTCGTATCCAATTCTATACAAACAATAGACTTCTCACCACTTTTTATTGGTTTCTTAGGCCACTTAGGTTTTACACACCCACATGAAGTAACGACGTTATAAATAACTAAAGGAGCATTCCCGTCATTTGAAAAGACAAAATTGATTTTCACAATAGAGTCCTTTTTACAAACAAATTCTCCCAAATCAATTACCTTCTTCAAAAAGCACAATTTTGCTTGATTCTGTGCTGTGAGGCTAAGACTAAAAAGTATCAGCAATGAAAATAAAATTCTTTTCATATATATTTTTTTAATAAAAATCTTTATTTACAAAGATACGGTACATCCAGATATAGAACAAGTAGCCGTTACATTCCAATATTCATATCTTATTAATTATTAGCAATATACAAATACAAAATTCTAAAATCAGCACACAATTGTAACAAGCTATATGACAACTGTTACCTCTGTTACAAACAAAATCGACTACATTTATATTGAAACAACAATCCTCCGTAATACATTCCCCCAGCTACTTTGACCAATAAATAAAACGTAAATGAATGGACCACAATATATCATTATTAAATATAAAGCAAGATACTTTGCTAAATTATTGTTATATACAAACATTATCCAGCAATAAGAGAACCTAATGAGCAACTTACAGGTACTTAAAAAAAGTATTATATTACCTCCCTTAAAAAAGTTTCCAACTCTTTATCGTCAATACTTAAACGCTTTCGGACACGAGACTTCATTGTGCGATAAGTCCCATCCGTAATACAAAATATGGATAATATTTCCTCTTTTGTTTTGTACATCCGAATAAGCACACATAATACAATATCTCGAGGTGGAAGATGACAATCTTGCTGCTCCAACCAAGTAAAAAATTCAGGATCAATCATCCGGCATTCTTCTACCAATAAAAGATAATCTCTTGCAGAGAGTTGGGCAATAGACCGGTTCTCAATAAGCTTGCGAAAGAAAAGAACATCCTTATGTCCTATCGGGGGAGAATCTAGTAGTTGCTGTATTTTTTGAGTTTGAAGAACAGCCTGTCGACGTTCGCCCGCCAATTTCTGATACAACATAACGGAAATTTTAGTAGCAACAGCTATCATTATACCAACCACCAATATAGGAATAGTATAAGAAAATAGCACAGGTGCTGTCTCCATATGAACTTCTTTCGGCATAATCATATAAATTTCATCAGCCGTAATTAAAATAAAAGCAGCAATAAACTGCCAATCTATTACTTCAGAAATATCTATAATACGTTTTTCCTTCACATGAAATGTCCACAATAACGCTCCTACAAAGAGAATTAGCCACATCAAGAGATACATGGAAGACGAGAATGCATCAATATACATTTCTGGGAAAAAAGCCTGGAATAAATAGGTAGCCAGCAGAAACAAACAGCAGAGCAAACCGCCGGACAATAATTGTTTAAAAGGATAAGTCGGAAAATTCATCATTTATTTTATCTTGTGTTCTTGAATCACAAATATAACAAAAAATAGCTTGCATTATCAATCGAATTCAATATTCTTTTCACAAGATAAAAAATCCTCTGTTATCCAATGAGACAACTACAATCTTCACCGCTTCCACCTTTTCCTAAAACACCCGTCCAGAGCACAAAAGTGGGTGAAAGCGACACTACAAACCTCCTATATTTCCCCTGCACGGCTTTCACCTTCATACTGCAAATACATCCCTCATACCAGTTCAATTTACCGCCGCACCAATTCGCGCGACACCCCGTAATACCCTGCCGCAGGCACATAAATCGGCTGCATAAGTTTACCTATATTCCGCAATTTTCCTTCTTCCTGCAATCGTCGGAGATGACGGTTCGCCGTAGTCCGCGTCATGCAGCACACTTCCTGAAAATCATAACGGAGCATTACATCGTGATCGGCAAAATATTCCTTCAACCGCATATCTATCTCTACTTCCGACAAGGATTCCGAGTGGCGCGCATACTTGCTCCGGCTGACCTTGATACCTCTAAGCTCACCCTTCAGACGGGCATCGGGACGGAAACCGATTGTTTTCAGTTCCATTTTTGACGATTTGTTCTTAGTGCTGCGAGTCACTTTCTGTGTGCTTCTCAAGATAGGGGCAAAATAACCGAGCCCTTCAATATGCACTTCACGCCCTTCGCGTAGTTCCTCGCCACAAATTTGGGCAAGCATCTCGAATGCGTTTTTCACATCACCCACAGAAAGGGAACTGCGGTTGTGAATCATCCGGCACAGTTTGTCCATCCCCAGCTTTCCGTTCAAAAAAATGCGGGGATGCAAACCTTTCTCTTCCGAATCGTCGGACTCACCGGGATTCTCATACCAATCGTAAAGTATAGCCATAAGCAGTTAACGTCTTTATAATGAATACTTTTCATGCAAAACCTTTAGATTTATCAATGAACCACTATTGTGGTTCATTCAAACTACTATTGTTATTCAATTAAATAACCTTCGTTATTTAATTAAACTACGTTAGTGAATCATTGACAACTCTACGGCAAAGATACGATAAATAGTAGTGAAAAGGATGATAAAAAGCCGACTTCTTCCGTTAAGGAAAAAATATCTTTTTTCTAGAGAAATACTTGCAAACCGGTACCGTCCTATTGTAGATTTGCAGTATCAGCGCTGATAAACAAACCTATTTTAGTCACTTAAAAACAAAAAAAATAATGAATGCAATGACATTAATGTGGAAACAGATACTGAAAGGACTGAAACTGTTCCAGATGAAGGAGAATAAAGAAGACGCAACAGAGAAAGTGGAGAAAACCCGGACGAAACCGGCAGAATATTGTGGAGACATACATATAGACAGTCTCACGGACACCGAACTGTCTGCCGAGAAGGAGAAAAAAGAGAAAAAGGAAGAGACGGAACGAAAACAACCCGTCCGGCTGACACAAGAGGTACGCGCATTCCTGCAAAAGCAGTATGATTTCCGTTACAACTTATTGACAGAAGAAACGGAATATCGTCCCGCAGGCAAACGTGGTATTCCCTTCGAGCCCGTAGGCAAGCGGGAACTGAACACTTTCTGCATGGAAGCACACGACCAAGGCATACCTTGCTGGGACAAAGACTTGAGCCGTTATATCTACTCCACCTTTATTCCTGAATACCACCCCTTCCGGCTTTACATGGAAGAATTGCCCGATTGGGACGGGAAAGACAGACTGGAGCATTTGGCACAGCGTGTCTCCGACCATCCGCTCTGGGTGAAGAGTTTCCACACATGGCTGCTGGGGCTCGCCGCCCAATGGCTGGGCATGACGGGCATACATGCCAACAGTGTGGCACCTATACTCGTCAGCAGCGAGCAGGGACGGCAGAAATCCACCTTTTGCAAGGCACTGATGCCGCCGGTACTGTCACGCTATTACATGGACAACCTGAAACTGTCGGCACAAGGTAAACCGGAAAGGTTGCTTGCCGAGATGGGGCTCTTGAATATGGATGAGTTTGACAAATACGGGACGCAGAAAATGCCGTTATTGAAGAACCTGATGCAAATGGCGAACCTGAATATCTGCAAGGCTTATCAGAAGAATTTCCGCAACTTGCCGCGCATCGCTTCTTTCATCGGCACAAGCAACCGCTTCGACTTGCTCACCGACCCTACCGGCAGCCGGCGGTTCATTTGTATTGAAGCGGAACATTTTATCAATTGCGAAGGCATGGAGCACGACCAGATATACGCGCAACTGAAAGCAGAACTACTCTCCGGAATCCGCTATTGGTTCACTAAAGAAGAGGAACGGGAATTGCAACGCCACAACACCGCCTTTTATCATCCTTGCCCGGCGGAAGAAGTTTTCCATGCCTGTTACCGGACAGCCGAAGACGATGAAGAAGGAAGCGAACGGCTTTCGGCTTCGGACATATTCAGGAGACTGAAAATGTATAACCCGGCTGCCATGCGCGGAAGTAATCCGGCTACATTCGCACAAGTGTTGCTCGCAGCAGGAGTCACCCGCAAACATACCAAATACGGGAATGTATATCTGGTGAAACCGTTGAAAGCGGCATAAGCCTTAAAAACGGACAAGGGTTCACCCGTAACAAATTGTATCAAAATGGATTAAGCTCCCAATGAAGAAGGTGGAGACGCCAATAAACATCAAAGAGAAAGGTACCGTTTTCACAAACAAAAACAGTGAAAACGATACCTTTCTTCTATGGAATATCTGTTTTTGGGCATCACCCGTTTGCTGTCAAGACAAATATTACATTATTTGTCTACAGAGAACTTAAAGATACATTGACTCATATACTTTTCGCCCGGACGAAGCACAGCCGAAGGCCATTCGGGTTTGTTCGGAGTATCCGGATATTTTTGTGTTTCGAGACATACGGAAGCACGCTGGTTGTAAGTAATACCTTTCTTTCCGGTCAACGAGCCGTCGAGGAAGTTTCCGGCATATACCTGAATTCCCGGCTCGTTGGTATATACGTCCAGCACAATACCCGTTTTCGGTGATTTCAATGAGGCGGCTTTCCGGCTGATATCCCCTTTGGTGTTCAATACCCAGTTGTGGTCATAACCATTGCCGTTCTTCAATTGGACAAAGTCATAATCATTGATGCGCGCACCTACCGGAGTCTGTGTACGGAAATCCATCGGAGTGCCTTCCACCGGAGCTATTTCGCCCGTGGTCATGAATGTACTGTCCACCGGAGTGTAATAATCTGCGTCAACAGTCAGCAAATGGTCGGCATTGCTGCCGGCATCTCCGTCAAGATTGAAATAAGAGTGATTCGTCATGTTCACGATAGTAGGTTTGTCGGTTTCCGCTTCATACCGGATATCAATGGCATTATCGTCTGTCAGTTTCATCAGCACCTTGCAGGTGACATTTCCCGGAAAGCCTTCTTCACCGTCTTTTGCGACATAGGTAAGTTCCACTTCCTGAGGATTCGGCTGTACTGCGTCAAACACGCGGTATTGGAAACCTTGCGGACCGCCGTGCAGGCAATGCCCGTAATTATTGCGAGGCAACTGGTATTCAACACCGTCCAACGTAAACTTACCCTGATTGATACGGTTGGCATAACGCCCGATGCTCGCACCGAAATCGGAAGGTTTGTCGATATAGTCCTGAATAGAATCGAAACCAAGCACTACATCACGCATCTGCCCGTCTTTATCGGGAACCATTACGGAAACAATGCGCCCGCCGAAGTTTGTGATACAAACTTCCATATTTTTCTGATTACGCAAAGTGAACAGCCCGGTTTTCTTTCCATTCACTTCAGCTTGGAATTTACTCTGCAACAAGCCGGAATCCGTTGTCTTTTCGGTCTTCGGCGTACAAGCCGCCATCAGAAAAGCGGCAACTCCCCATACACATAATTTTCTCATGTCCCTTTGTTTTATCGGGAGAACGGTTTTAAAATTCATATCTATTCTATTTAAAGTTTATGCCGCAAATATGGAGAAAAAAAAGGAGTTCTTTTAGCACAAACTATCCAAAATAGGATAAAATAATGCCAAATACCTATCCGGAAAGATATAAATGAGGGGAAGTACGGCCGTCTGTTTTACCGATTGAGCCAAGGTTCCGGATTCAGTTTTTCCTTTTCCCGCCGTAGCTGGAAATGCAATACTGTCCGTCCATTGTCCGTCCCGTCGGAAAAGACTTGACCGATAGATTGCTTCGTTTTCACCGTATCACCAATCTTGACCGAGACCGAAGAAAGGTTGCAATAAACAGAAATGTAGTTGCCGTGACGGATAAGTACATTGAATAACCCGTTCAACTGGAATACAGCCGCCACTTTGCCATCAAAGATGGCACGCGCCTGGGCACCGGGTTTTCCCTGAATATCAATTCCCTTATTATCCAGTTTTACGTTGCGGAGCCCTTCCACTGCATATTGCCCGTAATGGCTGGTAATGATATAAGCACCGGATATAGGCATAGGAAGTTTCCCGCGGTTGGCGGCAAAGCTGCCGGACAGTTCCCGATCTGCCTTGCTCATGGTGTAGGCTTCGAGAGGTTTCGAGTTCGTTTTTGCCGCCGCCCCTGTTCCGGCGGATTGGCTTTCCTTGCCTTCCGCCTTCTTACGTGCAGCCGCTTCACGACGGGCTTCTTCCTGAGCACGCTTGCGGGCGCGCTCTATCTCTTCGGCAATGAGCTTGTCGATACGGTCATTCAGTTGGTTGGCTTCTCTCCGCTTCTTATTTATTTCACTCTGCAGACCTTTCTGTTTCTTCTGCAGGTTAGCAACCAGCGTCCGTTTTTCCTTCTCCTGAGCTTCCAACTTTATTTTTTCGCCCTCTCGTTCTTTCAACAGGCTCTCTTTAGCAGCTTTCACTTGCTGGCGTTCCGCTTTTTTCTTGCGTATCTGCTCCTGCTTCTTCAGAATCTCTTCGCCTTGCAAACGTTGGTAGGTGGCATACTCACGCACATAGCGCATACGGCGATACGTCTGCCCCAAATTCTTGGCAGAGAAGATAAACATCAGTTTTTCCTCTATCGACTTATTCTTATAAAGATACTGTACGGAGGCTTCGTATTTCTTCTTCTTGTCTTTCAAGTCCTTCTCCAATGCCCGCAACTGACGTTCCAATGAGTTCAATTCACGTTCAATGGCTTCCACATCATTATTGATAGCGAGGATATAACGCTTCCGCTCCTCAATCTGCCCTGTCAATGCAGCCAGGCTATTCAACTGGCTGCCTACGTCTTTCTTTGTATCTTTCAATATGGATTCCGACTCGGCAATCTGCTTTTGCAGCGCACCGCGTTTGCTTTCCAACTCACGAATCAACTTATTCGACTGAGCAGAAAGTGGAACTGCCAACCACAGGCAACTGATAAGAATAACAAAGAAACGTTTCATCATAACAAAGCCGTCAGCATTTTTACTAGTTCTTCCAAAGGAACTTGCCTGTATTTAGAAGTCAGTTCCGTAGGAGTCATGGAAAACTCTTTCGTGGAAAACTCATAAAGTTGTACTTTTGCTTTCTCCAGCGAAGGGATACCTACATCTTTTCCCGTCAGTTCCGTCTTGCCGCCGGGCAGGGAAGCATCCATCAATATCTTTTCCAGACGGGAATACTCCGCGTTCTTCGGCAACATTCCTTTCAACTCCTCTTTCGTCGCACGGACAAATCTCCTGTTCATCCGGTCTACCAACAACACCTCGTCAGGAGTAATCTCGATACGGGCAACTTCCGTACGCAGAATAGGCATCAGCAGAGAGACTTGTACCCGTTCGTGAGTTTTCATCTTCATTGTTCCTCCTACGGACATGCTCCCCCCTTTTTTGTTGGGAATAGTCAGTTGAAGCTTGGAGGTCAGATAGCTGGATACGGGAGCCTTCGTTTCCGAAGTCGCCAGGCGCTTCGAACTCTTACAGCCGGCCAGCACGACTACCACCAGCAATAGATAAACTATCCTTTTCATTCGGCAATATATTTCTTCTTTTCTATTTTCTGTTTCAATGTTTTCGACTCACTGCCCATTTTCTGTGCCTGCTTCCAGTATTTCAACGCACCTTCCACATCACCGGTCATAAAGTAAATATCTCCGCAGTGCTCTACAATCACATCACTTTTCTCTCCGTCGCTCTTCATCGCATTATCAATGTAGATACGGGCTTCCGCATAATTTCCCTTTTCAAAAAGAATCCAGGCATACGTGTCGAGATAAGTGGAGTTATTGGGTTCCGCCTTTACGGTCTTGTAACTCATTTCTTCCGCTTTATCCAAATCACGGCGTTCCACCGACAGATAATAAGCGTAATTATTCAGTGCGCCGATATTGGAAGGATTGTACACCAAAGCTGAATCGTAAGCCGCATAGGCCTCTTTCATCTGCTTTTTTGTATGATAAATATCCCCCATTATCGAATAGAAATCCGAGATGATTTCTTTTCTGGTATCGGGAGTTATGTGCTCCAGCGCCCTGTTGCAGACACTTAACACACTGTCTGCCTGCTCCGCCTGATGATAGGCAATAGCCAGATAATAATAAAGGTCCAAAGCATCCGGAGTAGCCTCAATGCCCGGTTCGCACACTTTTATAATCTGCTTGTAATCCTCCTTCTTCACGGCAGCGCTGACCAGCATCAGGCGGGCAGCCTTGTTGGTCGGGTCTAAATCAACGACCTGTTCCAATACCGGGACAGCTTCCTGTTCCATATTCTTCGACAGCAGATACTGCGCATAAAGCATCGGCACCTGCGGGTCATCCTGATCCTGCTTCATCATCCGGTCAAACAAAGCAATCACCTGAGTACTGTCCTTGGCCGAAGACTGCTCGTTCTCCACGATTATCTGACGCATGACGTTGATTTTCGTATCAGGAGTCACTTTCTTGTTCAACAACAATGTATCCAGTTGTTGCTGGTACAATTCTTTCTGCCCGGTCTGTTCATAATAAGAAGCCATTGAAAAAAGAGCCATCGGATTGTCCGGCTCTGCCGCCAACACTTTCTGATATGTCTCGTAGGCTTCCTCTTTCTTTCCATTCTGTAGATATACATCCCCCAGGATTACCTGATAGCGCATATCCATCGGATATTCCTGTACCAGGCTCTCAATCTCCTGAAATGCTTTCTTATCATCTTTCATCTGGAGATAGATACGGAATTTCTCCATAGACAACTGTTCGTTCTTGCCCAAACGCTTCTCCAAACGGTTCAGAGTGGAAATCACATCAGTATACTTTTCCTGACGACTGTAAATGTCAAGCAGACTGAACAAGGGCTCTTGTTTCGCCGGAAAGCGGGTAACCATTCCTTCGAGTAAAACAACCGCTTTATCCAATTCATTCTGCTGCTGATATAAATTGACCAATCCCTGACTATACCAGTAATTGTCGGGTGCATAAGCCACTGCCTTCTCCAACGCATCCTGCCCCTGCGGAACCTGACGGAGAAACATATAATACTGGGAAACCTCGTAAAGCGCGGAAGAAGCATTCGGATTGATATCCAAACAATGCTGCAACAAACCAAAAGCAGCATCGTATTCTTTCTTTTCCTTCATCCGCATGGCTTCCAGAAAGAAATAGTCATATTTGCGCTGTTGTTCCGCCGTTAATTGCGGAACAACAACATTCTCTTTCCGGAGTTTTCTCTTCTTATCCTTCTTTTTCTTTACTTTCTTTGCTACTGCATTCGTACCAAGAGCATATCCCGACACCACAGCCGTGCCGCCGGCTACACTCCCTACCACCTGTGCAGCCATACAGGAAGTAAGCAGCAAAGTACTTAACAGTATGAATGACACTATCCTTTTCATTTTTTTCCTGTATGACCGAAGCCGCCGGCTCCCCGTTCTGTTTCGTCCAACACTTCCACTTCCTGCCATGCCGGCTGCTCATGTTTTGCTATCACCATCTGCGCAATACGTTCACCGTCTTCAATCACAAAAGGCTCAGAAGACAGATTGACCAGGATAATGCAGATTTCCCCCCGATAGTCCGCGTCAATCGTCCCCGGAGAGTTGAGCACGGAAATACCTTTCTTGATAGCCAGTCCGCTACGGGGACGGATTTGTGCCTCAAAACCCTTCGGAAGAGCAATATACAACCCTGTCGGCACCAGGCAACGCTGCAGTGGTTCCAGTGTGACAGGCTCAGAAAGATTAGCGCGGATATCCATTCCTGCAGACAATTCGGTGGCATAAGCCGGAAGCGGATGCTTCGATTTATTGATAACTTGAATATTCATAAATGCATGTTTACTATTTAACGGGCGAAAATACACATTTTGAACTGAAAAATAGTTAAGTTTGCAGTTAAATAATGTACCGTTCCCCAAATTGTAAACCGTAAATAGTCAAATCGTAACTAAAATGATGAATTGGAATCAACTAATATCAGCCAAACGCTTCGGAATGGAAGAATTCCACGAAGAGCGTCAGGAGAACCGCTCGGAATTTCAACGGGATTATGACCGTCTTATCTTTTCCGCGCCTTTCCGCAGACTGCAGAACAAGACACAAGTATTTCCTCTGCCGGGCAGCGTCTTCGTGCACAACCGGCTCACACACAGCCTCGAGGTTTCCTGTGTAGGCCGTTCGTTAGGCAACGATGTAGCCAAAGCCATCCTGCAACGGCAGCCGGAGCTTCAAGAGTCTTTTCTGCCGGAGATTGGTTCTATTGTATCCGCTGCTTGCCTGGCACATGACTTGGGCAACCCGCCTTTCGGACACTCCGGCGAACGGGCGATATCCACTTTTTTCTCCGAAGGAAAAGGGTTGCGTCTGAAAGAAAAACAACCGGACGGGACTCAACTTTCTGCGATGGAATGGGAAGATTTGACACATTTTGAAGGAAATGCGAACGCATTCCGCCTCTTGACTCACCAGTTTGAGGGACGCCGGAAAGGTGGATTTGTATTGACGTATACCACATTAGCATCTATTGTAAAATATCCCTTTTCATCGAGCCTGGCAGGTAAAAAATCGAAATTCGGCTTTTTCGTCAGCGAAGAAGAGAGTTTTCATAAGATTGCGACAGAGCTGGGATTGACCTTGCTGAATGAGCATCCTTTAAAGTATGCACGCCACCCGCTGGTCTATCTAGTCGAAGCTGCAGATGACATTTGCTATCAGATGATGGATATTGAGGACGCCCATAAGCTAAAAATACTCACTACGGAAGAGACAAAAGAGTTGTTAATGGCATATTTCGATGAAAAGCGGCAGGAGCATATCCGGAAAACGTTCCTGATTGTCAACGACACAAACGAGCAAATCGCTTACCTGCGTTCTTCCGTTATCGGGTTATTGATCCGTGAATGTACCCGCGTGTTCCTCGAACACGAACAAGAGATATTATCCGGCACTTTCGAAGGGGCACTTATCAAGCACGTCTCCGAACGCCCGGCAGAAGCGTACAAGCACTGTGCCGAAGTCTCTTTGAAGAAGATTTACCGTTCGCGGGACGTATTAGACATTGAGCTGGCCGGTTTCCGTGTCATCAGCACGCTGCTCGAACTGATGATAGACGCCGTGACCTCCCCCGGAAAGGCTTACTCCGAGCTTCTGATTAACCGGGTTTCAAGCCAGTATAATATAAAAGCGCCTGCACTCTATGAAAGAATACAGGCGGTACTTGATTATATATCGGGAATGACCGATGTCTTTGCTCTTGACCTCTACCGCAAGATTAACGGTAACAGTCTGCCTGCGGTGTAACGACTTTAGGAGTAAACGCCTCATCCTCCTCACAAGGCATTTTCAACGCATCCGGATGACTTTCAATAAACGTCTGGATGTGGCGCATGCGCTTGTCCTCCAATATTTCATCTACAGCAATCAGGATTCCGGTTTCTTCTACATCCCCAAACTCATAGTTGATAGCTGTGCCAAACATACGCATAGTGGGACTCAAACTCATATAAGCATTTACCAACGGTGGAATATTATATCCTAATTTGCGAATCTCACAATTCAGAATCTTATAATCTTCTTTAAACGTATTCTTGCAGAACAACGCTTTCAGTTCTTCTTCGGAAGTTTCCGATTTTAACGGGTCCATTGGAGTCACCAGATGTTCTTTATCACAGAAATGCTTCTTGAGGAAATAAAGAATCATATCGCGACCGCGACGGTGATAACTGGGATACATGGTCACTTTACCAAAGAAGTATTTCACATTCGGCATGACAACAGTCAACGCCCCCAATCCATCCCAAAGATTATCCAAAGCAAACAGACCTTTGCTTCCGGCACGGGTAGACTGGTATTCAAGCGTCACAAACGAGCGTCCCAATTCGATTGTTTGAGGCAGATATTCTTTAATAAAAGTATCCGAAAAATGGAACATGTGGGAAGTAGCCAGAATCGGCGCCCCTTTTTCATCAAAGCGCACATCTGTCCCGAGCAGATACCGATATCCCCCCAGAATTTCTTCCGCTTCCGGGTTCCATACAATTAACTGCTTGTAAGGATGCTCCATTGTGTCGTATTCATCAATATCCATTGACAAACCTGTCCCTCCACCGGCAGCACGGAAAGCTATCTCACGCAAACGACCGATTTCCCTCATCACATTAGGAGCGTTCAGGTGAGTAATAATATAAATCTGATTATTACTCTTATTCGTCATTCGTAAGCGTTTGTCCTCCGTCAACTCTGCCTTCAGCAGTTCCTTGCTTATCGGTTTAATAATATCTTCCATATTCCTTGTTATAGTTGTTCTATCAGTTACAGTTTATATACAATATCCTTTACGTATTCAGCCCACTGTGCAGGTGTTTTCGACTTATCGAAAGTCTGCCAGGGAATAGGTTTACCAAAGGTGACAGTAAAAGTTTTATGGCGGTTTTTAAACATTTCATCCGCAAGATACAACATAGCGATGTTAAACTTAATCCCCAATGCCTTACAAATATTGGCCAGATTGTAGAAGAAATCAGAATTCCTGCCGCCAAAGTGCACAGGTATCACATCACGTTTTGTTTGTACGCTCTTTACCACAAATGTTTTTTTCCATTCCAGATCACGAATCACTCCGTTATAACGACGCGAGCACAACCCGGCGGGAAACATGATCAGTTGATTATCGGACTGGAATCCGGCTTCCACCATTTTCGGAAAGTCCTTCGCCTGCTTCCCTGTTTTATTAATCGGAATACAAAGCGGAGCAAGTCCGCGCAAGTTCATCAGCAGGTCATTTACCAGATATTTCACTTTTCCGTCATAGTGACGCCCCAGCACATAGCCCAGCGCAACTCCGTCTTGTCCGCCCAGCGGATGATTGGAAACGAAAGTATACAGCCCGTCTTTGGGAAGATTCTCAATGCCTTTCACATCTACTTTTGCGTCTAGAAAGCCCATACATGCTTCTAGAAAGTCCACTCCCACCTTGTCTTTCGATTCATCCAGGAATATGTTTATCTCATCCTGATGAACGATTCTTTTTAAATAAGAAGTCACAAACTTAGGGATGTACTTATAGTGCTTCGAAGCCTTCGTCCGAAGTATCTTATCGACATCAATCAAAAATAAAGAGTCATCAGTCATTCTTTTCAAATAAAAATGATGCCACAAAATTAGCGGTTCTTTTTTATTAATTGCAATAATTCGGTAGAAAATGCAGGATTTAAGTTCAGAAGGCAAAAAAATACCACCCAAAAACTATCAAATACCACCTAAAAACTATCCGCGGATAGTTTTCGGGTGTTTTTTAGTCGGATTCCCTCCCGTCCGGTTCTCGAAAATGCCGTAAACTTGCAACATCAAAATTTACGAACGAATATTCACAATTTAAAAGCAACGCATATGAAAAGTTTAAGCTTCAGAAAAGATTTAGTAGGAGTACAGGACGAGCTACTTCGCTTCGCTTATAAACTGACAACCGACCGCGAAGAAGCAAACGACTTGTTGCAGGAAACCTCATTGAAAGCATTGGATAATGAAGATAAATACATGCCTGACACGAATTTCAAAGGATGGATGTACACTATCATGCGCAATATATTTATCAACAACTACCGTAAGGTGGTTCGCGACCAGACTTTTATTGACCAGACCGACAACTTATACCATCTGAACCTGCCGCAAGACGCAAGTTCGGAAAGCACCGAAAGAGCGTACGATCTGAAAGAGATGCACCGCGTAGTGAACAAACTTCCCAAAGAGTACAGAGTTCCGTTTGCCATGCACGTTTCAGGATTCAAATACCGTGAGATTGCGGAAAAGCTGAACCTCCCGCTAGGCACAGTGAAAAGCCGCATCTTCTTCACACGCCAGAAATTACAGGAAGAATTGAAAGACTTCCGCTAAACCAGCCTTAACTATATAACTCTTGATTTCAGAATAAATATTCAGATGTAATTTTTTAGTTGTGTCAATGATTCAAAGGCAGAAAGGTTTCTATCACCTTCTGCCTTTTTTCTTTGCCGCCAAGAAAAAAAAAGATTTATCGCCTGACAATCTATTTTTCCTATACAGACAAAACCTTCTGATTTCCAAAGTCGATTGCCCCACCAGCAAAGCCTTCTCAAAGCACCGTCATTTTCAAGCAAATAGACATTTAACAATCGGTTGAAAACTTCTCCAAAAGTTTTCCATGGAAAATTGTGGGGAATTGTGGGGAATTTCATACTTTTACAGTCGCTTATTATAATAAGGTAATGATACGTTTTTTAGGTAATATTGAAGCCAAGGCGGACACCAAAGGAAGGGTGTTCATCCCCGCCATCTTCAGGAAGCAACTGCAAGCTGCTTCTGAAGAGAGGCTCATCATGCGTAAAGACGTATTCCAGGACTGTCTGACTCTGTACCCCGAGAGCGTGTGGAACGAGGAGTTGAACGAGCTTCGCAGCAGGCTCAACAAATGGAACAGCAAACATCAACTCATTTTCAGGCAGTTTGTGAGCGACGTTGAAGTGGTGACACCCGACAATAACGGCCGCATACTCATCCCGAAACGATATTTGCAGATTTGCAATATCCATGGGGATATACGCTTTATCGGCATTGACAACAAAATAGAGATTTGGTCGAAAGAGCGGGCGGAACAGCCGTTTATGTCACCCGAAGAGTTCGGAGCGGCATTAGAAGAAATTATGAACGATGAAAATAGACAAGATGGAGAAAGATGAACTGACATATCATGTGCCTGTACTGTTAAAGGAAAGCGTTGACGGAATGAATATCCGGCCGGACGGAACGTATGTAGACGTTACTTTCGGAGGAGCGGGACATTCGCGCGAGATTCTTTCACGGCTCGGTGAGGGCGGACGACTTCTGGGATTCGACCAGGACGAGGATGCCGAACGGAACATTGTCGACGACCCCCATTTTATCTTTGTGCGCAGCAACTTCCGTTATCTGCACAACTTCCTGCGCTATCATGACATCGAGCAGGTAGATGCGATTCTAGCCGACCTCGGCGTATCTTCCCACCACTTCGATGATAGCGAACGCGGTTTCTCTTTCCGTTTCGACGGAGAGCTGGATATGCGTATGAACAAGCGTGCAGGACTCACAGCGGCAGATATCGTAAATACCTACGAGGAAGAACGCCTGGCAAACATTTTCTATCTGTATGGAGAACTGAAAAACAGCCGCAAACTGGCTTCCGTCATACTCAAAGCCAGAAGCGGACGCACTATACGGACGATTGGTGAGTTTCTGGAAGTCATCAAACCGCTTTTCGGCCGTGAACGCGAGAAGAAAGAACTTGCGAAAGTATTTCAGGCACTGCGAATTGAAGTAAACCAGGAGATGGAAGCATTGAAAGAGATGCTGCTGGCTGCTACCGAAGCGTTAAAACCGGGCGGCAGACTGGTAGTAATCACCTATCACTCACTGGAAGACCGTATGGTAAAGAACATTATGAAGACAGGTAATGTGGAAGGCAAGGCAGATACCGACTTTTTCGGCAATCTGCAAACCCCTTTCCGTCTCGTCAACAACAAGGTGATTGTGCCCGACCAGGCAGAGATAGAGAGAAACCCACGGTCGAGAAGCGCCAAATTACGAATTGCCGAAAAGAAATAAGAAGAAATGGAAGAAGAAGTAGTAAACAAGAAAACAGAAGAGGGCAAGAAGAAAAAACGCACCTCGCTGAAAAGCATTCTGGGTGGAGATATTCTGGCTACCGACTTTTTCCGTCGTCAGACGAAGTTGCTGGTACTTATCATGGTATTCATCATCTTCTATATCCACAACCGTTATGCCAGCCAGCAACAGCAGATTGAGATAGACCGGTTAAAAAAGGAACTGATAGATATTAAATATGATGCGCTGACACGCAGCTCGGAACTGATGGAAAAGAGCCGCCAGTCACGCATTGAAGATTATATCTCAAGTAAGGAGAGTGATTTGCAGACATCTACCAATCCCCCTTACCTTATTAAATAGGTGGAGAGTTGAAAATTGAGAGTTGAGAGTTTTTAAAAGACAAGCACTGTGGCAGTTAACAAAAAGAATATAATGACCCGTTACTTCTTCGTCATCCTTCTGATGGCGTTGATAGGCGTGGCAATTGTCGTGAAGGCGGGCATCATCATGTTTGCCGAACGTCAATATTGGCAGGACATAGCCGACCGTTTCGTAAAAGAGAACGTGACGGTGAAACCCAATCGCGGAAACATTATCTCTTCCGATGGCAAACTGATGGCTAGTTCCCTGCCCGAATACAGAATTTATATGGACTTTATGTCCGGTGAAAAGGACGAAAAACGCAGAAAGAAGGACCAGGCACGCAGGGATTCCATTCTCAATGCCAATATGGATTCAATCTGCATCGGACTGAACAAAATATTCCCGGACAAAAGTGCAGCCCAATTCAAGGCACATCTTAAAAAAGGACGTCAGGCAAAGAGCCGCAATTATCTGATTTATCCCAAACGTATCTCTTATATACAATATAAAGAGGTAAAGAGATTGCCAGTTTTCTGTCTGAACCGTTACAAAGGAGGATTCAAGGAGTTGGCTTACAATCAGCGGAAAAAGCCTTTCGGTTCGCTGGCTGCCCGTACGCTGGGTGATGTATATGCCGATACGGCAAAAGGAGCGAGAAACGGTATCGAGCTTGCTTTTGACACGATTCTGAAAGGACGGGACGGATTGACGCACCGTCAGAAAGTAATGAACAAATACCTGAATATCGTAGATGTGCCGCCGGTTGACGGTTGCGACCTGATTACTACCATTGACGTAGGCATGCAGGATATTTGCGAGAAAGCATTGGTAGACAAGTTGAAAGAGTTGAATGCCAGCGTAGGCGTAGTTGTATTGATGGAGGTAGCTACCGGAGAAGTGAAAGCCATCGTCAACATGATGCAAGGTAAAGACGGCGAATATTACGAGATGCGTAATAATGCCATCAGTGATATGCTTGAGCCGGGTTCCACTTTCAAGACTGCTTCTATCATGGTAGCTCTTGAGGACGGGAAAATCACTCCTGATTATGTAGTGGATACCGGCAACGGACAAATGCCGATGCACGGCCGTGTGATGAAAGACCACAACTGGCACCGCGGAGGATACGGAAAATTAACGGTTACCGAGATTCTGGGAGTTTCTTCCAATGTCGGTACATCTTATATTATAGACCATTTCTACGGCAGCAATCCGCAGAAGTTCATTGACGGATTGAGACGAATGAGTATCGACCAGCCTCTCCATCTGCAAATTGCGGGAGAAGGCAAGCCGAATATTCGTGGCCCGAAAGAAAGAAGCTATTTCTCCAAGACTGCTCTCCCGTGGATGAGCATCGGCTATGAAACGCAGGTTCCGCCGATTAACATTCTTACATTCTATAACGGAATAGCGAACAATGGGGTGACAGTACGTCCGAAGTTCGTAAGAGCCGCCGTGAAAGACGGAGAGATAGTGCAGGAATATCCGACAGAAGTTATCAATCCAAAGATTTGTTCGGACAAGACATTGGCACAAATCCGTGAGATTCTGCGGAAAGTGGTAGGCGAAGGACTTGCCAAACCTGCGGGAAGCAAGCAGTTCCACGTCTCCGGAAAGACCGGAACGGCACAGATTTCACAGGGAGCAGCCGGATACAAGACAGGAAGAACGAACTATCTTGTCAGTTTTTGCGGGTATTTCCCGTCGGAAGCGCCTAAATATAGTATGATTGTCTCCATCCAGAAACCGGGTTTGCCGGCATCGGGCGGTTTGATGGCAGGTAGCGTATTCAGCAAGATTGCCGAAAGAGTGTATGCCAAAGACCTGCGTTTACCGCTTGCCAACGCAATTGACACGAATGCCGTAGTCATTCCGAACGTAAAAGCCGGAGAAATGAGAGAGGCACAACGCGTACTGGAAGATCTGAACATTCAGGTACAGGGCAAAATTGCTGATGCCGGAAAAGAAGTCTGGGGAAATACCCATTCGGCTCCTCAGGCGGTGGTTCTTGAAAGCCGGAGCAATATGCAGAATTTCGTTCCGAGCGTCATCGGCATGGGGGCGAAAGATGCCGTATACCTGCTGGAAAGTAAAGGATTAAAAGTCCATTTGATTGGAGTCGGCAAGGTGAAAAGCCAGTCGATAGCCAACGGGACAATAGTAAAGAAAGGACAGACGATTACCCTTTCAATGCATTAAAAGTAAAATCAAGTATTAAAAAAGAGACTATGTTACTAAACAAGTTACTGAAAGCAATTCAACCGGTGCAGATAACCGGAAATTCAGACATAGAAATCACCGGAGTCAACATTGATTCCCGTTTAGTCGAAGCCGGACAGTTGTTCATGGCGATGCGCGGCACGCAAGCCGATGGCCATGCTTATATCCCCGCCGCCATCAGCAAAGGAGCTGTCGCCATCCTTTGTGAAGATATGCCGGAAGAGCCCGTGGCAGGAATTACCTATATACAAGTTAATGACAGCGAAGATGCAACAGGCAAGATTGCCACTACATTCTATGGCGATCCGACTTCCAAGCTCGAACTGGTCGGCGTCACCGGAACGAATGGCAAGACAACAATCGCCACCTTATTATATAACACATTCCGTTATTTCGGATATAAAGCGGGGCTTATCTCTACCGTCTGCAATTATATCGACGATGAAGCCATACCGACCGAGCATACCACGCCCGACCCTATCACACTGAACCGTCTGTTGGGACGAATGGCGGATGAGGGGTGCAAATATGTGTTTATGGAAGTCAGTTCACATTCAATTGCGCAGAAGCGTATCAGCGGGTTGAAGTTTGCGGGAGGTATCTTTACCAACCTGACCCGCGACCACCTCGACTATCACAAAACGGTGGAGAACTATCTGAAAGCCAAAAAGAAGTTCTTTGACGATATGCCGAAGAATGCGTTCAGCCTTACCAACCTCGACGACAAGAACGGACTGGTAATGACGCAGAATACGCGTTCCAAAGTATATACCTATTCATTGAGAAGCCTCAGTGACTTTAAAGGCCGGGTACTGGAATCTCATTTTGAAGGAATGTTGCTTGATTTCAACAATCACGAACTGGCTGTCCAGTTTATCGGCAAGTTCAATGCTTCCAATTTACTGGCCGTGTTCGGAGCTGCTGTTCTACTTGGCAAGAAAGAAGAAGAGGTACTTGTTGCTCTCAGTACACTTCATCCCGTGGCAGGACGCTTTGATGCTGTTCGTTCACCGAAGGGCGTTACAGCGATTGTGGACTATGCCCATACTCCGGACGCGCTTATCAATGTGCTGAATGCCATCCACGGAGTGCTCGAAGGAAAAGGAAAAGTCATCACTGTGGTAGGTGCGGGCGGCAACCGTGATAAGGGTAAACGCCCCATCATGGCAAAAGAGGCAGCCAAAGCCAGCGACCGCGTCATCATCACTTCGGACAATCCACGTTTTGAAGAGCCGCAGGATATTATTAATGATATGCTGGCAGGACTCGACGCGGAGGATATGAAGAAGACACTAAGCATCGCCGACCGTAAGGAAGCAATCCGCACGGCTTGCATGCTGGCAGAAAAAGGAGACGTAATACTCGTTGCCGGAAAAGGACACGAGAATTACCAGGAGATAAAAGGAGTGAAACATCACTTCGACGACAAGGAAGTACTCAAAGAGGTATTCCAATAACGTCGCCTGCATAGTAAATTGTAAATAGTAAATTGTAAAACAGTAAATTTCATCATGCTATATTATCTGTTTGAATGGCTGCATAAGCTCAATTTTCCCGGAGCGGGAATGTTTGGTTACACCTCATTCCGTGCTTTGATGGCTGTTATCCTCGCACTGCTTATTTCAAGTATATGGGGAGATAAATTTATCAACCTGCTGAAGAAAAAGCAAATCACGGAAACACAGCGTGACGCGAAGACTGACCCGTTCGGCGTCAACAAGGTAGGTGTGCCGAGCATGGGAGGTGTCATTATTATCATAGCCATTCTCATTCCCTGCCTGCTGTTGGGCAAGTTGGAAAACATATATATGATATTGATGCTGATAACCACCATATGGCTGGGCTCACTCGGCTTCGCTGACGATTATATCAAAATCTTCAAGAAAGATAAGGAAGGACTGCACGGCAAGTTCAAGATCATCGGTCAGGTGGGTCTGGGATTAATTGTCGGGCTTACCTTATATTTAAGCCCGGACGTAGTAATCCGCGAAAATATCGAAGTACATACTCCGGGACAGGAGATGGAAGTGATACACGGGACGAATGACTTGAAATCGACCCAGACGACGATTCCTTTCTTCAAGAGTAACAACCTCGACTATGCCGATCTGGTCGCTTTCATGGGCGAACACGCACAGGCAGCCGGATGGATACTGTTCGTCATCATCACCATCTTCGTAGTTACCGCCGTTTCCAACGGTGCGAATCTGAACGACGGAATGGACGGAATGGCGGCAGGAAATTCCGCCATCATCGGTGCCACACTTGGAATATTAGCCTATGTGTCATCGCATATCGAATTTGCGAGTTATCTGAATATCATGTATATCCCCGGCTCGGAGGAACTGGTTATTTACATCTGTGCCTTTATCGGTGCGCTTATCGGTTTCCTTTGGTACAATGCTTATCCGGCACAGGTTTTCATGGGCGATACCGGCAGTCTGACAATCGGCGGCATCATCGCCGTATTCGCCATCATTATCCACAAAGAGCTGCTGATACCGATTCTTTGCGGTGTATTCCTTGTGGAGAACCTGTCGGTCATCCTGCAACGGGCTTACTATAAGGCGGGAAAGAGGAAAGGAGTGAAACAACGGCTGTTCAAACGGACACCGATTCACGACCACTTCCGCACTTCCATGAGCCTGATAGAACCGGGATGCACAGTGAAGTTCACCAAACCCGACCAACTGTTCCACGAATCAAAAATTACCGTCCGCTTCTGGATTGTAACGATTGTACTGGCAGCCATAACGATTATAACGCTAAAAATCAGATAGGATTAAGGCACGGATTAAAAATATAGAGAGTATTAACCCGATTATTAACTTTTAAAGGATGTGCACAACTAATAAAGCAATTCAGCATATTGGAAACAAGAGCACATTATTGTAGATGAAAAGAATAGTAATTTTAGGAGCTGGCGAAAGCGGCGCAGGTGCAGCCGTACTCGCTAAAGTCAAAGGATTTGAGACGTTTGTTTCGGACATGTCCGCCATCAAGGACAAGTATAAGGAACTTCTCGACAGCCACAACATCGCCTGGGAAGAAGGACACCACACCGAAGAACTCATTCTGAATGCCGACGAGGTCATCAAAAGCCCCGGTATCCCGAATGACGCCCCGCTCATCCTGAAACTGAAAGCTCAAGGTACTCCGGTCATATCAGAGATTGAGTTTGCCGGACGCTATACGAACGCCAAGATGATTTGTATCACGGGCTCGAACGGGAAGACGACCACAACTTCCCTGATTTACCATATCTTCAAGAGCGCAGGCCTGAACGTAGGTCTGGCAGGCAACATCGGCAAGAGCCTCGCTTTGCAGGTAGCCGAAGATCATCATGATTATTACATCATCGAACTGAGTTCTTTCCAGTTGGACAATATGTATAACTTCCGTGCGAACATCGCCGTATTGATGAACATCACCCCGGATCACCTCGACCGTTACGACCATTGTATGCAGAATTATATCGATGCCAAATTCCGCATCACTCAGAACCAGACTCCGGACGATGCCTTCATCTTCTGGAACGACGACCCTATCATCAAACGCGAACTGGCAAAGCATGGCCTGAAAGCCCATCTGTATCCTTTCGCCGCAGTGAAAGAGGACGGAGCTATCGCCTACGTTGAAGACCACGAAGTGAAAATCAACGAACCGATTGCTTTCAACATGGAGCAGGAAGAACTGGCCCTGACGGGACAACATAACTTATACAACTCCTTGGCAGCCGGTATCTCAGCCAACCTGGCAGGTATCACCAAAGAGAACATCCGCAAAGCCCTCTCCGACTTTAAGGGAGTGGAACACCGCCTGGAAAAAGTAGCACGTGTCCGCGGAATTGACTTTATCAACGACTCGAAAGCCACGAACGTCAACTCCTGCTGGTATGCCCTGCAAAGCATGACCACCAAAACAGTATTGATTCTCGGCGGCAAAGATAAGGGAAACGACTATACGGAAATTGAAGAGCTGGTACGCGAGAAGTGCTCGGCACTCGTCTATATGGGACTGCATAACGAGAAACTTCACGAATTCTTCGACCGCCTCGGCCTGCCCGTGGCAGATGTGCAAACCGGCATGAAGGATGCCGTAGAAGCCGCCTACAAACTGGCAAAGAAAGGAGAAACCGTATTATTAAGCCCTTGCTGCGCTTCTTTCGACCTCTTCAAGAGCTACGAAGATCGCGGCGACCAGTTCAAGCAATGCGTGAGAGAACTTTAGATAACGTTTAACGGATTAGTGATTAGTGATTAACGGCTAACTGTTACTCACTTATCACTAACCACTAATCACTAACGAAGTGGATTTATTAAAGAACATATTCAAAGGCGACAAGGTAATCTGGATTATCTTCCTCTGTCTCTGCCTCATCTCGATTGTCGAGGTATTCTCGGCAGCATCGACATTGACTTACAAAAGTGGCGACCATTGGGGGCCGATTACGCAACACTCCATCATCCTGATGGTGGGTGCCGTGGTGGTGGTATTCCTGCACAACGTACCCTACAAATGGTTCCAGGTATTTCCGGTCTTCCTCTACCCGATATCCCTGGTGCTGCTGGCATTCGTCACGCTGATGGGTATCATCACAGGCGACCGTGTCAACGGGGCAGCCCGCTGGATGACCTTCATGGGATTACAGTTCCAGCCTTCGGAACTGGCAAAGATGGCTGTCATCATTGCCGTCTCCTTCATCCTGTCCAAACGGCAGGACGAATATGGAGCCAATCCGAAAGCCTTTAAATATATCATGATTATCACCGGACTGGTCTTCCTGCTCATCGCACCGGAGAACCTTTCGACAGCCATGCTGCTGTTCGGTGTGGTATGCATGATGATGTTCATCGGACGGGTATCATCGAAAAAGCTGTTCGGTATGCTGGGAATACTGGCACTTATAGGCGGCATAGCCGCAGGAATACTAATGGCCATCCCCGCTAAGACACTGCACAGCACCCCCGGTCTTCACCGCTTCGAGACCTGGCAGAACCGCGTTTCCGGTTTCTTCGAGAAAGAAGAAGTGCCTGCCGCCAAATTCGATATTGACAAAGACGCACAGATCGCACATGCCCGCATCGCCATTGCCACCAGTAATGTAGTCGGCAAAGGGCCGGGCAACTCCATACAGCGTGACTTCCTCAGCCAGGCATTCTCCGATTTTATCTTTGCCATCGTCATCGAAGAGATGGGACTGATAGGAGGCATCTTCGTCGTATTCCTTTACCTATGGCTATTGATGCGCGCCGGGCGAATCGCGCAGAAATGCGAACGGACTTTCCCCGCTTTCCTCGTCATGGGTATTGCCTTGCTACTGGTGTCGCAGGCGATACTGAATATGATGGTTGCCGTCGGGCTGTTCCCCGTTACAGGACAACCGCTACCTTTGGTCAGCAAGGGAGGAACAAGTACATTAATCAACTGCGCCTATATCGGAATGATATTGAGCGTAAGCCGATATACCGCTCATCTGGAAGAACTGAAAGAACATGACGCACAAGTCCAGTTGCAGATAGCAACAGATGCGGCAGCCAATTCCGAAGCACAAGCTGCGGCCGAACCGACCGCTCCGATCCTGAACAGCGATGCCAAGTTCGAAGACGAGAACGATATGAACAAGAAGGGCTAATGAATGATGAGTGTACCGGAAAAGGTGAACAACGGATAGAAAGAAAGGAATAGGATGGAAAAAGAACTTAGAATTATTATTAGCGGTGGAGGTACGGGAGGACATATCTTTCCTGCAGTCTCTATTGCGAACGCTATAATGGAACTGCGTCCCGATGCAAAAATACTTTTTGTAGGAGCCGAAGGACGTATGGAAATGCAACGGGTTCCCGATGCAGGTTACCGGATTATCGGTCTGCCGATAGCCGGTTTCGACCGCAAGCATTTATGGAAGAATGTATCGGTAGTAATCAAGCTGCTGCGCAGCCAGTGGAAAGCACGCAGCATTATCAAGAACTTCCGCCCGCAGGTAGCGGTGGGCGTAGGCGGTTATGCCAGCGGCCCTACCTTAAAGACTGCCGGAATGATGGGTGTCCCGACCCTGATACAGGAACAGAACTCGTATGCCGGAGTAACCAACAAACTGCTGGCACAGAAAGCCCGGAAAATCTGCGTGGCCTATGACGGAATGGAAAAGTTCTTCCCCGCAGACAAGATTATCATGACGGGAAATCCGGTACGGCAGAATCTGACAAAGGCGATGCCGAGCAAAGAAGATGCATTGCGTTCCTTCAACCTGCAACCGGGCAAGAAAACAATCCTCATTGTAGGCGGCAGTCTGGGGGCACGCACCATCAACAACACATTGACGGCCGGACTGGCGACTATCAAAGCCAACAGCGACGTGCAGTTCATCTGGCAAACGGGGAAATACTATTATCCGCAAGTGACCGAAGCCGTGAAAGCGGCAGGAGAGCTCCCGAATCTGTATGTTACGGATTTCATCAAGGATATGGCAGCCGCCTATGCAGCCGCCGACCTCGTTATCTCCCGTGCAGGAGCCGGTTCCATCTCCGAATTCTGCCTTTTGCATAAACCGGTTGTCCTCGTGCCTTCGCCCAATGTGGCAGAAGACCACCAGACCAAGAATGCACTAGCCCTGGTAGACAAGCAGGCAGCTATCTACGTCAAAGACAGTGAAGCAGAAAGCACCCTGATGGATGTAGCCCTGTCCACCGTCAATGACGGACAAAAACTAAAAGAATTAAGCGAGAATATAGCCAGACTGGCTTTACCCGATTCTGCGAGAATCATCGCGCAAGAGGTGATAAAGCTGGCTGCATCAGCAACCGACTAATATCTCTGTCATTCAAAGCAGAGACTACGGACTAACATATTATAAACATAGATTAGAGAATATATTTAGCAACTGAAGAAATGAATATCGAAACAATAAAATCAGTCTACTTCGTAGGTGCCGGCGGCATCGGTATGAGTGCGCTTGTCCGCTATTTCCTCTTCAAAGGAAAAGTAGTGGCAGGATACGACCGTACCCCTACTCCATTGACTGAAACCCTGATCGCCGAAGGCGCGCAAATACATTACGAAGAAAATGTCGACCTGATTCCCGAAGCCTGCAAGGACAAGGAAAGTACCCTCGTCATATTCACACCCGCCGTTCCGCAGGAGCACGAAGAATTGGTCTATTTCCGCAACAACGGATTCGAAATACAGAAACGGGCGCAAGTACTGGGCACAATTACCCGTTCGAGTAAAGGACTGTGCGTAGCCGGTACTCATGGCAAGACCACCACTTCTACCATGACCGCCCACCTGCTCCACCAGTCGCACGTAGAATGTACCACCTTCCTCGGAGGAATCTCTAAGAATTACGGAACAAACCTGCTGCTTTCCCAAGAAAGCCCCTACACGGTTATCGAGGCCGATGAGTTCGACCGTTCCTTCCACTGGCTGTCGCCCTATATGTCCGTCATCACCTCGACAGACCCCGACCACCTCGACATCTACGGAACAGCGGAAGCCTATCTGGAAAGTTTCGAACACTACACCACCCTTATCCAACCGGGTGGCGCACTGATAATCCGCAAAGGTATCTCCCTGCAACCGAAAGTGCAGCCCGGCGTACGTGTCTACACCTACTCACGTGACGAAGGCGACTTCCACGCAGAGAACATCCGTATCGGCAACGGAGAGATATTCATCGACTTTGTAGCCCCGGACACCCGCATCAACGACATCCGACTGGGAGTCCCGGTAAGCATCAACATAGAGAACGGAGTAGCCGCCATGGCACTGGCACACCTGAACGGAGTGACTGCCGAAGAGATAAAAAGAGGTATGGCAAGTTTCCGCGGAGTAGACCGCCGGTTCGACT
>NZ_CABUHK010000017.1 GCF_902491285.1 uncultured Bacteroides sp. | reverse complement strand
GAAGAAGAAGAGGAAAACCATCGAAATAAAAAAGAGATTACCACCAAATTTGACGAAGAACCTTATGTAGAATATTTTATTCAAGTCCATGCGATTCCAAACAAATTCTTTCTGAATAATTCAATAAAGGGTAGACTTGATAAGCCTACCCTTTATTGAATTATTCTACTTATTACAAATTTTGAATTATCAAATCTGCATTGATATTAAGATCTGTATATAACTTTTTAGCCAACGAGACGGAAATTTTTCTTTTTCCATTCATTATCTGACTAAATACAGACTCATTTACCCCCAATAATTCCGCTGCATCCTTACGTTTTAAATTCCGACTATAAAAATAGTCTTCCATACATTGAATAAGCGGATTTTTCACTCTCAAAGGCAGAATATTCAAAAAACTATCTTCATATTCTGCACTTAGTTTAGCAAGACGGGATATTTCACGAACATATTCGTTATCCTCTCCCGGCTCCAGCAATCCTTTTTTCGTTGCTTCTTTAATTAATACATCCATACGAGAACGTATTTCATCATACTGTTCCCGTGTTGTGATGCAGTTGATGCTTTTGTCTGCCATAATTATTTTTATTAAGTTGGTTAGCCCAATTCAACTAACTGCTCAAAAAATTAAATCTCTGAACAATCTATTTTATCATATTCCTCGTGAGTACCTACAAACCTCAGTTCCATCACTCCACCGACGAATAATACAACAGCCACAATCCTATATTTGTTCCCTCCTATATTGAACACATATCTACCGTTTTTTACATAGTCTGCCGAGGGAAATGTGGCTTTTACATCATTGTGACTCTGCCAGATAGCTTCCGATACCTTCTCAACCCAAGCATTCAACAGTTTAACCGCCTGCGAATGCTTTCTAACAAAATCACTTAATAACAACTTATTAGATAGTATCAACTTAAATCTTGTTTTGTCATTGCAAATTACATCTGAATATCATATAGCGATTCTTACTTTTCTGTTTTGCACAAAAAGCTTCCGAGGAAAGTATACTATCACATAAATTCGCTACATTTGTATTCATAATCAATCAACAATGATAGTAGATAGGCTCAATTACATCTTACTAATTGATAATGTCCAAACTTAAAACAAACGTACACATGAATACTGATTTTATAAACCTGACGAATGAAAACCTTGCCGACGAGCATTTATGTTGCATTATCCGCAGTAAGAAGTCTCATCCGGGTATTGATGCCAAACGCCAATGGCTTTCCGACCGGCTCAACGAAGGTCATGTCTTTAGAAAATTAAATGCAAAGGCTACGGTTTTTATCGAATATGCCCCTCTTGAAACAGCTTGGGTTCCTATCGTCGGCGACAACTATTATTATCTGTATTGTTTATGGGTACTGGGTAGCCCCAAAGGAAAAGGGTATGGAAAATCACTCATGGAGTATTGTCTGGCTGATGCGAAAGAGAAAGGTAAATCCGGTGTGTGTATGCTTGGGTCAAAAAAACAAAAGAGCTGGCTTTCCGACCAGGCATTTGCCAAGAAGTTCGGCTTTGAGGTTGTCGATACTACTGATAATGGATATGAATTGCTTGCTCTCTCTTTTGACGGAACAACACCCAAGTTTGCGCCAAACGCCAAGAAGCTAGAAATTGAAAACAAAGAGCTGACGATTTATCATGATATGCAATGCCCTTATATCTCTCAATACATTGACAGAATAAAACAGTATTGTGAAACAAATGACGTTCCTGTATCTTTCATCCAAGTGGATACGCTACAAAAAGCAAAGGAGTTGCCTTGTGTCTTCAATAACTTCGCCGTGTTTTATAAAGGTGTTTTCGAAACAGTGAACTTAACGAGTATCGACTATTTAAAGAGAATACTCAAGAAATAAATGATAACTCCGGCTTTTCTCCTAATATCCTGCAAATTAATTTGCAAATAGTTTGAAAAGCCAGAGTATAATACTCCTTGATTATACCACATGATACACCACTTCATGCGCTTCCGTCAACAAAGGAATCTCCAGTTTATCCAACATCTTATCCAGTACGGATTCGGGAAGTGCATATTCCCTGCTCTTATTCTGTTGACGCCAAGTGTGATACGGTTGTTCCAGATAGACAATCTTCACTTTTGCGCCATAATCCACAAACAAGTCTATCAGTTGTGCCCGCATCTGACGGGTAATATTTGTTGCATTCCAAACAAAATCCTGCCCTTTGCGAAGATACGTCCGGGCTTCTTCCTTTGCCGTTTGCACTACCCACCCGTTCGCTGATTTGTCCGTAGGGCTCAATTTGTACTTTCGACGAATGGCGTCCAGGCTCACCACCGGCATATCCATGCCGGAAGATTGGATATAATAATCTTTCCCCATTCCCGGAAGCCCTGACAACATCGTGACTTCACATTTAAACTGTTCGTGAGGGATATAATCAATATAACTGCCCGCTGTATGGAAGTAATGAAAGCGTGCATAATCAGTGGCAAACCCTCTCGGTTTGTTCCAACAATCCTGTTCGCGGCAGAAAATCTCAAATAGTTCCACAGCTTCCAACAACTCTTTTTTATCGTCACAGACACGTCCCCTGACATCGGCTTCGGACAGTATCTTCAATAATAATGCATCTACCCGCAAAGAAGCCTCGCAGAGCTTTTTTACAGAATCCGGCTTTTCCATCAGCCAAATGGGTAGCCCATGATAACGGACTAAAGACGCAATCTGTTCCCGAATACGGAAGGGGGCAGGACAATCCCGATATAAAATAGTACGGGCAGTGTATTCCCCTTTCCGGGCGTGTCCTTTGGCAGACACTCTCCCCTCTCCCTCATCCACAGAGGTCGAACGTTTCTCCACATCATGCAACAATGCGGCTGACCATACTATTTCTTTCTCCAAAGCAGAAAGAGACTGATAAGCAGCAGATTGCTGCAATGCTTCCAACACCATACGAGTGTGTACCGCTACATTCCCTTCCGCATGATAACGAGTATCCTGCGGAACGTTATTCATTTCGCGCACCCACCCGAACTGTTGTTCGAGTGAGCTCCACGATTTATCTTCTATCAATTTCCAATCCATAACTTATTCCTCCTTTTCATTAGCAAATTCCCAGGTAAGCCGGGCACGCTTCCAGTTACGCGTCCAATGCTCGTCTGTCTTGACGTGCCCTTTCCGCACATACTTAAATACATTCTGCGCGAATCCGCTTACCGGATACTCTTCGGTATTACGGCTGACTACCCCTTCACGGGTACAAGCCTCTTTTGTCCACGGGTCGCAAGAACCGAAGACCGACGGTTCTTGTGCCATATGGATGATTTCCTGTTTCAGAAGCTCCGGCGTCAAACCGGAAACAGGCTCTATTTTCAACTCCGGAACAGTAGGAAAATCAAATAAAGCCGCATAGAACTTCACTTCTTCCCATGACAGCCACTGGTCCATGCAACGAACCGCAAACACATAAAAATGCGTTTCCAACCGCTGATATTCAATAGAATGTACGGCATACAGATTCTCTCCGAAGATTTCTATATCACCTAAATCATTCTTTATCAACTCCCAACGTTCACGCAGTTGCCTCGTCCACGGTGAAGTGGTCGGCGCAGCGTGCGAACGGGCAAAGACACCCCACTGGCTCAAACAATTATTCTCTCCGTCCAACTTTTCGGTATGTACCAATGCCCCAATCCGTTGGATGTCCTCCCAATACGTATGATTAATCCGGTCATCACTAGTCGTTCCGGGAGAGAACGGATAGTGATAGGTACGACCATATTTCTCTGATATCATTTTCTTCTTCTTTTTTTAATTAATTACTAAATTCTTAAATCGCACAGCTAGATGAGCGGCTCTTGAATCACCTTCACCGGATTTCCCCGTTGAAGATGATTATGGTTGCTCCAATTCTCCTGTGCCTGAATCATGGCTTGTTCCATTGTCCAGGACGAGAGCTTCACCAGCAAGCGTTCCGTAGCCAATTTCTTGTTCTGCCATTGCGAGCGTTGGTCGGAAGCTACCACACTCATCCCTGTCGGGATATGCACCGCACGGACAGCAGACTCAGTTTTATTGACGTGTTGCCCGCCCGAACCGGAAGCCCGCAGAGTTTCATAACGGAAATCATGTTCCGTTGCCTCCTGACTTTCGGACAGGACAAAGGAATGTACGCCGACAAACCAATTCTTACGCTTATGATAAATGCGGTACGGGCTTTGAGCAATCCATTGCACCGTTCCTTCCCATTCATCAACCAATTCACCGCTAGCTGCGCCTTGAAGAGAGATTGTAGCCGAAAGCAGCGTCCGGTTCACCGGACCTGTTTCCCGTTCTATCATCTCTACTTTCAATCCTTTTGCCTGTGCCTGTCTCACTATTCGTTCAAGCACCAATGCCACCACCCGGCAACATTCCGCAGGTCCCCTGCCGGAAGTTATCTGCAAATAGACTTTCTCTTTCATCGCATCACTCCTTATTCATTCGTACGATACGAGGCATAAATCTACCTTGTACTTCCACCAGCGTCTCCTGCGTATGCATCACCCGGTCGATGTCCTTGTATGCTAACGGCATTTCTTCCACACTTCCGCCAATCAAGGTCACTCCGGCTTGCGACAACATCTTCTTCAAAGCCGATTGCGTAAAGCTGTCCTTCGCCTTTTGGCGGGACATGGCTCTGCCTGCACCGTGAGAAGCAGAGTTCAAAGCGTCTTCCACTCCCTTGCCACAAACGAGGTATCCTGCTGTAGCCATGCTGCCGGGAATCAATCCCGGTTGTCCTTCTTGTGCCGGAGTAGCCCCTTTGCGATGCACGATTGCCATACGTCCCGGAGCAATCTCTTCCTTCCAGGCAAAGTTGTGATGATTGTTGACATTGGCAAGCGGCTTCAATCCCAGTGCTTTCGCCAGGTTCAGATGAATCCGTTCGTGGCAGGCACGGGCATAGTCTCCTGCCAGGTTCATGCTCATCCAATACTCCTGCCCTGCTTCCGAATCCAAGTCCAGCCAGGCAAAATGCTGCGCTTCACGGGGAAGCCGGCATACTTCACGCGCCAACAGACTGTAATGTTTGGCAATGGCAGCTCCCAGTCCGCGCGAACCGGAATGTGACAATAAAGCCACATAACTTCCTTCGGGAAGATTCAGCACATTACGTTCTTGCAAAGTTATTTCTCCAAACTCCACAAAATGGTTTCCACCACCGGAACTTCCAAGCTGGCGTACCGCCTTTCCCTGCAAATCCCTCAATAAAGGAGTCAGACGGAATTCTTCCCTGTCCAGCACTTCATGTTCCTGCTCAAAGCCTAATCCGCCGTCCATACCGAAATGGGTGAAATCCTTCAAGGCTTCCTTCATCTGATACGAATACCGTTTCAGGAAATCAATACTGGCATCAAATACTGTCAGGCTCATCCGGCAGCCGATGTCAACTCCCACGGCATACGGAATCACCGCATTGTCGGTGGCAAGCACTCCGCCGATAGGCAACCCGTAGCCGGCATGGGCATCGGGCATCAGTGCTCCGGCTACCGTCACGGGCAGGCGCATTGCCAGGTTCATTTGCTGTTTGGCGAGCGTCTCGATGAATTTTCCCCCGTAGGTTTTATACATCAGCGGCTCGTCCGATAAATCATAAGTCCTGAAGTCCTTCGCTATCACAGTGGGCGAAAGGCGTTCGGCGAGCTTATTCCAAATTTCGTTGTTTTTATAAGATTCGGGATGTTCGAGTATATCACCCAATGTCTTTTCAATCTGTTCTTTGGTGACATGCTTGCAATGTTTGCTTACAATATCCACTACCAGACTACGAGCTACATTATCCCGGTATCCCAGTTTACTTAAATCTTTTAATCGTATTCCCATACTTTTTTTCTGTTCGCATACAGCATTCCCTGACCACCCCACAGGCGGCAGACAATGTAATACACGGTATAACCAATGCTTCGGAAACGGATACAAAACATCCATTCACAGCATTGAAGTGAATTATTTTAAAAATAAAAAATGTGATTGCAGGACTAATCAACCATTACCGCGTAATAGTAGAATTGCGGTAAGCGTAAGAAAACAAAAAGTTGCAAAGCCTCATCCTCCCGACGAGACAACTTAGTCCTAAATTGAAAATATTATTGTTCCAGCATAATTTATACCCTTTCCAACTGTTTTAAAGGGTGAATACTCATTTTATCGCGGCAAAAGTAATGCTTATTTTCTTCTCTTCCAAAGAATAAAAGACATTTTTTAGCATTAACTAACTGTCGAAAGGAAATTTCGCCAAGTGTTCCGGGCAAATTGCCATTTCGCAGGAACTGTAATCCCCCTATCTTTGCATCAGAGAAAATAAATAAAGAAAAGAGTATAGCGGTAAAGTGGATATCTATCAGATTAACGTAGATAAAGAGCAGGATTTAGTTGCTGCATTCGGCATCCGCAGCATCCCCACCCTGCTGCTGATTCCGATGAAGGAAGAACCGAGAATTATGCAAGATGCCATGCCCAAGGAGCAGCTAAAGAAAGCTATTGATGAATTTCTGTTGAAACAAGATAACGAAGCCAAGCAATAAACTTCGTTTTTTTTCTCGTCATGGTAACTGCCCTCTGTCAGTCTTTTGAAGATTGGCAGAGGGCATTATATTATAGCGGAAATGCTATGCAAGAAATCACTGTGTAGCGAAAATTCCGGATGCTACCCGGAATCCCCAGCCTAATATAACTTTCGCTGGATGCCTGCATCGCCTACTACATAATAGGTAGTACCTTCTATCAACACGGCACGACCACGTTTCTTCTCCCGGTTTTCCTTATTATCAACGTTAACGCCGATAACCTGCCCATTGTAGAAAGTGGAGATATCTTTAAAAATAGTATGTCCCACTATGATGTGTCCTACTTTATAACGCTTCAGGATTTCTTGCAGGTCTTTATTTTCTAAAGGTTTATACTTTTCGTCTGTCCTCACCAGTCCGCGATACCATATGGGCCCATCATTACCATACAGAAACTCAGTGAGTGGAGAAAGTGCCTTACGCTCCTTTTTACTCATAAAGAGTGCCTTGCTCATTTCCCTATTCACCGTAGGAATACTTAAATCCTTATCATAAAACAACTTACCCAATCCGGCATGTACATATAAGTCCGTACCTATAATCTGCATCGTATTGCGGGTTGCAAGCCAACGCCCCAGTTCCGTATCAGAACCGAACAGTTGAGGATATTCCTTCCCCAGCTTTTGCGCCAGTTGCTTGTATTTATCTTTTGTATAGCGAAGGTCGTTAGACAAAACAAGGGCTTCATGGTTGCCTAAAAGGAAAGAGACGTGCCCGCCGGCTTTAGTTGCTTCGTCTTCCAGTTTATAGAATAACCAAAAGATTTGCAGTACGTCTTTACCCCGGTCGAAAACATCTCCAATGATAATCAAGTGATTTTTGCCGAAACTCCACTGATATTTATCATTGATGACCCCGTTTCCCTGCAACAGGCTGATAACGCAATTCAATCTTCCGTGAGGGTCTGACATCACAAATACCTTTTCCGGACGGGTATATTTCCAATCCGGTCGTTTCAACGGATGAAGTTTTACATCGAACGGATAGTTTCCTTTGTGGTCTGTGACACGAAAACTGAAATCTTTGGGTAATACAGCATAAGTCTTGTCGGTAATCTTTCCTTTCTTATTAACGCTGATAACACGCGCACTGCCGTCAGGCTGATAAAGTATGTAAGGCCCGTCACCGGACAATTTATCCTTCTGTTCTTTCTTCTCTTTGTGGTCTTTCTTCTTATCCCCCGAATGATAAGTTCCGGCACTTATGCCGGAACTTATTAATACGAGTACAAGTGTAGAAAGGAATAATCTAAAAAAACGAGTCTTCATATTCTTTTCTCTTTCTGATAACTATTGTGATTACAACTATTTAATCTTCTTCAATTCCCCTTCATCATTCATAGCCATAATACTTTCTCCTTCAATGAGCACAGCACGGGTTTCCTCATCTTCAAAAGCGTCAGGGTGGTTGACACAAATGTCACAGACTTTCCCGCCATAGTTAAACTTTATACGGCTATTTTCCGTATGCCCGACAATTATGCGCTTAACATTATAATCGCCCAATAACTTAGTGACATCCGCTTCTTTTATTGGATTATAACTACTACTGGTTTTCACCATTCCACGATACCATAATGGTCCGTCATAGTCATCATCATAAAGAAAATCAGCTATATCCGGGAATTGCTTCTTCCGTTCCTCTTTCGTGAGGTAGATACTCTTGCTCACCAGTTCGTTAATTTCGGGAATAGTCTCCGTACGTTCCATGAAAGTCTTGCTCAATCCTGCGTGTACATATAGGTTATCACCTACAATCTGAATAGTATTTTTAGAACGCAGCCAGTTCCCCATTACATTCGTTAGTCCCCACATCTTTCCGTAAGTCATATTCATTGCCTTTTGTGAGAGGTTGTTGTATTTGGCAAACGTATATTTCAGATTGTCACGCATCACCATTTCTTCATGGTCGCCCAATATGGTCGTTACTCTGCCGCCCGCAGCCTGCGCTTCAAATTCCAGTTTATAGATAAGCCATAAGATAGGAAGCACGTCCGCGCCACGGTCGAAGATGTCACCGTCAATAACGAGATGATTGTTGCCATATATCCATTCATATTGGTCGTTAATCACCTGTCCTGTTTTCAGGATAGCAGCAAACAAGTCGAAACGTCCGTGAAGGTCGGAGACGGCAAAGGTTTTTCCATACACAGTAGGGTCATTCCATGCCGGACGCTCAAAGTTCTCAATCTTGTCAATCGGCACTTGGAAGAGGAATTTATTATCATCCGAATACACATCCAGTTTCAGACCGGCGGGCAGACCGGACTCCTCACGGATGCTAAGCGTATTATCTTTCGTGACTTCCAGTATTTTAAGCTTACCGTTTTCATAGAAAAGGTAAGGCCCGTCATTGCGGAAGTGTGTAGCTTCCGTTATATCCGGCCCTACGGGAGCCAAATCTTCACCGCAGGAATAAAGAGCGGTGACAAACAAGCCTAAAAGGAAATAAATGCTATATATCTTTTTCATAATTTCTATACGTTAATGCGGTTAATCAATGCAATTCATATTCCGGGTTCTGAACCATATTCTCATTGTATTCCATTTCGTGATTAGGAACAGGAAGTACTATCTTATAATAGTTCCAGTCGAAGGAACGCGCTTCTTCGGGAACTTCGCTCAAATAGTCCGTGCGTTCCACCTTCTTATTGTTTCTGATTAAGTCGAAGAAACGCTGCCCCTCTCCCCAAAATTCGATACGACGTTGTTCAAGCACCAAGTCCAAAGTAATAGCATCGTCCGGCAAATCATCCAGACTCTCTCCTGTACGTGCATAAATCGGTTTCAAATATTTGCGGGTATTCGTTATATCATCCTTCTTCACTGCGGCTTCGGCTGCATTCAGGTAAAGTTCGGACAAGCGGAAAATCGGAATATTGGCGTCCTCATAACTTTTATCTCCTTGTGCCGGATATTTCAAACAAAAAGGTTTGCTGCTACTTGCCGTAGAAACCATCTGGCTGCGGACATCATCGGATTTCTCTTTCATGTACTTCTTCCAGTACTTTTCCGTGGCTATCAGGTTATATTTGGTACAGAGATAACCGATTGACGATTTACCCGGACTGTCGGTTGTCAAGTTTACAATCTCGAACAACAATTCACTGTTGAACGGAGTCGCCCATATTTTAGCATATTCGTCATTCGTCCATAGTTTATAACCTTGCTTCTCCGCCCCTTTGATAGCTTCGATGGCTACATTGTAGGCTTCACCGTTATTTCCCATGTAGAGATAGACACGGCTCAACAAAGTCATTGCCGCCCATTTATTGATTTTCCCCTCTTTCTTCACCGGACGCAGCAGCTTCACCGCTTCAATCAAATCGTCAGTGATTGCCTTGTAACATTGTGCAGTCGTATTGCGGGACGGTTTGAAGTTCTTGTCTTCCACCACCTTATCAATGATAGGTGCAGCCAATGACGCACCGTTATCTTTGAGATAAGGATAGCCGTAAAGACGCGTCACGTCAAACAACAGCAGGGCACGGATTGCCAAAGCCTCCCCTTTCAGATCGTCGTGATACACCTGTTCGGTCAGCTTTTCCAGTTTCGGAGTCGTTATTTCCCTGTCGGGAACCAACGCTATCTTTTCAATATCCCGCAACAGGATATTCAGATTCTTGGCTACTCCGTAATACATTCCCCAAAAACCGCTAGGGCCGTTCGTTTTGTTATACTTGAATGTATAGTAGTTCACATTGGTGCTGGAAGATTTATAAGATTTCATGTCATCCCCCGTCAAATCACCGTAGCACACCATATCGGCGCCGTAATAATTGGACGACTGCATACTGCTATATGCACCATTCAGCACAAACTCAAAATCTCTTAATTCAGTCAGCGAACCTTCGGTTTCAATAGCCGTGGAAGATTGCAAATCCAGCCAGTCATTTCCACAACCGCTTAACAAAGTTGCAAAGACACCTAAAGCTATATATTTTATCTTTTTCATACTTACTCATTTAATAGGTTAATGCATTTAGAATTTAACTTCCAAGCCGAAAGTATATGTTCTCATCGGTGGAGTATCCCAACTTGGAGACGAACCCGATTCCGGGTCAATGTAATCATACGCTGCCCAAGTCAACAGATTATTGCCCGACGCATATAAGCGTACATTGTCAATACCGACTTTCCGTGTCCATGTTTTCGGTAAGGTAAAGCCGAAAGTCAGATTCTTCAGGCGGACGTAATCACCGCTGTACAGACGACGGCTTGTGGCATAGTCTTTCATAGATATGGAACGACCGATTACAAAACGTTCTATATTAGTCTCGTCGCCTTCTTTCTGCCAACGTTTCCGGTAATAAGTAGGAATATTCAGTGTACCGTCACCACCATGTTCCAACTTACCTGCCGCACCGTCATAATTCCATGCACCGAAAGAGAAATTCAGGTTGAAGTTCAAGTCAAACCATTTGTAGGAAAGGCTGTTGCCAAAGCCACCGGTAATAGTAGGATCTGCACATTGCAAAATTACTTTTTCCGCCTTACGCGGGTCTTTGGTGGTCTCCTTGTTCAGTTTTCCGTTCTCGTCTGTCGAATTTTTATAGAACATCGGCTCACCGTCTGCCGGATCGATGCCTGCAAATTCAATCATATAATAGGTAGAATAAGGCAAGCCCACCTTATGTATAGTCGTTCCGCTAGTCACTTGCTTCAAGTCACCGTCCAGCTTCAATATCTTATTGGAGTTGTGTCCCAGGTTCAGGCTGCTGCTCCAACGGAAATTCTTCGTTTCGATATTCGTTGAACGGATTTCCAGTTCATAACCCTTATTCTGCAATTTGCCGATGTTGGAAAGGTAGCTGGAGAAGCCGGTAGACAAAGACAACGGACGGCTGTAAAGCAAGTTCTTCGTGGTACGGATATAATATTCAAACGTAACACTCAGTCTGTTGTCGAAAAATCCCAAGTCAATGCCGGAGTTGAAGTTATAGTTGGTTTCCCAGGTCAGTTCCTTGTTCTCCAGTTGCGACTGCGATATGCCCGGATTATTATTGTAGTTGCTGGTGAGGCTGCTCAATCCCAAATAGCCGTAGTAGGAAGAAGGCAACGTTCCGTTCACACCATAAGACACCCTGAGTTTCAAATCGCTCAACCAATCCTGAACAGGTTTCATAAAGTTCTCGGAACTGACTCTCCATGCTCCCGATACCGACCAGAAGTTTCCCCAACGGTTCTCTCTTGCCAAACGTGAACTTCCGTCCGTTCTCCAACTGGCGCCCAAATAATATTTATTATCGTAATCGTAGTTGGCACGTGTGATATAAGAGACAATGCGGGTCGCCTTGTTGGAACCGCCCATACTTTGATAGACCACACCATTGTTTATCTCCGGCTTATCCCAGCGTGCGAAGTTGGAAATGGTAGCACCCAATCCGTCCGATTCCTTGCTGTTGATTTCATAACCTGCCAACAAATCCAGGTTGTGTTTCTTCTTAAACTTGGTCTGATAGGTCAGGATATTAGACCATGTCATATTCGTAATATCATTATAGTCCTTGCTGAAACGTCCGTTGTCGTCGTCACCGTCACTGGTACGCGGATCTTTCCATGCACGCGACTTGTTCATCACAAAGTCATAACTGTATGTCGATGTAAACTTGATGCCTTTCCAAATGTCGAAAGTCGCATAGACAGTATTGAAAGAGCGGGTTACATATTCTTTCTTGAAGTTGAAGGAATTGGATAACATAGGATTACGGTCGTCCAACTTGATAAGTTCACGGTTCCATGTACCGTCCTCGTTCCATACAGGGTCGGAAGGAGTAGCACCGTTGCGTGTACCGTAGATGGGAGAAGTATAGGTAGTACCTTCCGAGTAGGTATCCTGATTCACTCTTGAGAATTGTATCTTGGCACCAATATTCATCCATTTAGCCATTTGGTAATCCACGTTCAAACGGGCGGAAACACGTTCCAGTCCGGAGTTGATAGTAACACCTTCCTGCTTCATGTAGCCGATAGAGGTGTAATACTTAATCTTCTCCTGTCCGCCGGAAGCAGAAAACTCATAATTCTGATGACTACCATTACGGAACAGATAATCGTCCCAATCCGTAAAACCGCACCAGGGTATCGGTGCATACTGGTCGATGTTCGCATCCGCATACGCCCAAGCCTCATTCTCGGTCATGCCCGGATGCAGCCCTTCTTCCATGGCATCCTCATCCACTTTGCCGGTGTAGGATAACGCGTAATTGCGCAAACCTTCGTGAATCATATTCCGCCGTTCCTGTCCGCCCATTATCTCGCGGAAAGGCATGGCGAAATTAGAAAATCCCCAGTCGGATTTCAGTGAGAAGACCGGCTTGCCCGACTTTCCCTGTTTGGTAGTGATGATAACCACCCCGTTTGCTGCACGCGAACCGTAGAGCGAAGCGGCAGCAGCATCTTTGATAACAGTAATGCTCTCGATATCAGACGTATTTAAGGTAGACATCACGTCCAAACCGGAATCACTGCCGGATGCACCGATGTTGCCGGACAATACAGGAACACCGTCCACTACATAAAGCGGAGAGTTGGAAGCATTGAACGAACCCATACCACGGATACGGATAGACGTGGACGAACCCGGTATGCCCGAACCGCTATTCACACTGACACCGGGAGCCGCTCCCTCCAACATCTGCTGGAATGATACGTTAGGAACATCTTTCACCGCTTCCGTCTTTACAATACTGGCAGAACCTGCATAAGCCGATTTCTTAAAAGTACCATATCCTGTTACTATCACCTCTTCCAACAGGTTATTATCCACTTTCAAAACTACATGAACCGCCTTGCCGGGAGTGACAACCACTTCCTGCGAAGTGTAACCGATATAAGAAACCACCAAAGCAACTTTCTTATCCATTACTTCCAAATGAAAATTACCATTCAAGTCGGTCATCATACCATTCGTCGTACCTTTTACAATCACGTTGGCTCCGATAATCGGTTCGCCATTATCTTCGGTCACCTTACCTGTAATCGTATAACTCTTTTCCTGTACAGCAGCGACTTGCCCCTTTGCCGGTTCAGCCTTACGGATGGCAATCACTCCATCATGCACCGTATAGGTCAGCCCGCTATTTTGCAGGCATTTGTTGAGCACCTCGGAAATCAGTTCATTCTTCACATTCAGGTTTTCCACCCGGACTTTCTTCGCATCACTTGTGCTGTAAATAAATGTAAAGTCTGTTTGTTTCTGAATTTCCCAAAGCACTTCATTCAGTGTCACATTTCTAAATTTGGCTGTAACGGTAGCCTGTGCAAACACTGATGCCTGCATAAGCCCTGAAGTCGTAATACAGAGAAAGAGGAATGTCATGCAAAGACGTCTTCCATATTTCCCCAGTCGGTTAACATTACGTAGTTTTTCCATAAAACAGGGATTAATGATTAGTAAATATTTTAATAGTTTTTCCTTCCACGTCGACAGAAACCCTGCCCGTCTGTTCCAGTAATTCCACAAGCGGGGTTATCTCATTATAGCGGTTGATATAGCAGCCGAAGCGCAATTCCTTTGTAGCCTCATCGCCATAGACTACGTTCATATCATACCAACGGGCGAGTGTTTTCATAATATCTTCCAGTCGACGGTCTTTGAAGTTAATCTTTCCATGTATCCATGAAGTGTAGAATGCGGTGTCTACATTGCGGACATTTATCTGATTACTGCCCGGAGTGATGCAAGCCTGTTCGGACGGTTTCAGAATCCGGTTGCTTCCATTTTCTGTCTGTACCCTTACTGAGCCGCTGACAAGCGTTGTCTGATATTCCTCATCTGCGTAAGCGGATATATTAAAGGTAGTTCCCAATACCTCGATATCCATCCCTTTGGTTTTTACAATAAAGGGATGCCCCGTTTTGCTTACTTCAAAATAGGCCTCTCCTTCCAGTTCCACCTGGCGGCAGTCTTTCGCAAACTGAACCGGAAAGCGGATAGAACTCATAGAGTTCAAGTGCACCTTACTTCCGTCGCTCAACGTCAACTGGTATTCGCCGCCGCGAGGAACGTTTACCTTATTATAAGCAAGTTTATCGGATGAACGGTCAGGAACCTGCCGGTAATTCAATGCGGTGGAGTCCACTCGGATAACTGTCCCGTCTTTTTCTTTCAGCTCTACCCCCGAAGTGGATTTCAGGTCGATTGTCTCCCCGTTATCCAGCATAAGGGTGGCTTTCTTGCCGCCCGGAATGATTTGCTCCGTTGCATGAGCTACCGGATGAGGGGCATCGTAAGTGTTACTCTTATAAATTGCGAAAGTAGCGATAGCCAACGGAAGAATAAGGATGGCGGCATATTTGCATACGTTCAACAGACGGTATCTGAAACGATGATGTTGTATTTTCCTCTGTACCCCTACCCAACCGTTTTCCGTACTGAAAGCCTGCCTTTTCTGCATATTCAACTTTATGTTCTCTTCACGGCAGATTTCCTGAAAGAGCCGTTCGTTTCCGGCAGATTCGTTTCTCCACTGCGTCAGTTCCGCCAATTCTTCTTCTTTTATTTCTTCGGATAAATATTTGGCAATAAGCCTTGCGATATAGAAATATTGGTTTATCATAATTCACATGTTTTAATCGTTGTTTATACTAAAACAGGTGAATTGAAAAGCAGGGTGTATTAAAAATGATTTTTTTTAAAAGAAACTATAAAAAGTAGAAAAGCAGGTAATAATAATCCTTCAAATATCCGCGCAATTTACGATAGGCTATCTTCTTTTGAGAGTGTACCGTCTCTCCCGAAATATTCAAAGCTTCCGCAATCTCCGGGTTGGTTTTTCCTTCAAGAGCCAGCCGCATAATGCTTTTCATCTGGGGCGGCAGTTTGTCGATAGCATCCACCAATATACGGTAGCTTTCTTCGGCGATAACTTTGTCCTGAAAGAAAGACTCTTTGCCCATTTCCATTACTTTTTGGGCATACTCGTTCATGACTTTGGTATGCTCCAGTTCATTCAGGGACTTGTTGCGTACAGAAGTATAAAGGAAGGATTTAATCTGATGGATATACATAAAATCATCCCGCAACTGCCACAACTTGACAAAACATTCCTGAACAATATCGGCAGCCAACGCGTCATCTTCGACATACTGATTGGCAAACATACATAGGGCTATGTAATATTTGTCAAATATAAAGCGGAACTGTGCTTCATCAGTCAGTCTAATGCTTATGTTTTCAGTTGTGCGAATCACGTATATCCTTTCTTTTGGTTACAAATATACCATTTGAAAATTATTTAACCAAAAAAAAATGAATTATCACAATCTTTGCCGCATTACAAAGCCCTCGAAAAAGTCATCACGATAGCTGTTGCCGATAGCAATTTCATACGATTTTATGAATATATCATTATTATCAAACGATTCAATGTGAGCGGTATTGACTATATATGACTTGTTTACCCGCAGAAAAGTGGCTTTAGGTAATAAGTCGAATATGGCTTTCAGGCTCATACGGGTGATGATGCGCTGGTCGCCCAGTTGGATAATGACATAATCTTTCAGTCCTTCGATAAAGAGAATATCGGAGAAGCTGACTTTGAAATACCGGCGTTCCGCCTTTACAAAGAAATATTCGGCAGCGACGATTGTCTCGATGGCTTCCTTTTCTTCTTTCAACAACAGGGAGTGATAGGCCAATGCTTTGTCCACTGCTTTTTGAAAACGTTCCGCTTCGACAGGTTTTATCAGATAGTCTATGGCATCCACTTCGTAGCTGTCCAGTGCATACTCCGTGTAGGCGGTGGTGAAGATAACCAATGTCCGCTTTGAAATCGTCCGTGCAAATTCAATTCCCGTAATCCCCGGCATCTGGATATCCAGGAAGACTAAATCGACTCCGTGCTGCTCCATATAGTCGGAAGCGGTAGCGGCACTGTTAAAGCTGCCTGCCAACTGAAGATTGCCTGTCTCTTCTATCAATAACTTCATGGCTTCGCGTGCCAACGGTTCATCATCTACTATTATACAATTCATAATGTTATACTTAAAATTACGGAATAGCGGGTTTCATCTTCTTTTAGCTCCAGTTGGTAGCGGTCGGGATATAACAGCCCTAACCTGCGCTGAATATTCGCAAGTCCGATTCCGCCCACCTTGCCTTTGCTCACGGCAACGAACGGTTTGGAGTTTTCGCAATGAAACTCCAACCGGTTATCGTCTACTTTGAAAGAGATACGAACAGACGAAGGGTGCTCGCTATCGAAACTATGTTTTACTGCATTCTCTACAAAAGGGATAAACAACAACGGCTGAATCCAAATAGATTCAATATCCCCCTCTTGCTCCATTGTGAACCGAAAATTATCACGGCGTATCTTTTCAAGGTTCAGATAATCGTTCAGGAAACGGATATCCGAAGCTAACGAGACTCTTTCGCGCGAACTGTCATTGATTTGATAGCGTAGCAAATCTTCGAGTTTGAACAGGACTTTGGAAGCCTCTTCCGGATTTCTCTTTATCAGGACATTGGCGTTATTCAACATATTGAAAAGGAAATGCGGGTTAATCTGATTTTTGAGAAACGTCAGTTCGGATTGCAAGGTGGTGGATTCCAGTTCGTCAATGCGCAGGTTGTAGCGCAGCCAATGGGTGAACAGTGATATGGCTGCCGAGCCTGCCGTGACAAATCCCATCGTAAGTATCCCCGAGAAGGCATTGATAAATGTAGCAAATCCGTCGGGATTCCTAACGGGCAGAATCACTTCAAAAAGTGCCCCCTGGGTAATCGAAAGAAAAGTGATTACCACTAGATTCGTTAATATGGCAGCCCCGATATAACTGCCGAAACGATTCTTCAGCAGGAAACGGGGTACTAATAAATACAAGTTCGCATATATCACCGCGTCCATAGACAAAAAGTAGACCAGGCATCCGGCCAACCGTTTCCAAAAAGAGACGATTTGCAAAGGCTCGTACCAAAATACATTGATTGTAATCAGCAGGACAGCCGATTGCAACAGGAGATGCCTGTGTATCCTGCAATGAGGACTTAGCAGAAAAGAATTGATTGTCATGCTTCAGCCCCTTTCAGTTCCAGTCGTATGCACTTCGTTGTCAATAACAGTTCGTAACGGTTGCCATACAGCAAGTTCAGTCTTTGCCTGATTCGCTCCAGTCCTTTGCCCGCAGAGAGGTCAAGTTCCGGGCAAAGGCAAGTGAATATAACCGTACCCCTCTCCGCTTGCAAATGGATTTTTAAGGAAACGGAAGCCGATAGCTGCCGTTCGTGCAGCAACTTTACGACATACTGCACAAAAGGGATGAAAAGCAAAGGCGGAACCAACATTCTGTTCACTTCTCCTTCCGAAGTAAGTTCATAGTTCAATCTCGCCGATGAACCCTGTTCCAATGTCAGATAATTGGTGAGAAAAGCGATTTCACTGCTAAGAAGCACTTTCTGCCGGCTACAATCATAGAGTTGGTAACGAAGCAACTGGCTCAACTTCATCAGCATTTTCGACGCCTTATCCGGCTCGCTTAATGTCAGTTCTCCCGAATGATGCAAGGTCTTGAAGAGGAGTTCCGGGCTGACTTGTTCTTTCAGTTGCTCCACTTCGGAAAGCACGTGGGCTTTCTCCATTTGCGAGACGCGCTGATGGTCTATCATCCATTCTTTCAGGAGCACGGTCATCGTTCCGCCTATCATGCAAAGCGTCGACAGTATAAAAGAAGAGATATAGTCCATTATCATGGGGACTGAAAAGTAGGCCCCCCGTGCATGGAGTTCCGGCCAGTGAGAATAAGCCAGATATTCTACTATCATCTGTATCAACAGCGCAATTACCATTGCAGCAGAGAGTAAGAATGAATAGGCGAGGTAACGCCTTTTCAGCAGGAATTTCGGGAACAGCCAAAAGAGGTTCAGACAGACGACAGCGACATAGGTGAGCAGGTAGATGAAAGTAAATATATAAATCCAGTCGCCCAATATCTCCCGGTAGTCCATAAAAAGAATAAAGACCTGATTGAAGGAAATAGTACCCAGCACCATAATGAGCACCAGATACCGTACCCACCGGAATTCCGGACTGACGAGTAATTTATATAAAAAGGCAGAGTCATTGCCTGTTGCGATATTGCTTGTTGCCATTGATTCGGTTGCCATACGCTTTATTAAGGGATTTATTAAGGAATACATTGTTACCGGAATCTGCTATTCCCAGCGTACACGGCTTCCCGGGCACGAAGATAAAGCTTTTTCCGGTAAGGCTTCTATACCCTTTGGCTAAAATTCAAGTTTATAACTCACATTTGTCAGTATCGTGGAACCGTTGCTGACATCAATCTTTCCGGTTTTCACGTTATATTCATGTCCGTAGTGCTCTTTCGCTCCGGTAAAGTTCAGTCCTTTTACGGCAAACTCATGGGATACTTTCTTCTTGTTGATACGGTAGCTGACGGTGTAGTTGCCGATAAACATGGGGGAATATTGTTTGGAGAATGCTCTTGTTTCGTCATACTGCACTTCTTTGTCGGGGTGGTTCATCGTCGCTTCCACGTTAATCGGGGAATAGCGGTCGCCGCCTTGTAAGGTCAGCTTCAGATTGACGCTAAGGATATTCTGCTTGTTGCGTCCCAACATCCATTCTTTGCCGACAAGTCCGTTGATGACATAGTTCCGGTTGAACTTCGTGTTGTACCATTTTCCGTCTCCACCACGGTAGCGGGAATCGAACAGGGAGCCGGAAATCATGTAATAGAATCCTTTCTCCAAGAAGCGTTCGAGGGTGATGTCGATTCCGATGTTACGGCCTTTTCCTTTGTTGACAAGGGCGTCTTCCACGTAGAAGTCAGAGCGGTTGAGCACGGAATAAGAGCTGTCCGCCATTACAGGAACGTCGTGCAGGAACTGGATATACGGTTCTATTTTCAGATTCATACGGTTGGAAATCTTGTAGCCGAAAGATAACATAATGTGCTGGGCTTTCGTGAAGTCGAGGTCTTTGTTGACGGACTTGTCGCCTGTGGTTTTCGTCTTTACAAAATAGACGTCCATTTTTTCCATGCGGCTGTACATTCCGTAAGCGATGGCAAAAGTAGCTTTCGGGGTGGCTTGCCATTTCAGACCGGCACGGGGTTCGACAGACCATTTATTGTTCAGGGTCAGAAATTGTCCGTAGATGCCGGCGTTGAGAGTCCAGCGGTCGCCCAGTCCGACAGAGGAACTGTTGTAGGCGGAAATCAGGCTCGTACTGCCGTCACCTTGTGAGACGGTTTCCAGCAGATGGGCTTCATAAGGGGCGATGGCGAGGTTCATATTATAGAACATGGCGTTGTAGGTGAAGCCTGTCTTATTGGTGAACCGGTTACTGAATTTACGGTTGAAGGTACTGGTCAGTATCAGGTTGGTATGTTTCGATTCCAAGTCCATATAGGGAGTGGATTCCAAAGCATGGTTGAACATGGACGCCCCGCCGTCCAGTTGCGAGTAGGTGGCGGCAACGGTTGTTTTCAGTGATGCGTCGCTATTGAAGAAATAGCGGTGGCTGATACCGCCGGCTGCCATATATTGCTTGTCGCGTGACTCGCTGCGGTCGCCAAGATACTCCCATTTTTCAGTATTCTTCTCCATGTCGCTTTTAAATTTGTCTATCAGGCTGGTTCCCCAGATGGAGAAAGTTCCGGCTTTCTGCGTCGGGAAGTTAAGTTTGAAGTTCAAGTCCTGATAGTCCATTGTTCCTCCGTCAAGATTGAGCAGTCCAGTGGTGGAGTAACGGTAGTTGAAGATATACGATGCTTTATGTTTCTTGCTCAAAGGACCTTCGGATGCGACGTCAATGCCCATGATTCCTACCTGGATGGTATTTTCATTCTTCTGGTTGTTTCCGTTGCGCAACTTCATGTCAAACACGCCGGATACAGCATTTCCATATTCCGCCGGGAAAGCTCCGGTGAAGAAATCGGAATTTCCGAGTACTTGCGAGCTAAGGGAAGAAAGGATTCCGCCGCCTAACGTGGCTATATCCGCAAAATGATTCGGATTAGGGATTTCTACGTCTTCCAGTCTCCATTGCAACAGATGGGGAGCATTGCCATGAATGGAAATCCCATTCGAGGAAACACTGGGAGCTACTCCGGCAAAAGCGGAAACCAGGCGTGCAGGGTCGTCAAATCCGCCCGCATAACGGCTTGCCTCTTCCACGCTCAACATACGTGCTCCGGTGGTAGCCATTTTGTTCATCGCTTCTTCTTTGTTCGTCCGGGCGCGAACTACTACTTCATTCAGTTCGTTCACACTCTCTTTCAGAGGTATCTCCAAGTAGATTTCTTTGGCGGAAGTCACTAGTATTTCCCTAAAAACACCGGTTTCATAGCCCATAAAGGCTGCCTCTACCGTATGCCGTCCGACAGGGACTTGCCGGATGGCGAAACGTCCGAGACTGTCCGTTGTCGTCCCCATTCCTTCTGTGCCTGCCAACTTCACCGTAGCATACGGTATAGGATACTTCGAGTCTCCGTCGACTACAATCCCGCGAATCGTCTGAACGGGGCGGCTTTTCCGTTCCGATGTCTGCCCGAAAGCAGCTACGGACACCAATAAAGCAATTAATAAGAGTATCCACCCCCCATAACGATACATCTTCCGTGTGAGTTCTTCGCTCAACACTCTTTCCAACGTTTTAAGCACTACCCCACATTCATCTACTGATACTCCCGAACGGGTTGCTATCTTCTCCAACAACATAGTTTTATTCATCTTCATGACTTATTCTGTTTTTTATTTCGACACGAAGATAAGGGACAGGACAGCATGCATTTTTCAAATGAGACGAACAGGCTTTGTTTGTAGACAAGATATGGGATTGGCAAGACATACTGCATATGGAAACCTCTATCCAAACAAACTTATTTGTAAGGTAAATCCAGAATATGTTATGTGCTTCAATACCATATTCTGATAATGTCCGGTAACTAATCAACCATTAGGGCGATTCATCCGCTTGTTTTCTGTATTATTTTATATCTAAACAATATGTATGACACCAATAAACAAAGTAAAAATGGTATTGTAGTATCATACAAGCACATTGTTCCAGAAAATAAAATCATCAAAATAGGAATAAGAAAAAATGATAGGGAACTATACAGTATGCTGTTTCTAACTCTTGCAAAGCAGTTCAAGAACAAAGTGATTGCTCCGGTAGATAATGCCAAAATTCCCAAAATTGACCAAACTAATGCCATGCCTCTATAAGAAGTTTCCATATCTGGTACAGGTTTTATATTTTGAGTCTTTAGCCAAATAATACCCGTAGTACACAATAGACTAATACATAATATTCCAAACCATATTTTCAATAAGAGTTTGATTATATAATATTTCTGTTTCATTTTTCGTTTATGTATTTACAAGTTAATGTTCGGTGGCAGCATTTTAATTCAAGCTATCTTTCATCATTATTCGTAGTTGTTTTTGTGTAGGTAATGTTTTCCATCCTTTATCCGGTGCTTTTAGAGTAAACCAAGATGGTACGCTGTCTAATATAAGATGTCGGTCGGGGGCTTTGGCTAAGAATGTTACAAAGTAACGGGTTCCGATTGGAGTGTTTTTACTCTCGGCAAATGATATAAAAAAACTTCCTTCATATAAAGTCTTATTATATATAAATTCATATTTTGCACTTTGCCCTCTATAAGCAGAACCGTATTTAATAAGAGTTACGATAGAATATATGCCATCCTTTCTTACATTGTTGTTTCTAATTGTTGAGACAGTATACAATAGAATGAATACTACAATAGGGATTATAAATTTTAAAATCTTGGTTTGCTTAATCATATTTATTGCTATTCTATATACTTTCATTTTTTTACTCTGTTGGTAATGGTTGCCAGCGTGCCGTATTAAGCGGTGTTGCTGTATGTTATCATTTTGTTTCCTCTTTATTTATTTCCCATTCTTGAATTTCTGTTCTGGCAAAGTCATAATCAGTATAGACATCCACTTCAACTTTAAGTATTCCTTTGTTTTCGTCCACTTCTAAAATCCGCCTTGCATACCCTTTTTCATACTCAATATCTGCGGCGTGACGTATGCTTATCAGATGTTCAACAAGCGATGCTTTTCTATACAGATAAAACCTTTCATTATTGTCGGTATAATTTACATCCTCCCATTTGCGAATAACATAAGTAGCGTTCTCGCACTCTATCGGTTTGGGTATCAGAGCTTGCACAAAACAATCCTCTACCACCCACAAACGCCACCCTTCGGGTACAAATGCAGCCATTATAAACAAGATAACTATTGCCAATGGATATAATGCCATAAAGCATGTATTAAAAAGATAAACCCCAAAATACCGTTTAATCCACTTTCGCAAAGATATTGTTTGAGGTACACAGAAAAAGGCAAGAACAGCAGTTATAACGATTATCCAACATACTGTATGCCCGATACCATATCGTAAATGGTTTTCGAATGGGACGAAGCATAATCTCAATATGGCTAATGCCATCCCTATCAAATGTATTGTTGCCAATATTCTAAATTTCATTAGTATTAGTGTTTATGATAATGTTTGGCAGCTTGCCGCTTTAGACGGTGTGCTGTTTGTTAGCATCATATTTTTTATCCCTTATTTAATAGCTGGCATTTTGAAACTCTTAAGAATAGTATTGATATTGTCATCAGTCAATTCTACACTTTTTAGAATTTCTATGATTCTCAATGTGTCTTTGTTGTCTATTGCGTTATCAAATTCATCCATTTTGTTAGCAATAACAAGACGTTCATTGACGGTCATACCACCATATCTGTTTTGCGGTACGAGAACTTTTTCTAATTGAGTAATTAGAATATCTGCTTGTACTTTACAATCTGAACTTAAAGTATCAGCATTCTTGAATATTAACTCCTTAAACAAATTTAGGAAGTCATACCAACCATCAGTCAAGCCATTGACATGTAATTTTGCATTTATAAGTTGTTCTGCCAACTGATTATTTTCAGACTTTATATTACTACATAGGGTATCATACCTTTGCCAATATTCAGACCTGCTATTTATTCTTTTGTTCATAATTCATTCATTGATGCTAATGGCTGGCGGATAATCGACCTTTAGGGGAGATTCATCCGTTTGTTACCGACGTTTTTGTTACTGATTATCTTTTATTCTCCTTGTCGTAATAGTATGTACTACAATACCGTTCATATGAAATATTATTCTTATTCAAATAATCTTCAAAATCGGCATACCGTTCCAGTTGTTGTAGATATTCTCTATATGCGGCATAAAATTTTCGGCAATCTTCTATAAGGATTTTGTCATTGTCAATTTTTAGTTTGTTTGAAATGGTTTGGAATCTATCAACAGAACTTAGCATATCCGGTATATCCGAAATATTTGCTCCATTCACACCATTCAAAACGCCATATGGAATTTCATGTATTGAATACCATAAAATCTCTTTCCCAATGAAATATTTTACTTTTAACGCATCTTCATTATCCGGCTCTTTTTCAAGCACCATATCAGCTAACTGAAATGGGCTGTATTTATAATTCCTCTCATTAGAAAAGATAGATACGGGACTATCAGATGACCTATATAAAAACGCATCCTTACCACGCAGACAGTAGAATAGGAATTTCAATCCTTCAATGCCTTCATTTCCAATATCAACATTAACTGCTGGGACTATTACCTTCTCGATAAAAACTTTATTATAGCTTACATCTTTGTGATTATCCCAAAATTCATATAATTCAGGGATAGTTGGATTGCCGTCCGCATATTGAGCCTTATCCCATTCCGTTAAAAGAATGTGCCGCTGCTTCCGTTCTGGCTTGCTAAGATATTCCTTTCGGAATTTCAAGCATATATCAAGATAATCAGTTAATATTTGTTTCATTATTTTTGTTTTCTCGTCGGTAATGAGATGCAGCTTGCCACTGTTTAGGTGGCACAGGTGCTTGTTAGTTGCATATTTACAATTTTGACAAAAGTATATTTAATTCTTTAATTTCCTGTTTATCATCATCGTATTTCAAAGCATTCCTATAAGAATGATTACTTGTACATATAGTTCCAATTTCGGGAATATCTTGTATATCAGAGTTGGGTATTAACAACCCATTCAAGACACATTTGCTAATATACCCGGAATGTTTTTGAAATAATGGAACTTGCTGCAATCTTTGGACTATTTCATTAAGTGCTATGTCTTTTTCCTGTTCTCTGATTGCAGACAAAGGCAAAAGTAGATGAAATAGTATATCTCCATATTTTAACTTTGTAATCCGCATTAGTTCTGGATATGTGAGATATTTTAAGTGATAATTGCCGCTAACCTCGCCAATCAGAACATCATTCAAAAAATAGTATGTACAACATGGATGATATTCTATTGTTAATGTAATATCATCTCCGATAGGAAGTATTAGGATATTCGGATTTTCTATCTCACCTTGATTTTCTGATGTTTCTAAATCCATTTGAGATAGCTTACTCCAATACTCCATAAATTCCTTTTTGTCTAATGATGCAGGTGCAAGTTTTTCATCCCACACTTCATCAAAATTTTCATTTCTTACCTTATCAAATGCTTGTATATGATGATGTAATATTACGTCCCAAAAGAGCGCATTTGAGAACGAATATTCTTTTTCCGGTATTACATTCATTTTTTCTTCATTTTTTTTATTGCAACTAATGTTTGGCAGATAATTGCCATTTAAGGGCGATTTATCTGTTTGTTATTGACGCTTTATCAATTCGTAATGCCAAGATTGTTGAATCTCTAATCCATTTTGAAAATTCTTCAAAATATGAATATATCATTCCTGCGGGCAACTTGATGTTATAATACCGATTATCTATGTTATCTTTTGTTAGTAGCCATTCATGACCTTGTTGTTCTACAAGAAACACAAAATAACCTTCAAAGCACTCTCCATGCTGCGAAAGTATGTCAAGATTAGCAAATGTTGGATTTTGCGTGAAATCACATTCGTTAAGCCAGATATTTTCAATTAATTTGTCTGTGAACGCATTTGCCGACAAATTATCAGAGGAAATATGGCGTTGTCCTTTTTGTTCAGTTACATTGAAGATACGATCCAATTCTGCTGACAACACAGCAGATTGTTTAATATTTCCGACCATATTGTTGCTTATCCATAAACAATAGTTTATGAATATAGGACTTTCATTAAGTTGCCATAGCTTTACTTCTATTGCGAACTTAGATTTGTTTCCGAATATATTTTCACATTCTTTTTTCATCGTCAATAATGGGTTGCAACTAATTGTTTTCAGCACTTAGTTGTTTGTTAGTCATTCTCATTATTACTTCTTGTGCCTTCTTCTTCCATACTTGATTATTGATTTTCTCTAATCGTATTAAAGCATCATTTTTTTTATTCATTACATATTCAATACAAGCAATATATATTTGATGCAATTCTTGTTGAATAGCCTTTTCTTCGTAGAAAAGCATTATTCTATATAGCTTTTCAAATGATTTTATTTTATTAAAGAAAGGAATAATATCTTTTTCAATTAAGAAATTTATTCTTTCTTGTAATTCCTTTACATCTACATCTTCATAAAATTCAATGTCGCCATTTTCTTGAAAGAAATCAGAAATTCTACCTCTCAAACAACAATCTGTATTTTTTACACTTTTACCCTTTGGCACTTTACCCCAACACAAAGCAAAAACATCTGAAGAATAGATTCCTATCTCCAAAGTATAATATTGCCAATTTTTATCACAATATTTGCCTGGATCAATTCTGAACATATAAACAAAAGGATCACATTGGCATAACCAAGTTAAGCTATTCTTTTTAAAACCTTTTATTTTTATTCCTTTCGATAGTTCTTTGATATACATATTGTTTTATAATGACTAATGGTTTGTGAATAACTGACCGTTAAGGCGGTTCATTCGCTTGTTATCTGTTATATTTCATCATTTTCTAATATTTTGTCATACCAATCTTCGGTGTGTACCTTATTCCAATCATTACCATATTGTTCTGCAATAATAATCAAGCCTAATAATGATAAGGGATTGAAGCCAATTATTTCTAAATCATGTTTTTGAGCAATCCAACGTTCTATTTCATTTTGGCTTTCATCCAGTCTGATTTTTATATTATATCCTCTTCTCTTTATTTCAGATAAAGCAGGATTATAAGTATTCATTGCTTCTGCTAATTTCATATTCTTTTTTATTACAGATAATTGTTTGCAGCTAATTGTTTGCAGCATTTAGTTGTTTGTTAGCGACCGTTCCTAACTTATCATGTAACCCTGTTTGTGATAATATTGAATAGAAATTATCAAATTTCCCGATCAGTTCATTAAAAGATGCGAACTCATATCTTTCGGAGAATAAACAATTTCCTGTTTCGATACTAAGGATTTCCATAACACAAGAATTATCATCCCATAGTGTTACACGACCTAAATTAGTATCATTATCTATATCAACATACATACTATGTACATAATCCGTATTTTCATGTATTGTGTATGTATATGACTGATTATTAATCTGTTCTTTTATATAGGAAATGAATTTTCGTATCATATTGTTTTAATCGGTTGCTAATGTCCGATAGCGTTCCGCTTTTCAGTCGGTAATGCTGTTTGTTATCGCGATTATTATACTATAAAATCAATTTGCCTGTTACCTCTCGCATTTTATCACAATAATCTGAAATTTCATCTTTTATATCGTTGTAATTTATAATAGAACATAGGTCATTTGGCGCTAAATGCCAATAAAAGCAACATAGAATATATTCAAACCTATCAATTATACCAGCCGCTATTTTTTTGTAATATTCAGTTCTACCATTGCTTATGTAATAGTTTGCCATTTTATTAACATTAACGATAAGCAATTGAAACTTCTCTCTATCAAAAAAATTCTTCTCATGAAATTGGTATAAGAATGTTGTTTCAATATTAGCTTCAATTTCTTCTATCAATAATTTTTCTAATTCTTCCATTTTTATAATTTTATTTGTCGCGATAATGTTTAACAGCGTGCCGCTTTAGGCGGTTTGCTGTTTGTTATCAGTCTTTCACTTCATTGCTTTTAAAATTATTTCAAGTATCTCTATTGGTGCAGCATCGTTATCACCAAAAGCATCAGTTCTTATATTAAAACTTTTAGGTAAATTCAAATTTTTCTCTAATAAAGGAAAATAGTACACACAGTTTAAAGGAATCCAAAACCATTCTTTGACCCATTCTTTAGGATATGGCATATCTTCATAGAGTTCAGGATAAGGTTCATATTTAGGTTCACATATTCTTTGAATGATTTCAAATAATTCCTGTTCTAATAAAGGTGATACAAGTGTTGGAGGCTCTGATAAACAAAATCGAAAAACGAGTTCTTCTGTTCCATCACCTTCCCAATGTTCAAATAAATCATTTTCAGTAATATGTTTACCTGTTAGTATTGAAAGCTGCTGAATAATTTCTGCACACTTTTCCTTATCCTCAATATAGCAAGCATTGTCGTATTTATCAATCAAGTCCAATACTTGTGGATAAATTTGTTTGGCTTTAATAATATTACATTCTATTTCATCTCTTAATTTCATGACATTTTTAGTTAATTTCTGACTGATAATGTCCAGTGGCTAACCGACTTTAAGGACGGTTGAGCCGCTTGTTAAACGCTGCCCTTGAATACCTTTTTATACTTATCTCCAAATAAAAGTTGGAAACATCGTCCTTTAGATTTTTTATTGGCAATGGAGAAATACTCCTGTGCTTTTTCAAATACTCCATTTTCATAATATGCAATGGCTACATAATAATCCTTTTCTCCGCTATCAATTCGACCGGTAGATGCAAAATCAAAAGTATCATAAACTTTTGCCCAGTGTAGAGCCATATCAAATTGCTCCATTTTTAAATACGTTATAGTTAATGTATTCACAAGATGATAGCTGAACTCAGTAGTCATTTTGGGTTCCGGGAGCATACCCCAATAATGTTTGCTAATCTTTAAAACTTCGTCATACTCTTGTTTCCGGGAAAATGGTACGACTTTATTCAGCCATTGGTTTTCCTGATTATTCAATTCATCTGATGATTCCATACATGCAGGTGTAACATCGTTATCTGGTGAACTCTGTTTGATGATTATTTCCTGTTGAGTGTTCTTTTTCCGAATTCTCTTTAATTCAACGTTATTCGATAGCCACTGAAGATATTTAGATTCATGTTTGAATATCTTTTTTCCTTCAAGCATATAAGCACGCAACAGAAACTCTTTTGCCATTTCACTATCGTTCAGTTCTAAAGAGTTTTCCCCTATACGTAGTAGAATAAAAGGATTATCGACATCGCCATTGTTGTAACATTTTCTGAAACATTCTAAAGACGATTGATATTTTTGTTTGGAGAAATAAGCATCTCCAATAGAAACCATTATCCAAGTATAGGCTTCCCATTCTTCTTTAGGGACAGGCAATAAGTTATAGGCTTGCTGGAAAAATGAAATGGCTTCATCATACCTTTCATTTTCCATTGCCTCATTTCCCTTTTCCGATAGGGATTCTATTTGGTTATACAAATTATCTTTCAATTCCATATTTTTATTATTGCGTTTAATGGGTTTCAGCTAACTGCGTTTAGCAGTTTAGGTGATTGTTACCTGCTATTCGTATTTCCAACAGGTTATTTTTTTAGGATTTTCTATGTTGTAGCTTAAAGCAACTCCTTTATCATCAAAGAGTTCTATAATTTGTTCTCCCTTGTTTATAGTCAACGTATCAACAATTTTCTTTTCTTTTAGTGAGTAAATTGATATTTGATTTCTATTTATAAAATTAATATTATTAAGATACATTAATTCCTCATTTTCAGAAATCCAAAATTTACGATATTCGGCGTCAAGTATGATCTCATTCGTGAGATTCGGTTGATTCGCTGAAATTGTAATAATCTTATTTGTTGGCACAATGTGTTCATGCGTATTAGACGTTGCTTCTACAATTTTGCCCAAATGAAAATAAAATGTATCGGAGTTACCTTTCCATGCTGAATAATATATATCTGTTCTGATAATTTCCTCTAATTTATTTTCCATCAAATAATACTTCAAGACCGTTCCCGTTTTGGGACAAAAAATCAGGAAAGTATCGGGAGTTTCTCCTTGAATGATACCTTTACAGGATTTAAGTTTTTTCTTTAGTCCTTTTTCTGTCAGATAATTATACACACATAGATAATCACTATTGTAATTCATCAACAAAAGAGAATCTTTATTATTTGAGGAAATATAATCACTGTACCGCTGTATGCCTTTATCAAACTTTTTTATAATGGATAAGTTTATTCTGTCTATTTGAAATATTTTGTTGTCGGATACGGCAAACATATTCCTTCCATCAGAATTAAAATACAGACACCTTACAATATTTTTTATTGATACAGAATTTAATTCTTTTCCGTCAGAGAAAGAGAGTTGGCGCAATTTTATGGAAGGGAAAGCCGATCCCCAGCCATCGGAAAGATAAAATCTATTTTTGTCAAAAGGATCAATAATAGGCTTTAATCCACCATAGGCTCCATTTTTCAGTTCAATCGTCCAAGCTTCTTTTATTTTCATTTCTTCTAATATTTTTAATTGCAGGTAATGAGATGTGGCTAATCACTCTTAAAAGAGATTTAGCCACGTGTTATCAACCTTTTTTTATGTCGATTGCCAATAACCAGCAATAATGTTTTCTACAATGCTATTGTTTTGCTTGGCATACAGATATAATGCACCATAGCAGAAAGGATAATTGCCTTTCAATAATCCATCAAGCGGATAGCCATCTTCGTCTATTTGCATATAAAAAGAATAGCCATCTTTTTCCAACTGATCATAATAGAATTTTTTATTTTGAACTAAGCGAGGTTTACCACCCAGCTTTACCAAGAAGGGTTCACTTTCGGTTTCAGTGTCACAACACTCTTTGTAAAGAATAATATTATGCTTTATTATTACTGGATTTTGTAGCTCTATTGTTATACCTTCCAAAGAAACATCATGTTCAATTACCTTGATTGCACAATCGGGATACCTATCCTTATTTAGATAGATTTCCCAATCTTCAGGTAAAAAAATAGAAATCTGTCTTTGCTTATTAGGCAATATGAAAGTCATATAAAAAAGATAACCCATTAAAGAAGTATCCTCTTTATCAAAGCATGCAGGCGGACAACCACCAATCCAACCAAAAAACGGTTCGCCTGTATTGGTGGTGGGGATTGCTTTATATAGAAAACATTTTTTCAGTTCCATATTCTTTGTTTATTGGTTGATAACGTTATGCTAACAGCGGTCATTTAATGTTTCGCTGTTATTTTCTCTAAGTATTTTATTAAATCTCTTCTTCTAAAATATCGTCCAACGGACTTTTAATTTTGCTTTTGTAAGTGTCTGCAATATGAACGTACATCTCGGTGGTTTTAATATTTTCATGCCCCAACAGTTCTTTTATGATTTTCAAGTCTGTTCCTTGTTCTATCAAATGTGTAGCGAACGAATGGCGGAACAAATGGGGATATACTCTTTTTGTTATTCCTGCTTCATGGGCTATCTCTTTCAGTTTTTTGGCAACGATACTTTCAGAGAATTGTACTCCGGCTTCACGTTCAAAAAGCCACTTTTCCGGCTGATATGCTATCCTATATTCTTCCAGTTTATTGATAAACGGTTTGGATAGCAGCGTATATCGGTCTTTCTTCCCTTTTCCCTGTCGCACATGTATCAGTGAACGGGAAATGTTTATATCATCCGGTTTTAAATTCAGCAATTCGCTGATACGAAGCCCTGCCGAATACAGCAGCGAATACATGCAATAAAACCGCAAATTTTCTTTAGCTACTGTTAGAAAGTCTTTCACTTCTTCCTTGCTCAATACATCCGGCAGTGTCTTCTCACGTTTTGCACGGTTTACCTTGTAGCAGTGACGTTCGTTGCCCAGCACCTTTTCATAATAGAACTTGATCGCGTTGATACGTTGGTTCTGCTGGCAGGAAGAGATATTTTTCTTGTCTATCAGTTGAAGCAGGTAGGCATTTATTTCGTCAGGCATAATGTCTTATGTTAATTCATTTTCTTATCTACTTAATGACAATATTGGGCAAATTTACGCTATTTCCTTCTATTCTCTATTCTGATTTTTATCACATACATTCTGATAACTCATCAATATCGGTATAACGTCCCTAAAATACGGTTTTATTTCATCACCCACAAAAAAAGCTGTTAGTTTTTTCCTCTATCCTATAAAATAGTCTCTCTTGACTGGCAATTGCACAATGATCTGTTACATAATTCATAACTATGCAATGATCAGTCTCCTATTCTCAGCATTTATAAATGCCACTATGAGATCATTGCCGTTCATCGATTTCACCTGATTGTCGAAATACCGATGAATAAGGAGATAGCGGGTGAAAGCAAGTGGTAAATTCAAGTAAAACTGAACATCAGCGGTTTCACCCTGTCTTTTCAAAATATCCCTTGAGCTAAAACAAATATCATTATAGCTAATCCGGATATGCTTATAGCTAATCGAAATATGCTAATAGCAAATCCGCTGTCAGGTATTAATAGATAACCCATCAGGTATTAACAGCCTGTATATAAAGCATTAACATCTTGAGTGTCATCTACTAACACTTGAGTTGGTAGATCTATATATCCAACACATTGTATCTATATACTTACCGCATTGAATCTATATATTCAGCACGGTGGCTCTATATGTCCAGCAATCGGTATAAATAAATTTGAAAGGTGAAAGCAATAACGGGAGATTTCATCTTAATTTTCTCAACGCTTTCACCCGCTATCTCCTTATTCATCGATATTTCAGAGATAAGGTGAAACAGGTGGAATTTATGAGTCAAAAGTTCATGTTATACTTATGTGAATCAGTAATTAATTTGCGCGTCTATATACTTGACTGTACCAACGATTGTGTATAATGAATGGTTGGACTTTAATGTGCCAATCTGCGACCTAGCAGATTAGAATTGTAAAAAACGCACATCAGTCATCATTGCATTTATCATTTTTAGACTATGCGTCTTCATCTGATTCATTCCTCACTTTTATTTTTGTACTTAGCTCTCGGAATGATAACATTTCGTTATCTGTAAAGAGTAATTTTAATCCTTTTTCTGCTTCCAATAAATCTTCAAAAATAGTATCAGTTTTATCCATTTCTTTAAAAGATATATGACTTTCTCTCTTTTTTTGTTTAAATAGACCCTTATCACTTAATCTCATGAAGTTATTTGTTGCCATAGTTAAGATATCCAAGGCATCATCTATATCTTTTTGTGAGTCCTTCAACACTCCACTAGGTATGCCCGACATAAAGCTATAAAAAATAAATTCCTTAAGGTCATCAATATTGGAAATATTGCTTCTATTGGTGAATGCTTTATTGATAATATTTTTATAAATATTTTCATCTCTAACTATGTTTTTCGTAATATCTGTTGTGCGAGAAAATATATAATTAACAGTCTCATATACTCGATATAGACTAGGGTAGCTAGTATATATTTTAGAAGACTCTTGAGTGTTTCCTTTCAATGTTTGCTCATATTGTGACAATAGTTCAGTATGAATTGAAGTTGTTATAGGAGCAAAATCTTCAAGTGCCTTATCTAACATTTCTTCTGTTGTTGAACTATTAAAATTAGCTGTATATATTTTAGTTAATATCCTATTCATTTGTGAAGAATAAACAACATGATACACAAGTTCATGAACAATCTCATAATTAATGAGTTGATTTAAATTTTTGCAATTGTATTGGAATGTAATTAGTGTATTACGAATCTCACGTATATAGCTATCTCTTTTTCCTAACCGATAGAGATTATACGCATTATACAATGTCAATGCAGAAATAATAATTCCTACAATCGTGACGATATCTTTTACTAAATTTAGATTAACATCCATTGCTTTTTATATAATATATTACTAAATAATGTAAACCATAGCTATAAAAAGGCAATGGTTAACTACAAAATTAATATTTTTTTCGGAGACAGACCATGTTATCTGTAATTTTTCATATTCTTATTGTGGATATTTAATGTTTCTTTGCAAGAATGACTCAACATTGATATACACCTTTAAAGTAAATTAAAAAAACAAGTCGTTTTTTTGTCTCATCTTCTGTTATGAGAAATGTTTTCGAGAAACAGGCTCCTTTTTATTTGCCCATACGGTATAAATGCTTTATTTCAAATATCCATTTTTTTTATTGAAAAATATCAAATTATTGGCTACACCAAAATTGTTATAATTCAAAAGTAACTTTTACTTTCTTATTGCCAAAGTGGCAATTTCTAAGACAAAATAGGGCATGCCAGTTTCCCAGCTTGCCCTATTAAATGTTGATATGTAATTCGAGAACTATGGCATAGCACAAACGCCATTGAGTTGCGCTGTGACTACATTACCCGATTCATCTTTTAGGGCTTCTAGAGTTTTCCAAGTTATGCCATCGGTAGATGTAGTGACATACCCATCAACACTTATTGCAATAAACTTTCCGTTGCTAAAGATAACCCCTCTCCAATTTTTCTTGGATACAAAGATAGATGGGACTTCCCAAGTCTCACCCCCATCTGTTGAACGTGCTGTTATCCCCTTTGTGCCAACCATTACAAATTTTCCATTACCAAATGCTATTCCATAAATATAATATCCTCCAATAAGACATTGATGCTGTTTCATCGCCCACGTAATGCCATCACTAGATGTAAGCACATTTCCTCCTCCTACTCCTGTTACATATTTACCGTTCCCGTAAGTTATATCTTGTGGCTCGTAAATATATGAGTTTTGCCATCTTCTCGTCCATGTTGTACCATTAGTAGATGTTGAAATCTGCGCAGTACCAACCGCTATAAACATTCCATTGCAAAATCTGATCGCATTATAATATCTATTATCTATATGAGGAAGTTTGTCACTTTGCTTTGTCCAGTTAATACCATCTGTAGAAGTCATGACATTACTGGGTGCATGCCAATCTATTGCTACAAATTTATCTTTCCCAAATGCAACAGACAACCAATTATTCGCACCTGTAATAGTTTTGGGTGAATCCCAAGTAATTCCGTCAACTGACGAAGTTACATAACCACTATCACCTACGACTGCATATCTTCCGTTACCATAGGTAATTCCATTCCATGTATTTGTTCCTATTATCATACTTGTATCTCCTATTTTAAAACTAATAATATCATTAGTTGATGGTGGACTAACAGGTTCATTAGGTTCTTCCGGTTGTGAAGTTGGAGGTTTGATGGGTTTGTATTCATCCTGTTCTTTATCACAGCCAACTAATAATCCAGTACATAGTACCATCATACAAAAGACTTTTATTTTCATAATACTTCTTTATATATCCCGCAACCAATGGGATGAGATATTTCCAAGAATGTGAGTTGTTTCCTTAAAAGGCACTTTCTTGCTTTCGATTATACTTGACTTTTAATAATATTACCACTAGTGCCAACAACAATGAATCTGAAAAGCGCTATTATATTTTCTTCCATTACCATCTGATTAGTAGCATAGGTTCCAGTAACTTTTAAACCGATAGCTTCTATTTCACTTCTTGTCGGACACCGAGTCAATTCCGAACTAAATGCACCCGATTTGAGCGTATTACAAAACGCTCTTGTTGCAATTTTACCCATAGGTTTCTCCTTTCTTTAATGATTAATATTTGATATATGTATTACAAGCACTTTTGAAGAGAAAAAAGAGATTGTCGAGGTCTATTGCTTGTCTTTAGAAGAGGAATCGTTCCAATCGTTCAGAAACAAAGAAAGGACACGAACGTCACTTTTTTCTCATTGATTGGTAAGGCTCTGGTAAGCCCGAAGTTCAAATAAGAAAAAGCAGTCCGTGCCCTTAGATAAGGGTATAAACTATGCCTAGACTCATTATTTTGAACTTCTTTTTAAAATTTACCAGATTTTACCAAGTCAAATAATTGTCTGCAAGTTATGCAATATGTCTTTTAGAAATAATGTCTGTTCTTATACCTCCTTTTGTTAGTTTGTGACAAAAAAAACAAAAAAGGAGGAAACGGACAAACATCTATCAGACTATATCACGGGCTGCTTATATAATTGTCTCTTATTTAGATTCCCAAATCCATTCTGGTTTCATTAGTAATTCTCCATAGTACATTCTTTCAGTACTACTGCCCAAGAACTCGTTGAATCGCTCACCATCGGTCATCTTTCTGGTGTTGTAACGGAATACGAACTCCTTACAATACTTTGGAAGATGCTTACGACTTACTAAATGGTATATACCAATAATCCCACGTTTGAGTTGGCTCCAAAATCCTTCTATGCTATTTGTATGGAAACCTTTCTTATTTACGTACTCATGAATTTTGTGTTTTACAACTTCGTGGATATATTTTTTCTCTACATCATTGTAACCTCCCCATTCATCAGAAATAATCATTGAACCGGGACGAACGAGTTCATCAATAATAGCTTGAAGGATTTTCTTGGTCGTATTAGGTACAACACGTGCATGAACAAGCCCCTCTGATAATAATCCCATAACAGGAGTTTTCTGTTTTGTACTACGTCCTTGATTTTTCTGACCCTTTTTACCTTTTCCACCAACGTAAGTTTCATCAACTTGTGTCATATCATCAAAGTTAGCATCATCATCCTTTAAATTTACCCTTATACGGGACAGCATAAACCATGCAGTTTTTTGAGTTACATCTATATCTTTAGCTAACTGCACACTACTTATACCTTTCTTGTGAGCCAAAAAAAGATATATAGCATAGAACCATTTCTTCAAAGGAACATGAGAACCCTCAAACATTGTACCTTGCGTTGCTGTAAAGCGTTCTCTACAATCTTTGCACTTATGCAAACCTTTAAACTTGCCATTTTGGGTTAGCTTATAGTGATTTTTAGATATGGAACCGCAATGTGGACACACAGGCTCACCACCCCATCGCATATCTTCAAGATACTGTCTGCAATCCTCTTCGGTATGCAGAGTATCTATCATATGGAGTAGTGAGAGGAATGTTTTCATATACGTGTATTTTAAATTATAGAGAAATTGTACACGCAGATGAAAGATAATTTCACTTCGAGAGAATTATTTTAAGAAAAAGTGAAAAATAATTTGTGAAAGCCTATAAATAGGGATATTAATACATATTTATATTAATCAAAAAAAACAGATAAGAATATGAAAACTTTAAGCCAAAAATTAAACGAATCACTGAGTAGCAATTCATTGAAAGAAGCATTAGAAAAGTTATTGAAAACAACAATAGAAGATAGCAAAAAAAAGATTAGAAAACGAGAAAGCCAATGATTAGCATTGTTTTTTACTACTCGCAGATCTAATCTTGTAAGAAGCTAGGGTATTATCACAATTAACTATATGGAAATTATCTAAATTATGCCATATAATGTTTATTTGGAAGTATGGATGTTCATTTTTTGAATTTATTTTCTTAGCTTTGTTTTATAAAACAAAGCTAAGAAAAACAAAATATGGAACCTCCTGTAAATAAAGCTTTAAAAGCACTGTTAAATTCGACTTTAGCCGAATTGGAAAGTAAAATAGATTCTGATGTTCTAACATACTATGGACCTATTGTAGATGGCAACGAGAATGTCTTATTGGACATCGTTGAGGATTTAGCAAAAGATGTGAATAAAAAAGAGCAACTTGCAATAGTTTTAACAACTACTGGCGGAAGTGCTATGGCTGTAGAAAGATATGTTAATATTATAAGAAAGCATTACCAGAAGATTATTTTCATCATTCCAGATTACGCATATAGTGCTGGTACTATTTTCAGTATGAGTGGTGACGAAATATGGATGGATTATTTTTCGGTATTAGGTCCTATTGACCCCCAAGTTAAAAACAAGGAAGGAAACTTTGTACCAGCATTAGGATATTTAGATAAAGTTAATGAGTTAATCAAAAAAGCTCAAGATAATAAACTAACAAATGCTGAATTTCTCATATTAAAAGATTTTGATTTAGCAGAATTAAGAGCATATGAGCAAGCCAAAGAATTAACAATATCGCTTTTGAAAAAATGGCTAGTTAAATATAAATTCAAAAACTGGAGTACACATGAATCGAACGGTGCACCTGTTACACTTAAAGAGAAAGAAAAAAGAGCGGAAGAAATTGCTGCTGCTTTAGGAGATAACAAGAAGTGGAAGTCACATGGTAGACCTATTAATATTGAGGAATTAGAAGAGTTGAAACTCAAGATAGAAGACTTTAGTGATAATGATGAACTAAGGAATGTGATACGTAATTACTACAAGCTACTTCAGAATTATACTAAAACATATAATTTCAATCTGTTTATTCACACACGTAAATTTGTATAATATGGGAACTGTAGAAAAAAAACTTTCAGAATTGATTAAACAAGAGAAAAAGAAGTTATCTAATGATGCTTGTTTAAAAGAGTTGGAAAAATCTACTAAAGAATTCCAAAAGCTTATTGATGATGGTATTGTAAAACCTCGTGGATATAATTTACAAACAATAGAGGATTCGTATAATTCTTCAATTCAGTTTAATATGTCGTTTTAAAATAGTAATTGGATTATTTCTATCCCTATTGATGTGGTCCACTTAATAAAAAGCTATGAGAAAAATCTCATGGCTTTTTTTACTAATTAGACACAGCTACAACCATTCATTATACACAATCGTTGGTACAGTTAAGTATATAGACGCGTTAATTTGATACCTTCGGTTTACCTCTACTGATTATTAAAGATAAAACAACTTTTGTTTCTTCTCTCATTCCCCTGCATTTTCACAATTCCGCGACAAAGAACAAACTCATTTTCTTCTTGGTTTATCATGGATATTGAATAAGAAAAACATAACAGAATAAGCAATAATTCATAATTAGCCTATCCAAATGAGAAATATAAACGATAAATGATTACTATTTACTCTACAAATCCACTCATTTCCTACTATAAAACCAGAGTAATCGCAACAAAACAGATTTCGATATATAGGTCAAAAAAAATCCTTTTTAGTTAGCTATACAAAATTATCTTCAACAAGACTACAAGAAGATAATCAATCCTATGACAGTCAATGCCGTATATACACAGTTGATATAAAAGGCAACCATTAATAGCCGAGGGACATATTCCGGATTCTTGAATAAAGATGAAGCCTGACTGACCAACAAAGAAAGGAAAAGTACAAGACTAAAAATGACCTGGCTTATCAGCAACCATACCGGATATTCCGGTATAGAAGATACTGCCCATGTCTGAAGCAAAGGAGTAATGTTTTGCAAAAAAACATGGGCGGCAAAATAACTCAAAGAAGACACAACTTCCTTTTTCTGCCGCAGAAGTGCATTTATTGCATAAATACCCATTCGAATTTGTCCCACCAGTATGGAAAGTTGAAAAAAGTAGAAAATCCAAGATATTGGATTTTCCGTGATTCTATCGGTTACGAAGTAATCATAAAAACAGAGTGAGGACACGCAGCTTATTGCTATAAGTCCGGCACAAATAAATGAAGCACTTCTTTTATTCATAACTTGCAGTATTCATCTCTACTTTACAATATATCTCCCCAAACAAGCTTAACCGTTAAGGCAAAAATCCGGTTTTGTCTTTATCGGTTATTTCCCGAATTACCTTACAGGGGACTCCTGCGGCAATTACATTTTCCGGAATATCCTTGGTTATCACACTCCCTGCACCAATCACCGAATTCTGTCCGATAGTAACGCCACCCATAATATGAACTCCGGCACCAATCCATACATTATCTCCAATAGTTATCGGACGGGCATAACATCCGCCCATGACACGTTCCTGCGGGTCGAGTGCATGATTTGCCGTGTACAGCCCTACTCGTGGACCAAACAACACATTATCGCCTATCGTAATATGATTCCCGTCCAACATGATACAATCAAAATTAGCGAAGAAATTATTCCCGATACTTATATTAAATCCGAATTCACACCGGAAGTTGGGTTCAAAGTGAACACTATCGCCGATATGCTTCAACAGTTTTCCCAATAACGCTTCACGAATTTCTTTAGGTTTCCCATATGTAGCATTGTATTCATTAGTCAGAAAGACTGCCTGCTCCCTTCTCTGAACCAGTTCCGCAGACAAATCATTATACATTTCTCCTGAAAGCATTCTTTCACTCAATTTTTTATTTTCCATATATGTCATGGCGTTTTCTTAAAGTCCCTTTGTTATCACCGGAAGTCCGAAGAAGCCTTTCTGTAAAGTCAGTGTCTTTGTTTTGCCTGTCCGTGTCTTATTATAAGTAGAAAGTGATACGTGCAACGTTTCCACCGTCCCATTCTCAAAAGCCACTTGCAGATAGTATTCCTTACGCACACCATCCGACACATAACGCCGTCTACCTACCCTGCGTGTTTTCTTATGCGTCTCCTGATACTTCTTCTGCACAATAACTTTTTCTTCCTGCGTCGAAGCAGGATCCGCCAGGCAATAATTGCCCACAAGGAACAGTGCATAACTGACAGCTCCCACACAAATCACATGAGAAAGCAGATTGAGTATTTTATCTTCCCCCGCCGTCAGCCATGCCCACTTTTTATAAAGGGGAATTGTAAGAGCAGCTATCATCAAAGCCACTCCGACAGGTATCCACCAATCGGCCAACGTATCTTCATAAACAATATAGCCGACGGCACACGAAATAATAACTATAAAAAGCATCAGTACACGAAGTACCTTAATAAATACAGATTTCATGATATTGCAGTATTAACTCTGCAAATATACGGAATTAGTCAGATAAAAGAGAAAGTCGCGCCATCAAATAGCAAACGGTGGATTCCGCTCCCTGGTTCAAATTGATATTATTTTCTTCCAGTCCGTCATAACATCCACCGGTAGCCGGATTGTAAACAATCTGGTGCAAATGATTATTTCCCAGAAACCAGTTGAAAGCATCTCTTTGCATACGAAGATATTTTTCTTCCTTAAAAAACTGATAAAACGTTTTCAAAGCAATCACCATCCCCGCCACATCCACGGGCTGTTCGCCAAATCCATGGCTGCTCTTCCCTTTATGCATCCATCCCTGATTGGAAACCACCTGAATACGATTCCCTACAAATACTTTCTTCAACAGGAACTCGAAAGATTCATGAGCTATTTCTTTATACTCTTCCCTGCCGATAGCCAAATGAGCCAATAACATAGCTTCCGGCAAGATAGCGTTATCATAAGTAAGATACGTCTCAAACCATCGCCAATGGGCTTCCGCCGTCCGACGATATATCTGAGCCAGTTTGTTAGCCAACAGCCAAATGCACGCATCAGTCTGCGCCGAAGGACATTCGCGGCTATAATAATAGAAGCCTTTAAGCATAAAAGCGATACTGCGGGGAGACTCTATCCGGTCGAACCGTTGGAAGGTACGTTTGAGAACAGCTTCAGCCTCTTCCTTCCACGGAGCGGGAAAATGTCCGGCACAAGAAATAAAACATCCCAAAGCACAAACAGCACGTCCATTACTATCATCCAGCCCCACTTCCTGATTTTGTGAGGTGAATATTCCATCTTTATCTACATAATTCAGAAAAGAACCGTCCGGCTGCTGACAGTAACGGATAAAGTTCAGATAGGTCTTGACATATCGTTCCTTCACTTTTCCCTGTCCCGTAGCAACCATCTGGCACATCGCCATTAACGCACGTGCCGTATCATCCAATGTATATCCGGTGGAACTGTCCGGACGATTTCCCTTCGAAAACTGGATAATACCCCACTGCCGGCTCATGCGCCGGATATGATAGGTGTCTATGGGAGGCAGGGAGTAAATCAGTTCGTCTTCGACCCTACCTGTTTTCTGGAAAAGACAGGCATAGGCAATAGCCACATTCTCCCAAGCTGTAGCTGCTGTCTTCTGCAAGCCGACAAGCTTCATCTTAGTCCGTAGCTTTTCATCGGCAAGCAGATGATTGGCAGCTTCGGACAATTGCGCAGAATTCTTAAAGTCGAAGATAATACCGGAATCATCACTCAACAATTCCAACGCATGGGGAATAGGAGTAGCTATAATCGGACATCCGCAACTCAGCGCATATACAAATGTACCGCTCACGGCCTGATTCGGGTCGCTTGAAGTAAAAAGATACACATCCGTCAACTGCAAATATTCCAATAAGACAGGAAGTTCAAGATATTGATTGATAAAGAGCACATATTCTTCCAGATGCAACTCCTTTATTTTCGCTTCCAGGAAGTTACGATACTTCTCTCCTTCCTGTTTCAGCACTCCCGGATGCGTTTTGCCGATAATAAGAAATATCACGGAAGGATTGGCTTCCACAATAGCCGGTAAGGCATCCAAAGTGGTCTCAATACTTTTGCCGGGACTAAGCAGGCCAAAAGTGGAAAGCACGCGTCTGCCCGATAGTTGATAGAAATCTTTTAGTTTGCTTTTGTCTCTGAACGACACTAAATGGGTTCCGTGAGGAATCACCGTGATTTTATCTTCATCCACCTGATAATCCCGCAGGAGAATCTCGCGGGAGTTTTGCGTCATCACTACCAGATTGGCACAAGCCGCCATCATTCTTCCCACACTCCGGTACAGGGCGGGGGAAGGTTGCGATAGTACCGTATGAAAGACAAGAATCACAGGTTTGAGAAGTTGCTGCAACATTTGCAGAAAGGCTTCTTCCTGTGCTGCATATAGCCCGAATTCGTGCTGTACAAGCACCATTTTAACTTCAGAATTTTCATTCAATTGCCTGGTCAAAGCAGCATAGGCAGAAACATCCGAAGTATTAAGAACGTATTCCACATCTTCCGTATAGGTGTGTTGTTCCGTGTCGGACTCCACCGCACATATCTTTATAGAGTAAGAATCTCCAAACTTTGACAGGATAGCCCGGATTAAGTCCTGGGCAAAAGTGGCTATGCCACATTCACGAGGAGGATAAGTAGTAATACATATTATTTTTCTCATTTGATTTGTTTTATTAATTCATCCAATAACTCTGTCAGTTGTACTGACACGCAAGCCACATATTTGTCGGCTGCTCCATAATAGATGTAGAGAGTGTCGCCAAACAAGGCAGTGCCCGTGGGGAAACAAACTCTGTTGACTACACCGGACAGTTCATATTCTGTCGCAGGCGTGAACAACGGATAAGGCAAACGGGATATTTCAATAGCCGGATTGTCTATATCCAACAAAGCCGCGCAAGCGGAATAAACATAACCGGAAGGAGTATCATACACACTGTGATAAATCAGCAGCCACCCCACGCTCGTCTCTATCGGGGGACATCCGGCGCCGATGTAACTCGACTCATGGTCGTGATAGGGAGCCAGCAGGATACGTTTGGCAAAATTCTGATAGTATCTTTTCCAGAACTCTTTCGTCAGCATATCAAGACGTTCTACCGCCACATATTGGATATCAGGACGGATACGATGCATAAAATAGAACTTCCCATTGATTTTACGGGGAAAGAATACTACATTCTTATCCATCATATAAAGGGGATGTCCTTTCTCATTTGTCGCTTCCCGCTTATTGCCGGAACGGAAATACTTGCTGATGATAGCCTGTTGGGTACGAAGCATTTCCCGGAATTGCGGATAGGTTATCTGGGAAGTAATAATGCCCTTTTTCTCGAAATGCCTCAAATCGGAAGAAACTGCCAAGGCTCCCACAGCACTATATCCATCATAGGCTGTATAAGTGAGATAATAGAGGTCTTCTATTTTCACAATTCGGGGGTCTTCCACTCCTTGGCACTCATAATCAAACTCGGAAGCCAACAGGGGAACCGTATCCCTCTCTACTACAGTCAAAGGGCCTTCAAGCCGGCAATAACCGATGGATGAATAATTTCCTTTTTTTACTGCACGATAAAACATATGCACCGTATTTCCTTCGGCAATCACCGCCGGATTCATCACACCTTCGTTTTCAAACTCAAGTGAAGTACCTTCCAAAATAATACCTTCTCTTTTTACTCGCACCATTATGCCTTGGGTATTATGCTCATTCCTTTGTCACTCTTACTCTGCTTTTCTCTCTGATAATCAGTCAGTACTTTAATCTTCTTGTCCGATTTTCCTTTCTTTGCTTCTCTTTTTTTCTCTTGACCTTTCATAATTCATTTCTTTTTTAGGATAGTTTATATTCGGGGATAAAATAGACGGGATTTCCTTTCTTGCAAGTTACGGTATTAATTCCCGGAAATACGACAAACTTCTGATTATTATTCTTTTATAACAGTAAAGGACATTAAGCAGAAAGACAAGACATAGAAAAGGCAACTAATCCATAATTTGAAGTAGTTGCCTTTAATTAAAAATTGCAGAAGTATTATATTTCTTATTTCATACTATCATAAAGTGCTTTTGCTTCTGCTGCCGTGAATGCACGGTTATACACCAGATAATCATCTATATAGCCATCCATAAAGTTTTCATAAGAACGAGAACCCTCTGCTCCTCTATACATTGCACCGATAAAATAAGGTTTCCGGTCAATAGGTTTCAAGCCTTTATTGAGTGCTTCCGCTTCTTTTACCCCGTCAATATACAAATAAGTGCTTCCATTGGCATGCACACATACATAATGATGCCACTCTCCATCCGTCATAGCTTTTGTCTTATAATCGGTCCAGTTTCCGGAAAGACCTGTATACTCAATGACGTATCTTATGAACGGATTGGACTTCTGAAACCTGAACCAAGTCTGCTTATTCTTTCCATCTGCACTGGCATTAGGACCAGATCCATGCTGGAATACACCTATATTAGTAGCTGTCTTATTCGATGTTTTCACCCAGAAAGAGGTAGTCACCGGAGTGGCCTGGAAGTCTAATGCATCATTATCCGGCAACGACAAGAAAGCATAATTCTGATTATCCTTACTTCTGAACTCGGCACAAGTAAATCCTTCCTTACGGGCAGGTGCATTAAAGTTGACATCCATATTATCTCCCAGTTTAAGAACTTCCGGATGAATGCCATTAGGACCCATATCTTTACTGTCACCCTCAAACGGATAGAAAAGAACAATATCTTTACCAGGCAATACAGTGATATATCCTTCCTGCTCGGCTGTAGAAGTATTCATATCATTAGAAGCGACTAAAGTAACTTTATACCTACCGGCAGTTGAATAAGCGACAGTCGGATTCTGCTCATTGGAAGTAGAGGGCGTTCCACCTTCAAATGTCCAGTTCCAGTGAGTAGGACGTCCCAAGCTGGCATCTTTGAATGATACGGTTTCACCTTCTATAACCATACACCGGTCTGCCGTGACGTCTGCCGCTACTGAGTTCTTATCAATAATATTCAGATAGTTCTCTTTTGTAAGCGTAGCCGTCGTCTTGGGATTAGTAACGGTCAACTTCACAGAGTAGACTCCCGGTTCAAATACCAGACTCGGATTCTGTTCTGTCGATGTAACGGTACGACCTTCTGTAGGAATAAATTCCCACAACCAGGTAGACGGGAAGCCTATGGACAAATCCGTGAAACCAATAGTCTCATCACTCAATGCCTGGGTTTTATTGGATTTAAAAGCTACAGTAATTTCATCAGGATAGACAACAGTTATATATTGCTGTATCTCTGTTTCTGCATTGTCAGTCCCCCGGCCTACTCTTAATTTCACGGTATAAGTTCCCGGATAATTATATACAATTTCCGGGCTGAACAAGTTAGACACACTGGGTTCACCACCCTCAAAAGCCCAGTCCCATCGTACAGGCTCTCCGGCAGACTTATCCATAAAACAGACCTTCTCCCCGGCAGATATGGTTTGCTTGTCTGAAATAAAATCTGCATTCAACAGTACTTGTTCTTCGTCTTTGCAGGCATAAAAGACCCCTACACATACGAGCAAGAAATATATTATCTTTTTCATATCAATCTATTTTTTAATTCTATGCATTGTTTTATTGCAACTGTGACAACTCAACATTCTGAAAAGCAATACCACCGATATTCTTGAATCCATATTCATATAACACTCCAATCGTACCGTCAGGATAACGGGCAATATCAGAATATCCTCCATAATCACTGCCTGTATAGGAATATTGCTTCTTCCAGGTTACGCCGTCGTCCTCGCTCATCTTCAACGTATTATTATTGCGATTGGTCTGGCTATCCGGATTCGAGAACAAAATAATTCCTTTACCATCATCTCCCAAACCGTAAAAGAGTATGGAACCCTGACATATCGGCTCTTTCAATGTAGTGTACTTACACGGACTCCATGTCAGTCCACCATCCGTACTGGTAGAAACCATTCTATATTTCTCTGTATTGGACTGCTTACGCATATTCAGCATTAAATCACCGTTACTTAATTCGGTTACGGTACTTTCATTCGTATAGTCCACGTCCATGATACCACCCAAATGCCAGGTTTCCCCTTTATCATCCGAGTATATCACATGAGAACGCCCCGCACCGGAAGTAGTGGTATTGTGATTACACGGAACCACAATTCTCCCCTTATGAGGTTCAAACTGTTTTACTATTCCATGACAAGGTCCCGTAGCATACCATCTGTATTTGTCAGGGGTGACGGAAGCGGTTATGTCTTTTTCTTTTGCCCATGTCAATCCCTCATCATCCGAATAAGTCATAAATATAGAATTAGTCCCCGTTGCTCCCGGATTCCAGCAAGATAATAAAATGACGCGATTGATATCCGGAAGATAAATAGGCACTTGATTACGGCAACGATTTTCGCCATCATCCTTGACCGTTATCAACGGTCCCCAAGTCTTCCCTTTATCTGTAGAACGCTTTAATACGATGTCGATATCCCCTTCATCTTCAGGTCCATTACGACGTCCCTCGGCAAATGCCAATATCGTGCCACTATTAGTAATCACCATAGTGGGAATTCTGAAATAAGCATATCCTTCCCTATTGATAGAATAAGGCTTGCTTGTGGGAACCGGTAAAGAAGATATGCTCGGCTCCACATCATTGCATGCTGTCGATATAAACAACAGGCACACCCATACAAATATTAAGTTTAAATTCTTCATTGCTTCTACTTTTTAATAACCGTCAGTTTGTTCCAAATTAGGATTCAAGTCAATCATCTTCTTCAAAATCGGGAAATACAATGGAGTGGATTTACCAACCAGATTAGGTATATAACTATAAATATCAATAGTACCCGCATGGTGCGCCCGCATCAAGTCAGGCCAACGTTTCAACTCAAAACATAATTCCCTGCCCCGTTCGTCCAATATTTCTTTCTGCACCACTTTCTGATCCATGCTTTCGGTATAAGCTCCGATTCCGGCACGATTACGGGTAGAGAACATGGCATCAATAGCCTTTTGTACATTGTCACCACCCAGGTAACATAACAATTCCGCTTTCAGCAATTTGACTTCGCCCAAACGATAGACTACGATATCATTATCATAATAACGGTCGTCGGTATAAGCTGTCCCCCGAAATTTGTTCTGTGAAGTAAAGACTACTGCCCCTTTTGAATTTATGGCATTGATGTACGCTGACGAAGCCCGGTTGTCCTTATCACTAAAAAGTGAAATCAGACGAGGAGACGGAGCATACACATGGCGGGCTATTGTGGAATTAGTATACGGAATGTCTTCTTTGTTCACGATATCGTTAGTCAGCAGTCCGGCTGCGGCAGACATGGACAACGTAGACATATACATATTGTTATATTCATCTTTCTTCAGATAAATAGAGAAAATGATTTCGCTGTTCTTCTTGTTTGCCACATCGAAAATATCCGCATATTTATCCATCATACTCACTCCACACTTTTCCACTTCTTCCAATGCGGAAATTGCATCCGTCAAGTCATTCTTGTCATTACTCTTCTGAACTGTATATTTCCATGCCAGCGCTTCTGCTTTCAGACATAATGCAGCAGGTCTTGAAATCCGGTTCTTATCCAGAATATTCGTTTCCGGGAACAAGTCGATTGCAGTCCGGACGTCTGAAAGAATTTGCGTCATCACTTCAGAAGCCGCATTACGCGCCGGACGTGATTCCTTATCATAGGATTCCGTCGGATTTAAAACAATAGGCACGTCTCCCCACATCTGAGTTAAAGTGAGGTAAGCCTTTGCCCTGAAAGTATATGCCTGCGCCAAAATACGTTTCTTCTCATTTTCCAATGTAAAGTCAATTCCCGGAGCATATTTGATTATCATATTACAATGATGAATGTTCTCATAGAAAGTACGCCAGTCCAATCCATATTCTTCATTCAACTCATGCTGATGCGAACGCGAAACGCCGCCAATCACTCCCGATACCATAGCATCTCCACGGTCTTCTCCATACAGAGTGGTACTAGTCATTCCCCTATAATCCGAATAAAGACCATTCAGGTAACCTTTCACGTCAGATTCCGATTTCCAATAATTTGCCATAGTTATTTCAGAAATAGGCTCTATCTCCAAAATAGATTCACAACTACCCAAACTGCAGGCAGCCATTATACTAAACATTATTAATTTAGTTCTCATCATCGTTTACTTTAATGTTACATTGTAAATTTTACAGAGAATATAAACTGACGCGGACGGGAATATTTACCGGCATCAGCACCAATTACTTCAGGAGTAAGTCCGTCATAAGCAGTCCAATATCCTAAATTATAGACAGCTGCCGTCAAGTCCAGCGTTTCAATCTTAGCGGCACGCAGCCACTTGGTACGCAAGGGATATGATAGGGAGACTTCACGAAATGCCAGATAATCACCTTTCTTTATATACAAGGTGTTGGCACTGCCACCACTAAAACCAATGGTAGAACTGCTCGGACGACCATGATTACGCTTTCCGTTATCCCAGTCAGACTCTACATCATAACGGGGAATAGAAGCTATATCACCCGGTTTGTGCCACATCTTGCTACTGGCCACATCATGAATCGTTGCAAAGTTATTCCGTGAATTTGCGTTCGCCTGTGCCCTGAAATGGTTATCAATCACATTACCTAACGAGAAGTCCGTAGCAATCCGTAAAGTAAAATTCTTGTAAGTGAAAGTATTATTGAAAGACCCCATCTTATCTGGATGAATATAACCTACGAACACCATGTCTTTGGAGTTGATGATACCATTTCCATCCACATCACGCCAGATTGCATCACCGGCACATTTTCCTTTACCCAGCCATCCGGAAGATACTCCTTCATCATATGGAGCATTGGCCGCATCCTCATCCGTAGAATAAACTCCGTCCAACTGATAAGCAAAGCGGGAACCGAAGCGCTCTCCTTCCGCAAATCCGCCAACCTCAACATATTTTCCCAACTTCGGGTCGAAAATGATTCCGCCACCGGTACGATTCTTATCTGCACCATTATTGGGCAATTTACCGATTGTTGTTCTCCAAATCGAGAAGTTGGCATCTATATTCCAACGGAAATCATGAGTTTGTATCGGAATCGCATTGATAGCGATTTCCACCCCTTTCGTGTTCAAAGAACCGAAATTGGACTTGATGGAAGCAAATCCCGTTTCCGACCATAAGTTCTCGTTCAACAAACGGTTTGTTGTCTTTTTATAATAGGCATCGAAAGACAGATTGATGCGGTTATTCAGGAAACCGGCTTCAAGCCCCAAATCGGTTGAGGTTGTTTCTTCCCATAACAGATTACGGTTCATAAGCACCGTATTCAAGATACCTGCTTCGCCTGCATAGTTCTTACCGGCTTCATAAGAGCCTTCCGTATTTTCGAGCGCAAGATTGTCATATCCTGTTTTTCCCCAACTGGCTCTAAGTTTCAAATTGCTGACTACTTTCGACAAAGGTTCAAAGAAAGCCTCACGATGCATGTTCCATCCGGCAGATACACCCGGAAAAGCTGCAAACTTGTGATTGGCCGCAAAGTGGGAAGAACCGTCATAACGGATACTTGCAGAAAACAGGTATTTCATATCATAATTGTAATTGACACGCCCGAAGTAACTGTTCATCTTCTTCTCTTCAAAAGTGGAAGTGGTTTTGGCTGATTCAGCCGCAATACCGTTCAGTGTTTCAATATAATCCGATGTACCGCCATAACCGGAGCCGCTGAAACGATACCAGTTATCATAAATATAGTTGCCACCGGCCATCAAATCCAAATTATGCTTATCCTTTATTGTCTTCGTATAGTTCAAAATAAGGTCATACTGATAATGCAGGTCCATATTATGCGCTTCGGACACCGGTCTGTTCTTCACCACTTCATTGTATCTTTCGAAATTATGGTCTTTACCTTCATTATTGGTGTACGAGAACATGGGTTTGAGATGCAGTCCCGGAATAATTTCCCAATCCAGTTCGGCAGAAAGATTGATTCGGCTCACCCTGTTTTCCTTTTCCTGATAATAAACTTCATGCAGACGAGTACGGAATGAGCTTGTCAGCTCACCCGGAGCCGGAGTTCCGTCTTCATAATATTGGCGTACCGTAGGTGGCATCTTGGCAGCCCGCGACATTACATTGTTCTCGTTAATGCCCGCTGTTGTTCTCATGGAGTAGTTTACCATACCTCTTACTGTAAGGTTCTTGCGAATCTTGTACGAAGCATTTGTCAGAAAACTCCAACGATTGTAATTAGTACCTACAACAATACCGTCTTGAGTAAGATAACCCAGACTCATATAGTAAGTCGCTTTCTCGTTACCCCCGCTGAAGTTTATATTAAAATCATGATTGACCGGTGTCTGGAAGAGATTATCCTGAAAGTCCGTTTCCTTAAAAATCAACATCTTACCGGGATTGGCAGGGTCTTCCATCATCTCCCACCCCTGGTTATACAACAGATCTTCTACATACCCCTGACCATAATTAGTTATATAGTCATCCAGAAAAGCGGTCGTATTCAAAGCATTCCGTTTGTTGGCAGTGCTCATTGCAAACGTGCCTGACAGATATTTATCCGGGTCGGTTGCATGTAGCGCAGCCGTACGGGTTGCGGTAAGATACTCACGGGCACCGGACAGCGGCATTCTCTTCGGCTGGTGGTCTACAGACAATCCATAGCTGAAAGAGATGCTTCCTTTACCTGCTTTTCCCTGTTTGGTCGTAATCATAACGATACCACGGGAAGCCTTTGAACCATAAATAGCTGTCGAAGCTGCGTCTTTCAGTACTTGTATCGTTTCTATATCCGCATAATTAATATCCTTCATAGTACGAATCACACCATCAATGATTACCATAGGAGAATCACTTTCAGGTGCGGTAGTCGTTCCGCCGCGTACTATAATCTGAGGATCGGATCCCGGCTGGCCGGAATTTACACGGATTTCCATTCCCGGTACTTTACCCTGCAACATTGACATCGGATTTCCTGTCGGTGAAATTGCCATATCTTTTGAATCCACCTTAGTGATGGCACTCGTCAATGCTGCCTTAGACTGTTTACCATACCCGATAACAACAACATCCGACAAGGCAACCGAACTGCTTTTCATCGTCACCAGGATGTTGCTCCGCCCCTTCACCGGTATTTCCTGTTTTTCCATTCCTACAAATGAAAATACCAGAATACCATCTGCCGGAGCAATGATGGAATATTTCCCATCCAAATCTGTTACTGTTCCTTGTTGAGAACCTTTCACCAGAACCGAAACCCCTATTAACGGTTCGCGTGTATCGTCCAAAACAACTCCGTTCACAGTTACCTTCTTTTGTTCTATACCCGAAGCTTCGAGTGAAGCCGAAAATGCAGGCATGTAGAAAGAGAGGATAACCAGTAAGATACTCGGCATGCGGAATAGCTTACTCTTTAATAAAAATGCATTTAACATAAATTGTAGATTACAAGTTAATAACTCTAATTTCAGGTTTTTCTATTTTCTCGTCTCATATATTATAAAATTATTTGGCAACAAAAGGAGAAGCCGGCAATCCGAAGTTTGAAAATAAATTCAACGGCTGATAATTCCTGAACCCGTACTTAACCCCTACCGGTTCGGGAACTTGTTCGCTAGTCAGCACCACTTTGGTTTTATTATCAAAAAGAACAGCCTTCGCCGGATAATAAACACCATCTTTTCCGGCAATCTCAAATCCGACAATTTCCCGGTCATACGATGTCATCCCCATTTCCGCGTAATCGAACTCCACAATTATTTTTTCTTTATCTATTGCAAAAGACTTGTAAAGAGGACCGCTATAAGGTGTTCCGCTACGCTGGTAAGTTTTTGCCAATGCCCACAGGGCAAGCCGTTTCCCTACACTCTCCTTGTCAGAGGGATGTACACAGGTACGATTTCCAATATCCGCCGTGACAACCATACCTGCATTGGGAATCTCCTTCAAACATTCCAATTGTACTTGCCGGATTTCAGCAGCATCCGTCTTATCCGCATTTTTCCGCCCGTAATCATAGGGGGCTATCTGCACATAATAAAAAGGAAATTCGCCCTGGTTCCATTCTTTCCGCCAAGACTCTACCATCGCCGGAAACAACCGCTTATATACCTGCGGATTATTTAAGTTACTTTCTCCCTGATACCAGATAGTACCTTTAATGGTGAATTGCTTTATCGGATGAATCATCGCATTGTATAGTAACGTAGGTTCATCTTTCGGTCTGGCAATGTCTTTAGGGTCTTTGGTCAGTACTGATAAAGATATTTCCGGAAACTTTTCCGTATATACCTCTTTATTAATCCACGACTCAATCTTGGAACCGCCCCAACTGGAACAAATGACGCCTACCGGCACATTCAAAACTTTACGCAGATAACTTGCAAAGAAATAGGCAGTGGCACTGAAATCCGCAACATTAGCCGGAGTAGATTCCATCCAGGAAGTTGCCATACAATCATCCAGCAATGTCTGGCTACTATTTATTTTAAGCGTAACCATACGGATATTATCAGATGGCGAAGCTGTTGCAATTACGTCACATGAGCCTTTTACCGGTTGTCCCCTGAATCCCTTTACAGGCATTTCCATATTCGACTGTCCCGAACATAACCATACTTCTCCTATCAGGACATTGGTTAGTGCCACCGGTTCCCCGTCGGATATGGTAATAGTATAAGGGCCGCCGGCAGAAGGCGTCTGTACCTGTAGCTTCCATGTACCGTCCGATGCGGAAGTGGTTGTATAGGTTTTATTATCCCAAGATGTTTTAACTGTGATTTTCCGGGAACGGGCAGCCCATCCCCACAGATTAGCATTGGTATTCTGCTGCAATACCATATCATTCCCTATTATTGCCGGTAGCTTTACCTTTGCTACCAAAGGTAAAAGACAAAGCATACCGGCAATTATGCATAGTACCTTTTTCATGATTTATAGTTTTAAATGATTAATCTTTCATGTCAATGGTCTTAGGCCGCAGACATGTGACCAAAATGACCAGCATAATCAATACGAATATCGCCAGAAGCGCGAAATCGCGTCCCAAATGTCCGGCATCCGTAGATTCTCCCAAGATACCGGTTATTGCCGCTCCCGCAAATACTCCGCACATATTCATAATACCATAAGCCGTCGCCCTGTAACGGGCTGAAACAAACTGGCAAAGAATCGGCATATTATTTGCGTCGAACATTCCGAATCCCACTCCGAACAGAACTGTTCCCATCACCAATGCGAAAATGGAATGACCGAATCCGATGAACAATAAAGAGGGGATAATAAAAGCCAATCCCAAAGCTCCCGTATATACTCTTCCACGCACAGTTTTGAGCACCCATCGGTCAGATATATATCCACCGGCTAAAACTCCGAACAGTGAAGATAAAGCGATGGAGATGGTAGACATCGGTCCTGCCACAGAAATATCAATAGACAGGCTCTCAGAAAAGAGAGTCGGCAACCAGTTTTTTGCCGCCCATCCCGGAGTGCCCGGCACGCAGAAGTAAAACAAGATAATCCAGAAAAAGACATTGGAGAACAACATACCCAAGCTTTTCAGAACCGGTATCTTTTTCACTTTCTCTTGTATGGCAGAGACAGTCCCCCTTTCCTTATCCCGTAAGAAAAAAGCCAGAATGACGCCATATCCTATACCAATAATACCAAACCAGTGGAATGTACTATGCCAGGAATACATGGCGGCAAAAGTAGCTCCGAAACCACCTATTGCCTGCCCGACATAAAGTCCCGTCATATGTATTCCCACTGCCAGCGAACGTGTCTTGTCCTGATGAAAATCAGCTATCAGAGACAGTGCGGCGGGCAAGTATAGCGCTTCACTCACTCCCATAATTCCACGAAGCCAGTAAAGCTGGTCAAAAGTAGTGGCATACCCCATTAGGTAAGTAACTCCGGACCATATACACAAACTGCCTACAATCAACCATTTACGGCTCATACGGTCGCCGATAATCCCGGAAATGGGACTCATCAGTCCGTATATCCACAGGAAGACCGCCATCAATCTGCCGAAATTGGCTGCCGATTCCAGTTCACGGACATCTGTCATCATAGGAATCCGCATGGTAGAGAGCATCTGCCTGTCCATATAGTTGAGTAAAGCAACTCCCCATAACAATCCGACTACCACCCAAGGATATATATTTGAAGTTTTACTGTTCATGACCTACCTATTTAAAATTTCTGCCAAATCAATTTTAATAAAAGCCATATTTGCCTGACTGCTTTCATATAATATCCCTATTGAATTTTCATCTATTGAAGTGATGCTGGAATAACCGGCACTACGATATTGGTCAAACAGAATCCAGTATTTCTCAGGCCATGTCAGTCCGTCGTCAAAACTAACTTTCAAAGTCAATTTATCCCGTGTCTTATAATCACTGGGATTGGCAAATAATAGTATGCTTTTCTTTTCTCCATCCACAGTATAATCATGGCGATGTAAACTTGCCATACACGTCGGTTCCACCAATGCTTTCCGTGACGTGGGATGCTCTGTCCATGTTTCGCCCAAGTCTGTCGTCGTACAGATTCTCCGGCCATTCACTTCTTTATTACCCCGGTTTCTGTTATCGCGCATATTCAGCATTACAGTACCGTCACTTAATTGGGCTGCATTACATTCCGTCACATTCGAATAAGCCGGATTGCTGGTTGTCCATGTCTTTCCGTGGTCTTTACTATATGTAATATTGGAGAATGCTGCTCCTTTATCATCACGTCCTTGTGTAGGAAAGACCAGAGTACCATCCGCCAGTGTTATTCCTTGTCCGGGAGCCGGAGCAAACAACCACCATTCTGGGCGTTTGGTCTTACCAGTTATATTATCGGGGAAGCTCCATGTCAGTCCGTCATCCGTGCTTTTAGTTATCAGGAACTGACAGGTCTCTTTCAGACCAGTTCCGGGTTGCGAGCCTTTCTTTCGCCACTGGTGTATCCAGTAAGTACTGTTTTCATTCAAGCCCTCTATCCACTTGCCATTATCATCCAATGCACCGTGCATCCACAATCCGGCTATATAAATATCATTTGTGTGTTTATCCACAAGGATGCACGCATCACTCACTCCATTAAACTTTTGCGGCAGTCCTCCCCATTCTCCCATATCCAACACCGTCTGGATGGGTTGCCATGTCAGTCCTTTGTCAAAGCTACGATGAAGAGCGATATCTATGTTTCCCTGCAAATCGCGAGTCAAATCATAACGGGCATCAAATATAGCCAGCAGAGTTCCGTTGTTACTGGTAGCCAATCCCGGAATACGTGAAGAAACAATACCATCCTGTCCTTTCTGTCTTAATGCCACTCCCACTCTTAGGGGGATAGCCTCCTTATTCGAGACTTTCAGTTCTCCCCGACTGGTTTTTATCCGGCTGCAATTCACACTAATGCGGTGTGTCAATGGAACCGTATCCTTCAATGTCACTGCTATCCAAAACGACAAGGAATCATCTTTCACTTGTATATTATCTGTAAAAGATATCTTCCGTGTAGCGGGCATCGGTTTACATATCAGACGGGATTCATCTATCAGCCCGTTTTTATGAGTTCCATATACCGCAACAGAAAGGATATCAGACAAGTCCGTACTTCCTTGCAAATCGACATCAATCTGCCGGATAGTGTAAGGACGGCTGCCTGTTTGAATCAAAGTTGCCTTAATAGTCGGATTAATCTGCTTCTTGACCAAAACAGGGATGACAGGCCTTTCCAGTTCGAACCTTATATCTTTACCCAAAGATATATCCGGTATCCATAGCAAAATCATCGAAAATATGATAAATATTTTCTTACTTACTTTCATAGTATCTTTATTTTAGGTAATTTTGAACGCATTTAACTAGATTAGGGGGAGATAGACAGGAAGTAAAGTAGCTAACCCCAGCAATACACTTTTACTGTCATCTCCTCTTTCTTATCACTAGAACTCAAAGAATTTTATCGCATCCAAATCACTTTTTAGTTTTTCATACTCTTCCGCTGAAAAAGTTTTTATCGGCAACCGGCAACTGCCGCAATCAATACCTATCAGTTTCATGATAGCTTTACCGCCACGTACACCTCCACCATATTTTATAATAACTTCCACTGTACGTATCGACTTCATCTGCCAGGCACGTGCCGTTTCCACCTCATTTTTCTTCATAGACTCAAAAATGGCATGGTAGACATTAGGGATATAATTGTATGTACTTCCCACACCTGCCACTGCTCCCATAGACAAACCTGCAATCAGAATCTCGTCAAAGCCATGCAATACTTCAAATTTATGCTGCTCCAAGTCGATGCAAGCCCCCATCTCCATCAGGTTATTATGAGTAAATTTCGTACCTACCAAGTTGGGCATTTTCTTCTTACCCTCTACCAAAAATTTATCTACCGGCAAGTTAACTCCTGTGATTGACGGCATATTATAATAATAGAAAGGCAACTCACTGGCAACCTGACAAATCGGCGTAAAGAAATCGACCAGTTCATCTACTGTCCCCGGCTTGAAAAAAGAAGGGGCAATTGAAGCGATAGCATCAGCTCCCGTTTGTGCGGCATGACGTGCCAGTTCCATGGCATCCCGCTGACAGTTTGAACCGACATGTGCAATCACCTTGAAACGCTTGGCGGCAGAAGCTACCCATTTTTCAAGAATTGCCTTACGCTCGTCAATCGTCAACGAAGAAAATTCACCGGTTGTCCCGCACACAAATACCCCTTTCACGGGGGTGGATGCTATCCAGTCGGCATACTTATCAATAACAGATAAATTCACATCCCCATTTTCATCCATTGGGGTGAAGGTGGCCGCAACCATACCTTCCAGTCTTTCATAATTGTTCATAATGCATTTAATTAGATTATTATATTTCACTTTCGGAAAGTTCCTTTCAAAATTAACGGTGTCCGTATGCCGGGTTGTATCTCGCCACTTACTACAAATACCTGATTTCCAATAGAAACAGCATTCGTTGTAACGGGAATAGGGTATGAACAATCGAACAAAGCTACCAAAGCATTCATGTCCGTACTGACCACCCGAAGTTTACGGCTAAATCCCGGGTGCTTGGGAGATGTCGGCAAAATTTCCTCCACTCCTCCCAGTATCAAAATCTTGTCTTCTCCATAAGGTATGGCCGTACCCGCCATCACCGGGAAAGAACCGGTCATTTTATTCCATTTCCCAGTACCCGGTTCAAATACATATCCTTCCGTATATTCCGTCATCAACTCATCCGGTGCATAGCTTCTTCCACTAAAGAGGTAAAACCGTCCTCTTTGAGCGACGCCTACCGCATAAGAAAGAGAAGGACCATCCCAACCCGGCATTACCTGCCATCCTTGCTCCTTATGATGCAAATCAAGCATATAGAAATGATGAGTTGACCGTTCATTTACCATAGACTCCTGCCCCCCAGCAATATAAATGCAATTATCACAAATAGCCCCCGCTGCATTAGCCAATGGAACCGGTAAAGAAGGATAACTGACAGAATCTATCACAAATGAATCTATTTCTTTTTTTATCAGAAATACTTTATCGCTACACCGCGCATGGTCACATCCACCGATACACAATAAACCTTCCGGCAAACTTATTGAAACCCCATAAGCAAGCGGACGGTCAAGGAAATCATCATATACAGTCCATTCCTCTGTATCCAAGTCGTAGCTATATAAAGTAGCCCACCAAGTCTTAATACCTCCCTCCCAAGGATACTTATCAGGAAAGTTAGCTCCACCCAACACAAGCAACTTGCCTTCCACTATCCCGGAATATGCACCTGCTAATCCGATGTTCTCCGGCATGCCGGCACATCCCGGAAGCAACAATGTATTTTCCCATTGTGCCTCTATCCTCTTTTCTTCTTTTCTAAAACAAGATGTATTCATTAGCAATAAAATTAAGGATAAACATAAAATTATCAGATGCCGCCTTTTCATATACCTTCTACCTTTTCACTTTCTGCCTTCTCAGCCATCAATTCCTGACTTCGGTTTACCTTGAAAATTTTATAGACCTCAAAATGCCTTTCGATAGCATCCCGGTAACCCTTCTCGTCCCCTTTCTTGATAAAGTCCAGCAAATCAGCATGAGTAGCTATCCGACCGCTTTTGCTCATTTCTATATTTATAGGTTTCAAATAATCCTTGAATTTCTCTTTCACATAGACAAGTATAGGATGAATGATTTCCTGAAATTCAGATATGATTTTATTTCCGGTGATTTTATACAGTTTCGTATGAAAAGCCGATTCACTAATCAATGCATATTCGTTATTCTCAAAAACGATACCCATTTTTACGATTTCGCTCAGTTCCTCGATGTCCTTAGGAGTTATCTTACGGAAAATGTCAGTTGATATTCCTATTTCAAGTGCAATTCTGAAATCCAACAAGTCCAAAATTGTTTCTTCACTCAAGACACGGGGGTCTATCACTCTTTTCATTCCCCCCAAAATGGAAGGTTCAGTCAGAACCATTCCCTTGCGGGGACGCGCATGAATCAACCCCATCATTTTCAGACGGCTCAATGCCTCTCTGACAACACTCCTTGCAACTCCCAGTTCCGCCGCCAGACTATTCTCATTAGGAATAGAGTCTCCACGTCCTAAATCATTCTTTTTGAAGTAGGTAAGCAGACTGTCTTCTACCTGGTCGATTAACGTTGTTTGATTGATTTCTATCTTCATATCATTAGACTTTTGTTATTTGTATTATTTGTCAGACAAGTAATACAAATGCAATATTAAGGGATTTTTTTTAGAATACAAGAAGATAATAATAGAAAAATAAGCATATATGTTGAAAAACATACTTTAGGATATGGACGGAGAAGAATCAGGAAATGAGATATACTTGTGAGAAATAGAATGAAAAGAAAGGGCATAAAAAAAGGCTATCTATCCCAGACAGCCAATCCTTTTTGTTAACCTTAAATCTAATACTATGAAAAACACACTGCAAAGATACGGACTCTCCGCATATCTCCAAATTTTCGGAGTAAAGAGGCATATCTTATAACATGGTTTAATAAAAGCAATAGACTCGTTAACATTTAACATAAATATATCGGATATTAACGAATACCCGATGGAGTGATTCAGAGATTATTCATAACGTAAAGAACGGGCAGGTTTGCTCATAATTATCTTCATGGTCTGGAAAGCTACCGTTACGAATGAGATAAACAGCATCAGCAATATAGGCACAATAAAGAACCATGCTTTCAAATCCGTGTGGAAAGCATAATGGCTCAACCAGGCATTCATACTAAACCAGGCTATCGGCAAAGCAATGACAACCGCTATCAAAATCAACTGGAAGAATCCCTTGACCAACTGATAGAAGAGTGTCCGGCGGGAAGCTCCGAGGACTTTGCGTATTCCCATTTCTTTGGTACGTGTGGAACATGCAAACATGACCAATACCCAAAGCCCCAGACAGGAAATGAAAATTGCCAGTCCGGTGAAAGAGCCAATCATCACACCGAATACTTCATCCTGGCGATACTGGTGGTCGAAGAACCGATCGAGGAAGAAGTAGTCGAAACTGGAATCCACAAAATATTGGTTCCAAATCTCATGCACCTGCGATACCAATTCGCGAGGGTCGCCGGAAGTCATCACGATAGAGACATAACGTTGTGGCAACCAGCCAATCTTGTCTTTATGAATCAGCATGATAGGTGTGTAATTCTTGCTCAATGCCTGTTGATGATAATCTTTCACTACTCCGATAATCTGCATCGGAGCATCGGTACATTCAACAGTCACCAACTCCCCTATCGCCTCATCATTAGATGTGAAACCCAGGTTACGTACAGCCGTTTCGTTAATCACCAGTTTATCTACATCGTCTCCATAATCTTCCGAGAAACTTCTTCCGGCTACGACTTGCAATCCATAGGCATCCACATAATCGGGGTCACAGGCAAGCATCTCATACAGACGGTTTTGCTTCAAAGCATCATTGGTGCGGCGGTTGGAAAGGAAGGTCGCCACTTCCTCGCCCGGCACAGCACCGGAAAAGGTGACCCGATGTACCAACGGGAGACGTGCTATTGCTTTTTTCATCGCTTCCAGTTTCGTATTCAGTCCTTCGGTATGTCCGGGGAACTTGACCACTAATGTCTGATTGGTCTTAACTCCCAAAGACTGGCTGCGCATAAAGTTCAACTGCGCAAAGACAATCAATGTGCCGCAAAGCAATATCATCGAAGCTGTATATTGAATGATAACCAATACTTTCCGTATCCGTTCGCCGGATTTGCCATGCAGGAATTTTCCTTTCAATAACGTAATCGGTTTCCGGTTCAGCAAAGCCAGTGCCGGATAATATCCGGAAAGGAATATCCCGGCAAAGAAAACAAGAACCAGCAAAATCCACCAATAATCCATCAGCCAAACGGAGAAAGTAACGGTACGGCCTACCAGTTGGTTAAAATACGGAAGAATCAGTTCTATCAATCCTACCGCCAGTACAAAAGCTATCAAATTCATCACCAGTGCCTCAAACAGGAACTGGTGAATCAACTGCTTGCGGAAAGCTCCCACTACCCGCCGTACTCCCACTTCTTTGGCACGCTCCATCGAACGGGCTACAGTGAGGTTTATATAGTTTATCCAGGCAATAGCCAATATAGCAATGGCAGCGAAAATCAAGGCAAGCATAGAAGAACGGTTTCCCTTTGTCTCCGCTTCGTATCCTACTTGCGGAGTGAGATGTATATCCGCCAGAGGGACTAAAGAGACTCCCCATATCTTGTTTTTCAGTGCTTCATCCGTCTTGTACTTTTCCGCCATTACGGGAAATCCTTTCTCAATTTCCGCTTTCCTTTCGGGAGAGTCAAGCAGGACGTAGGTATAGGCCTCGTGCTTGTACCAATATTCCTGCATATATTCAGGAAGAGATTTGTATGAAATCAGAAAACTGTAATGTATATGCGAGTTGGAAGGCATTTCTTTCATCACTCCGGTCACTTCACACGATATCTTGTCGTATGCTCCGGTAAAGATGAATATCTTTCCGATAGGGTCTTCATCCTTGAAATATTTACGGGCGATGCGTTCGGTGATTACGACTTGTCCCGGCATGGAGAGACAGGTTTTCTTATCGCCTTTCAGAAGTTCGAAATCGAAAAGGCGGAAAAAGCCGGGTTCGGCATAGGCTATCTGATTCTCCCGCAAGGTCAGTTCACCGTATTTCACTATTTGTTCCGGTTGGAGCAGGGAGCCGATTCGGGTATAGTCCTCTATTCCGGCAAGATTCTCTTTCATTGCCGAACCATATCCGAAAGAGCTGCTTGCCCAGTAGTCGGTCAGCACTTCCCCCTCGTGGAACGTACTTTGTACACGGTAGATACGATCGTACTTCGTGTGCATTTTATCAAAGCTGAATTCAAAGGTCACGTAGGTAAGAATCAGCAGTGCCGACGCCATGCCAATCGCCAGTCCGAATATATTGATGAAGCTGAATCTTTTCCGTTTCATCAGATTCCGCCAGGCACTATTCCAGTAGTTTCCTATCATACGGTTTCGTTTTTAGCCGGCGTATTCCTTTCCAGCGGGCGGTTGATGTTTTCGGCTACAATTTGTCCGTCCAGCAATTGGATGACGCGATGTGCGTACATTGCATCCCGTTGGGAGTGGGTGACGGTGATGATGGTAGTTCCCTGACGGTTCAGTTCGCTCAACAGTTCCATTACTTCTATACCGTTCACCGAGTCCAGGTTTCCGGTAGGTTCATCGGCAAGAAGCAACTTACAATCCGTCACTACGGCACGGGCAATGGCTACACGCTGTTGCTGCCCGCCGGACAGTTGTTGGGGATAATGGTTGGCACGATGCTGCAGGTTCACTTTTTCGAGCACTTTATTCACTCTTTCTTTACGCTTGTCGGCTTTGACACCCATATAGACAAGGGGTAATTCCACATTCTCATATACGGTCAGTTCGTCAATCAGGTTGAAACTCTGGAAGATAAAGCCAAGATTGCCTTTTCGGAGAGCAGTCAGTTGGTTCTCGTTCATTTTATCCACCTGTTTCCCTTCAAAGAAATAAAAGCCGGAAGTAGGAGAATCGAGTGTACCCAAAATATTCAGCAACGTTGACTTACCGCATCCCGAAGGGCCCATTATGGCAACGAATTCCCCTTGTTCCACCTGTAAGGTGACTTCGTTCAATGCCTTTGTCTGCACTTCTTCGGTTGTGAAGAGTTTTGTCAGTTTTTCAGTTTTAATCATAATCAGTTCAATATTTATTAGTTATTCATATTTTAAGATACACATCGGTTTCAGGCAGATAATGCGCCACACTTGTTGAAAGACGGTAAGAAACGCAATCAGCATCAGCAGCACGAAAGCAGTTGCATATATCCACCAAGGCAACGAAACGTGGAAAGCATACGTTTCCAACCAACCGTTCATCAACACTGCCGACACGGGGATGCCGATTGCAGAAGCCAATACAGTGAGCAGCATCAGTTCCTTAGTCAAGATAAAGAACAGACTTCTTTTATTTGCACCGAGCACTTTCCGAATCCCCACTTCTTTCAAGCGCGACAAGGTTGAAAATAGTGTTACAATCCACAATCCAAGACATGCTACAAACACAGCAAGCAAAGAAGCACTGGCAAATATCCAACCAAAATTACGGTCTGACTTATATAGGAAAGTATTCAAATCATTCAAAAAGAAGTAAGAAAATAAAGAAGTCGGAAAGTATTCACGATACATCTGCTCAATCTCCGTCAAAGTGCTATCTCCTCCTCCGTCTGTCAGGCGGACTGAAATATAAGGGGTCGCAATAAACGGTACCCGTTCTTTCATAAAGAAGATAATAGGTTTGTAAGCCACGGAAAGTGACTGCTGGTGATAGTTTTTCACCACCCCGATAATTTCGAGCGGCTCGCCTACCACCTCCATCTTAACCTGCTGTCCCAATGCGGCTTCGGGCGACTCGTAGCCTAACAGCCTGACAGCTTCCTCGTTAAGCACTATCCGGTTGAGGTCACCGCCAAAATCCTCTGAGAAACATCGCCCACAAATCATAGCAGGCATATAGGCAGATAGATAATCATAATCTACGGCAAACATTTGTATCAACTTCACTTGTGAAGGGTCGCTTCCATAGGGACGGTTGGTGAAATAATTGGCTACCTCCACCCCGGGAACAGCTCCCGAAACTGTTACATGGCTTACGTCCGCCCGCTGCTTCAGACGCTTGGTGAAACTTTCCATACGCAATGCCAACCCCTCGGTAAATGAAGGATATTTAATGATCAACATACGTGAATGAGAATCGACGGAAGCCTCACTTTGCATATAGCATACCTGCCGAACCACTGTGAACGTACCAACAATCAAGACAAAAGAAGCCAGAAACTGAACCACAATCAGCACTTTCCTTATGCGGTTGCCGCGTTTACCGTGCAACAGTTTCCCCCTCATAATTTCCGACGGACGTATAGTAACCATCAGCCAGGAGGGATAGAGCCCTACGACAAACGTACCGATAACAACCACTCCGGCTACAACTCCCCAGAAAGCCGGTAACATAAGTATATCCGTCCCGAAACTTTGCCCTGCCCAGCGATAAACAAGGGGTAAAAGGAGTTCCAGCCAACCAAGAGCTATCAGCGTAGCCAGCAGATTCATGAAGCCAGACTCGAGAAGTCCCTGGATAATAATCTGACGGCGCGAAGCACCAAAAATCTTGCGCAACCCGAACTCACGTCCGCGTTCCAGGAAACGCGCTACGGTAAGATTCAAGGCATTTGCCCAACCTATCAATAGCAGGGAAACGGACATCACCAACAGTATAAGAACCGCTGTCCGGCTGCCTTTTATCTCTTTCTCGTAGGCTTTTTGCGGAGTGAGGTGAATATCTTTCAGCGGTATCAACTCTACCGCCCAAGTCTTATGTTTCAATGCATCGGTCTTATACTTATCGGATATATTGAGAAAAGCCGCTTCAATCTCTGCCGGAGACTTTCCGGACATCAGGCGGACATAGGTGTAAACCCCGTGAATGTACCAAATATCCTGCCGCTCTTTAGGAATCGTATTATATGAAAGTAAGAAATCATATTGCAGATGAGAGCGAACGGGCATATCTGCTATCACGCCGGTTACTTCAAAGTTTTGCTGCGATGAAGACGTACTGAAAGTCAGTATCTTGCCTATCGGGTCTTCTTCATCAAAATAACGGTTTGCCGCACTTTCGGTCAGCACCACCGTATTAGGACGCACCAGTTGCCCGCTCTTATCTCCTTTAATTATCGGGAAATTGAATATCTCAAAAAAAGCAGGTTCGGTGTAGCAGTAATGCTCTTCGGCAAACCTCTTTTCGAAGTAATTCACCACTTGTTCGCGGTCTTGTGCCGTCAAACGGACATATTTCTCAATGCCGGCAATTTCACGGCTCATAGTGGGCGCATGTCCGTAAGCTGTAGTCGCCCAGTTATCTGTCAGCGTCTCACCCTCATACAACCGGCTTTCGACACGATATACACGCCCGGTGTCGTGGAATGAATCGTAACTCAATTCCGACCAAACATAAAGTATGATGAGCAGTGCTGTTGCAATGCAGACAGACAGCCCCGCTATATTTATCAGTGTCAGAGATTTCTTAACCCGCTGACTACGTATCACTTGTGAAAAGTAATTTATCATATTACAGACTTATTTCAATATCAGTTTCTCATTATCGCCAAACAATTCATATCCCGACACAATCACCCGGTCGCCAGGCTTCAGTCCTTCGGTAACCTCATAGTACTGCGGATTTTGTCGTCCGATGCGAATGGGGCGGCGAATAGCAAATTTACCACTTTCATCGACAACATACATCCATCGTCCGCCGCTTATTTGAAAAAATCCGCCACGTGGTACCAAAATAGCCTGTGTAGGATCGCCCAACTGCAGATTGATATGATAGGTTTGCCCTGCACGTATATTCTCCGGTCGTCCGGCTGTAAACCGCAAGTCGGTACGGAACTGCCCGTCTTTTACTTCCGGATAGGGCTTTGTCACCTCCAGTTCATAGCTGGCACCGTCACGTGTAAAATCAGCCGGCAGTCCGGGCACAACACGCTCCACGTAATGTTCGTCAATCTGTGCCTGCACCTTCAAATCAGAAGTGATTATCTGACCGATATGCTCGCCCGCAGCTATTGATTGCCCTATCTGTGCGTCAAGGTTGCCCACCTGCCCGTCAATAGGCGCTTTCACCTTCAGGTTCTCAATCCGTTCGCGCACCAGTGCAAGACTCCGCTTCATATTACGTATGTTCTCGTCCAAGCTGCTTACCTGACTTTCACGAAAAATGTTATCCTGACGAATCCGCTCGTCAATGACATCCAACTGTTCTTGAGCCGCATCATACTCTTCCTTGGCAAGGAGGTAATCCTCTTTTGCAATGAGTTGCTCTTTTATCAAGCGACTGTATTGCTCGTAACGGCGCTGTTTCACTATCCTGTCTTTATTCAGCCCGATACGCTCTTGTTTCAAACGCAGGCGTTCCTGCTCCATGCTGATACGGGTATTACGGAGTTCGTTCTCCTGATAAGCCAAATCCGCTTCGCTCTGCATAATACCGATGTTTAGTAACGGATTGCTGAGACGCAGAATCACATCGCCTGCCTTCACCATGGCACCTTCTTCTTTCAGACGTTCTTCCACACGTCCGCCTTCCACAGCGTCCATATAAATAATGCGATTAGGCATTACCTGCCCGATGACACGAATATAGTCGTTAAACTCACCACGGTCAACGGTAGCAATCGTCAGACGTTCTTTCTCCACAGCCATGGTAGAGGCAGTATCCCTGAAAATGAAATATAAAATAACGGCAATGACAAAGGCTATGCCACCTATTATATATAGGTGTTTGCGGGTAATGCCGGGTTTGCGTTCAATAGGTGTATCCATAAGGAATCAATCAAAAATAGGGTTATTATAAATTAGTTATTCGGAAAACCATTATCCTGTTATTCGGGAAGCATCAACTCTGTTATTCAAGACATATTAATTCTGCCCTTATAAGAAACTTATAAGAAAGTTCCTTCCCGATAATATTTCTCCAGTCTCATCATCATTTCTACCTGCAAGCGTACACGAACCAGTTCAGCTTTAGCAGAGATAAAACGATTGCGGGCTTCCATTAACTGAAAGACAGAGATAAGTCCTTCTTCCCACTTTCGTTCGGATTCTTTCAAGACCAGAGTTTCCGCACTCAATTGCTGCAATGCCTGCTGATGTTCCATATAGCCGGCACGCAGGGAAAGAAGGGTCTGTTCAATGTCGGTATATAATTGTTGCTTCTCCAGTTCTTCTTCATTCTTCAGGCGATACAAGTTCAGCTTCAGCTTCCTCTGATTCGTCAGACGTTCAAAACCGCTCAACAAAGGGAAAGAGATACCGATGCCGATATATTTTCCTATATTATCCCGCAATTGCCTGGCAGAAAATGCTGTGTTGTAGAAATTGGAACCGACCGTAAAGCGAGCATAAACAGAAGGAGAAAAAGCTCCGCCCGCCATCGCATATTCTTTACGGGCGGCTTTCTGCTTCAAGTCAATCATACGCATGGCAGGAAGTGTTTCCAACGATTGCCCATACAATGTTTCCGTAGAGGGGAGTGAAAACAACGGGAGTTTATTCAATTCGGCAATCGTATCCTGAATGACAAGTGTATCGCCCCGCCGAAAGCTCATCAACTGTTCCAGATGCAGCAATGCCAACCGGCAACTATTGGCACGGGATTGGTAACGATATATATCGCCTTCCCTACGGGCTTTCACCTCTTGCAAGTCGGAGACGGATTTCAAACCCAGTTCCACAAATGCCTCGGTTTGTTTCATATATCGTTCGCTCAACCGGCTTTGCTCCAAAGCAAGATTCAGAAGTTTTCTTTCCAAAACCAGCTTGTAGTAAGCATCCGTCACTTGATAAGCGAGTTCATTCTGCCTGTCTTTCAGTTCCCATTCGCTACGCTCCCGGTTTATTTTCCGAAAACGTACCTGATTGATACGTGAGAAGCCTTCAAACAAAGATAAAGTCATATCAAGACCTACTGTTCCCTCTTCAAAAGTCTTTTCCGTATAACCATTGGTATCCGGGTCTATCGAACGCCCGAAACGCTTTCCTGTTTCTGCATTGGCTACTATGCGGGGAAGGAATGTACCGATAGCGGCGGTATAATCCGTTCGTGCTTCCTTTATGCCGATAGCACTATTCCGTACAGAGGGATTCTGTTTCCACGCCAGGCGGATACATTCGTCCAAACTCATTGCAGGTTGAGCATACGCAATTGCGGGTAATAAAAACAATAAAAAGAAAATGTTTCTCATTCTTCAGTATATATGCGATTGTGTTCTATACGAATAAAAAAGCAAACATAATGCCACAATATTTAAACTACTGATTACAAGACAGATGACACACACCGCACTCTCGTTCCCGTCCAATTATTACACACCATAACGTCTAAAAATTGGACGTTATCAATAAAGAGCCACCATAACCTGCATACAAACAACAATTATTCAGCGTTCAGGCCATAAGTCTTCCACAGACAGGACATAGAATAAAGCCATGTTTCAGGAAATGTATCATAAAACGTCTAATTATTGGACACTCCCTTGCAGGGAAAAGCAAAAACGAATATCTTTACCCGAAAACTTAAAGAATCATTCAACCCAGACAGATACCCCCAATCTTACATATATGGAAACCGGAACTATTTTAATAGTAGATGATAATAAAAGTGTGTTGACTTCTCTGGAGCTATTACTCGAAAATGAGTTCAGCACCGTCCGTACTGCTGCCAATCCGAATCAAATAACGACACTGCTCACTACCACTTCCATTGATATTGTAATCCTTGACATGAATTTCTCGGCAGGTATCAATAACGGCAACGAAGGATTGTACTGGCTGAAGCGTATTCACGAAATCCGCCCTACCCTCCCTGTGGTGATGCTGACTGCCTACGGAGATGTGGAACTGGCCGTAAAAGCCTTGAAGAACGGAGCCACCGATTTTCTTCTCAAACCCTGGGATAACCGGACACTGGTTCAGAAAATAAAGGAAGCATACAATCATAAATCGAACGGGAAAAGCTCCCCAAAACCAAAGAACCCAACCACCGGCTCCGGTAATCCGAACAAACCGGAAATGCTGATAGGACATTCTCCTGCCATGCTACAATTAATAAAGGTGGTCAATAAAGTAGCCAAGACCGATGCCAACGTCTTGATAACCGGAGAAAACGGAACCGGAAAGGAAATGCTGGCAAGGGAGATACACCGCCTGTCTCCACGCAATACCCGCTCCATGTCAAGTATTGATATGGGAGCCATCAGCGAATCCCTCTTCGAAAGCGAACTTTTCGGTCACGAGCGCGGAGCTTTTACGGACGCTTATGAAAGCCGTCCGGGAAAGTTCGAAGCAGCCAGCGGCAGTTCGCTTTTTATGGATGAGATTGGGAATCTTCCCCTTGCATTGCAGGCCAAACTACTGACCGTACTGCAAAACAGGAATATCACCCGAATCGGAAGCAACAAAGTCATCCCCGTTGATATCCGGCTCATTTCCGCCACCAATAAAGACATTCCGGAAATGGTGAAACAAGGAATATTCCGCGAAGACCTGTTCTACCGTATCAACACCATCCACCTGGAAATCCCTCCATTACGGGAACGGGGAGACGACATACTCCTGTTCATCGAAACTTTTCTCCACCGTTTCGCATCAAAATACCAACGTCCGGAAATGCGGATGCATGAGCAAACGATTGAGAAACTACGCTCCTACCACTGGCCGGGCAATATCCGGGAATTACAGCACACTATCGAGAAAGCCGTTATATTATGTGAAGGCAACGTGATACGTCCCAAAGATATTCTGGTAAAACAAACCTGGAAACCGCTGACCACCAGCACTGTCCCCAATCTGGAAGAAGTGGAAAGACAGGCCATTGAAACAGCTATTCTGCAAAATAACGGAAACCTGACTGCCGCTGCCGAGCAACTGGGAATCAGCCGTCAGACACTCTATAACAAACTAAAACGCTTCAAACCCTGAACAACACATGATATTCAGCCGACACATCTATTGGATTATATTGCTACACGTCATGCTCATTCTCGTCACCTCGGGAACAGGTGCCTGGCTTATCATCTCACAACGCGGATTTGTAACAGGCACATTATTGATTGTCTGTTCCCTCTTCCAAATCAGCGGACTGGTGAACAAGCTAAATTCATTCAATCAAAAGTTGCGTATCTTTTTCGATGCCATAGAAGATAAAGACAATATGCTCTACTTCCCCGAACACCACGTCAGCAAGGAACAGGAAAAGCTGAACCGTTCTCTCAACCGCATCAATCTACTGCTCGCCAAAACCCAATCTGAATATTCCAGACAGGAACACTTCTACCGCTCACTCCTGGAAGAAGTGCCCAGCGGGGTATTGGCATGGGATTCTACCGGAAAGATAATCATGGCAAACAGTGCCGCCCTCTCCTTGTTAGACTGCCAGCAATTAACCCGATACCGGCAATTGGAGTCCCTGTTGCAAGAAAAAGGGAGAAAGGAACATCTCAGCCTTTCGGAAAGCCGGATGAAACTACAAGATGAGACAATCACCCTCTTATCTATCAAGGATATCGGCGACGAACTTAGCGACAAGGAAAGTGAATCATGGAACAAACTAAGCCACGTGCTCACCCATGAAATAATGAACACCATTGCTCCCATTATCTCCCTGTCGCAAACACTATCCGCCTATCCGGACATCAACGAAAAAGCGGTTCGCGGGCTCCGCATCATTCAGGCGCAAAGCGAACGCCTGTTACAATTTACCGAATCATTCCGTCACCTCTCCTACCTGCCCCAACCCGAAAAGAGACTTTTCTCACTTTCGGCAACCCTGCAAAATCTCCGGGAACTCCTGTCCGGCGACTTCAAAGAAAACAATATCGCCTTCACACTGACCTGCCGTCCCGAAACAATTTATATGAAAGGCGATGAGAACCAACTCTCCCAAGTCCTGCTCAACCTTCTGAAAAACGCCATGCAAGCGCTGGAAGGAAAGAAAGAAGGAAGAATCAGTATCCGCGCACAGCAAGACGAACGCATATCCATCGACATTGAAGACAACGGCTCAGGGATTTCACCCGAGTTACAAGAAAAGATATTTATTCCTTTTTTTACTACCAAATCAGAAGGCAGCGGCATCGGATTAAATCTATGCAAACAAATCGTCCGCCTTCACGGCGGGCATCTCACCATTCAGGAAAGCAAACCCGGCAAAACAGTTTTTCATATTGATATGCCATTATAAAACAAACCTTTCCACCTCTTTGAGTGTTTATTGTGTAAACGAATTACTTACACGATATGAGCATCAAAGAACAATACTGGAAATATTCCCTCATTGTCATTATCCTGTTTATGGGAGTTATCATCTTCCGGCAAATCACTCCCTTTCTAGGGGGATTGCTGGGAGCACTTACCATCTATATACTGGTACGTACGCAAATGAACCACCTGACGGAAAAGCGGAAAATGAAACGCAGCGTCAGTGCGCTACTGATTACGGCAGAAACCATATTAGTGTTTCTTGTCCCTCTCGGATTGACAATATGGCTGGTAGTGAACAAACTTCAGGACATCAATCTGGCCCCGCAGACTCTCATCGAGCCTATCCAGCAAGTAGCGGAGTTTATCAAGGAAAAGACAGGATATGATGTACTGGGCAAAGATACATTGTCATTCATCGTCTCCATTCTCCCCCGCATCGGACAGATAATCATGGAAAGTGTCAGCAGCCTTGCCATCAATCTGTTCGTCATGGTATTTGTACTTTACTTTATGCTGATAGGCGGGAAAAAGATGGAAGCATATGTCAATGCCATTCTCCCGTTCAATGAGTCAAACACGCAGGAAGTGATTCACGAAATCAATATGATTGTACGTTCCAACGCTATCGGTATCCCTCTGCTGGCTATCATCCAGGGATGTGTTGCCATGATAGGCTATCTTATCTTCGGAGCGCCCAATATTTTACTATTAGGTTTCCTCACCTGTTTCGCTACCATCATTCCGATGGTGGGCACTGCCTTGGTATGGTTTCCCGTAGCCGCCTACCTTGCCATCAGCGGGGACTGGTTCAATGCCATCGGACTCACTGCATATGGAGCTATTGTCGTCTCACAGTCCGACAACCTGATTCGTTTTATCCTTCAAAAGAAAATGGCAGACACCCATCCGCTGATTACCATCTTCGGAGTAGTCATCGGTTTACCGATATTCGGATTTATGGGAGTTATCTTCGGCCCGCTATTACTCTCGCTATTCTTTCTTTTTGTCGATATGTTCAAGAAAGAATATCTGGATTTACGAAATAACCTGCCTTCGAGATGAGGGACTACCGAAAAAATGCGTACTTTTGCGGTCGTAAAAACGACACTATAATTCAATGGAAGCATTTACATTCAATACTGTCGAGCTGATTCTTTTATCGGCGGCAGGTATTCTTTTTATCATTCAGCTTATTTACTATTTCGGTTTGTACAACCGGATATACGTACGTAACAAAGCAGTGCGCAAAGAGGAAGTTCACTTCACACGGGAATTGCCGCCACTTTCCGTCATCATCTGCGCGCGCAACGAAGCTGATAACCTGCGTAAATTCCTTCCGGCTATCCTGGAACAGGATTACCCGCAGTTTGAAGTCATTGTCATCAACGACGCTTCCACCGACGAGACAGAAGATGTGCTGGGATATATGGAAGAGAAATATCCCCATCTCTATCATAGCTTTACACCGGACAGCGCCCGCTATATCAGCCACAAGAAACTGGCTCTGACCTTAGGCATCAAAGCCAGCAAACACGACTGGCTTGTATTCACGGAAACGAACTGCCTGCCCGCAAGCAACCAATGGCTGAAACTGATGGCACGCAACTTCACCTCGCAAACTCAAATCGTACTGGGATACAGCGGATACGACCGCACCAAAGGCTGGCTGCACAAACGTGTCGCATTCGACACTTTATTCCAGTCATTACGCTACCTAGGCTTCGCCCTGGCAGGAAAACCATACATGGGCATCGGGCGCAATATGGCTTACCGCAAAGAATTATTCTTCAAGCAAAAAGGATATTCCAAATATCTGAACCTGCAACGCGGAGAAGACGACCTGTTCGTCAACCAGATGGCAAACAACACCAATACCCGTGTGGAAACGGACTTCAACGCGACCATGCGGATACAACCCGTTTACCGTTATAAAGACTGGAAAGAAGAAAAAGTCAGCTATATAGCCACCTCACGCTTTTACCGCGGAGCACAACGCTACTTATTAGGTTTTGAAACCTTATCACGCCTGTTATTCTACGTTGCCTGCATCGCCGGTATCGTATTCGGCATCCTTAGCTTCCACTGGGTAGCGGCAGGCATTGCGTTATTACTCTGGCTGATTCGCTACACCGTGCAAGCCGTTATCATCAATCAGGCTGCCAAAGAAATGGGCGGCAACAGGAAATATTATTTCTCACTGCCTGTATTCGATATCCTGCAACCGATACAATCATTAAATTTCAAACTCTGCCGTTTCTTCCGAGGTAAGGGAGACTTTATGAGAAGGTGACAAACTCATTCACTTATATATAGAAAAGAAAAGGGATTTACTCATATCTCATGGAACTTGCCGGATTGATTTTAGTAATCAGGAACGAAGGGCCTATCAACATCAGGACGGCAGCCAGCAATGTGCCGATATTAATCAGAAGGAAAAGCAGGATATTGAAAGAAACCGGAACGGTATCCACATAATAGGTCTCCGGATCGAGCCTGAAAATACCGAACCGGGATTGAAGGATACAGAACGCCAGCCCGATAGCATTTCCCCAAAGCATACCTTTGCCAATCAGGAAAACAGCAAACCAGAGGAAGGTCTTACGAATCGTAAAATTGGTAGCTCCCAAAGCCTTCAAGATACCAATCATATTCGTACGTTCGATAATGATAATCAGCAACCCGGAAATCATGGTAAAACCGGCAACGCCTACCATCAGAATCAAAATCACCCACACATTCAAGTCCAACAAATCAAGCCATGCAAATATCTGAGGATTCAACTGTTCAATGTTACGCACATAATACACGCCGCCCAGTTCATCCTGTTGGTTGTCAGCATCGACCGCTATTTCATACGTCGTATCTTCGAGCTTATCATAATCTTTCACTTGAAGTTCCACCCCGGTCACCTGCTCCGGCTGCCAACCATTTAAGCGGTTCACCAGGTTCAGGTCAGTCAATAAAAAGAGATTATCGTATTCGGAAAAGTTCGTCTGATAAATCCCGGCAATAGTCAACCGACGCGCACGGACATCGTCCTGTATATAATAGGTATATATCTTATCCCCCAGCTTCAACTTCATCTTCGTAGCCAAAGCCTTGGAGATAAGCACTTGATTGCTGGAAACCGAATCACTGAAAACGGGAATCTCGCCTTCCAGCAGATACTCTTGCATGAAACGAGGGTCAAACTCCGGCCCGACACCTTTCAGCACCATTCCCTGAAAAGCATCATCCGTCTTTATCATGCCCGGCTTGGTAGAGAAACGCTGTACATGGCTTATTTCAGGATAGGCGGCAAGGGCTGCCATCATGCTATCCCCTACCATAATCGGATGAGTCTCATAAGAACTCGCCGCATCCAGATTGGTAATCTGGATATGCGAACCGAATCCTATGACTTTATTCCGCACTTCACCTTTAAACCCGATAACCACCGCCACGGCAATAATCATCACAGCCAGCCCGATAGCAATACCCGCCATGGCAATGAGGACCGCAGGACGTGACACCTGCTTTCCGCCATCGCTTTCACGATAGATACGCCGGGCTATGAAAAGTGATAGAGACAATTTTCAGTGATTAACGGTTAGTGATTAAGATTAATCCACTCTTCCCGGATACGCTTCCAAAGCCTTCTGCAAGACAAAAAGCGCACGGGTTAAATCTTCTTTCTTCAACACATAGGCAATACGGACTTCGTTGATACCGGAACCCGGAGTTGTATAGAAACCGGAAGCCGGAGCCATGAATACCGTCTGTCCTTCGTATTCGAAGTCCGAAAGACACCAAGCACAGAACTTGTCCGAATCGTCTACCGGAAGTTTTGCCACCGTATAGAAAGCACCCATCGGAATCGGAGAATAAACACCCGGAATACGGTTCAAGCCGTCAATCAGGCATTTACGACGTTCCACGTATTCGTCATACGTCTCGCGATAGTATTCTTCCGGAGCATCCAGTGAAGCCTCAGCAGCAATCTGTCCAATCAAAGGGGGGCTCAGACGAGCCTGGCAGAACTTCATAACAGCGTCACGTATCTCTTTGTTCTTGGTAATCAGCGCACCGATACGGATTCCACATTCCGAATAACGTTTTGAAACGGAGTCAATCAGTACCACATTATTCTCGATGCCTTCCAAATGGCAGGCAGAGATATAAGGAGAACCGGTATAGATAAACTCACGATATACTTCATCGGAGAAGAGGAACAAATCATACTTCTTCACCAAGTCACGAATCTGATTCATCTCGCGACGGGTGTACAGATAACCGGTCGGGTTATTCGGATTACAAATCAGTATCGCTTTGGTGCGTTCATTTATCAGCTCTTCAAATTTCTCCACTTTCGGAAGCGAGAAACCTTCTTCGATAGTCGTGGCAATGGTGCGAATTTTCGCTCCGGCAGAGATGGCGAATGCCATATAATTGGCATAAGCCGGTTCCGGAACAATAATCTCGTCCCCCGGATTCAGGCAGGAAAGGAAAGAAAACAATACCGCTTCCGAACCACCCGATGTAATGATTATATCGTCTGCCGTCAGGTTGATATTGAACTTTGCATAATATCCTACCAGTTTCTCGCGATAGCTACGGTAACCTGCGCTGGGACTGTATTCCAGCACTTTGCGGTCAATGTTGCGTATCGCGTCAATCGCGGCCTGAGGAGTGGGCAGGTCAGGCTGTCCGATGTTCAGGTGAAATACATGGACTCCGCGTTGCTTGGCAGCGTCTGCCAAAGGAGCCAGTTTTCTGATAGGAGATG
>NZ_CABUHK010000016.1 GCF_902491285.1 uncultured Bacteroides sp. | reverse complement strand
TTAGTTTTCAGGAATTAGTAATTTAAAAGGTTTAAAGATTATGGCAAAGAAAATGAGTTCTTTAGTAAGAAAAATCCTCAGTGAAATAGGTCGTAACGAAATGCTTGCATGGGGATACAGAATTGAAAAATGAGAAAAGGTACATTAACTAAGTTTAGAGTGGGGATACGTTTGAAAACGCTATCCCCACTTCTTTTAGATATAGGCACAATGTCTTCAGGATGCTTACAGCCCAATTAGTTTCCTTTCTATGAAACTGTAGTTCCAACGGTGTGAAACTATTGTTTCATCGGTGAGAAACTAATGGTTCCAAGCAATGGAAACTTTAGTTTCAAACGCTTGAAACTAAAGTTTCGGGTAATGGGAACAAAAGTGTCACGTAGGGGAACCATTTGTTTCGTGCCTTGATACTGACTATATGATGCCAAGGCACTACGATGAATATGCGACTTTGTCTTTGTGACAGCATGATTGCCGTCACAGTGCCATCGCAGTGCTGTCACCGGATGCTGTCACACTGTTAATGCTTAAAAATCAATTTGTTAAATAGGGAATGGTGACAGGTGACAGTTTTGTTTTTATTTTTTTTATTGTAGGGAGAGAGATGTCACGTACATATATTATTGTGATAATAATGCTTCATTGTCTGGAAGGAACATCCTAAAGTCTTGTTTTTAATTCTCGCAATCACAGTTGTCATAATCACTGTCGTGATAGCACAAATCTATTATATTTATTCAAAAAAAGATGATTCTTTAAACTTTATTTCTTTACTTTGTTATTTATACAGTGAGACTTATAGCGAACTTAAACTGGAAGGATTATGAAAATAAAGCAGATTTGTATGATGGTGCTGTTTTGGCTGGGAGTGATTCCGGCGGTGCAGGCACAAACTTTCGACAAATTATGGAAAGAAGTAGAGCAGGCACAAAAGAAGAGCTTGCCTAAAACGGTAATCAAATTGATTGACGGAATTTATCAGAAAGGAGAGAAAGAAAAAAACTCCGCTCAAATGCTGAAAGCCTATATGTGGCGGATGAAAACTCAGGAGGTTTTGACTCCCGACAGTTTTTATGTCGGTCTGAAAGGGCTGGAACAATGGGCGAAGCGGACAGACCAACCTATGGATCGTGCTATATTACATTCTTTGATAGCAGGAATCTATGCGGATTATGCTTCCAATAACCAATGGCAACTTCGGCAAAGGACAGAAATCGTAGGTGAAGCCCCTTCCACGGATATGCGCGAATGGACGGCAAATATGTTCGTGGAAAAAGTGCGGACAAATGTAAAGGAAGCGTTGGCAGACTCGGTATTGTTACTCAAAACCTCCTCACGTAGTTACATTCCTTTTGTTGAATTGGGTGAGACTAGCGAATATTATCACCATGATATGTATCATCTACTGGCTTCCCGTGGCATAGAATCTTTGAATCGGATAGAGAGATTGGAACGCAGCGGCTTTAATGATATCATGCCTTCTCCTGTGAAACAGGATATTATAAAAATCTATGGAAACATGATAGCCGCCTATAAGGCTGCCGGGCTGAAAGAAGGGTATATCTTGACTACACTCAACTATTTGGAATGGAGACGTAATGCGGATAGATACGCGGTTCCATCCAAAATTCAGGAAGGGCTTCCGGGATTGACTGAAGATACGTTCCTGACAGCGTTGAATACATTGAAAAGTAAGTTCGCTTCGGAGCCTGTAAGTGCGGAAGTCTATTTGGCGCAAGCACACTACGCCATTGAGAAAGAACAGCAAATCAATGCCCTGCAACTCTGTGATGAGGCAATTCGCCTTTATCCGGATTACCACAGGATAAATGCCCTGAAGAATCTTCGGGAAGAGGTTTTAGCGCCTTCGTTGAACGTCAGGGCAGCGAGTCAGGCTTTCCCGGATGAAGACATAAAGCTGAATGTCTCCCATAAGAATCTGGACGGTTTTACCGTACGGCTGTATCAGGCGAAAAAACTGGTGAAAGAGCAGCATTATTCCGTTCTTCGTCCGAAAGATTACCGTACACAAGATACCGTGTTCACGTTCAAGGCTCCCGACCTCGGCTCTTATGTGATGCGTATCGTACCGGATATTCGTGCGAAGAGGGATAGCGAAAGCAACTTCAACGTGACACGTTTCAAAGTGCTGACGTGCCGTCTGCCCGGAAAGCAATATGAAGTGGCGGTATTGGACGGACAGACCGGGTATCCTGTACCCAATGTGAAAATCACCCTGTATAATAATGCAGAGAAAGCGTTGCAGGAATTTACGGCAGGAGAAGACGGCAAAGTCGTATTCCCCTGGAAGTCCGAATACCGGTATCTGAAAGCCTCGAAAGGCATGGATACAGCCATGAAGCTGCAAGGCATCTACGGCGGAAGTTTCGGATATTATGGTGATGAAAACAAGGTGGTTGAAAGTATGACGTTGTTGACCGACCGTTCTCTGTACCGTCCCGGTCAGACAGTGTATGTGAAAGGTATTGCCTATACACAGAACTCGGATACGGCAAACGTGCTTCCGAACAAGAACTACACAGTCGTTTTATTGGACGCAAATAATCAGGAAGTGGGACAGAAATCGGTACGTACCAATGAATTCGGTTCCTTTACTACTGATTTTGCATTGCCTTCGGCCTGTCTGAACGGAATGTTTTCTTTGACGGCAGGAGACGGCAGGACGAATATCCGTGTGGAAGATTATAAACGTCCGACATTCGACATAACTTTTGAAAAGCAAACGGGAAGTTACAAACTTGGCGATGAGGTACAGGTAAAAGGTAAGGTTCAATCTTATAGCGGCGTGTTGCTCCAAGACCTTCCGGTGAAATATACGGTGAAACGTTCTGTTTACAGTTTCTGGAGAATCTCGGAATCTGCGCAGATTGCTTCCGGCGAGGTGACTGCCGACGGGAATGGGGAATTCACGATACCGGTTCGTCTGGAGGAAAGTGACGTTTATAAGAATAATGATAAGATCTACTATCGTTATTCCGTTGAAGCTACCGCTACCAATGTGGCGGGTGAAACGCAATCGTCTACAGACGTGATTTCAGCGGGTAGCCGTTCGTTGGTTTTGCAGATGGAGTTGCAGGAAAAGACTTGCAAGGACAAGCCGTTCAGCATCGTGTTTAAAGCACAGAATCTGAACGGGCAGCCTGTGGAAGTGAAAGGAAACTATGCCTTGTATTCTGCGAAAGATAAAGATTTTAAAGATTTGGGCGAGAGTCCGGTTGCGACGGGAACATTTACTTCCAATGAGGAGATGACGCTCAACTGGGAGAAGATTCCGTCGGGAGCGTATGTACTGAAAGCATCGGTGAAAGATAACCGGGGAAAGGAAGTGACGGCAGATGATAATACTGTTCTTTTCTCCGAAGCAGATAAACGTCCGCCTGTTCAGTCCACCGTATGGTTCTATGCACCGAATACGCAATTTGATGCAACACATCCGGCAGTGTTCTGTTTCGGAACTTCGGAAAAGGATGCTTATGTGATGATGAATGTATTCTGCGGTGATAAGCTGTTGGAAAGCAAGGCGCTGAACTTGTCTGATACGATTGTACGTTTTCAGTATCCGTATCGGGACAGTTATGGCGACGGTATCTTCGTGAATTTCTGCATGGTAAGAGACGGACAGGTATATCAGGAACAGGTTCAGGTGAAGAAGCGTTTGCCGGACAAGACATTGACGATGAAGTGGGAGGTGTTCCGTGACAAGTTGCGTCCCGGACAAAAGGAAGAATGGAAACTGACGATTAAGACACCGCAAGGACGAGCAGCCGATGCGGAAATGCTGGCAACAATGTATGATGCCTCGTTGGATAAGATATGGAACCGCCGGCAGGATTTCCAAGTTTACTATAATCAGGTATTACCTTATTCTAATTGGATGAGCGGGTATTCCAGAAATAATTCGTTCAATTATTGGTGGAATAATAAGTATCTGAAAGTGCCTGCGATGGCATATGACTATTTTGTGATACAGTCAGGTATAGGAAATGTATATGCAATATCCGAGTCGATAGCTGATGGAGTGGTGATTAGAGGAATGGCTACATATAAGAGGGGGATGATGACAGGAAGTGTGACAAGCCGGAGCAATGCGGTAGAACTGAAATATGTGCCGGCTTTAGTTTCCGAAGCTTCTGATGATGTGGAATTTGCGGCTGGTTGGGGACAAACAGGAATAGTGGGTAAATCGGGTACATCCTTCGAGGGAGAATCTCTCCCCGAAGCTCCTGCCGACCTGCGTACGAATCTTGCTGAAACAGCGTTCTTCTATCCGCAACTCCGTACCAACGAGCAAGGAGAGATTTCCTTCTCATTCACCATGCCCGAAAGTCTGACACGCTGGAATTTCCGCGGATATTCCCATACGAAGGGAATGTTGACAGGAACACTGGACGGTGAAGCCATCACCAGTAAGGAATTTATGCTGACTCCTAATCTGCCGCGTTTTGTGCGTGTAGGGGATAAGACCTCCATTGCTGCTTCTATCTCCAACATGACAGGCAAGCCGCAAGCGGGAACAGTAAGCATGATTCTTTTCGACCCGATGACGGAAAAGGTAGTCAGCACACAGAAACAGAAATTCTCTGTTGAAGCGGGAAAGACGATCGGGGTGAACTTCATGTTTGCCGTAAGTGACAAATACGGGATACTGGGATGCCGGATGATAGCCGATAGTGGCACATTCAGTGATGGAGAACAACAACTGCTTCCGGTACTCGGCAACAAAGAGCATCTGGTAGAAACCCTGCCGATGCCTGTACGTGGAGAAGAAACCCGTACTTTCTCTCTCGACAGCCTGTTCAATCAACATAGTAAAACGGCAACCGACCGTAAGCTGACGATTGAGTTTACCGGAAATCCTGCCTGGTATGCTATTCAAGCATTGCCTTCATTGAGCCTTCCGGTCAATAATAATGCTATTTCGTGGGCTACTGCTTATTATGCGAATACATTGGCTTCATATATAATGAATAGCCAGCCGCGTATCAAGGCTGTGTTCGATAGCTGGAAACTTCAAGGTGGTACGAAAGAAACGTTCCTCAGCAATCTGCAAAAGAATCAGGAAGTGAAGAACATCCTGTTGTCCGAATCACCGTGGGTGCTCGCAGCACAGACCGAAGAGCAGCAGAAAGAACGTATCGCTACACTGTTCGATTTGAACAATATCCGCAGCAACAATATCGCCGCCTTGACAAGATTACAGGAATTACAGCGTTCTGACGGTGCGTGGTCATGGTATAAAGGGATGAACGGCAGTAATTATGTCACTGCTTATATTGCGGAACTGAATGCCCGTCTTGCTTTGTTGACTGGCGAGAAGTTGAATGGAACCGCACTAACCTTGCAGACTAATGCCTTGACATATCTCCACCAGTCGGCTTTGGAAGAATACAAGAACATTCTGAAAGCACAGAAAGAAGGAGTGAAGTTCACGGGAGTCTCAAGTGGTATCCTGCAATATCTGTATATCATCGCAATTTCCGGTGAGCAGGTTCCTGCAACGAATAAAGCAGCTTATGCTTATTATCTCTCCAAGGTAAAAGAACTGCTTCCGTCAGCTTCGATGAATACTAAGGCTGTCGCTGCTATCGTACTTGACAAGGCCGGATATAAGAAAGAGGCGCAGGCGTTTGCCGCATCCTTGAAAGAGCATCTGACAAAGACTGATGAGCAGGGTATGTTCTTCGCTTTCAACGAGAATCCTTACACATGGGGCGGAATGAAAATGCAGGCTCATGTGGATGTGATGGAAGCACTGGAATTGATTGGCGGCAATGCGGAGACGGTAGAAGAAATGAAACTCTGGCTGTTGAAGCAGAAGCAGACACAGCAGTGGAACTCTCCGGTAGCTACAGCGGACGCGGTATATGCATTGTTGATGAAAGGCACTGATTTGCTTGACAATCAGGGCGATGTGCGGATTGTGATTGCCGATGAAGTGTTGGAGACGGTTAGTCCGAGTAAGACTACCGTTCCGGGACTGGGATATATCAAACGTTCGTTCACACAGAAGAATGTAGTGGATGCCCGCAAGATTGAAGTGGAAAAGAGAAAGCCGGGGATTGCCTGGGGAGCCGTTTATGCGGAATACGAATCATCGGTCAAGGATGTGAAGCAACAAGGAGGTGAGTTGAATGTACAGAAACAACTATATGTGGAACGTATGGTGAATGGTATGCCGCAACTGCAACCGATCACGTCAAAGACAGTGCTTCAAGTGGGCGATAAGGTTGTCTCCCGATTGAGTATCCGTGCAGACCGTGCAATGGACTTCGTACAGTTGAAAGACCAGCGTGGTGCTTGTTTCGAACCCATCGGCAGCGTGTCCGGTTATCGCTGGAATAACGGAATCGGCTACTATGTGGACATCAAGGATGCCGCCACCAACTTCTTCTTTGACCATCTTGGAAAGGGAGTGTATGTACTTGAATATAGTTATCGTGTCAGTCGCGCAGGAACTTACGAAACGGGACTGGCAACGATGCAGTGTGCCTATGCACCGGAATATGCTTCACATTCCGCTTCGATGACGGTAGAAGTGAAATAATTATTTATTAACGGTGAACGTTTGGCGTTCACCGTTAATAATCCTTTCAATCCGACCAATATCTCATCTAAAACACCTACATTTGTGCACCAAAATAAAATGTATCGCATGAAACGTAGTTTACTATCTATATTTTTTCTACTAACTGTCGTTCTGGCAGCCGTTGCCCAACCCCGTATCTCTTCAAATAAAGAGACGCACAACTTCGGACAAATAGAGTGGAAACGTCCGGTGACGGTGGAATATACAATCACTAATACCGGTAACCAGCCGTTGGTACTTACCAATGTCACCACTTCCTGTGCCTGCTCCGTAGCCGACTGGACGAAGGAGCCGATTGCTCCGGGAGCGAAAGGAACGGTAAAGGCTTCTTTTGACGCGAAGGCGCTGGGACGTTTTGAAAAGTCGGTCGGGATATACAGCAATGCCACTCCGAATCTGGTCTACCTGAAGTTTACCGGAGAGGTGGTGCAGGAAGTGAAGGATTATGCAAAGACTCTTCCTTACGCTATCGGAAATATCCGTTTGGATCGTGACGAGTTTGCTTTCCCTGATGTTTATCATGGGCAGCAGCCTTCGTTGACTTTCAGCATAGCCAATTTGTCCGACCGTCCGTACGAACCGGTATTGATGCATTTGCCCCCTTATCTGAAGATGGAAGCGGAACCGAAAGTCCTGCTGAAAGGAAAGAAAGGAACGGTCAAGTTGACGTTGGACGCCAGCCAGTTGAAAGATTACGGATTGACACAGACTTCTGTCTACCTTTCCCGTTTCTCCGGCGACAAGGTGAGCGAAGATAACGAAATTCCTGTTTCAGCCATTCTTCTTCCCGACTTCTCACGTATGACGGCTGCTGATTCTCTGAACGCTCCTGCCATACGTATCTCGGAAACGGATATTGACCTTAGTGTACCGTTGATTAAGAAGAAAAAGGCAAGCTATGACTTATTGATTGCCAATGCGGGTAAAACTCCGCTGATTATTAGTAAATTGCAGGTGTTCAATTCATCGGTGGGAGTGAGCTTGAAGAAAACGGTACTTCCTCCGGATGGAATGACGAAGCTGAAAGTGACGATTCGCAAGCGTGATGTAGGTAATAAGAAACATCATTTACGTATTTTGATGATAACAAACGACCCGATGCGCCCGAAAGTCGAAATCAATATCAAACGCTAAATCTTATTGTCATGGAACATCCTGAAAACGGTGAAGAATACAAAGGACTTGTTGTCAACAAAGGCATCGAGCAACCTTCGTCTGTGAATCCTTACTTGAAACGGAAGCCTAAAAAACGCCAGCTTTCGGTAGCTGAGTTTGTGGAAGGTATTACAAAAGGTGATGTCACTATATTGAGTCAGGCCGTGACGCTGGTGGAAAGTGTGAAACCCGAACATCAGGCTGTCGCTCAGGAAGTGATAGAGAAGTGTCTGCCTTATTCCGGCAATTCTATCCGGATAGGTATCAGCGGCGTTCCCGGTGCGGGAAAGAGTACCTCGATAGACGTATTCGGCCTGCACGTACTCGAAAAAGGGGGGAAGTTGGCTGTATTGGCTATCGACCCAAGCAGTGAGCGCAGTAAAGGGAGTATCCTGGGAGACAAGACCCGCATGGAACAGCTTTCTGTACATCCTAAATCATTTATCCGTCCCAGCCCCTCGGCAGGTTCGTTGGGTGGTGTGGCACGCAAGACACGCGAATCGATTGTGCTTTGTGAAGCTGCCGGATTTGATAAGATTTTTGTGGAGACGGTCGGAGTGGGACAGAGTGAAACGGCTGTTCATTCGATGGTGGACTTTTTCCTGCTGATTCAATTGGCCGGGACGGGCGATGAATTGCAAGGTATCAAACGCGGCATCATGGAAATGGCGGACGGTATTGTGATAAACAAGGCCGATGGGGATAATTTGGAACGCGCCAAGTTGGCTGCTTCTCAATTCCGTAATGCACTGCATTTGTTTCCTGCCCCCGAATCGGGCTGGACACCGCAGGTGTTGACCTATTCAGGTTTCTATAATATAGGTGTGAAGGAAGTGTGGGACATGGTTTACGCATACATTGACTTCGTAAAGGAGAACGGTTATTTTGAATATCGCCGTAACGAACAGAGCAAATATTGGATGTATGAAAGCATCAACGAGCAGTTGCGTGACAGTTTCTATCATAATCCGAAGATTGAAGCGATGCTTCAGGAAAAGGAACGTCAGGTGCTGAGCGGTAATCTGACTTCATTTGTTGCTGCCAAGAGCTTGCTTGATACTTATTTCGATGATTTATCTTTAATCTAGAGAAAATACGTTAAAAAAATCATTGTTCATACGGGACAATATGCTTTTCGTGTGTATTTATTATAAAGCGAAAAGTATAGACATATGACAAGAATAATTTTTATCGACTAAAATACCTTATGAACAAAACCTTGTTAACCGGTCTTTTGTGCTGCACCCTCACAGCGCAAAGTTTTGCGGGCCAACCATTAGAGGGCTTCATGTATGCTTCGGTGAGTGCCCCGGCAGGAAATGAGTGGGAATCTCCCGAAAATCTGGCATTGAATAAGGAACAGCCCCATGCTTATTTCTTTTCATTCCAGGATGTGGAAAACGCACGTAAAGTGTTGCCAGAGAACAGTAAATTCTGGCAATCGCTTGATGGTGACTGGAAATTCCATTGGGCTCCTGACCCGGATTCCCGTCCGAAGGATTTTTATCAGACAGATTTTGATGTCACTTCATGGGATGTAATCCCGGTGCCGTCCAGTTGGAATATTTACGGTATTCAGAAGGATGGGAGTCAGAAGTATGGAACACCTATTTATGTCAATCAGCCGGTTATCTTTCAGCATCGTGTGAAGGTGGACGACTGGCGTGGGGGAGTGATGCGCACTCCGCCTGCTAACTGGACTACGTATAAAGCCCGTAATGAAGTGGGGTCGTTCCGCCGCGATTTTGATGTACCGCAGGATTGGGACGGACGGGAAGTCTTCATCAGTTTTGATGGGGTGGATTCTTTCTTCTATCTGTGGGTTAATGGTAAGTATGTCGGTTTCTCCAAAAATTCACGCAACACTGCCAACTTTAATATTACACCGTATCTCCAAAAGGGCAGGAACACGGTAGCCGCCGAAGTGTATCGCAGTTCGGACGCGTCGTTTCTGGAAGCTCAGGATATGTTCCGTTTGCCGGGCATTTTCCGTACGGTAGCTCTGTATTCGGTTCCCAAAGTTCACTTCCGTGACCTGGTTGCTACTCCTGATTTGGATGCGGCTTATACGGACGGTGTTTTGACTATCAATGCCGATATCCGTAATTTGGATAAGAAAGCGGTGAAAAACTATAAAGTGTATTATTCATTGTATGCCAACAAACTTTACTCTGATGAGAATACGCTGGTGGATGCTGTTTTGTCTCCCGTAATCGAAAAGATTGAACCGAACGGAACGGGCAGGATTCAGACTGTCTTTCATGTAAAAGCTCCGAATAAATGGTCGGCGGAGTTCCCTTATCGTTATACGCTTGTAGCCGAATTGAAGGATAAGAAGAATAAGACGATTGAAACGGTTTCTACTATTGTAGGGTTCCGTAAGGTGGAAATCAAAGATACGCCTGCATCAGCGGATGAATTCGGGCTTGCAGGACGTTACTACTATATCAACGGAAAAACTGTCAAGTTGAAAGGAGTAAACCGTCACGAGTCCAATCCAGCGGTGGGACATGCCATCACCCGTGAGATGATGGAAAAGGAAATCATGTTGATGAAACGTGCCAATATCAATCATGTGCGTAATTCACATTATCCGGATGATCCTTATTGGTATTTCCTGTGCAATAAGTACGGTATTTATTTGGAAGATGAGGCGAATATTGAATCGCATGAATATTATTATGGTGCTGCCTCCCTCTCTCATCCGGTTGAATGGAAAAATGCGCACGTGGCGCGCGTGATGGAAATGGTGCATGCTAATGTCAATAATCCGTCTATCGTTATCTGGTCATTGGGCAACGAGGCCGGGCCGGGCAAGAATTTTGTGGCTGCTTATGATGCATTGAAGAAGTTCGACTTGTCACGTCCTGTACAGTATGAGCGTAACAATGATATTGTAGATATGGGCTCTAACCAGTATCCGTCCATCGGCTGGGTACGTGGTGCGGTCAAAGGGAAATATGACATCAAATATCCTTTCCATATTTCGGAGTATGCCCATTCGATGGGTAACGCTTGCGGTAATTTAATTGATTATTGGGAAGCTATGGAGTCTACCAACTTCTTCTGTGGCGGTGCCATATGGGATTGGGTAGACCAGTCGATGTACAATTACGACCCGAAGACAGGTACGCGTTATCTGGCTTATGGCGGTGACTTCGGTGATACTCCCAATGACGGACAGTTTGTGATGAACGGAATCGTATTCGGTGATTTGGAACCGAAACCGCAGTATTACGAAGTGAAGAAGGTCTATCAGAATATTGAAGTAAAAGCGGTAGACCTTGAAAAAGGCGTGTTCGAAATCTTCAATAAGTATTATTTCAAGAATCTGGCGGACGACTATTATTTGATGTGGTCGGTTTATGAGGATGGCAAAGCTATTCGGACAACTCTGAAAAAAGACATAAACCTGGCTCCCCGCCAGCGGATGCAAATCTCTCTTCCCTATGACCGTACTGCGTTTAAAAAGGATGCGGAATATTTTGTAAAGGTACAGTTCGTATTGAAAGACCAAAGACCTTGGGCAGGTAAGGACTTTGTGATGGCAGAAGAACAACTGTTGGTTAAGGAAGCCGCAGAACGTCCGTTAATCAGCGAAGTGGCTAACGCTGCCGGAACTCTGAAAACTCACATGAACCCGGATGCGAAGAAAATCGAGATAAAGGGAGAGGGCTTTGACATGAAGTTCGATTTGCAGACCGGAAGTCTTTATTGTCTGAAATATGGCGATGAGACGGTTATAGCGGATGGAAACGGCCCGAAACTGGATGCGCTTCGCGCCTTCACTAACAATGATAACTGGTTCTATGCTCCTTGGTTTGAACATGGCTTGCATAACCTGAGGCATAAGTTGATAGAGTTTACTGCTCGCGAAAAGGGTGATAAAATGGTGTTGAGCTTTACCGTAGAATCTCAGGCACCGAATGCCGCAAGCATCAAAGGTGGAACAAGTTCCGGTAAGAACAGCATTGTGGAACTGACAGACAAGGTGTTTGGTAACAGTGACTTTAAATTTATCACCAATCAGGTGTGGACGGTATATCCGGATGGTTCTGTTGAATTACAGTCCGGCACCACTTCCAATCGTCCCAGTCTGACTCTGCCCCGTCTTGGCTATGTGATGAAAGTTCCTCAACAATATGCTAACTTTACTTATTATGGCCGTGGTCCGGTTGATAACTATGCAGACCGTAAGAGCGGTCAGTTTATCGAGCAACATACTAATACGGTGGCGGGTGAGTTCGTGAATTTCCCGAAACCGCAGGATATGGGCAATCATGAAGATGTCCGTTGGTGTGCGCTGACCAATCAGGAGGGACAGGGAGCTGTGTTTATTGCGACTGACCGTCTTTCTGTTTCGGCACTTCAGTATTCTGCTCTTGATTTGATTTTGGCTTCTCATCCTTATCAGTTACCCGAAGCGGGTGATACTTATTTGCATTTGGATTGCGCGGTTACCGGTTTGGGTGGTAACAGTTGTGGTCAGGGTGGTCCTCTTGTTCAAGACAGGGTGTTTGCCGGGCAGCATAATATGGGCTTTATTATCCGGCCTGCCGGTGGTAAGGACTTGGCGACTATTGCTAATGTTGCACCTGCCGGAGATATTCCTTTGTCCATTACACGTACCCCTGCCGGAATGGTAGAGTTGACATCGGCGAGAAAAGATGCCGTATTCTGCTATACGATTGATGGTAGTAAAAAGGTGCAGGAGTATAAGGAACCTATTCCTCTACGTAGTGGTGGTACTGTGAAAGCATGGTATAAGGACAATCAAGATATTAGTGCTGTAATGAAGTTTGAAAAGATAGAAAGTATCCAGATGCAGGTGGTGTATGCGAGCAGTCAGGAATCTGGTGACGGAGACGCTGCTAACTTGGTTGACGGTGACCCCGGCACGATATGGCATACGATGTATTCGGTGACCGTTGCCAAATATCCACATTGGGTAGACCTTGATGCAGGTGAAGTGAAGGAAATCAAAGGCTTTACATATTTGCCGCGTCAGAATGGAAGTAACGGTAATATCAAGGATTACTCTATTCAAGTCAGCATGGATGGTAAAGAATGGGGAGAACCGGTGAAGAAGGGTAGTTTTGCCAATAATTCAAAGGAGAAGAGAGTGATGTTTGACAAGCCTGTAAAGGCGCGTTATATTCGTTTCACTGCTTTGAGTTCGCAGAACGGGCAGGATTTTGCGTCCGGTGCGGAAATGACAATCCTGGCAAATTAGAATAAAGGTATTTTTCAGGCAAGGATTACGCGGTTCTGATTGAATAAGAACCGCGTAATTCGTACCTGAAATAATGATTGCAGGCTATCACAACTCCCTTCCCGCTTTCTCGAAATCTGCTCTCGACTTACTTTGCGTCACGATATATACTCCTAAGAATACCAGTGCAATGGCAAGTCCTTTCTGCCATCCGAAACTTCCGATTCCCATGATAATGGCAGCAATAGTAGCCACAATCGGCTGCATATAATTATACATGCTGACAACCGTAGGCCGAAGTAGTTTCTGTGCAGTCATAATGCAAAGGTAGGCAAGGAAGCTGCCACCCAATACCACATATAGTACTTGTACAATAGCAATCGTAGAGATAGAAGTCCACTGGATAGTGGAAATATCGTAATAAGAGAACGGTATATAACACATGGAAGCATAAACGAACATCCACTTATTGATAGTCACAGCCGAATATTGCTGGGACAGTCCCTTGAATACGGTTAAATAAATAGAGAAACTGATTTGTGCAACCAGACAAAGTAAGTCGCCAATCAGGCTTCCGTTACCATTACTTCCCGCCTGGCTGCTCAGAATTAGAATAAGTGCCCCCATGGCACCTACGAAAATCCCCAGTACTTTCTTGTTCGTAATCGGCTCTTTCAGATAAATAGCCGCCACAATCATAGTCACAATCGGTAAAGTCGTTGTCACAATCGAAGCATCGATAGGTGAAGTCATAGACAGCCCGAAAATAAACACTCCCTGATTGAACACTAAGGCAAACAGAGAAGCGAAGAATATTTTCAGCATATCCCGATGGTTGACATGTTCCTGCTTGCAAAAAATAGAAAGCAGCCAAAAAGCGGCTGCTGCTCCTACCATACGAAAAGTCGTAACGGAAAGAGCGGAAAATTCCTGAAGGGCTGATTTACCGATAGGAGCCATCAATCCCCACATAACGTTTGCTGTCAATGCGAACAGATGGCCGTGTAGATTTTTACTTTTGTCCATGCTGATAAGATTTGCGATATATTTTTTAATAAGAATAACACACGAAAGGAGAAAACGGTTGCAAAGGTAGTTTTTTATTCTTGTATTTTCTGAATTTGATGAGTTTACTAGCAGCTTTGTCGGATGATTTATTTATATTTGCCTTGATTAAAATAGAATATTATGGAACAGCAGGCTAATTATATACGTCGTATTGAAATCCACGGGCTATGGGAACGCTTTAATATAGGATGGGATTTGCGTCCCGATGTAAATATCCTTTCCGGTATCAACGGAGTGGGGAAGACTACCATTCTGAACCGTTCCGTCGGTTATCTCGAAGAACTCTCCGGCGAAATGAAAAGTGATGAGAAGAACGGAGTGCGCTTGTTCTTCGACAATCCCGAAGCGACCTATATCCCCTATGATGTAATCCGGAGTTACGACCGTCCTCTGATAATGGGCGACTTCACAGCCCGCATGGCAGATAAGAATGTAAAGTCCGAGCTGGACTGGCAACTCTATCTCCTGCAACGCCGCTATCTTGACTACCAAGTCAATATAGGCAATAAAATGATTGAAATGCTTTCCAGTGACGATGAAGAAGAACGCCGTAAAGCAGCCACCCTGTCCATTGTCAAACGCCGTTTCCAGGATATGATTGACGAGCTTTTCAGTTATACACGCAAGAAGATAGACCGCAAACGGAACGACATTGCCTTCTATCAGGACGGCGAACTGCTATTCCCCTACAAACTCTCTTCCGGTGAGAAGCAGATGCTTGTCATTCTGCTGACCGTGCTCGTGCAGGACAACAGTCACTGCGTACTCTTTATGGACGAACCGGAAGCCTCGCTCCACATCGAATGGCAACAAAAGTTGATAGCCATGATACGTGAACTGAACCCGAATGTACAAATCATCCTGACTACCCATTCGCCCGCTGTCATCATGGAAGGCTGGCTGGATGCCGTGACGGAAGTGAGCGATATATCCACTTCGTTGGAGCATGCGTTTGGAAAAGAATGTTCCCCGACGAAACCATAACTTGTAATTAGTAACTTGTAATAATCAGCATGGCAACTTCACTACGAGACAACCTGACTTCTTCATACTTCAATGCAGCCCACAAGCTTTATCCGAAGAAGGCCCGTCGGCGTATCATAGCTTATGTGGAAAGCTATGACGATGTCGCTTTCTGGCGTACACTGCTTGAAGAGTTTGAAGATGACGAGCATTATTTTCAGGTGATGCTTCCTTCGGCCAACTCCCTCGCAAAGGGGAAGAAGATGGTGCTCATGAACACGCTGAATACCGCCGAACTGGGAAGAAGCCTGATAGCCTGCGTAGACAGCGATTATGATTTCCTGCTGCAAGGCGCCACCAATACTTCCCGTAAAATCAACCGGAACAAATATATCTTCCAGACTTATACGTATGCCATTGAGAACTACCACTGCTTTGCCGAAAGCCTGCATGAAGTGTGCGTGCAAGCTACATTGAACGATCGCTTCATCTTTGATTTCAATGCCTACTTGAAGAAGTATTCCGAAATCGTATATCCTCTTTTCCTGTGGAATATATGGTTCTATCGCCAACGGGATACCTATACCTTTCCGATGTACGACTTCCACACCTATACTGCCTTGCGTGAGATAAGTCTCAGGCATCCGGAAAAGAGCCTGGAAGCATTACAGCAGCGTGTCAACCAAAAGTTGTCGGAACTGAAGAAGCGTTTCTCCCGTAACATCAGCCAGGTGAATGCACTACGGGCTGAACTGAGAGAATTGGGCTTGATGCCGGATAATACTTATCTGTATATGCAGGGACATCATGTGATGGACAATGTGGTAATGAAACTTCTCACCCCTGTTTGCACAGTGTTGCGCCGGGAGCGTGAACAGGAGATTAAACGACTGGCCGAACATAATGAACAATTCAAGAACGAACTGACTTGCTATCAGAACAGTCAGGTGAATGTGGAAATAATGTTGAAGAAAAACGTAGCCTACAAGCGGCTTTTCCACTATGACTGGCTGAGGCAGGATATAAGTGAATATTTAGAAAAAGGGAAATAACAAACTAAAAGAAGAAGAGAGAAAATTGTTTATGGAAGAAGTAAAAGAGGTGATTGATACAGTGACTGTTGCATTGGCGGATGGAGATACTCAAGACGCCGGTAATGCAATGATGCAAGGCGTGAATGATGCTTTGCTGTCGATGGGAGTGGATGAAGTCTGGGCGGATAAGATTGACAACTTTATCATATTGCTGCTTATCATAGGAGTAGCCTTGCTGGCTAATCTGATTTGCCGCAAGATAATTTTGCGTACGGTATCCAAACTGGTGAAACAGACGAAAGCCACTTGGGACGACATTGTATTCAATGACAAGGTGATGGTGAACCTTAGCAGGATGGTGGCGCCGATATTGATTTACATAGCCATTCCTATCGCATTTCCCGAACATGCGGATTCCGCTCTGCTTGACTTCCTTCGCAGGCTTTGCATGATTTATATACTCGCAGTCTTCCTGCGTTTCGTAAGTGCGCTTTTTACTGCCGTTTATCTAGTATACAGCGCACGCGAACAATATAAAGACAAACCATTGAAAGGTCTCCTGCAGACAGCGCAAGTGGTTCTTTTCTTTATAGGAGCCATTATCATCATCAGTATCCTGATCAAGCAAAGTCCGGTGGTATTGCTGACCGGGCTCGGAGCTTCTGCCGCTGTTCTGATGTTGGTTTTCAAAGACAGTATTATGGGCTTTGTCTCCGGCATCCAGCTTTCTGCCAACAATATGCTGAAAGTGGGCGACTGGATTACCATGCCCAAATATGGCGCGGACGGCACAGTGATAGAAGTGACCTTGAACACTGTAAAAGTACGTAACTTCGACAATACCATCACCACCATTCCGCCTTACCTGCTGGTTAGCGACTCATTCCAAAACTGGCAGGGTATGCAGGAATCCGGCGGCCGTCGTGTGAAGCGTTCCATCAATATAGATATGACTAGCGTGCGCTTCTGCACCCCGGAAATGTTGGCGAAATATCGTAAGATACAATTGTTGAAAGACTACGTGGATCAAACGGAAAAAGTCGTGGAACAATATAACAAGGAACATGATATAGACAATTCAATACTGGTGAACGGACGCCGGCAGACCAATTTGGGAGTCTTCCGCGCTTACCTGACCAACTATCTGAAAAGTCTGCCCACTGTCAATCAGGAGATGACTTGCATGGTGCGCCAGCTCCAGCCTACGGAAACCGGTATTCCGATGGAACTTTACTTCTTTTCCGCCAACAAGGTCTGGGTTGCTTATGAAGGCATACAGGCAGACGTTTTCGATCATGTGCTTGCCATCATACCCGAATTTGACTTACAGGTGTTCCAGAATCCTTCGGGGGCGGACTTGCGCCGGATAGGAGTGAAGATAGAAAACTGATGGGCGCAATACAACAAAACAAATAATATTACAATAAACTACTTATATTATGAACACACCGTTACCTAGCCAGATTATTCGTGAGATTACCCCTTTGTCAGACAAGGACTGCTTTTATATTGCAGAACGTTACAAGACAGAGTTCACTTATCCTATTCACAATCATTCCGAGTTCGAATTGAACTTTACGGAGAAAGCGACAGGAGTGAGAAGGGTAGTCGGAGATTCTTCCGAAGTGATAGGCGACTATGATTTGGTCTTGATAACAGGTAAAGACCTGGAGCACGTATGGGAACAGAACGAGTGCCGTTCGAAAGAGATAAGGGAGATAACGATTCAGTTCTCTTCCGACCTCTTCTTCAAGAGTTTCATCAATAAGAATCAGTTCGATTCTATTCGCAGGATGCTGGATAAGGCACAGAAAGGACTTTGTTTCCCGATGTCCGCGATTCTTAAAATATATCCGTTGCTGGATACGCTGGCTTCCGAGAAACAGGGATTTTATGCGGTCATCAAGTTTATGACGATTCTTTACGAACTCTCCCTCTTCGAGGAAGACTCCCGCACGTTGTCCAGTTCGTCATTTGCCAAGATAGATATTCATTCGGACAGCCGTCGTGTGCAGAAAGTGCAGGAGTATATCAATGCCCATTATCAGGAAGAGATTCGTTTGGGACAGTTGGCGGCTATGGTCGGAATGACGGATGTGTCATTCAGCCGGTTCTTTAAATTACGTACGGGAAAGAATCTTTCCGATTATATTATTGATATCCGTCTCGGTTTCGCTTCCCGTCTGTTGGTGGATTCTACCATGTCGATAGCCGAAATCTGCTATGAGTGCGGATTCAACAACCTTTCCAATTTCAACCGTATCTTCAAGAAGAAAAAGGCTTGCTCGCCTAAAGAGTTCCGTGAGAATTACCGGAAAAAGAAGAAGCTGGTTTAATAGATAAGTGTTGTATCATAATAGAATGATAATTTATTTTTAGACAGAAGAACATAAGAACAAAAGATAAAATAGTAGTTTAATAAACTACAGAAATAATTTTCCAAGTGCGGCCTTTATGTTCTTTTGCTCTTATGTCTAAATTAAATTCCTATTCATAAAACTAAAACCATGTATTGACCGGTTTCTGCCATGCTGAAACTAAAAGTTTTTCTAACCTTGAAACTAAGAGTTTTCCAAGCTTTGAAACTAAAAGTTTCACACCGGGAAACAAAGTGTTTCACACCGAGAAACGAAGTGTTTCACGCCGAGAAACAAAGTGTTTCAACCAATGAAACAAATATTGGAACCGGAGGAAACAAATCTTTAAACCGGTGGGATGGGATTAGACAGATAGGAGATAGGTATGTAACATGCTTGCAACCTATCTTTCAATTGATTGTATTTTCTTCGTCTTATCATTGTAATACCTACCCTCTACCTTTGCCCACAGATTTAAAAACGTAGAGCAAAGTTCGATGAAAAAACTATTTCTTTTAAGATTTTCTGTTGCGGCCTTCTTCTGCTTGTTGTGTGTACTTCCCGCATTGGCTGCAAATATCAAGGTAAAAGGAGCTGTGAAAGACAAACTTTCAAAGGAACCTCTGATAGGAGCGACTATTCGCCTGATAGGCACACCAGCCGGAGCAGTTACCGATATGGACGGTAATTTCGAATTGAATGCCGCCGGTGTTTTGGAAGGTATGTATGATATTGAGATTAAATATGTAGGCTACAAGACCGAAGTACGCCGCAAGGTTCGTGTAGAGAACGGTAAACTGGTGATACTGAATCTGGAACTGGAAACCGACGCCCAGGAACTTTCTGATGTAGTAGTTGTAGCAAAGAAGAATCGTGAAAACGAGAATATGCTTTTGCTCGAACAGCAGAAAGCCGTTATCGCCGTGCAGTCTGTAGGTGTGAAGGAACTCTCCCGTAAAGGCGTTTCCGATGCCGAAGGCGCTGTCACCAAAGTTTCCGGAATCTCCAAGCAGGACGGAGTAAAAAACGTCTTTGTCCGTGGACTGGGCGACCGTTATAATACCACCACCTTCAACGGGTTTCCGGTACCGTCGGAAGATCCGGAATACAAGAATATCTCACTCGATTTCTTCGGGACAGACATCATACAGTCTGTCGGAGTAAACAAAGCCTTTACCGCCGGTGGAAGCGGTGATGTGGGAGGGGCCAATATTGATATTGCTTCCAAAGAACTGGTCGGCAGCGGATATGTCAGCGCAGGCGTTTCTGCAGGAGTGAATACACAGACTATGACCGCCGACTTCCTGAAACCGGACGGAACGAACCCCTTCGGATTTGCCAACCGTACGCAACCGTTGGGTAACGCATGGGGATTTGAAAACAAGCTGGATCCGGCAGCACAGAATTTCCAGATAGACCGCAGTTACAATATATCCGGCGGAAAGAGATTCTACGTAGGCGGAGAACGTAACGTTCTCTCTTTTTTCGCCACTGCAGGGCATACCACGGATTATCGCTACACAGATGAAACCATACGTAATACCACAACCGACGGAACCGTCTACAAGGACATGACAGGGCATAAGTCCGCCGTCAATATCAGTCAACTGGCACTGGCCAACGTGGATTTTGATATGCAGAACCGTCACCACCTGGCATACAATCTTATGCTGGTGCACAACAGTACCCAGTCTGTTGGAAATTATGAAGGCAAAAATGATACCTTCAGCGATGATTACGGTAATCAAGGGATGACCCGCCGCCAACAAGTGAATGACAACCTGCTTATTGTCAACCAACTGACGAGTAACTGGGGACTGACAGACGCGTTGAGTTTCGACGCGGGAGTCTCTTATAATATGGTGCGCGGATACGAACCGGATCGCCGCATCAACGAGATAACGAAGAATGATACAGGTTACGGGCTGGTAGGAGGAAATACGCAGTTCCGCACTTTTGCCGCATTGACGGAGAACGACCTGAATCTTCGCGGTGGACTGGTATATCGGCTAAAGGACAGTCAGGAAGAAATATCGCAGCTTCGCATAGGCTATACGGGACGCATCGTAAATGATGATTTTGAACAGACGGAATACAACCTGATAACTCTTAACGGGCCGTCGTTCACTTCATTGAATGATATTGCACTGGATGACTTTTATACATCCGCCAATTTCGGGACCCGCTTTAACGTAGACAATGCCGTAGACAAATATACAGTGAAAAAGAATATACACTCCGTTTATGCGGAAGCCGTCTACCAGTTTTCATCCCGCTGGGTGGCAAACCTGGGAGTGAAGTATGATAACGTTGATATGACCGTGGATTACAACGTAGACAAAGGCAACTCCAAAGGAAAGAACAGCATCAGGGAAAACTATTTTCTTCCGAGCCTGAATCTGAGATATAACCTGACGGACAAACATACATTGCGACTGGGGGCGAGTAAGACATACACATTGCCGCAATCAAAAGAGATTTCACCTTACCGCTATGTAGGAGTCAACTTCAAGAGCCAGGGTAACGCGAATCTGAAACCGTCGGACAACTACAACCTGGATTTGAAATGGGACTTTACCCCCACACCTACGGAACTTATCTCGCTTACCGCCTTCTACAAAATGATAAAGAACCCTATTTCACGTATCGAAACTCCGAGCGCAGGCGGATTCCTCTCTTATGAGAACATATCCGGCCAGGCTACCGTAGCAGGTATCGAGCTGGAAATACGCAAGAATCTTCTCGTACGTCCGGCAGGGAAAAACGGCACGAACAGGCTTTCGGCAGGGCTCAACGGCTCATACATCTACACTAACGCCATAATAGATGACCCCGACATCGCGGCTACCGACAAGGAAGGCTCCCAGCTCGAAGGGGCAGCGCCGTGGATTGCAAACTTTGATTTGTCGCATACCTATTCTACCGGTAGGCACTCATTTACCAACACTCTTGTTTGGGGATATGTGGGCGAGAAAGTATATACCCTCGGCACGCAAGGATACCGGAACATCATGGAAGAAGGAGTAACCACACTTGATTTTGTATCGCAGGCCAAGTTCGGCAAGCATTTCTTGTTCAGTCTCAAGGCACGCAACCTGCTCAATCCGGCCTACCGGTTGAGGCGGGAAGCCAGCGGCAACAACCGGAAAGTAGTGTTGGGCGATTATAAGAAAGGAATAAACGTGAGCTTGGGAGTGTCGTGCACATTTTAGGCTCTTACATATAAACTATTTAAATATTTAAAGGAAATGAAAAGACTATTTTTAAGCATGATGGCTATGGCAGCCATGGCAACAACCTTGACCCTGACTTCTTGCGGAAGTGATAATGATGGAGATAACATTCCGGGCGACTCGTCCATATTGGCAGCAGACGGAAAAACTCTGAAAGGAAATCTTATCGGCAAGCAGACACTGGAAGCCGGCGACTATGTGCTGGGCGGAACTGTCATTATCGAAAACGGCGGTGAACTGACTATTCCTGCCGGAACCACCATCAAGGCAGCAAAAGGATTCAGCAGTTATATCCTCGTGGCACAGGGTGGAAAGCTTTATGCGAACGGTACATCTGCCGCTCCTGTAACCTTCACTTCCGGAGAAACTACTCCGAAGTCCGGCGACTGGGGCGGAATCATCCTGAACGGAAAAGCGCCTATCTCCGGTGCGAACGAAAGCGGCAATACTGCCAATGCCGAAGTGAACAATGCCTATAAATATGGTGGTGACAACGCGTCGGACAATTCTGGGGCGCTTACTTACGTCAATATCTTCTATGCAGGTGCGCGCAACACTGCCGACATCGAGCACAACGGATTGACACTGAACGGTGTGGGAAACGGAACGAAAGTTGAGAACATCTATATCCTTGAGAGTGCGGATGATGCCATCGAGTTTTTTGGCGGTACGGTCAACGTAACCAATCTTCTGGCTGTGAACCCGGATGATGATATGTTCGACTTCACACAAGGATATACAGGTACTTTGAAAAACTGCTACGGTATTTGGGAAGAAGGATATACCAGTACGGAAGAAGACCCGCGCGGTATCGAAGCCGACGGTAACCTGGACGGAAAAGGGCCGGAGCATAAGAATCAGTCGAACTTTATCGTAGATGGCATGACTATCATCAACAATACCGTAGGCGGCAACACTACCACCGGACAGAAGAATGCTATGGACGATGTGATTAAAATACGCCGTGGAGCAACTGCCACTATCAAGAACGCTCTGGTGACATCGACATTGAATCTGACGGGATTGAAAGCCAAGGACTTGGTGGACGCAACCGACTCCAAAGGAGGTGGTACGGTGACAATCAACGTGACTTGCAACCTTTCTTCTTTCTCATACAGCAAAAAGGAAAGAGTAGATTATGAAGACAGCAGTGACCCAGGCAAGAATGTAGAGAACCAGGGAAGCATCACGCTTACAGAAGGAGCTTCCAATACCGGTGCGGATACTTCGGTTATGGGGTGGACAGGTTATACTTTTCCGGCACTTTAAGCTGAATAGCGGTGGAATAAGATACAGGGTATTGTCGTCTCTGTCACGTACTTTCCGCTATATAATTATTAGTGGCTTTATAGTATCTCTTTATTCCTTTTTCGTATCTTTGCTATTCATTTTCATTTAATGAAATAAAATATGCAAACAGACTACGAGCGGTATATCAAGATGGCTTCTCTAGCCCAGATAGGGTGGTGGGAAGCCGATTTTGCCGCAGGACATTATTTGTGCTCTGATTTCCTTTGTGACCTTCTCGGATTGGAGGGGGATACCATTTCCTTTCAGGATTTTCAGAATTTGATACGCGAGGATTACCGTGAGCAAATCATTCAAGAGTTTCGTGCAAATGCGAATATACACCGGAACTTTTATGAACAGACTTTTCCTGTTCATTCCAAGTATGGTGAAATCTGGTTGCATACTCGTCTGGCTCACCGTGAGAAAGGCACGGGAACCAATGATGGTGATAAATCTTTCGGAGTCATCCAGCGGGTGGAAGCTCCTAAAGAAACCGAACAAAGAGACGCATTGAGAAGGGTGAACAGTCTGCTTCGCCGTCAGAATTTTATCTCCCAGTCTTTACTCCGTTTCCTTCGCGATGAAGAAGTAAACTCTTGTGTCATGGAGATTTTGAATGATATCCTGAATCTCTATTACGGTGAAGGGCGTGTCTATATCTTCGAATATGATGAAAATCACACTCATCAGAGTTGTACCTACGAAGTCGTCTCCGAAGGCGTATCGTCCGAGAAAGGCAGTCTGCAAGATATTCCTATCGATCAGGGAAGATGGTGGAGCCGGCAGATTCTTTCCGGCAAGCCTATTGTGCTGAATTCCTTGAATCAGTTGCCCGCAGAGGCGGACGAGGAATTTCATTTCCTTGATGCGCAAGGCATCCTGTCGATGATGGTGACTCCTTTGATGGCAAACGACCGTATCTGGGGATATATGGGCATTGATTTAGTCAAGTCCTATCACGAATGGAGCAATGAAGATTATCAGTGGTTTTCTTCATTAGCCAATATTATCGGCATCTGTATCGAACTGCGTAAGGCCAAGGATGATGTAATCCGTGAACAGGTCTTCCTGAACAACTTGTTCCGCTTTATGCCGATGGGGTATATTCGGTTGTCGATAGTCCGGGACGAGAGGAATGAGCCTTGTGATTATAAGATAACGGATGGGAATAGCTTGGTCGTTAAGTTTTTCGGCAGGCCGATAGAAGAATACAAGGGATGTCTGGCTTCGGATATACATCCCGACTATGTTTCTAAACTCGACCTTTTGATAAGTGTGATGCGTGATAATACTTATAAGGAAGGGAATGAGTACTTCGCCAAAACCGGGACTTATACCCATTGGATTGTTTATTCACCGGAGAAAGATGAAGTGGTTGCCCTGTTCCTCGATACTACGCAGGCGGTGAAAGCCAACCGGGCAATGGACCGCAGCGAAAAACTATTTCAGAATATCTTTGCCAATATTCCGGCGGGAGTGGAAATTTACGACAAGGACGGTTATCTGGTCGATATGAACAATATGGATTTGGAGATATTCGGAGTGCTGGACAAATCGGCAGTGATAGGGGTGAATTTCTTTGAAAACCCGAATGTCTCACAGGTTATCCGTGACCGCGTGAAGAATGAAGATATGGTAGATTTCCGTCTCAACTATTCTTTCGAACGGGCTGAAGGTTATTATACTTCCAGTCTTTCAAAGTCGATAGATATCTATACCAAGGTCAGCAAACTCTACGACAACGAGGGCAACTTTAACGGATATATTCTTATTAGCATTGATAACACCGAACGTCTTGACACGCTGAACCGTGTCCGTGATTTCGAGAACTTCTTCCTGTTGATATCAGACTATGCCAAAGTGGGTTATGCCAAGTTGAACCTCATGAACCGGAAGGGATATGCCATCAAGCAATGGTATAAGAATATGGGAGAGGATGAAGATACTCCGTTGAGTGAAGTCGTAGGCGTTTACCGCCATGTGCATCCGGACGACCGGCAAAGTATTCTTGATTTCTTCGAAGAAGTGAAGAAGGGTAACAGACGTCATTTCCAGAAGGAAATGCGTGTCCGCCGTGTGGGGACGACAGACCGGTGGAACTGGGTACGCTCCAACATCGTAGTGACTACCTACAAGCCGGAAGAGGATGAGATAGAAATCATAGGCATCAATTACGATATCACGGAGTTGAAGGAGACGGAGGCGGAACTGATTCTGGCACGTGACAAGGCGGAAATGGCCGACCGTCTGAAGAGTGCTTTCCTTGCCAATATGAGCCATGAGATCCGCACTCCGTTGAATGCCATTGTCGGTTTCTCTGACTTGCTGGTTGAAGCGGATAATCTTGAGGAACGGAGAGAATATGTTAAAATAGTCCGTGACAATAATGACTTGCTGCTGCAACTGATTACGGATATACTTGACCTTTCGAAGATTGAAGCCGGTACGTTCGAATTTTCTATCGGAGATGTCGATGTGAACGCACTGTGCGAAGATATTGTCCGCTCCTTGCAGATGAAAACGAAGGAAGGAGTGGAACTTCTGTTTGACTCGTGTCTTTCGCAATGCCATATTATCAGCGACCGCAACCGTCTGCATCAGGTTATCTCCAACTTTGTGAACAACGCGATTAAGTTTACTTCGCACGGAAGTATCCGTGTGGGGTATCAGATAAAGGGCGAAGAACTGGAATTTTATGTACAGGATACGGGAGTGGGGATTGACGAGGAACATCAGTCGCATATCTTCGAGCGTTTTGTCAAGCTCAACTCTTTCGTGCCCGGCACAGGACTGGGACTTTCCATCTGTCAGAGTATCGTAGAGCAACTGGGCGGACGGATAGGCGTTGACTCCGAACCGGGCAGGGGTTCACGGTTCTGGTTCAGGCTGCCAGGGGTGATTGTGACGGAATGAGTATATTGGGAATGTACGGCTTTTCAGGCATTCAGACTGTAACGATAATAAGAGAAAAGGCAGTAGCTGCTCCCGTTGATGGGAGGCTACTGCCTTTTTCTGTTATACAGTTCCGGTCGATTGTTTTTTATTATATACCGAACGAGAGTTTATCAATAGACTGATATACGATACTTGCGATACCCAGTCCGATAATGCCCAGCGTACAAAGCGCCAGTCCCCATTTTGTACAGCGGTCGCTGCGGAATGTGGGAATCGGATCGTCGGAAGGGGTGATATACATTGCCTTCACAATCAGCAGATAGTAGTACAGTGAAATCACTGTATTGACCAATGCGATGAATACCAGCAGATGGAAACCTGCATCGAAAGCCGCCATGAAGATAAAGAACTTCGAGAAGAATCCGGCAAAAGGAGGGATACCTGCCAATGAGAATAAAGACAGGGTCATAAGGAGCGCTACCTTCGGATTCGTCTTGTAAAGTCCCGCATAATCTTCGAGTGTGAACTTCTGGCTGCGTAGTGCCACGATAGTGATTACGGCAAATACGCCGAGGTTGGCGGCAGCATATACAAGTACGTAATATACTAACGCTGTCATTCCCTGTGCGGTGCCGCCGATAACGCCCAGCATGATATATCCGGCTTGTGAGATACTGGAGAATGCCATCAGACGTTTCAGGTTCTGCTGGCGGATAGCGAATATGTTGGCAATGGTGATAGAGGCGATAATCACCCAGTAAAGCACTTCCTGCCAGTCGTTTATCATCGGAGCGAATACTTTGATAAGAATAGCCATTAGCACGAAAGCGGCCGAACCTTTTGAAACAACGCTCAGATAAGCGGTGACCGTACTTGGTGCACCTTCGTATACGTCTGCTGTCCAAAGGTGGAACGGAACGAGTGATAACTTGAATGCCATCCCTGTGAAGAAGAATACGAATGCCATGATTTGCAACGGATTTCCGTCGATATGGGCGGGAAGGTCTTCAAAATACAACGTTCCGGTGGAACCGTAAATCATGGACAAGCCGAACAACAACAGGGCGCTGGAGAAGAGGGCGGTAAGAATATACTTGGCTCCTGCTTCGGCAGAGTTGTGACGGTATTTGTCGAAGGCAATCAGGGCAGCCATCGGGATGGATGCCGTTTCCAGTCCGATGAAGAACATCAGGAAGTGTCCGGCGGAAATCATGAGATACATACCAAACAGAGTGGAGAGTGTCAGTACATAAAATTCTCCTTGTTTGAAAGAGGTATCTTCACGTTTCATCCATTCGTGTGCCATCAGGAAGACAATCAGTGTACCTACGTTCAGAATTGACTTGACAACCGTATGCATGGGTACGTAGTGGTACATACCGCCAAATACGTCGGCAGCAGTTCCCGGAACGAGATTGATAGCTGTATGAATCGCCATCAGAATGACGGGTAACATGGTGTTCAGTCGTGCTTTTCCGTCATTTTTGTGTGCGTCCGGACTCATGAAGAGGTCGGCCAAGAACAGTAGTAGCAGAACAACTACGAGCGACAGCTCTTCTCGCATATGTAGAAATTGTGAATAATCCATATTGTAATTTACTATTTAACGATTTACAATTTACTATTTAGGGTATCAGTTGTGAGACAACCGGCAATACACTTTCACCAATCATGTGGCTGATCCAAAAAGGAGCCATACCCAGTCCGGCTACACAAACGATGAGGCAGATAACGGCTACACGTTCGTCCCACGTTGCGTCGGTCAGTTCGAGGTGGTGCTTGTTGGTACAGGTTCCATACAGAATCTTACCTACCAGGCGCAGGATATAGACTGCTGTAATCACGATCGAAGAGCAGGCGATGATAGTCAGTGTGCGGTGGAATACATCGTTGTTCTGGAAAGAACCGACGAAGATGGTCATTTCGGCAATGAAACCACTCAGCCCCGGAAGACCGAGGTTGGCAAGACCGGCAATCACGTAACATACACTGAGGAACGGCATAATCTTCATCAGACCGGCAAGCTCGCGAACGTCACGGGTGTGTGTACGTCCGTAAATCATACCGATAAGGGCGAAGAACAAGGCTGTCATCAATCCGTGGGACAGCATTTGGAGGATAGCTCCCGTTGCAGCCGTCTGATTCAGCATCAGGATGGCGAAGAGAACCAGTCCGCAGTGAGATACGGAAGAGTAGGCGTTGATATATTTCAAGTCAGTCTGTACGCAAGCGGAGAAGGCTCCGTAGACCACAGAGATACCTGTCAGTATCAGGAATATCCATGAAAGTTCGTTAGCGGCTTCCGGCATCAGGTACATGGCGATGCGGAAACATCCGTAACCACCCAGCTTCATCAATACTCCGGCATGGAGCATGGATACTGCTGTCGGGGCGGAAGCATGACCGTCGGGACTCCAGGTATGGAATGGGAAGAGGGCACCCAGTACACCAAAGCCGAGGAAAGTCAGCGGGAACCAGATGCATTGTTGTGCAAACGGTATATTGTGTAACTGTGCGATTTCGAGCAGGTTCATTGTCGTTGCTCCCGAGCCGAAGTAGATTCCGAGGATTCCGATCAGCAGGAAGGCGGAACCGCCCATCAGCATCAGTGTCAGCTTCATGGCTGCATATTCCTTGCGTCCCGAACCCCATACGCCGATCAGCAGGTACATAGGTATCAGGGCTATTTCGTAGAACATAAACATGGTGAATAAGTCTACGGATATAAAGAATCCGAATACTCCCATTGACAATAGGGTGAACCAAAGGAAATATTCTTTTGTCAGAGGTTGCAGACGCCAGGAAGCGAATGTTCCGGTGAAGACGATGATGGCGGACAGTAACAGCATGGCTACCGAGATTCCGTCGACGCCGACCGAATAGGAGATATGAAGCGGTGCATACCAAAGGGTGTCTGCACGGAAAAGCATTTCCGCTGTATTTCCGGCACTACGCTCTCCCAGATACATGAATGTAAGTACGACAGATGCAATCAGAAGTGCCGATGCGCCAGTAACCATAACCCCGCGGATCGCTTTTATTCCTCTTGCTGCCCAGAGTCCGGCCAGCATCAGGAGGGGGATAAGTACGAATATTGATAAGAAATTCATCTTTATAATTTACTATTTAAAGATTTACTATTTACTATTTAGAGAATCAACAGTAGGATAAGTGCCAGTGCACCGCAAAGGAACACATATGCATATTGCTGTACTTGACCGCTCTGTAAACCACGGATTTCATCGCTTGTAGTATTGGTAGCCCATGCCAGGAAGTTGAAGAATCCGTCCACTACATGACGATCCCACCATGCGATAGGAGTAGAGATGCAGCGGAAGATAATCTTGTGCGTAATGAACTGGTATATGTCATCAATATAGAAACGATTGTAAGCAGCCTTGTGCAATCCCTTGAACTGTTTTGCCAACGAATCGGCAACGGGCTGTTTGGCATTCTTATACATCCAGGTAGCGATGGCAATAGAAATAATGGCAATAACCACACTTGTGACAGCTACCGACAGGTCGAGATGGATAGAGTAAGACTCTCCGTTCGAACTGATGAAATGTCCGAAAGGAATAAAGCCGGCTCCACAGGTTATCGCTGCCAGAAACATCAAGGGGAATGTCATCGCTAACGGACTTTCGTGCGGCGTGTGGTGAGCGTGCAATTCTTTGTTTTCCTTGCCCCAAAAGATACCATAGTACAAACGGAACATATAGAAAGCAGTCATCGCGGCAATTACCGTCATCACCCAACCCATTACAGGGCTGTATTGGAAGCAGGCTGCCAGAATCTCGTCTTTCGAGAAGAAGCCGGAGAACGGGGGAATACCCGCAATGGCAAGGCAGGCAATCAGGAATGTCCAGTGAGTGACAGGCATATATTTGCGTAATCCGCCCATTGCGGACATTTCATTGGAGTGTACCGCATGGATAATGCTACCTGCACCAAGGAAGAGCAGTGCTTTGAACATGGCATGTGTGAAGAGATGGAACATGGATGCCATGTATCCCAATCCGCCTTCGTGCGGGTTCATGGAAGTGCAAACGCCCAAAGCTACCATCATAAAACCAATCTGTGAGATAGTAGAGAAAGCGAGTACACGCTTGATATCCGATTGCACGCAAGCTACACTTGCAGCATAGAAGGCAGTGAATGCACCTACCCAGGCTACCATATGCAAAGTGTTCGGAGCATATGCGATGAAGAGCGGGAACATACGTGCCACGAGATAAACTCCGGCAACTACCATCGTTGCCGCATGGATCAGGGCACTGACCGGAGTAGGCCCTTCCATTGCATCGGGCAACCATATATGCAATGGGAACATCGCACTCTTACCGGCACCACCCACGAACATCAGGCCGAGGGCTAACGGAAGCATGGCAGCTCCACCGCTGACCAGTGATACCGTATCCGGAGTGAAACCGAATGTTCCACCATAATATCCGTAAATCAGGATACCAATCAGGAAGCCTAAATCGGCAAAACGAGTGACAATAAATGCTTTCTTGGAAGCGGAGATTGCTGTAGGTTTTGTATAGTAGAATCCGATTAATAAATAAGAACTTACACCCACCAATTCCCAAAAGAGATACATTTGGAAGATATTTGTCGCTACTACCAATCCCAGCATTGACATAGTAAACAGGGAAAGGAAAGCGTAATAACGTTGAAAGCCGGTCTCGCCTTTCATGTAGCCGAAGGAGTAGATATGTACCATCAGCGACACGGTAGAGATGACAATCAACATCATTACAGATATGGGATCGAGCAGGATGCCCAGATCGAAGTGTAATGTCTCTGTAAAAGGAAGCCACGTGAAATTATAAGGTATCAATGTGGCAAATGTTCCGTCTTCCAGCCGCGGGGCGGAGAAATATTGGAAAGCAGTCACATAAGACAGTACCGCTACCGTTCCCAGTACCAGAGTACCGATGATACCCGCCGTCCGATGTGACATCCATTTTCCCCCGATTCCCAGTATGAGAAAGGAGAAGAAAGGAAGAAGGAGTATTAGAATTGTTAGTTCCATACAGTTTTATTTAATTACTTGTTTTATTATTACTTATATTTATCATAAACTCATCTGTTTATCCGAATGGAAACCTGGAAGTGGCACCTTGGCACCGCTTCACCTTTACCATTTCAGGTCGTCGAGGTTGCGGACTTGGATGCTTCGGAGATTACGGTAGATATTGATCATGATGGCGATAGCTATTGCAGTTTCCGCGGCCGAAATGGCGATGGAGAACAGTGCAAAGAAATAGCCCTCCATTCCTTCCGGGAAGAGAAAACGGTTGAACACGGCAAAGTTGATGTCCGTGGCGTTCAGCATTAACTCTACTGAAATCAGGATAGCCAGCGTGTTACGGCGGGTAAAGAATCCATAGATTCCTGCAAACATCATGATGGTAGAGACTACCAGATAATATTCCATGTGTATCATATATAGTGCTTTAGTGTTTAGTGATTAATGATTAATAACTGAAAGGGGGTAATGCAAAGTGTTAATCACTTATCACTCACCACTACCCCGTTATTTTCATCTCTTGCGGGCAATCATGATACCACCGATGATGCAGGCCAGCAACAGGATACTGACAGCTTCGAAAGGCAATACATAACCATATTTGTCACTACTCAGCAAGGCGTGTCCGATGGTGTGGATGTTTATCTCCAGTGGGGCAAGATTCTTGGTTTGCAGGAAATTATGCTTCAGTGTGATAAACAGGATAATTGCCAGTCCGGCAACCATCGTAAAGAGCCCTGCCAGGAACCGGCTCCGTTTTAGTTTCTCGACGCGGTCTCCCTCGCCACTGGTCAGCAGGATGGAGAATACATAAAGCACGACGATACCACCGGCGTAAACCATAATCTGGACGGAGCCCAAAAAGGTGTAGCCCAGCAAGAAGTAGATGCCGGCCGTGCCGAAGAGCACGAAGAGCAGGTAAGTAGCCGAGCGGACAATCCGTTGGGTAGTCACCGTCATGATGGACATAGCAATAATAAATGCTGCCAAAAAGTAGAATACTACTGTTTCAAGTGTTGATCCCATATCTAAACTTCTTTTTTCTTTTCTATTACTTTACTACCGTCATGATTCAGTTTCAGGACGAGCTTGGAGCGGTCGAATACTGCATGTTCGAAATTCTGGTCGAACGTGATAGCATCGTGCGGACAAGCATTTACACAAAGTTGGCAGAACATACAGGCTCCCAAGTCATATTCATAGGTCGCCAGGATTTTCTTCTTCTTGCCGTCTTCGGTTTCGATCGTTTCGCTGGTCACTTTGATCGTATCGTTCGGACAAGCCATCTGACACAATCCGCAGGCTACGCAGCGATGTTCATTATTCTCATTGTGGGGCATGTTCAGTGTTCCGCGGAACCGGTCGAACATCTTCAGTTCCTTCCGGTTCTCGGGATATTGCTCGGTCACTTTCTTGCGGAAGTACACCTTGATGCTGGTTTTCATACCCGTTGCCAGTGTGCTGATGCCGTGCACCAGACCACCTAAGTACGTATATTTCTTATCTTTATATTCCATAATTCTCATTTATCAGAAATGAAAGCCGAAGGCTACGCAACAAGCCATGATTAATAAATTCACCATAGAAATAGGAACCAGGTATTTCCATTCCAGATTCAGTATCTGGTCGATACGCAGACGTGGGAAAGTCCATTTAATCCACATCAGCAGGAATACCACAAAAAATGCCTTGCCGAAGAACCAGATGAATCCGGGGATATAGTCCATTACGGCATTAAATCCGTCCAGGCCGACAATGTGCAACGGCATCCATCCTCCCAGGAAGATAGTGGCGGCAACACTGGCTACGATAAACAGGTTCAAATATTCTGCCAGATAGAAGAATCCGAAACCCATACCGGAATATTCGGTGTGGTATCCGGCAGTCAGCTCACTTTCCGCTTCGGGAAGGTCGAACGGGCCGCGGTTACATTCGGCGTTTCCGGCAATCAGGTAGATGATGAAAGCAATCACAGCCGGGATATGTCCCTTGAAGATGAACCAGCCGTTGGCTTGCCCTTCCACGATTTCAGAAAACTGCATGGTTCCCATCAACACGACCATCGTCATGATACTCATGCCAACGGAAAGTTCATAACTGATTATCTGCGCGCCGCTTCTCATGGCACCAATCAGGGAGAACTTGTTGTTACTACCCCAGCCGGCAAGCAGAATGCCGACAACTCCGATGCTGGAAGCAGCTAACAGGAAGAATACCCCGACGTTGAAATTCAGAATTTCCGCTCCCTTATTAAAAGGAATACAAGCGAAAGTAAGGAACGAGGCGATAATCACCATGAACGGGGCCAGGTTGTAGAGGAAATGGTCGGCGCCTTTCGGCATGAAGATTTCCTTAGTCATCATTTTGAGCACGTCGCATACCACTTGGATAGAACCCCATTTGCCCACACGGTTCGGGCCGAGACGGCACTGGAAGAACCCGCAGACCTTGCGCTCCATGTAAATCAATATGATAGCGAGAATGGCATACAGTGCAACAATGCACACGCCGACAGCCACACATTCTATAAATACAGCCACTCCCTCAGGCATAATGGAGAGAAGCAGCTCATGTATCCAATTTGTTACTATACTAAAGTCGAACATATTTAATTAGTGTTTAGTGTTTAATGATTAGTGATTAACATATTGATGCATTCTTTTCCGTTAATCGTTCATCACTAAACGTTAATCGTTAACTTATCGGTCAATATCCGGAACCACATAATCTATTGTTCCGCCAATAGCAATCAAGTCGGCTATCTTGGCTCCCCGGCAAATAGTGTCAATTGCCGCAACAAGTGGCAAACCGGTAGAGCGATAGTGCAGGCGGTAAGGCATCTTGTCGCCCTGGCTTTCGAGGAAGACACCAAATTCACCACGGCTTCCTTCCACGGCAGCATAGTAACTGCCTTCGGGAACACGGATGATTGGCTTCATCTTTTCCTGATATGGCCCTTCGGGGATATTGTCTATTAATTGCTCGATGATGTTCAGACTTTCCATTATCTCATCCATACGTACCAGGTAACGGGCGAAGCAGTCACCTTCGGTATAAATGATTTCTTTGAAATCTACTTTGTCGTATACACCGTAAGGCATTCGCTTACGTACGTCGCAAGCCCAACCCGAGGCACGACCGGTACCACCGGTGCAGCCGAAAGAAATAGCATCTTCGCGACTCAATACACCCACGCCTTTCATACGGCTTTGAGCGATGATATTGCCTGTGAATATATCGTGATATTCATGAATGATACCTCTCATATACGGGATAAATTCTTTCACCCGTTTGACGAAGTTCGGGTGGAGGTCAGCCTGTACGCCGCCAATTGTATTGTAGTTCATAATCAAACGTCCACCGCACGTTTCTTCAAATATGTCCAGAATCTTTTCACGGTCGCGGAAGCCGTAGAAGAAAGCGGTCAGTGCTCCCAAGTCCATAGCGAGGCAGGAGTAGAATAACAAGTGGGAGTCGATACGTTGCAACTCATCCATAATCGTACGGATATATTGCACACGTTCGCTTACTTCGATACCCATCGCTTTCTCGATACACATACACAATGCGTGACGATTCTGATGTGCGCCCAAATAATCGAGACGGTCTGTCAGAGCCAGCGTCTGAGGATAAGTAAGACTTTCATTCATCTTTTCGATACCCCGGTGGATATATCCGCAGTTTGCGTCAATCTTACGGATGATTTCACCTTCAAGGGAAACACGGAAACGCATTACACCATGAGTCGCAGGGTGTTGCGGACCGATATTGACTACGTATTCTTCTTCTCCGAAGAGTTTCGTCTCTTTGCTTTTGATTGTTCCGTCCGGGTTCAACTCAATTTCCTGAGTCGTGTCGAACGTTTCTTCATTGGTCATGCAGAGCGGATTGTCTTTCTCCGGGTCGTTGTCTTTGCGCATCGGATAACCTATCCAGTCGTTACGCAGATAAAGGCGGCGCATATCGGGATGACCGACAAAGGTGATGCCGTAATAATCGAAAACTTCGCGTTCGTAGAAATCGGCTATCTTCCAAATATCACTGACAGATGGTATTTCCGGCAGGTCACGGTTGGTTGTCGCAGTTTTCAGTGCTAGCCGTTCGCCTGTGACGGTAGATTCCAGATGATAGACTACGCCTAAACCGCGGAGCTTCTCCGGAGCGTCTTTCTCATCCGCTACTCCCCAGTCCATACCGGTGAGGCTTTCAAGAAAGTCCATCTGCTTTTCATTTCGCAAGCGCAACATCTCGTCGTGTAATGCTGCAGGGGCTATAAATTGTATTTCTTGCATGTTTATATAGTGTTTAGTGATGAACGATTAGTGATGAACGTCTTTTGAATACAACAGTGTATCAATCAACAGTTAATCGTTAATCACTATTACATTAATCATTAATTTCCGGTTTCTTCTCTTTCCTGTTCACTCCACCAAAGAACTTTTCTATTTTCACTTTGCGTTGCAACTGCATCATGCCATAATAGAAAGCCTCGGGACGCGGCGGGCATCCGGGGATATATACATCTACCGGAAGAATCTTGTCCACTCCGTTCACTACGTGGTAGGACTTTTTGAAAGGACCGCCACTGACAGCGCATCCACCTACGGCAATCACATATTTCGGGTCGGGCATCTGGTCGTAGAGTCGTTTCAATACAGGAGCCATCTTGTTCGTGATTGTTCCGCATACCATAATCATGTCGGCTTGGCGCGGACTGGCACGGGCTACTTCAAACCCGAAGCGGGCCATGTCATAACGCGCGGCACCCAGTGCCATGAATTCGATACCGCAACAACTGGTAGCGAAGGTAAGCGGCCACAGCGAGTTGCTGCGTCCCCAGTTGATAAAGTCATCGAGAACTCCGAGAGCGACGTTTGCCCCTCCGGCATTAAGTTCCCTGACCAACTTTTCCAATGATTCATTGTCGACGAACTCCTCATACGGAATTGATTTTATTTTTGGCTTTTTGGTTATTTCCATTCCAAAGCTCCTTTCCTCCAGGCATAAGCAAGACCCAGAACTAGAATAATAAAGAAGAAGAGAACACTGATAAGTCCCTGCGGTCCCATTTCACGCATGACCACCGCCCACGGAAACAGAAAAGCTGTTTCAACGTCGAACATCAGGAACAGAATAGCAAACAGGTAGTAACCTACACGGAACTGCATCCATGATTTACCACGTGTCGGTATACCACATTCGTAAGCTTCAAACTTCTGTACATTGTACGAACGAGGTGAAATAGCTCGTGAGAGGGCTATCACTACACCGACAAAAGCAAGCGCTGTCAGTAAAACAACAACTAAAAATGTAAAATTCATAATTCAATAGCTGTTTAGATTGAATATTATAGAAATCAACAACCGGCTTATCCACCCTCCGGGGGATGAAACCAACTGTAATATAAGTGACGGGCAAAAAGGCCGACTGTACTGTCGTCTAAACCACAATCTTTCTTAACCCATATATATAATAGGAGATAGGATCGTGGTAATAAGTAGGAGTGTGAAGCGATGCGGAATCGGGCGGACTTTGAAGTTTGTAATGCTCGCAGAAATAAGCAATCAGCAATAGCATACTTTTATCTGCCGGAACATGTGTAACGTCCGTATGGCTCATATCGCAGGATTGGGTAGAATAAAAGTTATAGAGACGTTCCAAAGCGTTGTGCACCGGACGGTCTTGGGACACATAGCACCTCTCCTGACGATAAGCCGGGGAAGAAACCTTGCAGATATTTTCTATTGCTCCATTTGTAGTGCAATGAATAAGCAAAGTCAGTACTAAAAGTAGTCCGAATTTTAAGCTTTGTTTCATCTTTCTCTTTTAACGGCTGCAAATATAGGACTAATATTTATACTTTTTGCAAAGTCCGGGTGGCAAAAAAGGTTTTTTTAGCACTCGACTTGATTTATATCAACTCCTTACTTAGTTTTTCTTCCAAAAATCGGAAGTGAAAAGCAACAGTACCGTAAATAATTCCAGACGTCCCAGAAGCATTAAGAAAGAAACCAGCCATTTGGTGGGAACAGGTAATGCGCTCCATGAGAAAGCAGGGCCGCATGTGCCGAGTCCCGGTCCCATATTACCCATGCTTGAGATAACAGTTCCGACCGATTCCAGAAAACCGACTCCCAAGCCCATCATAATAAGTATGCTGATAAGAGCAATCACTGCATACAAAAAGGTGAAAGCCAGTACTGTGGACTGGATGGAAGGGGAGATAACCTGCTTGTTAACACGTACCGGAAGCACGGCATTGGGGTGCAGGATATGTTTGAATTCATTTTTCACTACCTTAAACAGGATAACCATGCGGATACACTTGATACCACCTGTCGTACTGCCGGCACAGGCTCCGATAATCATCACGATGAGAAGACAGCCCCAAAGAATGGAAGGCCAGAGCATATAGTCGGCTGTGGCGAATCCCGTGGAAGTCTGCAATGAAATCACTTGGAAAAGTGATTTGCGGAATGCTTCTTCTGCTCCCATCGAAGATGTCTGGTAGAGCCAGGCAGCGATAAATAGAGTGAAGAAGGAAACGCATATAAAATAGAACTTCAGTTCCGCGTCATGGATAAACTTCTTTATCTTACCATTGAACATTAACAGTAACAGCGTGAAGTTGATCCCTGACATAAACATGAAAATAGAGATTACATAATCTATATAAGGAGAGTGATAGTATTCAATACTAGTCTGCTTGGTAGAGAAACCACCGGTACTGGTCGTTGTGAAAGCATGGCATATACTGTCGAAAACACTCATACCGCCAAATACTAACAACACGATGAGAGTTCCCGTCATTCCGGCATAAATACCCCAAATCCATTTGGCGGTAATGCCAATGCGGGGATGTACCTTGTCGTGAGTCGGGCCGCTGGCTTCTGCCGCAAATACCTGAATGCCACCGACACCGAAAATAGGCAGGACGGCAATGGTAAAGAATACAATTCCCAAACCGCCAATCCATTGTGTCATGGCACGCCAGAAAAGTATTCCGTGCGGCATTGATTCAATATTATTTAAGATAGTAGCGCCCGTACTGCTGAACCCCGACATGGTTTCGAAGAATGCATCGGTGACGCTTGGAATATATCCCCCTATATAATAAGGTAACATTCCGAAAAGAGAGAACGTGACCCATGCCACACTGACAATGACATATCCGTCACGACGGTTGAGTGATTTTTCCGCTCCTTTGCCGATGGCGAGCAATAGGATGCCTACGCTGGCTGCAATAGCCGATGAAATCAGGAAACTTTGAAAGTCACCCTCTTTGTAGAAAAGAGAGACACCGCCACAACATAGTAACATTGCTGTTTCTATGAGCAGCAGAAAACCCAGAATCCGGTATATCATCTTAGAGTTAATCATAAATAAATTCCTGCTACTTACTGTCTAATTAAAGAATTTCTCTATTTTTTTTATCATCATGCTCAGGCAGAATACGACGACATGGTCGCCCGGTTGAATCAGCGTATCACCGGTAACCAGTACTCCTTCTCCGTTACGAATCATGCCACCGATAGTTGTTCCTTTCGGAAGTCCCAGGTCCTTGATCAGATGCTTTGTTATTTTTGCTCCGGCAGGTACGGTAAATTCTGCGACATCCGCATTGGCAAACGTCAGGCATTTCACATTGGACACGTCGGCATCCAGCATCATTTGATAAATATGGCTGGCGGCAATCATCTTCTTGTTGATGACCGTACCGATGTCAAGACTTTCCGCCATGCCGATATAGTCGATATTCTCCACTTCCGCCACAGTCTTTTTCACGCCCATGCGTTTGGCGGCAAGGCAGGCCAGTATATTGGTTTCGGAATTTCCGGTCAGGGCAACAAAGGCTTCGGTATTTTTCAGTCCTTCTTCGATAAGAAGATCCATGTCACGGCCGTCGCCATTGATAATCATTGTTTTGTCATCCAACAGTTCTGTCAATCGGTTGCAACGGTTGATGTCGTTATCTACGATTTTTACTTGCATATAGTCCGGCACATATTGCGCGGTACGGACTGCGATGCGGCTTCCGCCCATAATCATCACGTTGCGTACGTCGGCATAATCTTCCTTGCCGGCTATCTTGCGTATATAAGGAATATATTTGCGGGTGGTGGTGAAGTAAACGATATCATGCAGTTTTATTACATCGTCTCCACGCGGGATAATGGTTTCCGTTCCGCGTTTGATGGCTACTATGTGATAAGGGATATCCGGTGCGCCCAGTTCATAAAGAGGTATATTCAGTATTTCCGCTTTTTCGCGCATCTTTGTACCTATCAGTACGAGAGCTCCGCCACAGAATTCCCACCATTGGCGTACCCAGCTCATACGCATGGAGGATACGATTTCTTTGGCAGCCAACATCTCGGGATAGATTAACGAATCCACTCCCAGCTTTTGGAAGAACTCTTTATTTTTGGGCAGAAGATATTCATAGTTGTCGATACGTGCCACTGTCTTCTTGGCTCCCAGGTTGGTAGCCAGCATACAGGCAGTCATGTTGCGGCTTTCGTCCGGGGTGACTGCGATAAACAGGTCGGCTTCTTTGACACCCACCTCTTTCAGACCGGAGATGGAAGAAGGAGAGGCGGCTACTGTCAGTAAGTCGAAGTTGGCGCTGAGAGCACTTAGTTTCTCCTCGTCATCATCCATCAAGATAATATCTTGCTTTTCGCGCGATAACAGTTTGGCCAGATGGGTGCCTACGTTGCCGGCACCGGCAATAATAATCTTCATGTCAATAGATAAATTCTTTTATTTTAGTCAGAATACCTTCCTCGTCCATGCCGCAGATATGGTAAAGTTCAGTTACTGAACCATGTTCCACAAATATATTGGGGATACCGATACGCTTCACTGTCGGCTTGTATTCGTTGTCCGCCATAAATTCAAGGACGGCACTCCCCATACCACCTTTGACGATACCGTCTTCAATAGTCAGGATACGCTCGAATTTGCGGCCTATTTCATGTAATAACTCCTCGTCCAGCGGTTTCAGGAAACGCAAATCGTAATGAGCGATGGATTTGCCAAGCTCGGCTTCTGCCTGGGTGATGGCGCGGGCAGCCGTGTTTCCTATCGGTCCGATAGTGATAACCGCAAGGTCGTCACCGTCTTTCAACTTCCTTCCTTTCCCTACCGGGATTTCTTCCAACGGACATTTCCAGTCCACCAGCACGCCGCGTCCCCGTGGATAACGGATTACGAACGGGCCTTTGTCCGGCAGTTGCGCCGTGTACATCAACCGGCGTAACTCATGTTCGTCCATTGGCGAGGAAATGGTCAGATTGGGTATCGGACGCAGGCAAGCCATATCGAAAGCTCCGTGATGCGTAGGCCCGTCCTCGCCGACAAGTCCGGCACGGTCGAGACACAATACCACAGGAAGATTCTGTATCGCTACGTCATGGATGATATTATCATGTGCCCGTTGCAGAAAAGAAGAATAGATATTGCAGAACGGCAGCAATCCGTCTTTCGCCATACCACCGGAGAAAGTAACGGCATGTCCTTCGGCGATGCCGACATCAAATGCACGTTTCGGCATTTTCTCCATAAGGATATTCATCGAACAGCCGCTGGGCATGGCAGGAGTCACACCGACAATGTTCGGATTGGCTTCGGCAAGTTCTACCAATGTATTTCCGAATACATCTTGAAAGAGAGGCGGCATTCCTTCCGTGTTGACAATGAAACGTTTGCCGGTGACAGGGTCGAACTTGCCCGGAGCGTGCCATTCGGTAGCATGTTTTTCTGCTGGGGCGAACCCTTTTCCCTTTACAGTGTGCAAATGCAGGATTTTCGGTCCTTGCAAATCTTTAATATCATGCAGGACGCGGGCAAGATTCTTTACATCGTGCCCGTCTATCGGGCCGAAGTAACGGATATTCATTCCCTCGAAAATATTCTGTTGCTGTGCAGCCATCGATTTCAGGCTGTTGCCGAAACGTATCAGTGCCTTACGGCGTTCCTCATTCAGGATGCCGAGTTTGAACAACACCCGTGACATTCTGAAACGTAACTGGTTGTAACGGTTGGAAGTCGTCAGGTTGAAAAGATACTGTTTCATGCCGCCGACACTGCGGTCGATAGCCATATCGTTGTCATTCAGGATAATAAGCAGGTTGTTTGGTGTAGCAGATGCATTGTTCAGCCCTTCGAAAGCCAGCCCGCCACTCATGGAACCGTCACCGATGATAGCTACTACATGACGTTGGGAGTCTCCTTTCTGGGCGGCGGCGACAGCCATACCGAGAGCGGCGGAGATAGAATTTGAGGCGTGTCCGCACGTGAAAGTGTCGTATTCGCTCTCTTCCGGTGATGGAAAAGGGCGGATTCCGCCAAACTTCCGGTTGGTGGAAAAGGCTTCACGACGTCCTGTCAGAATCTTATGGCCGTATGCCTGATGTCCCACATCCCATACAATACGGTCATAGGGCGTATTGTAGATGTAGTGCAAGGCTACCGTCAGTTCCACTGTCCCCAAACTGGCGGCAAAATGTCCCGGATTGCAGCAGAGTTCTTTAATAATGTCTTGCCGCAGTTCATCGCATACTTCCGGCAGTTGCTCTACGTTTAGTTTTCGTAGGTCTTCGGGGTAATTAATAGCGTTTAGCAAGTTATATATCGGTTCACTATTCATGATTCGAGAAAATTTAGTGCAAAAGTACGAAAAGAAAGTATACTTTTGCATACGAAATGTAATAAAGTGATGGAAAATCGTATGAACTTTCAAACATCTGTGGAATTGCCCGGCGGACTTCCGTCTGTCAGCCATGCAGACCATATCCTTTTGATGGGGTCTTGTTTTGCCGAGAATATAGGTGCCTTGCTGATAGATGCCAAATTCCGGCTGGACCTGAATCCTTTCGGTATTCTTTATAATCCTTTATCTATCTTATCCGCTTTGCGGGAGATTGCAACGAAAAAGAAATATACAGAAGAAGACCTGTTTGTTTATAGAGGACTGTGGCACAGCCCGATGCATCACGGCTCTTTTTCCGCATCTGCTCCGGAAGATACATTACAGAATATCAACAGCCGCCTGCAGCAAGCCCACCGGACTATGCAGAAACTTGATTGGCTGATGCTGACTTTCGGTACGGCTTACGTCTATGAACAAAAAGAAACGGGAAAGGTTGTTGCCAATTGCCATAAACTGCCCGAAAATAACTTTAACCGCAGGCTTCTTCTTGTAGATGAAATAGTAGACGAATATACTTCATTGATTACCGGCCTGGCAGCCCGTAATCCGAATATGAAGATTCTGTTTACGGTAAGTCCTATCCGTCATATCCGCGACGGGATGCACGCCAACCAACTAAGTAAATCCACTTTATTACTCGCCATCGACCGCTTGCAGCAACTCTTCCCGCAACACGTCTTCTATTTCCCTTCCTATGAAATAGTATTGGACGAATTGCGTGATTACCGTTTTTATGCGGACGATATGCTGCATCCGTCTCCATTGGCAATCCGTTACTTGTGGGAACGCTTCTCCGAAACATTCTTTTTTGCTGAGACAAAGCAGATTATGAAAGAAGTCGAAGACATCCGGCGCGATCTGGTTCATAAACCCTTTCATCCCGGTTCAGTGGCGTATCAACGCTTTTTAGGACAAATAGTGTTAAAAATAGAACGACTTATCGGAAAATACCCGTACTTAGATTTTCAAAAAGAAACAGAACTATGTCATATGCGATTAAATCCATAGCCCAAAGTATCGGTGCCCGCCGTGTGGGCGACTACGAGGCGACTATTGATTGGCTGTTAACAGACAGCCGTTCTCTGAGTTTTCCTGAAGAAACTCTTTTTTTTGCTTTAGCTACCAAACGAAATAGTGGCGCACGCTATATCCCTGATTTGTATGACAGGGGAGTCCGTAATTTTGTTGTCTCCGAAGAAGACTTTAAACAAATTGAGAATGGAAAATGGAGAGTGGAGAAATCTGTGCAGCATGATGGTGCGCAGCCAATCCTCAATTCTCAATTCTCCACTCTCAACTTCCTCATTGTCCCCAATCCCTTGAAAGCTTTGCAGAAGCTGGCCGAAGTGCATCGTGAGAATTTCAAAATACCCGTAATAGGTATTACCGGCAGCAATGGAAAGACGATTGTGAAAGAATGGCTGCATCAGTTGCTCAGTCCGGATCGTTGTATCGTCCGTTCTCCGCGCAGCTATAATTCTCAGATTGGCGTTCCGCTCTCTGTATGGCAACTGGATGAGGAAGCGGAATTGGGAATCTTCGAAGCAGGCATCTCCGAAATGGGAGAGATGGGAGCCTTGAAGCGAATGATAAAGCCCACTATCGGTATTCTGACAAATATCGGCGGTGCCCATCAGGAGAATTTCTTCTCATTGCAGGAAAAGTGCATGGAGAAACTGACACTTTTCAAAGACTGTGATGTCGTAATCTACAACGGTGATAATGAGCTAATCAGCAATTGCGTTGCAAAATCAATGCTGACAGCCCGTGAAATTGCCTGGAGCCGTACCGACATCGAACGTCCGCTACATATCAGTCGCGTGACAAAGAAGGAAGACCACACTGTTATTTCCTACCGTTATCTGGATATGGATAATACTTTCTGTATTCCTTTTATCGACGATGCTTCCATAGAAAATGCGCTGAACTGCCTGGCAGCCTGTCTCTATCTGATGACTCCTGCCGACCAGATTACAGAACGAATGGCACGTCTCGAACCGATTGCCATGCGCCTGGAAGTAAAAGAAGGAAAGAATAACTGTGTCTTGATAAACGATAGTTATAATTCAGATCTGGCATCTCTGGATATCGCTCTTGACTTTCTTGTCCGCCGTTCCGAAAAGAAAGGATTGAACCGGACGCTTATCCTGTCGGATATACTGGAAACCGGACAAAGCACGGCAACGCTCTACCGGCGTGTAGCCCAACTGGTTCAAAGTCGTGGAATCAATAAACTGATTGGTGTAGGACCGGAGATTTCTTCGTGTGCCGCCCGGTTTAATGATGATATCGAACGCTATTTCTTCCCAAATACCGAAGCCCTTCTGGCGTCAGACATACTTAAATCCCTTCATTCGGAAGTCATTCTGATAAAAGGTTCGCGTATATTCAACTTCGACAGAGTATCCGAAGCACTGGAATTGAAAGTGCATGAAACCATCCTTGAAGTAAACCTGCATGCGATGGTTGAAAATCTGAACCACTACCGTTCCATGCTCCGCCATCCCGAGACGAAGATGATATGTATGGTGAAAGCCTCTGCTTACGGAGCCGGTTCGTATGAAATTGCCAAGACTTTGCAGGAGCATCATGTCGATTATCTGGCAGTGGCCGTTGCCGACGAAGGTTCCGAACTTCGCAAAGCGGGCATCACTTCCTCTATCATGATTATGGATCCGGAACTTACGGCATTCAAGACCATGTTCGACTATAAACTGGAACCGGAAGTTTATAATTTCCATCTGCTCGATGCACTTATCAAAGCTGCCGAAAAAGAAGGAATCACCAACTTCCCGATTCATGTAAAACTGGATACGGGGATGCACCGTCTTGGTTTTGCCATCGAAGATATACCTTTGCTTATCCGTCGTCTGAAGAATCAGAACGCGGTGATTCCCCGTTCGGTATTCTCTCATTTTGTAGGAAGCGATTCTCCTCAGTTCGATGCCTTTACCCGCCAGCAGATAGAGCTGTTTGAAAAAGGTTCGCAGGAATTGCAGGCCGCTTTCTCTCATAAGATTCTCCGTCATATCTGCAATACGGCGGGAATTGAACGTTTTCCCGGTGCGCAGTTTGATATGGTGCGCTTGGGAATCGGGCTTTATGGAGTCAGCCCGATAGACAATTCGATTATACATAATGTAAGTACCCTCAAGACAACGATACTTCAGATACGTGATGTGCCCGAAGAAGATACGGTAGGGTATAGCCGGATGGGGCATCTGGTGCGTCCTTCACGTATCGCCGCCATTCCTATCGGTTATGCCGACGGACTGAACCGCCACTTGGGACGGGGAAATGCCTATTGCCTGGTGAACGGAAAGAAAGCGCCTTATGTGGGCAATATCTGTATGGACGTCTGTATGATAGACGTGACCGACATCGACTGCCGCGAAGGTGACCAGGCGATTATTTTCGGTGACGACCTGCCGATAACGGTTCTCTCCGACAAGTTGGATACGATTCCTTACGAAGTCCTTACCAGCATTTCGACGCGGGTGAAACGGGTCTATTACCAGGAATAAGGTCTGGCGATAAGCGAAAACAGAAAGACCGGCAAACGATAATCCGTTAATGATAAACGGTGGACAGCAAACGGTAAATGATGAATGAAAGTGAACTAACATAAATAATTCATCGTTTACCGTTTACAGTTTGCCGTTTTTCTTTATATTTGCACCAACTAATAAAAACCTCTTTATCAGATAAACGTATGACAAACTTATTATTATTAGGTTTCTTGCCTAGTGGTTCCGAGTGGATTATTATTGCTTTGGTTATTCTCCTGCTTTTTGGCGGAAAGAAAATTCCTGAACTGATGCGTGGTTTGGGCAAAGGCGTGAAGAGCTTCAAGGATGGGGTGAACGATGCCAAAGAAGAAATAAACAAGGCGAAAGAAGACTTGGACAAACCGGCGGACTCAAGTAAGTAAAAGTAAGTACGAATGGCAGAAATGACCTTTTGGGATCATTTGGATGAACTGCGCAAGGTACTTTTTCGGGTGATCGGAGTCTGGTTTGTATTGGCAGTAGGTTATTTTATTGCTATGCCCTATCTCTTTGATCATGTGATTTTGGCGCCATGCCATAATGATTTCATATTCTACGATTTATTACGTCATATCGGACAGACATTCGACCTGACCGATGACTTTTTCACACAAGAATTTCAGGTGAAGCTGGTCAATATAAATTTGGCCGCTCCTTTCTTTATACATATGTCGACAGCTTTTTGGATGTCGGTTGTGACGGCTATGCCTTATCTTTTCTTTGAAGTGTGGCGATTTATCGGCCCCGCTCTTTATCCCAACGAAAAGAAAGGAGTGCGCAAGGCATTAACCATCGGAACAGTGATGTTCTTCATCGGTGTCTTGCTGGGGTATTTTATGGTTTATCCGTTAACTCTCCGTTTCCTTTCCACTTATCAGCTAAGTTCGGAAGTGGAGAACATCCTGTCACTCAATTCCTATATTGACAATTTCATGATGCTGATTCTCTGCATGGGGCTGGCCTTTGAACTGCCATTGGTGACGTGGCTGCTTTCATTGCTGGGAATAGTCAATAAGTCCTTTTTGCGAAAATACCGTCGCCATGCCGTTGTTGTCATTGTGATAGCAGCCGCCATAATCACTCCGACGGGCGACCCGTTCACGTTGAGCGTCGTTGCTATTCCGCTTTATCTGCTCTACGAAATGAGCATTCTGATGATAAAGGACAAGAAAAACACAGAAGAAGAGATTGAAGATGAAGTTGCCCTGTCGGAAGAGTGAAGCGATAGAATCTTATGAGTTACTTTTAGCTGTCTGTCGGGCGGATGATTCGTATCTGGCGGTCGGGTACAAGCAGATGCGGGATTTGTTGGAAAGGTTCTGCCGCTTTTATATGCACAATGAAAGCCTGCAGATGACCGACCTTTCTGCGCGGATTAGTTTTGTAGCTGCCAAAGTGGGGATTTCTGTTGTGGAACAGAACAGGCTGCATACTTTCCGGTTGACTTCGAATGCCATTCTGAACCGTAAACAGGAACCGGTGAGGGAGCATCTTTTGCGGGATGCAAAAACAATAGCTTTCTTTATCCGCAAACTTTCCGGAGAAGACATACCGGAAGAACTGTACCGGTTGTTTCCGAAAGCGGATGCTACTTACTTGGTTGCTCCCCCCGCCCGTGAACGGGTGCAACGGATGCGCGTATGCTTTCAGTATGCGGATGAACAGTATTTGTATGTGACCCCGTTGGATGAAGTGTCGGAGAAACCTTATCTTGTCCGCTATAATATACCTCAAATTAACGAAGAATTTGCAGAAACGTGCAAACTGCTTTGGCGTCATGCCCAACTCAACCTGCTGGATACCGCAATTGATGAAGCAGGAATACTGACCCCCTCGTTTATTGTTCTCGAACCGGATTATCTGATTGACATCAGTTCCCTTGCCGAGTGTTTCCGCGACTACGGGCATCATCCGGCAAATTATTACCTTTCCCGTCTTCAGCCGATTGAGAATGCGCGTCCCCTGTTGCTGGGAAATATAGCCAATCTTTTTCTCGATGAATGGATTCACGCGCAGGACGAAGACATTGACTACCGGACTTGTATGCAAAAAGCCTTCCGGCGCTATCCTATTGAGTTGGCAGCCTGTCCCGATTTGCGGGACAGGGAGAAGGAACGCCAATTCTTTGACGACTGCAAACTGCACTTTGAGCATATTCGCGAAACGGTGAATGATACTTTTCATGCCGCCGGATACGAACTCGATAAGACAGACGCAGTGCTCGAACCCTCTTATATCTGCGAGGCACTCGGCCTGCAAGGGCGTCTCGACTATATGCAACGGGATATGTCTTCCTTCATAGAAATGAAGTCGGGCAAAGCCGACGAGTACGCCATCCGTGGCAAAGTAGAACCCAAGGAGAACAATAAAGTGCAGATGCTTCTCTATCAGGCTGTTCTTCAATACTCTATGGGGATGGACCACCGGAAGGTAAAAGCCTATCTGCTCTATACCCGTTACCCGCTTCTCTATCCGTCCCGTCCTTCCTGGGCAATGGTGCGCCGGGTGATTGACTTGCGCAACCGGATTGTTGCCAATGAATATGGTATTCAATTACGGAACAGCCTGGAATATACGGAACAGAAACTGGAAGAAATCAACGCCGCCACCTTGAATGAACGGGGGCTGAAAGGACGCTTTTGGGAAACCTGGCTGCGCCCGTCTATCGACAGCTTCCAAGAGAAATTGAAAGCTCTTTCGCCACTGGAGAAAAAATATTTCTATGCCGTATATAACTTCCTTACCAAAGAACTTTATACTTCCAAGTCCGGAGATGTAGACTATGAAGGACGCACGGGAGCCGCTTCTTTATGGCTTTCCACATTGGCCGAGAAGTGTGAGGCAGGGGAGATTATCTATGATTTGAGGATAAAGGAAAATCATGCTGCTGATGAGTATAAAGCTCATTTGCTGCTGACACGCTCACGAAATTGTGAATCTTCGCAAGAATTGCCACAAGAGCTTTCGCAAAAAGAAAATATAGACGACGGAATACAAAACGTACTTCCCAACTTCCGCCAGGGCGATGCCATCATCCTCTATGAACGCAACCATCCGACGGATAACGTAACCAATAAAATGGTATTCAAGGGAAATATCGAGTCCCTGGCAGATAATGAAATCGGTATCCGCCTGCGCTCTACGCAGCAGAACCCTTCTGTGCTTCCTGCAGAAAGTCTTTATGCCATAGAGCACGATACGATGGACACTACCTTTCGTTCCATGTATCAGGGATTATATGCTTATCTCTCTGCTACACAGGACCGCCGTGACTTATTACTTTCGCAACGTCCGCCGAAGTTTGATGAATCGTTGGATACCCTTATCTCCCGGGCAGAAGACGATTTCACCCGTGTTGCGCTGAAAGCCAAAGCCGCACAGGATTATTTCCTTCTCGTCGGTCCGCCGGGAACGGGCAAGACTTCCTGCGCACTAAAGAAAATGGTAGAGACGTTCCACACCGACAAGGATACTCAGATTCTGTTGCTTTCATATACCAACCGTGCCGTTGATGAGATATGCAAGTCATTGGCTTCTATCCGCCCGGTTGTCGATTTTATCCGTGTCGGAAGCGAATTATCGTGTGACGAGAACTACCGCGACCATCTGATAGAAAACGAACTGTCGTCCTGCAACCGTCGTTCGGAAGTTTACGAACGTATCCGGAATTGCCGCATTATTGTGGGAACAGTCGCTGCTATTTCCGGCAAACCGGAACTATTCCGTCTGAAACATTTCAATGTATCCATCATAGATGAGGCTACCCAGATACTCGAACCGCAATTATTAGGTATTCTTTGTGCCCGTGGCGAAGATGACCGGAACGCTATTGATAAGTTTATCCTGATTGGCGACCATAAACAGCTTCCTGCCGTTGTGCTGCAAAATACGGAGCAATCTGCTATCTATGATGAAGCGTTACTGTCGATTGGGCTGGCAAACCTGAAAGACTCGCTGTTCGAACGTCTTTACCGGAATTGTTCTTCTGGCAACGGCAGCGTGTCGCCCGTTATTGCCGGTAACGCATCGTCGGCTACTGGTCGTTCATTCGATATGCTTTGCCGTCAAGGGCGTATGCATCCCGAAGTAGCCTTGTTTGCCAACCGTGCTTTCTATGGCGGGCGTCTGATTCCCGTCGGATTACCTCACCAACTGGAGGATTCCGAACATATTTCCCGTGTCGCTTTTTATCCTTCCGTGCCGGAACAGGCAGGAACGTCTGTCAAGATAAACTCTTCGGAAGCCCGGATTGTTGCCGGTCTCGCTGTCCGTATTTACGAAAGTAATCAGAAGAGTTTTGACGAATCCCGCACGTTAGGAATCATAACTCCCTACCGGAGTCAGATTGCTCTTATTAAAAAAGAAATAGAAACATTGGGTATTCCGGCACTCAACCGGATATTGGTAGATACTGTCGAGCGTTTTCAAGGCAGCGAACGGGATGTTATTATCTATTCCTGTTGCATTAATAGTTATTATCAGTTAAAATTTGTCTCTAATTTAACAGAAGAGGATGGGGTACTGATAGACCGGAAACTGAACGTAGCCCTTACCCGTGCACGAAAACAGATGTTTATAACGGGTGTACCAAAGTTCTTGGAATCTAGTCCGCTTTACCAAAGTTTATTAAAATTAATAGAGAATAGGGGGTAATTCGCTAATTTTTGCAGATGTTAGTTTTTATTCTCTCTTTATGCGATTCATTAACACCTCTATAATGAACAAACGCCTATATTTGCAGCACGTTTTTTTCATAGAGATTTAGATTTAAGGTTAGAAGAATTGTGGAAGTCGTGAGACTTCCCTTTTTTTCATCTTAACGTTTACTATTCTTCATTATTGGAATGCAAAGACACTGCTTTTTTAGTATGTCAATTTCATTTAATAGTTGCAGGATGATGATGCAGAGTAAGTAAACCTAAAAAGCCTTCTTCGTGAGAAGAGGCTTTTTTGTTTTTTTTCATTGAAAGAATTATTTGTAATTAATAGAGGGCGGCTCGTGATGAGTCGCCCTCTTGCATTGTTATAATAATATTGAGATTGGATTGCTTAGTCCAATACGATAGGTTTGTACTTCGGTACTAATGCCTTCATGATTACCCAGCCCACCAGATAAGCTACGGCACAGATACAGAACATGATGAAATATCCGGCAGGTTTGCCTTCAAATCCCATAAATGTCATGTGCGTTTCGTCAGCGTGAACAAACAGCAGACCAGCGCCGAACTGCATCAGCATAGAACCTACGCCACCCGCCATACCGCCGATACCTGTAATACTTGCAATCGCCGTTTTCGGGAACATATCACCTACGGTAGAGAAAATGTTAGCCGACCATGACTGGTGGGCAGCACCACCGATACCGATTAGGATAACAGGGAACCACGGAGAGAACGTACCCAACGGTTGCGCCAACAATACTACCAACGGGAAAAACGCGAAAATCAACATCGCCTTCATACGTGCGGCATACGGATTCATACCTGTCTTATTGATAAAGATAGTCGGAAGTTTACCACCATAGATAGACAACATAGTCACGGCGTAAAGCGTGAAAATCAGTGCCATCCCCAGTCCGTCGGAAGTCTTGATGTCGAACTGGGTGTTCAGGTAAGACGGAGTCCAGAACAGGAAGAACCACCATACACCGTCCGTCATGAACTTACCGGCAGCGAAAGCCCATGTCTGCTTGTAAGTGAAGCATTGAAGGAAGCTCATCTTCTTCTCATCTTTCTCTTCAACAGCTACAGGAGCGGCACCTGTCTCGTATTTATCCTGTTCGATATAATCCAATTCGGCTTTGTTGACGTGCTTGCTCTTCGACGGAGCATCATACATGAATATCCACATACCCATCCAGACGAAGCCGAGGGCACCGATAACGATAAACGCCATTTCCCATCCCCATGCTTTCGCAATCAGCGGGATAGAAACCGGGGCAATCAAGGCACCGATAGAAGCGCCGGCGTTGAAGATGGAAGTAGCGTAAGCGCGGTCTTTCTTGGGGAAGTATTCCGCCGTTACTTTGATGGCAGCCGGGAAGTTACCCGCTTCACCGAGAGCCAGGATACAGCGTGCGGCAAGGAAGCAGTACATACTTACGGTAGCCAGCACCACCACTACGTCACCCGTAGCAGCCATCAGTTCGGCTGCGCTGTGCATACCTACATACTGTTCGGTCACGATTCCGCAAAGTGCGTGCATACAAGCACCTGCCGACCATACGCCGATTGCCCAGAGATACCCTTTCTTCGTACCCATCCAGTCGATAAATCGGCCGGCAAACAACATACATATTGCATATACAATAGAAAAAACGGAAGTAATCGTACCGTAGTGAACTTCGTTCCAATGAAATTCCGGTTTAATAAACTCATCCCAGGTAAGGGAAAGCACCTGGCGGTCGAGATAGTTAACTGTAGTAGCAAAGAATAGCATAGCACAGATAGTCCATCTGTAGTTTGTCATTTTCTCGCCTGTTTTTTGAAATGCATTCATGATAATGGATTTAAATAGATTTTGATTCGTTGACAAAGGTCGGGATTTCGACTGGATTTTATTTGTAAAAATTGGTCGAATTCATGTATTATTCGTTACATTATATATGCTATTTGTTTCAAAGGGCATATTCATCGCCTCATGACACAAATAGTATGTGATTTCGGGGGGTGTGTCGGAATGCATAAAACCCGGAAAACTTCATCCCTTCTCTCCGGCGGGAGGAAAGGATGAAGTTTCTCGGATTTTATATATGTAATGCAGAGCCGCGCAACGATTAGCGCATTTCTGTATATTTGAGCTTGTCCATGTCTCCGTAGTCGAGGTTTTCACCAGCCATACCCCAGATGAACATGTAGTTGCTTGTTCCGGCAGCAGCGTGGATAGACCATTCCGGTGACATGATAGCCTGTTCGTTCTGCATCCATACGATGCGTTCTTCCTGAGGTTCGCCCATGAAATGACAGATGGCGTTGTCGGCAGGCACGTTGAAATAGAAGTAGGCTTCTACGCGACGGCTGTGAGTATGAGCCGGCATTGTGTTCCATACGCTACCCGGTTTCAGTTCTGTCAATCCCATCTGCAACTGGCAAGGACCTTCTTCAAGTACGTTGTTCACAATCAACTGGTTGATAACGCGGTCGTTGCTTTCTTCCATCTTTCCTGCTGCGAAAGAGTTGGCTTTCAAAGAACCTTTGCGTCCGTCGATAGTAATCAACTGAGTCTTGTATTCCTTGTGAGCAGTAGCGGAGTTGATATAGAACTTAGCAGGATTGCTTGAATCCTTGCTCTTGAAAGTCACTTTCTGCTTGCCTCTACCTACGTACAGGGCATCCTTGAATTTCAGCGTATATTCTTTGCCGTCAACGGTTACGATACCTTCGCCACCAATGTTGATGACACCCAGCTCGCGGCGTTCCAGGAAGAATTTAGCTTTCAGCGGGTCGATAGTTTCCAATACCAGTTCCTTAGTGGTAGGAACAGCGCCACCGAAGATAAGGCGGTCATACATGGAATAAGTAAGGTTGATTTCGTTCGGAGCCATTACTTTTTCCATCAGGAAGCTACTACGCAGGCGGTTTGTATCATACGTTTTCACGTCTTGCGGACTGCAAGCCACTTGCATCTTGTAATTCACCTGGGCAGAAGCAGACATGGCTGCGATACCCAACATCATTGCAATTGCTAATTTTTTCATCTTTCGAATTTTTATTTGGATTATATATTATATACTACTTATTATCAGTTCTGTTTTTTTCGACTTATTCCTTATTACTGTCCAATGCATTTTTAGCATCGTTTCTGGTCATGCGGATACGGTTGTAGATTGCCATTCCGAGTGCGAGTGCCACGAGGATGGCAGGACCGATAATCTTCAGGCTGTAAGTCAGGTGGAAGATACCCCAGCAGAAAAGGCTGGAAGCAAAGTCGAGCGCGCCGCCTTCAAAACCTGCGGGAATATTCACTGTCGGGTCGCCCGTAGCGGCAAACACGTCTTTCGCAGCCAGTGTGAAGTAACCTGCAAGTCCCGTCACGAAATACAGACCGACCGTCAAGGCTACCAGACCGATAATGAATGATTTCACTACGTTACCTTTCGTAATGGGCAGAATCATCGGGAACAAGTAGAACATACCTGCCAGAGAGGCCAGCGGTAAGAAACGGTTGCCCGGAAGGATTACCGCGAGGAAGATAGTGACAGGAATCAAAAGCAGTGAAACCACCAGCGTAGTCGGATGACCGATTACCAATGCAGGGCTCATACCGATGCTCAGACCTGTGTTGCTCTTGTATTTTTTAGCGATAAGCTCGCGGGTAGCGTCGGAGATAGGTTTCAGACCTTCGATGAAAAGGCTTGTGATACGGGGAATCAATTCCATTACCGCGCCCATCTTGATGCCCAGTCCCAAGATACTGGGAATATTGTCTACCACTTCCTGCCAGCTTCCGCAGCCCAATATTCCGATACCGCAACCGATTACGATACCCAGGAACAGCGGCTCACCCATCAGGCCGAATTTCTTCTTCATACCTTCCGAGTCAATATTCAGCTTGTCGAATCCGGGAATCATATCGAGCAGTTTGTTGATAACGATAGCAAACGGAACAAAACTTTGGCAGAACGGTTGTGGAATGGAGATACCGTCCATTTTATCATAGAACTTCTGGAAAGCGGGAGCAGTCATGTCAGCCATTACCAGCGTGATGATATAGCAGATGATAGCAGCGAAGAATCCCCAAAGGATACTGTCGGAAGCAAAGTAGACAATCGCTCCGATAAATGCGAAGTGCCAGTAGTTCCAAAGGTCGATGTTGACAGTGCGTGTTGTTTTAGTAAGCAGCATAATCAAGTTGACACCCAGACAAACCGGGATGATAAAGGCACCGACAGATGTGTTGTAGGCTACTGCTGCCGCAGACGGCCAACCCATGTCGAAAATACCCAGCTCCAATCCGTAGATTTCTACCATTTTACTCAGTGCAGGGCCCAAGCTGCTGGTAAGCAACGCTGTGACTACCGACAAACCGACGAAACCGACACCGACTAATAAACCGCTTTTCAGCGCTTTGGCTAATTTAATACCGATACATACTCCTAAAATTGTGAAAATGACCGGCATCATCACTGCCGCTCCAAGACCGATAATGTACTTGAATACTTCTTCCATTCTGTTCTATTTTTTCTCTGTTTTAATGATAAATTACCTGTGTTTCCCCCAGAGGGTATTAGTTGTAAACCGTGCCAAAAGTACGACCTTTTCCGCTTTCTTCCAAGACGAAACAATTAATTTATCAGATATTACGTCAAAAATGGACATTTTTGACGTTTACGTGCACAAAATTAGTCGTTTCCGTGCACGAAAAACAAAAAATGCACCTACTTGATTAAAAAATCCCACTGGCTTTAACGGAAAAACACTACTTTCGTACCGTGAAAGACTCGTATGTTTAATCCTTAAAATGACAAACCATGAGACGAACCTCTTTTTATAATTTTTTTATATTGGCTCTACTGGTCGCAATCGCCCTTCCGGCATCCTCTCAGCAGGTAGACAGCAAGCTGCCCTGGTCTGTACGGATGACTGAATCGGAGATAATCCGTTATCCCGAATCCTGGCAGCTCGACTTCCAGCCGAAGTTGAAGTGGGATTATTGCCACGGACTGGAACTGGGAGCCATGCTCGACGTTTACGACACTTACGGCGACAAGAAAATTCGCGATTACGCCATCGCCTACGCAGATACAATGGTTCATGAAGACGGAACGATTACTGCTTATAAATTAACCGATTACAGTCTCGACCGCATCAACTCCGGAAAGATTCTTTTCCGTATCTATGAGCAGACGAAGAATCCCAAATATAAGAAAGCGCTCGATTTGCTTTACAGCCAGTTCGAAGGACAGCCGCGCAATGAGGACGGCGGCTTCTGGCACAAGAAGATTTATCCGCATCAGATGTGGCTGGACGGACTTTACATGGGGGCTCCTTTCTATGCGGAATATGCGTTCCGCAACAATCTTCCGCAGGATTATGCAGACGTAATCAACCAATTTGTCACCTGTGCCCGTCATACGTACGATCCGAAAAACGGTCTGTACCGTCATGCTGCCGATGTAAGCCGCACCGAGCGTTGGGCAGATCCGGTGACCGGACAGTCCAAACACAGTTGGGGACGTGCTATGGGATGGTATGCCATGGCATTGGTAGATGCCTTGGAGTTTATTCCGAAGCATGAAGCCGGAAGGGACTCCCTGCTCGCTATTTTGGATAACATTGCCGTTCAGGTGAAGAAACTGCAAGACCCGAAGACCGGAGCATGGTATCAAGTGCTCGACAAGAGTGGTGAGAAGGGAAATTATCTTGAGTCATCCTGTTCCGCCATGTTTGTTTATTCCTTATTCAAGGCAGTCCGTCTGGGATATATTGATAAGTCTTACCTTGATGTGGCGCTGAAAGGGTACAAAGGTTTCCTGAAAAACTTTATCGAAGTGGATAAGGATGGATTGGTGACCATCACCAAGGCCTGTGCCGTAGCCGGACTGGGTGGAAAGGTCTACCGTTCCGGAGATTATGAGTATTATATTAACGAAACTATCCGCAATAACGACCCCAAAGCAGTGGGGCCTTTTATCATGGCGAGCTTGGAGTATGAACGTTTACAAAAATAATTTCTACCGATGAAAAGGGCATTTTTTAAAGGAATGATGTTGTTTCTACTGTTGAGTGCAGGGGGGACATCGGTCTATTCGCAGCAACAGCAACGCAAAGATACGTTGGTCGTGACACGTGACGGCACAGGAGATTACCGTACTGTTCAGGAAGCAGTGGAAGCCGTCCGCGCTTTTATGGACTACACGGTGACTATTTATATCAAGAATGGCACGTACAAAGAAAAACTGGTGATTCCCTCTTGGGTGAAAAACGTGCAATTGGTAGGCGAGAGTGAAGAAAAGACGATTATCACGTATGATGACCATGCCAATATCAACAAAATGGGAACATTCCGCACTTATACCGTCAAGGTGGAAGGCAATGACATCACTTTCAAGAACTTGACGGTTGAGAATAATGCGGCTCCTTTGGGGCAGGCAGTGGCCCTTCATACCGAAGGCGACCGGCTGATGTTCGTCAATTGCCGTTTCCTCGGCAATCAGGATACTGTCTATACCGGTTCGGAAGGAGCCCGTCTTTTATTCACCAACTGCTATATAGAAGGTACTACCGACTTTATATTCGGTCCTTCTACGGCACTTTTTGAATATTGCGAACTGCATAGCAAACGTGATTCGTATATTACCGCCGCTTCGACTCCTCAAAATGAAGAGTTCGGCTATGTCTTCAAAAACTGTAAACTGACCGCTGCTCCGGGAGTGAAAAAGGTGTATTTAGGTCGCCCTTGGCGTCCTTACGCCGCTACGGTGTTTTTTAATTGTGAGTTTGGCAGTCATATCCGCCCCGAAGGATGGCATAATTGGAAGAATCCGGAGAATGAAAAGACAGCCCGTTATGCCGAATTTGGAAATACTGGCGAAGGTGCAGGTACATCGGGACGTGTCGGATGGGGAAAACAACTCACAAAAAAGGAAGCATTGAGGTACACACCGGAGAATATCTTTAAAGAAAACAGTAACTGGTATCCTTATAAGTAGAAATAAATAAGGTTACCGACTGCTTATGTAGCTTGAACTTTCCAGTAGCTAAGCACGAAACTCCTGTTTCCAGGCACAGAACTCCCGTTTCCAGGCTGGGAACTGTAGTTTCCCTACGTGGATACTCGCGTTTCTCTACGTGGATACTCTCGTTTCTCTACGTGGAAACCGGAATTTCTCTACGTGGAAACTGAATTGGATGCGTGCAAAACAGGCGGACGTGAAGTGTTGCAGATAAACATCTGCAACGGTATCTGCAACAGGTATCTGCAACACTGCAATGGGTTGATAGCAAGTGAGATATAAGCAAAATGTTGCAGATGGCAGATAAAAATGAAAAATAAAACTTATAGAAGGTATGAAGAATATGAAAACACTCAGGGCTAAAATGCTGGGATTACTGGCGGTTGCCTTTGTTCTTTGTTCTGCATTTCGTGCGGACAAACCTGTCGTAACTATCTTTATGATAGGGGATTCGACTATGGCAAACAAGAAGTTGGACGGCGGAAATCCTGAGCGTGGCTGGGGAATGGTACTTCCCGGATTCTTCTCCGAAGACATAAAAATAGACAATCATGCCGCCAACGGACGCAGTTCCAAGAGTTTTATTACCGAAGGACGTTGGGCAAAAGTCATCTCCAAAGTGAAAAAAGGCGATTATGTCTTTATCCAGTTCGGACATAACGATGAAAAAGCGGACTCTACCCGTCACACCGAGCCGGGAACTACTTTCGACGACAATCTCCGTCGTTATGTAAACGAAACCCGTGCGAAAGGCGGTATCCCCGTATTGTTCAATTCCATCGTCCGTCGTAACTTCGTCCAACCGCAAGATGCTTCCATCACTAAAGATGTCCGCCGGACACCGGGGGAAAAAGAGCAACCCAAAGAAGGAACGGTCTTGTTCGATACTCATGGTGCTTATCTGGATTCTCCCCGTAATGTTGCGAAAGAACTCGGAGTTGTATTTGTTGATATGAATAAAATCACTCATGACCTGGTGCAAGAGCTTGGACCGGTAGAATCGAAAAAACTGTTTATGTTTGTCGCTCCCAATCAGGTTCCGGCTTTCCCGAAAGGCCGCGAAGACAATACTCATTTGAATGTCTACGGAGCGCGAATCATCGCAGGTTTGGCTGTTGATGCCATCGGCAGGGAAATCCCCGAACTGGCAAAATATATCCGTCATTACGAATATGTGGTAGCCCAAGACGGCAGCGGTGATTTCTTTACCGTGCAGGAAGCAATCAATGCCGTCCCCGACTTCCGTAAAAATATCCGTACCACGATTCTGGTCCGCAAAGGCACTTACAAAGAAAAGATTATCATCCCTGAAAGCAAGATTAATATCTCCTTGATAGGAGAGGATGGCGCAGTACTGACTAATGACGATTTCGCCAATAAGAAAAACATATTCGGTGAAAACATGGGAACTTCCGGTTCGTCCGGTTGCTATATCTATGCTCCGGACTTTTATGCCGAGAATATCACATTCGAAAACTCATCCGGTCCCGTAGGGCAAGCCGTTGCCTGCTTTGTTTCTGCCGACCGTGCATATTTCAAGAATTGCCGCTTCTTAGGTTTTCAGGATACCCTCTACACTTACAGCAAACAAAGCCGCCAATATTACGAGGACTGCTACATCGAAGGAACCGTCGATTTTATCTTCGGCTGGTCTACTGCTGTGTTCAACCGTTGCCATATTCACAGCAAGCGTGACGGCTATGTGACTGCTCCTTCTACCGACAAAGGGAAAAAGTATGGTTACGTCTTTTACGACTGCAAGCTCACCGCAGAACCGGAAGCTACAAAAGTATATCTTTCCCGTCCCTGGCGTCCGTATGCTCAGGCTGTATTTATCCGTTGCGAACTGGGAAAACACATTCTTCCCGAAGGTTGGAATAACTGGGGTAAAAAGGAGAACGAGAAAACTGCCTTTTACGCCGAATATGAGAGCCGTGGCGAGGGAGCCAATCCAAAAGCGCGTGCTGCTTTCGCCCGTCAGTTGAAGAATCTGAAGGGATATGAGATAAAAACAGTTCTGGCAGGGGATGATGGTTGGAATCCTGCGGAAGATGGAAATAAGTTGCTGGATGTAAAACGTTGACTGTACCCGAAAGGATATTATTTTCTATTGCTTTTTTTCTTTAAGTGTGGGTTTTATCGGATACACACTTGCGGAAGTTGTCACGAAACTTTTGAATAAAGGAAGAAACCATTCGCCTTTGGATAGAATTGGAAAAATTTGAAGGAACTCGTAAAAGAGGGGACGAAGTTTTGGTAGACGGTAAGATACTTGAAGAATATTTGATTTGGCGAAAGACATGTCGGATTTCGGCAGATTATCTGGACGATTTGGAAATGTTTAGTTATAATCAGACTGCAATGAACAAAATATATCATGAAGTCATCAAATTGCAGGAAATACAAATCAATCAACAACAAGAAAGGATTAACGAATTAGAAAAGATGTCGGAAGTGATTGATGTAGAACTGGAGCGGGTTCATGCCATTGAGAGAGTAATCATTTCAAACTTGGACGAGTCGCTGGCATCCCGAATAACTGACTGGGTAGTACGGGGATGGAGAAGGCGCTTCTCATCTAAGTAATCTCCTCCGATTCTGTTAAATAGCTGATAAAGATAATGCCAAACTATTGTTATTTTCTTATATTTGTCCGTTCGTTATAAGCACCATTAATTATTAAGGGCATAATCGATGATGAAAAGAATCTTATATCTGGCTATTTCGAGTTTACTAGTCTGGACGGCCGTACAGGCGCAGACAAACAGTTTTTTTACCCATTATTCCACAGAAGACGGATTGTCACAGAATACGGTGATGAATATCCTTCAGGATCATAAAGACAACCTTTGGTTTGCCACCTGGGATGGAATCAACCGTTTCAACGGATATACATTCAAGACATACAAGGCACGTCAGGGAAATTACATCAGTCTGACCAATAATCGTGTAGACCGTATGTACGAGGACTGTTACGGTTTTCTCTGGTTGTTGACTTATGATAATCGTGTCCATCGTTTCGACCCCAAAACGGAAACTTTCGAACAAGTGCCGGCTACCGGTGAGGAGGGGAGCGCATTCAACATACATACTATCGAAGTGATGCCGAATGGAACCGTCTGGCTGTTGACTGAAAACGACGGGGCGATTCGTATCCTTACCCATCCGGACAAGAATAATCGTCTGACATGGGATATTTATTCCGGTAAAACGGAATTGTTTCCTTCCTCACACGTTTTTAAAGTTCATCAGGATAAAGCCGGTAATGACTGGTTGCTGACAGACAACGGACTCGGCATGATTTGTCCCGGAGAAAAAACACCTGTTTCTTATTTTACGGAGACTAAAGGAAAGTTCGGCGGAATGAACCAGGCCTTTTATGCCGTACAAGAGCGTGATGAGGATATCTGCTTTGCTTCGGATCGCGGTCGTATCTGGCTATACCGGAAAGGAAGCGGAGAATTTACACTGCTTGAGCTTCCAACCAAAGGACGGATCACTTCCATTCATATGGTTGCACCGGAACTGTCGGTGGTCACTACCGATTCGGACGGTTTCTTTACTTATAATCTGAAAACGAAAGCAACGGTACATTATTCATTTTTGACTTGCAGGGATTTACCGGCAAAACCGATTCTCTCCGCTTATGTAGACCGTTCCTCGGAAGTCTGGTTCGAGCAGGAAGAACCGGGCGTGGTGGCTCATTTCAATCCGGCCACCGGGGTGGTGACGTGTGAGCGGATTCTTATCGAATACAGTAATCCCGAACGTTCCCGTCCGGCTTTTCATATTCATGAAGATGTGAACGGTTATCTTTGGGTGCATCCTTACGGGGGTGGTTTCTCTTATTTCGATCCTCAAAAGAAGCGGCTGGTTCCTTTTTATAACGGGCTGGGCAGCCGTGACTGGCGTTTCTCCAATAAGATTCATTCGGCCTTCTCCGACAAGCAAGGCAATCTGTGGCTCTGTACCCATTCCAAAGGTTTGGAAAAGGTGACTTACCGCAATGTACCTTTTTCGATGATGACTCCCGTGCCGCAGGAATACGAGTCGATTCATAATGAGATACGTGCCCTTTGTGAAGACAAGTTGGGAAATCTTTGGGTAGGTGTGAAGGACGGTATACTCCGTTTGTATGATGCCGACAGAATCTATAAGGGATATCTGACGGAAAGCGGCATTGTCTCCACTACCGGCACTCCCATGAAGGGAACGGCCTATTTTGTCATTCAGGATTCGAAAGGGAGTATCTGGATTGCGACAAAAGGGGACGGGCTTATCCGTGCCGATGCAACTTCTCCTTCGGGAATGTCGTATAAGCTGACCCGTTATCTTCACCATGAAGATGATGTGTATAGTTTGAGTGACAACAATGTGTATTGCGTGTACGAAGACCATAACGGACGAATCTGGGCGGCTACTTTTGCAGGCGGTATCAATTATATCACGGAGAATGAGGACGGTAAGGTCTTGTTTATCAATCATCGGAACAACCTGAAAGGGTATCCTATCGATCCTTGCTACAAGGCTCGTTTTATCACTTCCGACAATAACGGTCGCCTGTGGGTGGGAACGACGACGGGTGCTGTCGCCTTCGACGAGAATTTCAAGAAGCCGGAAGATGTACAGTTCTACCACTTCTCCCGTATGCCGAATGATACGCTAAGTCTGAGTAATAATGATGTGCACTGGGTTATTCCGACTAAGAATAAAGAACTTTATCTGGCTACTTTTGGCGGTGGACTCAACAAATTGGTTTCTATCAGTGAGGACGGTCACGGAACGTTTAAATCTTATTCGGTGCAGGACGGACTTCCTTCGGATGTGTTGCTTTCTATCCGCGAGGATAATAAACAGAACTTGTGGATAAGTACGGAGAATGGCATCTGTAAGTTCATTCCGTCCGAAGAACGGTTCGAGAGCTATGATGAACGTAGTATTACTTTCCCCGTACGCTTTAGCGAGGCGGCTTCCGCATTGATAACGAACGGCAGTATGCTTTTCGGAGCCAGTGGCGGAGTCTTTATCTTCAATCCGGATTCTATTCGTAAGAGCAGTTATGTCCCGCCTATCGTGTTTTCCAAATTGATGGTATCCAATGAGGAAATTGTGCCCGGCAGGCAATCGCTGTTGCAGGTGGATATTGATGATACGGAACAATTGGTGCTTTCGCACAAAGAGAATATCTTCTCCGTTCAGTTTGCGGCACTCGATTATACCAACCCGCAGAATGTGCAGTATGCATATATTCTGGACGGATTTGAAAAACAGTGGACATTTGCCGACAAGCAGCGTAATGTGGCTTATACGAATCTTCCGAAAGGGGAGTATGTGCTTCGTGTCCGTTCTACGAACAGCGACGGTGTGTGGGTGGATAATGAGCGTACGCTGGGTATTGTCATTCTTCCCTCTTTCTGGGAAACTCCGGTGGCTTATGTGCTTTATGTGTTGTTTATTCTGATTATCATTCTTGTGGCTGTTTATATCCTGTTTACTATTTATCGGTTGAAACATGAGGTGTCCGTAGAGCAACAGATTTCGGATATAAAGCTGCGTTTCTTTACTAATATCTCTCATGAGCTCCGCACTCCGCTTACGCTGATAGCCGGCCCCGTAGAACAAATCCTGAAGAATGACAGACTGCCGGAGGATGCCCGTGAGCAGTTGGTGGTGGTAGAGCGGAACACGAACCGTATGCTCCGTCTTGTCAATCAGATTCTGGATTTCCGCAAGATTCAGAACAAGAAGATGAAGATGCAGGTACAGCGTGTGGATGTGGTGCCTTTTATTCGTAAGGTGATGGATAACTTTGAAGCCGTTGCCGAGGAACACCGGATTGATTTTCTGTTCGAGACGGAGAAACAGCATCTTTATCTTTGGGTGGATGTGGATAAATTGGAGAAGATTGTGTTTAATCTGCTTTCCAATGCTTTTAAGTATACGCCGAACGGGAAGATGATTACGGTTTTTATCCGCGAAGATGAGAATACCGTCTCTGTCGGTGTGCAGGATCAGGGTATCGGCATTGCGGAGAATAAGAAGAAATCGTTGTTTGTCCGTTTTGAGAATCTGGTGGACAGGAATCTTTTCAATCAGGCTAGCACAGGAATCGGGCTTTCGCTGGTGAAGGAGCTTGTGGAGATGCACAAAGCCACAATTTCCGTTGATAGCCGTCTGGGGGAAGGAAGTTGTTTCAAGGTTGATTTCCTGAAAGGGAAAGAGCATTATGACGAAGAAGTGGAATTTATCCTTGAGGATGCGGAAACTCCGGTTAGAATGGGGCAGGTGGTGGATATAGCCAATGCGTCACTTCAGTCTGAAACCTTGGTGTCGGCAGACGGGCCGGGAACTGAAGAATCGTCTTCGGTAGAGGAACCGGTGGCGGAAGATAACTCCAAGGAGTTAATGCTGCTGGTGGAAGATAATCAGGAATTGCGTCAATTCCTGCGTAGTATATTCAGTCCGATGTACAGGGTGGTGGAGGCTGCCGACGGACTGGAAGGCTGGAGCAAGGCATTGAAGTATTTGCCGGATATTATTATCAGTGACGTGATGATGCCGGAGAAAGACGGTATCGAGATGACTAGGGAACTACGTGCGGATATGACGACGAGCCATATACCTATTATTCTGCTTACTGCCAAGACAACGATTGAAAGCAAACTGGAAGGGTTGGAGTATGGCGCGGATGATTATATAACGAAGCCTTTCAGCGCCACGTATCTGCAAGCCCGTGTGGAAAACTTGCTGATGCAGCGGAAGAAGCTGCAAACTTTCTATCGGGAGAGCCTGATGCATATCAATATGGCTGCCGCTTCCGAGGAATTGCCTGCATCTTCGAGTGAAGTATCTGGAGAAGAAAGTAAAGTTGGAACGGGGCAGGAACTGCAATCCCAATCGCAAGCTCAACCGCAACCGACATCTCAACCGCAATCGCAAGCTCAACCGACTGTGTCCGATATGTCTCCCAATGACCGTAAGTTTATGGATAAGCTGGTGGAATTGATGGAGCAGAACATGGATAATGGCGAACTGGTGGTGGATGATTTGGTGCGCGAACTGGCTGTCAGCCGTTCGGTGTTTTTCAAAAAGCTGAAAACGCTTACCGGACTGGCACCTATTGAGTTTATCAAGGAAATCCGTATCAAACGTGCTACGCAACTGATTGAGACCGGAGAGTTTAATATGACGCAGATTTCGTATATGGTCGGAATCAATGACCCGCGTTATTTCAGTAAGTGCTTTAAGGCGCAGGTGGGGATGACGCCGACGGAGTATAAGGAAAAGGTGGGAAGATAATAATATATGGTATAAGAAGAGGGGAAACTCAGTTAAAAGTTTCCCCCTCTTATATGCTTGTTTATTCTATTTTTTAGGATATAAATGATTGACCAGACTGTTCATATATATTTCCAGGTTTGTATATTCTTGACTTAAAGTATATTTGGAACCGTCAGACGAATCGTTGGGATTCAGATTATGTTTCTTTTCCCATTCGTCGGGTATGCCGTCACCATCTGTATCTAGAGGAGTCGGTTCTGATTTGTATTCAGGCCATCCGCCCACATCGGACGGTTGGTCGATCATTCCGTTTGTACTTCCGTGAGAACCTTCATGGGTATAAGTTCCTTTACGGGTTTCTTCTACAATACGCCGGTCTACGGCGTCACGGCGATAGGAAGCGCCTGCAAACAGGAGAATGTCTTTGTAGGCTTCCTTTGCCGGTTGCAGGGAAGTATGTTCCGCTATATCAAATGCTTTTTTGGATAGTACTTCTTTTTCGGTTGCAAAGTCTTTTTTGATGACCAGACCGTAAGAGTTGTCCATATTCACTTTGTATAGAGCTTCTTTTTGCTTGTCCGTCAGCTTTGAGCAAGTTGGATCCATATAGTTGCCGTTGAAATAGAATACACCGTGAACACCTGCTGCGTTTTTGTTCTTGCCATCGTCTGCATAGGCAGTGAACAGACGTTTGAAAGAGGCTTTTGTTGCACTGAAAGGGCCGGGCTTATAGTAATTATTGATGAAGTTGTAAGAACCACCTTCACCAGCATAAGCACCGTCACTGCCATAATTGTAAATCACATTGTTGAATAATTCAACCTTTTCATCTTTCGGTCTGCCGGTATAGCGGCTTCCGCAAAGGCGGGGAGTGCGGTTGGTGTGATGAGCCAATAAGTTATGATGGAAAGTGGCAGGCTGTCCACCCCAAATACCACCATAGCCGTGTGCTCCTTTTTCGTGGATGGAGTTGGCGAGACTTTCGCTGATAAGACACCATTGAAGAGTGAAGTTGCTGTTACCGTAGAAAGTCGCACATTCGTCTGTGCACCAGCTCATAGAACAATGGTCGATGATAATATTCTTGTGAGCTTTTGTGCCATTCATTGCATCATCACCTTTTTGTTTGATGTCGGCTCCCATACGTGATCGGATAAAACGAACAATTACGTTGTCTGCCTGAATAGAGAAAGTATAGTTTTTCAGGCAGATGCCATCACCCGGAGCGGTTTGTCCGGCTATGGTGACATCGCCATTATTGACTCTTAATGGTTGCTGAAGTTCAATGGTTCCGCTTACGGCAAAGACGATGGTGCGGGAGCCTTCCTTACCGATAGCCCAGCGAAAGGTTCCTTCGGAACCGTCGTCGGCTAGTGAAGTTACTGTGTAGACTGCACCACCAGCTCCGCCGGTGGTGTATTTCCCGGCGCCGTCTGCGCCAGGGAAAGCTATTATTTTAGAACGGTCGGGGGTAGGATAACCTTTACTTTGACTATTTATTATCTGAGGAGATAAAAATAGAGCAATTAATAATAAGGGCTTGAAAATGAATTTTCTCATTTTGTAATTTAGTTATTAGGTGTCGGGTATAATGTGTTGACTAAACTATTAAGATATACTTCCAGATTCGTATACTTTTCGTGAAGAACGCATTGGTTACCATCTTTTTTATCATTAAAATTTAAACCATTCTTCTTTTCCCATTCATCGGGTATTCCGTCACCGTCAGTATCTTTTAGCGGTGAATGGGTTTCTACATATTCATTCCATCCTTCTACATCAGCTGGAGTGTCTATCAGGCCGTATATTCCACCATTGGAACCTTTATATGTATAATTGCCTTCTTTCACTTCTTTTACAATTCGTTTGTCTATTATGTCTGGGATATTAGAGGCACCGGCATATTTTAAAACAGCCTGATAAGCTTCGTTAGCAGATTGAATGAAAGAATAATCTGCTAAAATATTAAAACGGGAAGAAACCAGCAACTTTTCAGCCGGAACTTTATATACGTTATCTTTTACATAGAAAGCAGTAGGAGAAGTATTGTCATTGTTGGCATTCTTAATTTCTGTTAATTGGCTGGTTGATAAATCACTTAGGGAAGAATCATATATGTTTCCGTTCAAGTAAAATTTTCCGTAGGTTCCTGCTTTCTGATTATTTGTTCCATCGTCTATATAAGCTGTGAAAATGCGGCAATGTACTTTCTCCGCTACGTTGACAGGGCCGGGTTTGTAGTAATTGTTTACAATATTGTATGAGCCGCCTTGTGCTCCATAAGCTCCTTCATTAGTCCAGTTATAGATGACATTATTGCATATGTCAACTTTTTCCATGTCTTCACGGTTGGAATAACGGCTTCCACAAAGTCGTGGAGTGCGGTTGCTGTGATGGGCTATCAGATTGTGATGAAAAGTTGCCGGAGTGCCTCCCCATATTCCTCCATAGCCATGTGCTCCTTTTTCGTGAATAGAGTTCGTAAGACTTTCACTGATGATACACCATTGGAGAGTGAAATTGGTATTTCCATAGAATGATGCACATTCATCGGTACTCCAACTCATGGAACAATGATCTATAATAATGTTTTGCTTGCCTGGGTAGCTTGACTGGAATCCGTTCATTGCGTCATCTCCTTTTTGCTGGATGTCTGCCCCCATCCGTGAACGAATGAACCGGATAATGACATTGTTTGCAGAAATATTAAGTGTATAGTTTTTCAGGCAGATACCTGCACCGGGTGCGGTTTGTCCAGCGATAGTGATATTGTCATTTTTAATAGATAATTTCTTTTTTAACGGAATAACTCCGCCTACGGCAAATACAACTGTTCTTGTTCCACTCTTTTCTACCGCCCAACGTAATGTTCCTTCTGAACCATCATCGGTGAGTTTTGTGACGGTGTATACAATTCCGCCTGCTCCGCCGGTTGTGTATTTACCTGCTCCTTCAGCTCCCGGAAAGGCTGGGGTGTGTTTTCGGTCGGGAAGTTGACTTTCTAGCTGGCTGTTGTCCGGTTCTTGTTCAGGCAGAAGGGGAGACGTTATTGGGTCAGTATTTGAACAGGCTGTTACGAAAAGACCTAGAATTACTGTTGGTAATATTTTATTCATGATATAATTGTTGTAAAATTACTTTAAAATGAAAAGAGAATGTGGTAAATCTGTAAACACATTCTCTTTTCATCTTTTTCAGACGAAGGTTCTCCTTCTTGTCTTATGTTAACGGGGTGACATTAGTTGTTTATTCAACTACATTACCGCCTTCTATACATTGGTCCATAATATCTTTGACCAGACTGTTCATATACATTTCAAGATTAGAATATTTGCCATGTATATCTATAGTGCGCATATTTCCGTCTAAAGCATAATTAGGATCTAGACCGTGGGCTATTTCCCATTCATCAGGTATTCCGTCACCGTCAGTGTCGGTTATACTACGTTTGGTATCGATAGTTAATGCAGGATATGGATTTCCATTCCAGAATTGATACGGGTCATTGATGTAACCCGGTTTGTTGTCTGTAGGTTCTCCATTACTGTCAGTTGTTGATGTTTGCGTAGCTTCTCCTTTGTTTACGTCATCTATGATTAGTTTGTCAACTGCATCACGATAGTTACAGGCTCCTACATACGATAGTACTTTGGTATAGGCTACTTCTGCACTATGGGTAGTTACACCGTTTGACTTAGTAACGGGAGTTTCTTTTCTGATTTTATCCTTGTTATTATCCCATGAAAAGTCGTTACTTTTGTCTGATTGTTGTTGGGCGTAGACACCGTTTGTCCAGTTATCTGCTGTAACCTCTTCATTTCCATTCATGAGATTACCATCAATAAAGAATGTTCCCCATATTCCTTTGAAGGGTTCAAAATCCGCTCCATTATCATAATCTTTTGCATAGATACCAATTTTAGCAATACGGTATTTTACTTTATCGGATGCTTTTGCTGTTGCAGGTCCCGGTTTGTAGTAGTTATTTACGATGTTTACATTCTGTGCCTCACCACCATAGCATCCTTCACCTGCCCAATTGTAGAATACATTATTACGGATGTCTACTTTTTCATCCAATTTCAATGTGGTAGGACGCGGGCCAAGGCGTGGAACACGGCTTTCACAATGGGCAATCATATTGTGATGGTAAGTAGCGAAACGACCACCCCAGTTTCCACCAAATCCATGTGTTTTTACTTTATCGCCTTCTTGCTTACTGGGAACGACACGTAGAGCTTGTGAAGCTAAACACCATTGTACGGTAGAATTTACCATACCATATACTGATAAGCATTCATCTGTACACCAACTGGTGGAACAGTGGTCAATAATAATGTTTTCTTTGTCACTGCCTCCTAAACCGTCACAGTCAATGTCGACATTTCCCGGACGGAAACGGATAAAGCGTATAATAACATTATTTGAGTTTATTATAAACGGGTAACCTGCGATACAAATACCTCCTGGAGATGTCTGTCCGGCAATAGTTAAATAATCGTTTGTTGTCTTTAGTTCACTGGTTAGATGGATGGTACCTGCTATATCGAAAACAATTGTCCTTTTGTCTTTCTGTGAAACGGCCCAACGGAATGTGCCTTTTGTTCCGTCGTCTGTTAGTTTGGTTACGTGATAAACCGAACCGTCACGTCCGCCTACTGTATTTTTTCCATGTCCTTCTGCACCAGGGAAAGCTAATAATTCACCATAATCTAATTGGACAATAGTACCTTGTTCTACTTCATTAGGAAGTAGTGGTAATGTATCATTTGTCATTTTAGGATCTATGTCAGCACAAGACGTTATTAAAAATGCGCCTATTGCCAAACTTTCACAAATTGAAAATATATTATCTTTCATGTTTTCTTAGATTAATTTGTTTATTATTTATTCCAACGGGGATCACCGTATACTTTGTATTTAGCCTCTTTCACAGTAAAGTTACCGTTTGCTGGGTCTGTGAACAGATCGGCAGATGAAATGTCTAAGGCTGTTCCCCAAGTGTTTTTAGAACCAAAACTGCAATCATTTGTTGTGAAAGAATCACTGAATTTTAGAGTTGGGCCTTCATATCCTTTAGTAGCCTCAGTCATACCTACAAGAGTGTTTGTGATAGTGATAGAACCGGCCTTTACTTTGTTGGTATCAATGACAGTTTTTCCTTTAGCTAAGTTATAGAATGTACAACGATCGATAGTAATTTCTGGTGTTTGTAGTAATGTAAACATAGAACCGGAAGATGTTTGATTGACTGTTGTGTTAGCCATGCTGATTTTTGCCAGTTCTACTCCGCTCACTTTTGTATTAAGAATACCATAACTACCGATATTGGTGATAACGCAATTGTTAAAGGTAATCGTGCCGAATTTTGTAGCATTAGCAGTCGTTTGTGTACGGATAATGCCGCGGAAATTGGACAAACTTAAACGATTGGCAGTAATGTCATTCACTTGGAATGAGTTTTTCACATTCAACAAATAACCGCTAGTCGTTTCGTCTATGCAGTATATGTTGTAAAACTCAATCTTTGTCAAAGAAGCATCTGCTGCCACAACTAAGTCTCCTTTATCTGCTTTTGTGTATCGTATAGGAGTTGTACTAGTACAGAAAATGGTTAACGAGGTGGTTGTTGCAGGAACGATAACTTCTTCGTTTAGTGTAATATCAGAAATGAGATTCAGAGCTATATCACCGTTTCCGTTTGTTATCGCGTTTTTGAATGCTTCAAAAGATTCAATATCTATAGCATTTGCTGGAGCTTCATATCTTGTTTCAAAAGTAACATAGCCGATAATCGCCCCATTTTTAATAACCGAGAATGTATAAGTAGTACTACCTTTCAGATTTGAAGCAGTGAATGTAGTAGCCGAACCTGCCGGGAAAGCTTCTGCACCATCTGCCGTCGGACTTTCACCCGGAACAAGCGTATACGCATCTGCGGCTTCTGCCCATGAGAATGAAGCACTATTATGAGTGAGTTCATCTACTGTGACCTCAATCATTTCACCTTGTGCTGTCGTTACTTTAATAGTACCACGAATAATGTCGTTGTTCAGCAATTCAATGGTATATTCTGTAAGAGATGATAAACCTTCAAAAAGGAATGAACAAGCCTCTTTGTCAGCTTCTTCTAATATAAAAGTTTCTTCGTATGGAGCAGAGGCACTGTTTGAACTGATGCGTAATGCTGTTACATTACAACCTTCCGTCCAAGAAACGCGAATAGATTCCTTGGTGATATCTCCCGCATCCTCAGTCGGTATTTCCAATAATTGCTCTTTTGTTGTTTTAACGGACTTTTCTGCGTAAACCCAATAGGATTCCTTATTTGAACCTACTGCTTTGATACGGGCATAGTAGTTCGTCTCCGGAAGTAATTCCTTAACCGTTAACGGACTTGATATTTTTTCTCCATCATTGCCGAAAACTTGACTTCCGGCTGCTTCACCCAATGCAATGTCATTTGACAATGGTTCGGTACTGATTTCTAATACGTATCCTTGTGCGTCTTTTACGCCTTTCCACGTTATTTCGATTTGGGCAATCTCGTCATCGGCTGTTAGGCTGAAATCGCCTTGTGTTGGACCAAACAGTCGATTGGCTTCTATAACCTCCCAGTCGTTACCATCGGTACAAGATGTAGAGAGGAATATTGTCAGGAGTAAACAGGTTCCTGCGCTAATGATATATTTTAAGTTTTTCATATGTTCTTTCCTTTTTTAGTTATATCCGTAGGAGTTTTTCAAAGTGCCGTTTGATGTAGATATGGTTCTTGAATAAAGCGGCAACAGATAACGATTCTTTATCGGTGTATTCAACCCGCTACTGATAGAGGGCAGATTAGTATCTTTTTGTTTGGTGTCTATTTTACCAAAACTGTCTTTGTTGGCTTCGTAAGCTTTTGTATCTGCCGGTGTTTCATACCAGGTAATCGAAGACAGGTCGATTTCTTTATAAGCCTTATCACTGTTTTTCTTATAATTGAAGTAAATCTTTTGCGGCCACTTGGTTCCTGTTCCATCATCATTTCCGATGTGGGCTTCATAAGTTGATTTAAATTCATCAATCTTGTCACTTAACAGATTCCAACGAATCAAGTCGAATTTGCGGACTCCTTCACCTGCCAGTTCCCAGGCATTCTCCTGTACGATAGCTTCAAAGAAACCTTTATCGGCAATCAGTTGATTTAGTTTTGTTGCTGCTGCATTCTGGTCGGTAAAGGCTCTTTGATGTACTTGCAGTAGAGCGTCATAAGCAGATAACGTACAATTCTTTCCGTCTAAATCTGTTCCGTATGCAGTCTGGGTTTTATGTAACTCGTTGACTACTTCTGCATACATTAATAATACGTATGCATAACGCATCTTTACTACATTGATTCCGGAGCTGATTTTAGCTTTTTCATCACCGGCCAGCACCGCTTCCAACCAAGTTGGGTTACCTGCCATCTTACGATAATCCCATTTTCCACAGTAGATACCGAAAGGGGCATTTCCTAACATTGCTTCTGTGTATGAACTTTTGTTCTCTAACTGATAAGTGGCACAAGTTAAGTCACGGCGTGTGTCGTCTCTGTCAAAAGAATAAAAATAGGGAGCTGTCAGTTTCAGAGTACCGGTAGAATTTCCTTTCTTGCCATAATCGGGAGTAGGACCATTTACGCGGAAACCTACAGTATATCCTAATTCCCCGCTTTTATTAATACCCATTGGAATCTCGAATAAATTTTCCGGTGTACTGGTTTGTAAATTTCCCACATTCATGTCCAGCCAATATTGGTCAGGAGTACTTGTCAATGCATGTTTTCCGCTATTGATAATAGTAGATAAATGCTTCTCTGCCAATTCGTACATCTTCTTTCTGGTTTCATCGTCACAACGTTGCGTTGGATAGTTGTCATCCGAATTTTTTGTCGCAGTAATATAACCCTCTTTAGCAGACTCACGGATAAACCAGCCGGCACGTGTTAATGCTATATTGGCTAACAGACCATGTGCATAACCACGTGTGACATGTTCTGTTGTCTGTTCGCCGGCCCAAGGCAGGTCAGGAATAGATTCTTCCAGATCCGCAATCAAGTTTTCCATAATAACATCCCGATCCGTTTTTCCTAAATAAGCATTACTCAGGTCGGATTTGGAGATTTCTACTTTATAAGGTACGTCTCCAAACAAGCGGATCAAGTCAAGGTAAATCATTGCGCGTAATGTCTTGGCTTCTGCTCTGAAACGTAGCATGGTAGCTCTTGATTCATTTCCCTCTTCAATAAGGGAGCTATTGTCCACTCCGTTTATTACTAGGTTGGCATCTTCTATTACTCCGTACATATTATTCCATACGGTTTCCAAATCTGCAAATCCGGGAGAAGCATTGTAATTGAACACACCACGTTGATGAGTTGTGTTTTGAGCATCGCTCCCCAATCCGTCTATTAATTCGCAGTCGGTGTTTAGTCCGGCTTGGATAGGCATGAACTGAGAATAGGTTTTGTCTTGCGTCAGTCCGCCATATACTTTATTCAACGTAAGTTCTGTGTAGTATTCGTTGTTGAATACCACTTTGTCGTTCATCTCAGAAGGAGATGACTGGTCAAGGAAATCGGAACATGCAGTCAAAGACAACAGTCCGGTAGCCAAAAATACAGATTTATATATATGTTTCATAAATTCGTTAATTTGATTTAGTTAGAAAGTTACGTTAATGCCACCAACAAATGTACGGCTCTTAGGATACGCTGCATAGTCGATACCGGGGTTCATTGCATTTTTCTTGCTCATGGTGTCTACTTCCGGATCTGAACCGCTGTAGTTTGTCCAACAATACAAGTTGTATCCTGTCAGATATATTCTGACATTTTGCAGGAAAGCTTTCTTCACCCATGTTTTGGGCAATGTATAACCTATTGTTATATTGTTGATTCGTAGGAAAGAAGCATCTTCTACTGCATAATCGTATATTTGTGCCTGTGTCATTGAAGCCGGGTTGTAGATTTGTGCGTTCCGGTTCAGTTCATTCAGACGTAATCCGGCAGTCATCATGTCACCATATGCTTCTTTCACGGCGGTGCTTTCTGCTGAAAGATTTAATCCGGTTGCAGGATCAATCCAGGAATAGCGATTGCCTAAAGCAAAATCATTATTCAGATTATACCCTTTTTTGCTTCCCGTCTGGAAAGATGACAGAAGTTTGGTCCCATTCAGAATCACATTACCTACCGAATAGTTAAAGAAGAAGTTGAAATCGAAATTTCCGATATGACCGTCAAAACCGAATCCTCCCATAACAGGAGCAATAGTATTGCCCAGACGTTCTTTGATAGGTTGACCGTCTTCATCACATTTCAGCTTTAATCCCCCGGGTTTGTAAGTACCGCCTGTTACGGAAGCACTGTTGTCTTTAAGTCCGTCTCGTAGTACCCAGTTTCCACCTTTCCACACTAAATCACCATTTGGATTGGTTTTTGGGTCATACACCGTATAGAAACCGTTGGCACGATATCCCCAGATTTCACCTAATCGTCCGCCTTCTTCCACTCGGAAGACTTCATATTTGGAAATATTGCTACCTGCCCATTTATAATCTTGCCACGGGTTGTCGGTATTCAATTCATCGATACGGCTACGGTTGTAAGCGATATTAAAGTTAAAGTTCAAACCAAATTTCTTTTGATCTACCAGGACGGCATTAGCTGTGAACTCGATACCTTTGTTGGACGTTTTACCAAAGTTTTGGTATTGATATGAATAGCCAGTACTTGAGGGTACTTCCGCCTGCATCAACAGATCTTTTGTTGTATTCCAATATACATCCAGAGAACCCGAAATGCGATTGTTCCAAAAACCATAGTCAACGCCCAAGTTACGCGTAACGGTTGTTTCCCATTTTAGATTAGGATTATAAAGTGTAGTTGTATGCTGTAACATGTTAGCCATTGATTCACCGAAGAAGGGGGCTCGTGCAGAGTTGTCCGACATAGAGAAAGTAGTAGCCAATAGTCCCGAGTTGATACGATTATTACCAGCAGTACCGAAACTTAAACGGATTTTTAATGCGGAAAGCCAATCTTTAGTGCTTTCCATAAATGTCTCATCTGATAAACGCCATGCTAAAGCGGCAGAAGGGAACATTCCCCATTGGTTACCTTTGCCAAATTTGCTGGAGCCGTCAGCACGCATTGTAACCGTTAGTAAGTATTTGTCCATCATGGTATAATTGATACGTCCGAAAAAAGAGAGCATATTTTCTTTAGCACCAAGAGTCGACTGTGTCGGTAATGCAGTACCTGCACCCATATTCGCTTTCATATCGTCAAACCCCATTGATGTAGGAAAAGATACTGATACGTTTTCAATGGAATTTTTCCAACTACTGCTTACTTCATGTCCAATCAGAACATTCATGCGGTCACGACCGTTGAAAAGTTTCTTATTTTCGTAAGTTAAGGTGTTTGCGTTTCTCCAGTTTTTAGATGTCTCTCTCAATAAATAGGCTTGCGGGCGTCCGTTATATCCATATTTGGAATTTGATACGGCATCTGTACCCCAGTATTGCTCAGTGTCATCATATTTCCATCCATAACCAAATTCAGAACGGAATGTGAAATTTTTGAAAGGTTTCCAATTTAAACCGATGTTATAATTCTGGTTGAATGTCTTTCGTTGTTTCTCTGTTGCTAATAAGCGTTCTAATGGTGTTGCACTTGTTGTTGAGTTGTTCTCTTCATCTTCCAAGTCACCATTGCTTAAAGCATCTATCGGTCGAAAAGTAATGGCATTTGCAACAATTGAGTTGGCGGCATTGCTTTCGTTTGTATCTGCACCACCGCTTAATCCTTCAATAGAAGAGTAACTGAAACGTGCATTGAAATCAAGAGTCATCCATTGATTCAATTCTGCATTAATTTTAGCATTTACATTATCCTTGTTAAAACCGGAACCAAGCATAATGCTTTTTTCTTCATTGTGAGCGTAGCTTACACTATATTTAATTTGTTTGCTACCGCCACTTATATTTACATTGTATTGTTGCTGGTTACCAGTACGGCCGAATATCTCGTCTTGTAAGTCTTCTCCCGGGAAAGATTTCCAAAGATCTAGGTCTGCATAATTACCGTAATTTGCAGTAGAGCCTATCTCACGTTGATAAGCCACATAATCGTAAGGACTGAGTATTTTAGTCATTTTGGCTACTTTTTTGAAACCAAAAGATGCATTGAAATCTACTTGTGTTTTGCCTTCCTTACCACTTTTGGTAGTAACAATGATAACACCGTTGGCGCCACGGGCACCATAAATTGCAGTAGAAGATGCATCTTTCAAAACGTCGATACTTTGAATTTCAGACGGAGCTATATCACTTATACTTGAGACTGGAAATCCGTCTACTATATAGAGTGGTGAGTTGTCTTGTGACAAAGAACCACCTCCGCGTACACGGATTTTAATATCTGCATCAGGAGAACCTTCCGTTGTCGTGATATTGACACCAGCAAGTTTACCAGTAAGTGCTTCAGTTGCACTTGACACAGGTACCACAGCTAGGTCTTTAGAATTTACTGAAGCTACTGACCCCGTCAAATCTCTTTTGTTTACTGTACCATAACCGATAACGACTACTTCATCTAATGCTTGTGAGTCGTCATGCATGGTCACATTAATAGATTTTTTTCCTTGGATAGCAATTTCTTGCGTTTTCATACCAATATATGAAATCACAAGAGTTTTTTTTCCATCGACTTTGATAGAAAAGTTGCCATCTAGGTCTGTAATCGTACCATTAGTCGTATTCCCCTTTTCTACAACAGAGGCTCCGATAATAGGTTCTCCGTTGGTGTCTTTCACGTTACCTGTGACAGTAATCGTTTGCGCAGATACGCTGAGCGATATTGCCGAGAATAATATGAGCAATAAAGAGCGCATGTTTTTCACTTTGTTAGACATACTTTGAATGTTTATAATTTATGGTTATTATTTATTATTTTAAAATCTTTTAAAAGAGTTTATTCATCGCTACAAAAGTATGAGAATGTAGATATAGTTATGTGCAATATTTGTTTTTCACCTTGTATTTTTTGTTTTTTAGTGTCGTCAGGTAGACAATTTGGGATTAAAATAACCCGTGGGTGCTTCTGATGAGGGAATATTAGTGGAAATATGTTTTGAGTACGATAGATTATTATTGCTGAATTTATCGATTTTTATCCGGTATTCACCGGCTTTTTAACCCTAAATCGGCAGAAAAGACTGTAGAAGCGTTGGGAAATGGCGTATCTTTGAACCATCAATCAATTAAATATAAAGACGATGGAAGAGAAACAAACATTTTCACCTGCTAGAGGCTTTTCCGGTAAAATACTGATAGCTTCGCTTTTTATTATTTCCGGAGTATTGTTGTTTGCCCGTAATATGGGATGGATTACTAATGAGGTATTTGATATTATCGTCTCCTGGCATTCCCTCCTTATTATAATAGGTATCTATTCAATGATTCGGCGTCATTTCATCGGTGGAATCGTCCTTTTATTAATAGGTGTTTATTTTTTGATAGGCGGACTTTCATGGTTGCCTGAGAATTCACAGGCAATGGTATGGCCTTTTGCGCTGATTATAGCGGGTATTCTGTTTTTCTTCAAACCCAGCAGGGATAAGAGAGCGAAATGGGCACGTCATCATGCTATGCATCACCAGCGGAATTTGATGGGGATGAAGATGAAACAAAGCAGCTCCGATGTTAACATTGAGGGTGAACAACAACAGTCCGATTCGGTCGATGGCTTTTTGCGTTCGGAAAATGTGTGGGGTGCTGCACGCCACGTAGTGCTTGATGAACTTTTCAAAGGAGCCGAAGTACGTACCTCATTCGGCGGAACGACTATTGACTTGCGCCATACCCATATTGCATCGGGAGAAACATATATCGACTTGGATTGCAGTTGGGGCGGAATTGAAATTTATGTGCCGGTTCTTCGTCAAATTTGGTGGTAATCTCTTTTTTATTTCGATGGTTTTCCTCTTCTTCTT
>NZ_CABUHK010000015.1 GCF_902491285.1 uncultured Bacteroides sp. | reverse complement strand
ATAACTGGCAATATATAGATGAAGTTTACGATCGTATGCTGGCTTTGGGGGTAAAACCTTTTGTAGAATTATCATTTTTCCCGAAAGACATTGCTGCAAAAGATAGCAAGCAACAAATGTGGTATCAGAATAATGTATCTGTGGACCGCAATAACTTTGATAAATGGCATAATTTGGTAAAGGAGTTTACACAACATGTTGTTGACAGATATGGCATCGATGAAGTTTTAACTTGGTATTTTGAAGTATGGAACGAGCCGAATCTGAATCTGAACCCAAAAGCCGGTTTTTTTGACGGGACAAAAAGTGATTACTTTCGTATGTACAAAGAGTCTGTTAAGGCTATAAAATCTATAGATAAAAGACTGAAAGTAGGGGGACCTGCAACCAGTAATTTTATAGCAGATAATCGCCATGATGGTGAAATAATGGATCATAAAAAGTCTGTTTTCTATTCACAGGATATAATAAATACCAAACAATGGAAAGGTGTATGGATTGAAGATTTTCTTCGTTTTTGTGAAAAGGAAAATCTGCCGGTTGATTTTATTTCAACTCATCCGTATCCCACAGATTATGCTTTAGATCCGGATACGGGGCGTAGTAAGGATGCCATTCGCTATGTACATTCCCTGCATGATGATATAACATGGCTGCGTCAGCAGATTGCGAGCAGTAAATATCCTAATGCGGAAGTTCACCTGACAGAGTGGAGTACAAGTCCTAATAGTCGTGACCGTATGCATGATGTCCTGCCGCCGGCAGCCTATATTCTGAAAACCAACTTAGATTGTTTGGGGATGGCCAATTCGTTGATGTACTGGACATTCACGGATGTATTTGAAGAAAAAGGCGGTGGTGAGGAAATTTTTCATGGTGGTTTTGGAATGATTAACTTCCAAGGGTTGGTGAAACCTTCTTTTCATGCTTATCGTATGTTGCACCAATTAGGCGATGAGAAACTGTATTATAAAGATCCGTTGTTTGTGAGCCGTTCTTCCCGAACAGGCAAAATATCGGCTGTAGCCTTTAATTATCCGTCAGAATACGAAGAAGCCGTGCCTTCGGCTGCGAATTTTAACAATTACATGCAAGCATCATCTAAAAAAGTGGATATAGCATTGAAAGGATTAAAACCGGGCACTGCTTTTGAAATTGAAATATTGGATAAGGATCATGGTAATGTGTATGATGATTACTTGAAAATTGGTGCTCCACATTCGCCCGGTTACAAAGAAATCGATTATTTGAGGCAGGCTGCTTGGAATACGGATAAACAGATTATTAAGGTGAATTCAGAAGGCACTTTTGTTTGGAAGTCTGAATTGGCTCCGTGGAGTTGCGTGTTAATTCGTGAACTATAAAAATGAAAAGAATGCCCAAATATGAAAAAACGATTATCCTTAAAAATAGAATATTAAAACAATCAAGAGAGGGCATGATTACCACTCCCTATTAAGCGGAACGGAAAAACTCAGCTAATCCTGAACAGGATATTCTCGTTTTTTATTATTTCGCGTATTTATTGGTTAAATTGAAATGTGTTTTGCTCTTTAAATTAGTTGAAAGTATGACTAAGTATTGAATGACCAATCATTATGATACTTTTATTATGTTGGTGTTAATACTATAGCTAGAGAGAAAACAAGCTCTCAATGCCTCTTTTTTGTGTTCCCCGGTGGCAATCGATGCGTTCCTCGGTGCCGGTCAAGTCGACCGGCACCGAGGAACGCATCGATTGTTTTAAACCAACGGATGCTTTATGAGTGCAAAAAGTGCATATTTGTTCTGACCTTATGCAATAAAATTCTTTATTTATGCATATTAATGCGGTGATTTATACAGTTTATTCTTTGATTTATCATTTTTAGAACAATCGGTTTTCTATAAAATCTTAAAAAACGAACATCAGGAAAGAAGCTTGACCGATGTTCCCTGCATTGTATGGATTCTTGTTGACAATAAGGGTTGATATGAAGCATCCCTTGTTGACAACCGGCTTTATTTTTTCAATGTTATATACTTCTTGAACGAAATAATAATGTATATTTGCAGGGAACAGAATGTGAAAAGGATGAAAAACATACTCATTGTATTATTTATTATATTGCTAAATATACTTAATCCACAATATCTGTTGGCGAGAGACTTGAAGTTTAACCGTTTGACAGCCGAGAATGGTTTACCTTACAGCACGGCTAATGTGATGTTTCAAGATGATAATGGATTTCTATGGATTGGTACTCATACAGGCTTGTGCCGTTACGACGGGATTAATACGGAGATCTATTCAGAGTTTGAAAACAGGCAGGTTCGATCTTTGGAAGAAACGGAAGGAAATTGGTTATGGGTCGGTATGGAGAATGGGCTTGCCCGTATTAACTTGAAAACACGTAAGATGGAATCTATTCTTTGTGAGGGGAAAAAGGAACTTCAAAGGGTTAGTGCTATCCATTGGGGAAAAGACGAAAAGGTGTATGTAGCTGCTATTGATGGGCTTTTTGTCTATGACAAAGGTATATTGACACATGTGATTGCTGATGAAGGACAAGTGTTCTCTATATTGGAGAATACTCTTACTGACTATTGGTTGCTTACTGAAAAAGCATTGTTAAACCTAGATACCAAGACCGGGAAAGTTACGAGGTATGCTTGGCCGTTGAAATTCAACCCGTTTTTTCTGGCTTCTCTAAATTCGCATAAAAACGTTCTTTATATTTCTGCCGAATACAATTCAATGTTACGATTTGATATGAAGAATCGCCGATTTATGAATGAGTTCGCAATAGAGGATAAGAAAAGAACCTATCCGTTGATTATCGATGGCGGACAACTATTTGTAAATACAACGTGGGGGATAGAGGTGCTCTCATGTACTACGAACCGGTTGCAATATACGATTGTAGCTGATGATGATATGAAAAACGGGCTCCGGTCCAACCAGTTCTATTCTATGTATAAGAAAGGAACTACTTTGTGGCTGGGTATTTTTTCCGGGGGAATCGCTTATTCGCAGATTGAAAATGATGCTTTTAATGTTTATCGGCTTCCCGGCACGGATTTTACTACATTCAATCGTCAGGTGCGTTCTTTTTGCATTGTCTCGGATGATATAAAATTAATAGGAACAAGGAATGGATTACTGTTGGTTTCTGAAAAGGAAAAACGTGTTCAGACTTTCACCACTCAAGATTATCCGGCATTACTCTCTAATTCTATTTTATTTATTCAACCATTCGGTGGGGACGATTACTTGATTGGTACAACAAAAGGGCTTGTCCTTTATTCTTTGAAAAGGAATTCTTTCAGGATTTTCTCTGAAGAAAATGTATATAAAGGAACACAGTTTTATTCTTGTTTGTCAGATGAAGAGGGGATATGGTTAGCTACATCTGAGAAAGTGCTTTATTATAATATGCATACGAATCAAACGGATATATACCCGCTGGATACTAATAAATATCCGGGATGTTCTGCTTTGTCTTTGTGTTTCGACTCCCGTAATCGTTTATGGATAGGAACTTCTGAAGGTGTTTTTTTATTGGATAAGGTTACTCATAAAATAACGGATACCTTTGAGGGAAAGGATAAATTGAAGAATATATCTAAAGCACAGATTAATAATATATCCAGAAGTAAGAATGGAAAGATGTTCATTTGTACCGATCGGATGGGGCTGATTGTTTTGAATGAGCGGGGATCGGAGATTGATATTTATTCAGAAGATAATATTTTGCCACATAATACAGTTTATAGCGTTTATGAAGATGAGCAGAATGTGTGGTGGATTGCCACAATGAAAGGGATTCTGCGTTATAATCGGGTGACTAATAAGAAACAGTTGTATGATTTATCAGCTGGGATACCTAGTGGGGTATGCCGCTCATTTAGTAAGGATAGTCAAAATAGATATTGGTGGGCTAATGAAATGGGATTGGTTGTTTGTGATCCTTATCAGTTGTCACAAGCTGTATTGTGTGATTTGCCACGTATTAGTTCTGTTAAGGTTGCAGGGAAGCGGCAACAATTGTTGGAAGATCAGGAACAAGGTCCTGTAACTCCGGCTTATGCAAAATCAATGGTATTACCTGCGTTTCAGAACAATTTGGAATTATGTTTCTCCATGCATACCTATCTAGGGGCATTGGATTCTTATCAATATATACTGGAGGGGTTTGATGAAAGATGGAAATATAATATTGAGAATAACTGTTTGTCCTATACTGATTTGCCGGCGGGGAAATATCTATTGAGAGTTCGTGGACAAGGAAATTCTGATTATGAAACTCAATTGGAAATTATTGTAGAATATCCATGGTATGTTACGTATGGTATTGCTGCTATAGTTGTCATAATTGTGCTATTGGGTATCGGATGGAAATATTGGCGGAGAAAAGTGGCGATAGTAGAAATGAAACAGGATCCTGACGATGAATTGTTAAATACGGCGGCGTATAGACCTAAAACTCCAAGATCCAGTCAGGAAAAGTTGGATCGCCTGTATGAACAACTCATTCATTATTTTGAAACAGAAAAACCATATTTGAACAAACAGTTGAAGAGTGCGGATATTGCCGCAGCGTTATCCTGTTCTATTTCTTCTTTATCAGAATGTCTTTCTTTTAAATTGAATACTAACTTTTCCGATTTTGTTGCTCATTATCGAGTGGAAGCTTTTGTTCAAAAGCAAAAACAGGAGGATATTTCTTTATATACATTAATGTCTATTGCAGAATCTTGTGGGTTCAATTCAAAGTCTTCTTTCTTCCGGTTGTTTAAAAAGCAAATGGGATGTACTCCATTAGAGTATATTCAGAAGCAAGATCATGACAGAGTATCAAAACAATGATTTGGGACTTTGCTTTTAACTATTTATACTGTTGATATATAGATATTTATCTGTTTATAGTCTTTCTTCCTTGTATTGATACCTACCGCTTTCAAGTTTATGCCTTTATATGGGAGCAACAGTTTATATTTGCATTCGTAATCATAACCCAAAGTTTATATTATGGAGAATGTAACTGATAGATCCCAGAGTATTATTGTAGATTCGTACATTGAATATTATTCTCGTGTGGTGGATTTTATAACGTATAGAATTAACAATCGTTGTGATGCGGAAGATTTGGCACAAGATGTATTTGTACGTCTGATGGAATATAAGCGAATTCTTTGTGAAGATACTGTAAAGCATTTTATTTATACCATTTCCCGTAATATTGTAACTGATTATCTCCGCCGCTATTATAAGGCAAGAGAAATCAGTAGCTATCTCTACGATGAAGCTTCTTCTTGTACGAATGAAACGGAAGAAATTGTCTTGACCAATGATATTTCTTCATTAGAGAAGAAAAAACTGTCAACTTTTCCAAGGCAACGAAAACAAATTTATTATTTGACGCGCTTTAAAGGACTTTCGTCTGTAGAAATTGCTACTCGTCTGAATGTTGGGAAGCGAACGGTAGAATGTCATTTATTTATGGCAAGGAAAGAGATGCGTACATATTTGCAACAGTGTATATAAAAAAGAGATAATAAACGATATAGTGTTAATTTTAAATTGGAATTTATGGAAAATGATTTTCTTAGATTCTCACCGAAAAGAGTTTTATATTCTGTGGTGATGGTATCCACGTTATGGGTCGGAAGTCCTCAATTGGTATTTTCGGAGGTGAGAGATGTTCAGGCTATTCTACAATCTGGTTTCGTAAAGGGGCAAGTAGTAGATGAGAAGGGTGAACCTATTATTGGAGCTAGTATTTCAGTGAAGGGAACGACCAATGGAGTAATTACTGATATGGATGGTAATTTTACATTGAATAATGTTTCTAGAGGGGTGTTGATCATTTCGTATGTGGGTTTTCAAACACAAGAAGTGAATATAACAGGAAAGCCACTGAAATTTGTTTTGAGAGAAGACTCCGAGATGCTGGATGAGATTGTAGTTGTTGGGTATGGAGTTCAAAAGAAAGCGACTCTTTCCGGGTCTGTTACCCAAGTAAAAGGAGATGAAGTACTTGCCGGAAAATCTACGCAGAGTGTGGCTTCTGCACTGCAGGGGACCATTCCCGGGCTGACAATAACGCGTACTTCTTCTCGTCCGGGAAATGAAGGTACTTCGATAACATTACGTGGGGGTATCTCTGTGAATGATGATGCCAATAAACCAATGATCATTATTGATGGGGTAGAAGCTTACGAATGGGAACTTTCGCAAATTAATCCCAATGATGTTGAAAGCATATCTGTATTGAAAGATGCAGCCGCTGCAATTTATGGTACTAAAGCTGCCGGTGGTGTTATGCTGGTGACAACTAAGCGTGGACAAGAAGGAAAAATCAAAGTCACTTATTCGGGAAGTGTACATGCTAATATTGTAGGAAAACGTTATCCGGTCGCTAATGGGCAAGAATGGGCAAAAATGCATAATATGGCTGTGGAGAATGACTATAAATATGGTGCAGATCATACGTACGGTTGGAAGTTAGGCTGGTCGGAAGAAACGTGGCATTCCCTTGCAAATGGTGAATATATTGAAGGTATGGTAAGTGGTGCTTATAGGGTATTGGACCCTTATGCTGACCAGTTTGATGCTGTTTATGGAACAACATGGGGACAATCACATAACGTAATGGTCAGGGGAGGTAATGATAGAGTGAAGGTTATGACTTCATTAGGATATGCTAATGACCGGTCTTTAATAGACGTGGTGTATGATGGACAGAAAAAATATAATTTTCGTACGAACCTTGATTATAAAATTAATGATATTGTGAAGACAGAGTTCAATGTCTCTTATGATAAACGGAATACCAGTAGCCCTCAACAAGGCGTGGGACATGGTTTGCAAGATATGTATTTATTCCCGATATATAATGAATACGGGCAATTTTATGATACTTTTGGGAATAATAATCTTGTGGCTAAAATGGTTGAAGGAGGACGTAATAACAATACGGAAGAAATCATGCGTTTAGGAGGTAAACTGACTTTAGACCTCAATAAATATGTAAAGGGACTGTCTTTACAAACTTCTGCCAACTTTCGTATCCGACATCATAAAAAAATAGAGCGTCAGACTCATGTTACTCTTTATGACTGGGCGGGTGAAACAACCTCTATTGACGGTTATCCTGATTATTCCCAAGGGGCAGGTTCTATTCATTATCAATCGTCAGATGATGATTGCTGGGTAAAAAACACTTTAGAAGAAACCTTTTATCAAACTTACAATGCTTTGTTGAATTATAATCGTTCATTTGGTAGTCATAACGTATCACTAATGGCGGGTTTGACCGGTGAAAAAACAGGATATGAGAAATACTACCAATATCGTAAAGGTATGGCCAATGACGAACTGGATGATATTAATTTAGGAGATGTTACTACTGCTGAAGCTACTGGAGGCAGAAATGAGGTAGGAATGATTTCTTGGATTGGCCGATTGAACTATGATTATAAGGGAATTTATCTGTTAGAAGGTTTGTTCCGTCGTGATGGATCTTCCAGATTTTCAAAGAATAATCGTTGGGCTAATTTTTATGGTCTTTCAGCTGGCATACGTTTCTCTGAATTTGAGTTTGTAAAGAATTGGAATGTATTTGATAATTTAAAGTTGCGTGGCTCTTACGGTGAAACCGGTTCACAAGGAGGTATTGGCCAATATGATTATTATTCAACAATTAGTAAAGGGAATACAGTATTCGGATTTGACGGTACAAAAGTGAACACGGCATGGATTTCTTCTATGACTTCAGAAGATAGAACCTGGGAACGTGTCTCTACTACTAACGTTGCGGTTGATTTTGCCGTACTTAATAATCGTCTTAGCGGTACATTTGAATATTATATCCGTAAGAATAATGATATGTTGATTGATATCACTTATCCTAAGACATTGGGGGCAACGGCTCCAAAAACAAATTCCGGAGGTTATCGTGCTAATGGTTGGGAACTACAGTTGAATTGGAATGATCGGATAGGAAGAGATTTCAGTTATAGTGTCGGATTAAGTTTGTCCGATGCGCATACTAAAGTAACTAGTTATGAAGGCGCAGCTGCTATCACTTATGGTAAAAATAAAATAGTAGAAGGAAAACCGATTAATTCAATTTACGTATTCAAGACTAATGGGTATTTGCAGAATGAAGAAGAAGTCACTGCTTATTATGGAACGATTAATGGAACAGGTACATTGGCTCCTACTCAAAATAGTAATAATCAGTTACGTCCTGGATGCGTGAGGAAAGTCGACTTGGATGAAAATGGAGCGATTACTACGGATGACCTCTATTATTATGGTGACTCTAATCCACACTATCAGTTTGGAATTAGTTTGGGAGTAAAATATAAAGGGTTTGATTTTTCGGCATTCATTCAGGGAGTTGGTAAACAGAATCTTATTCGCGAAGGTAATATGCGTGGTCCTTTCGTTAGTTGGTGGATGAATCAAAATAAGACCTATCTTGATAATACATGGACAGAAGGAAATACTGATGCTCGTTTTCCTTTGCTGTCATTTAATGGTTCTGTAAATGATTGGAATTATAGTCAATATAACGATATCAATGTGATGAATGTTTGGTATGCTCGTTTAAAGAATGTGGCATTGGGGTATACGCTGCCTAAGACATGGATGAAAAAAATAGGGGTGGAAAATCTACGCTTGTATATATCGGCAGATAATCTGTTTGAATTGACACATGTAGATGATAAATTTGACCCTGAAGCACAGGCTTCAACGGGACAGGGCAAGATTGATTGTTATGCACGTACGATTTCTTTTGGTATTGATCTCACATTTTAAAAAGCATGTAAATTATGAAAACAGGTAAAGTTATATACATCCTATTATTAGGTTCATTGGTTGTTACAAGTTGTATAGATGACTTTTTGAATCTTAAGCCTCTGGATTCTGAAACAGAAGCTATATTTTTTCAAAATTTGGAACAATTTCAGGCTGCTGCTGATAATCTTCATACTAATATTTACGCATGGCAGTCCAATGGAAAGAAAGGTAGTGCAAATAACACTTATGCCATTCGTTTTGATTATGGGACAGATTTGATTACAGTTTCTCACGATGCAGTGAATGGGACAAATGCGGCCGGCACTTCTGATGATTATTATTCTCAATCGTATGAATGGCTACGTGGCTGTAACCAATTAATAGAGAAGGCTGCCTCTTATTCTAACCCTAACGAAATAGCAGGTCCGGTTGGTCAAGCTCATTTCTTTCGTGCATGGCATCATTTCTTTTTGTTACAACGTTTTGGTGGAATACCATTGATGATGAGTACTCCCGATGTCTCTTCAGATGTGGTATGGGGTAAGAGGGCATCTCGATACGAAGTTGTAAAAGCTATTTTGGATGATTTGGACACAGCCATTTTTAACTTGAAAAACACGACAGTGTCTTCGACTTCAAACGATGGTCATGTTACAATTGAAGCTGCAAAAGCTTTTAAGGCACGTGTTTGTTTATATGAAGGTACTTGGGAGAAATATAATGGTATAGGTACGGCTGATCCTACTAATGGGGACGGTGTGAAGAATGGTGCTGGAACGGTAATTCCCGACGGATATCCTTCTGTGACCGATTTTTTAACCATGGCCAAAACACTTTCCGATGAGATTATCAGTAGTGGGACATTTGAATTGTTTTTAGGGGTAGAGAATGTTCCCAATTCGGCTAATCCGGATTTGTATGCACATAAGAGTTATTTTTATCTATTTAACTTGGAAGGTAGTGATTCTAATCCTGCCGGGCTGAGTAAGGCTAGTAATAAAGAAGCTATTTTTCGTGCTGTCTATGATCATACGAATAGGAAGAGTAATATGAATCTGACGCATTCAGAACCAGCTAAGATGACACGGAAATTAATTGATATGTATTTGTGTGCTGATGGTTTGCCTGTTCATGTGTCTCCTTTGTTTAAAGGATATATTGATATGAATACGGAATTTGAAAATCGTGATTATCGGCTGACAGCTTGTCATCCTAAGACATTGGATTATGTTTGGGGGTGGGGGAAATATGGTACTGGTGCAGATTATATGACAGATATAACTTCTTTGTCTGCCAATCAGTATCAATATTGTCCTAATTTGACGACTAATACAGCTTCAGGAACTCGTGGACGGAAATTCTGCTCGGAATTGTCTACCATAACCGATGCTGGTCAGGAAGCAATGGATTGTATGTTAATACGTTTGGCTGAAATATATTTAATTTATGCTGAAGCTACTTGCGAGTTGGGGAATGGTACTATTTCTGATGAGGATTTGGACAAGTCTTTAAATTTAGTTCGTGCCCGTGGTGGAGTGGCTCCTTTGAATGCTGCTTTGATAGCTAAAGCAAGAACATTGGGATGTGATATGTCTTATTTAGGAGAGATCCGTCGTGAACGTGCTTTGGAGTTGTATGCTGAAGGCTTACGTATTGCGGATGTATGTCGTTGGGGAATTGCGGAACAAGTCTTTGGGACAGAAAAATGTGGTGTCTATATAAGCTATGAAGATACTAATACGTATTTGGTTACAATGAAAAATCCTGTAACAAACGAAGATGTTTTTAAATCAAGTGTTTGGACTGCTGATAATATAGAACAAGAAACTATTACTTATGAAGATCCTGCGTATACTCCAACCAAGCCAGGGTGTGTGATTGTAGAAAAGAAGGTCAATAGAAAATTTTCAAAGAAGAATTATTTGCAACCTATTCCTACAGATGAGATAAAGTTGAATCCGCAGTTATTGCAGAATCCGCAGTGGTAATGAATGTAATTAATAAAAGATGAATATGAAAAAGCTATTTAATTCTATAATGATTTGTGTTCTGTTATTTTCGAGCACTTTCATAGGAACTGCATGTTCAGATGATGAAAAAAATGGATTGAATAAATATCCAGTTCCTGTAATCTCCGAGTTTTCTCCAAGCGAAGGTCTTCCAACTAGTGTGGTGACGATAAAGGGAGCTAATTTTGGAACAGAACGTACAGAGCGTGTGGGACGTGTGTATTTCGGAGGTGTCGAGGCTACTGACTATGAAAGCTGGTCGGATAATGAGATTAAAGTACGAGTACCGCAGAAGGGAATTACTGGTAACATTACTCTGTGGGTATGGAAGAATCATACAGAAACAACCGATGAATTTATTTGTGTTCCTGGTGCCGAGATTACTTCAATCAATCCGAGTCCCACTTTTCCTGGTTCGCAGATTACAATAAATGGAAAGAATTTCCAATATTTCATTGATAAAGGGGTTACTGCTCAGGATGTTATTGTTGAATTCTGTGCCGAAGAGGGAATTACCAAGGCCACTGCTGATGCTTTAACAGCGACTTCAGTTACCGTAACAGTACCTACGGATGCAAAAGGTGGTGCTATTACTATTGATTTTAATGGTTATCAAAAGATTAGTGGTCCCGAATTGCCGTTAGTTGGAGATTTGAATTTACCGCTCATCAACTATTTAGAAACAAGCGGAACAATAACCATTGAAGAAGGTGGTATTGGAAGTACTAAGGATGGTGCTCATGTCATATATCAGTTTGACGCTCCTGCAACCGGATTGTTCGACGTATATCTGATGACAGGAACGACGAAAGATGGAAGTTCGCTGAACGTTAATATCGGTGATAACCTGAATACTTTGAAAACAGCTGCATTGAACGAGACTTTGACCCATGCAATGAAGAATACCGGCTCATGGGCAACCAATTGGAAAGACCAATGGGGAGCATTCTATCTTGAAGAAGGCAAAACCTATTATCTGAAAATCACATTCCTGCAAGTGGGAACAACTTGGGTTGGAAACGTCGGTGAAATTGGATTGACTTTATCTGCTGATCAAAATCAAACACCAGTAAATGGGAGTAAACCAGGTGCGGATTATGTAATTTATAAACATGATTTCAATTCGGGTACATCCTATCTTCCTTTTACAGACGCATGGGCTTGGGAACCCAATTATATTAAGATTGTAGATAAATATTTGGAATTTTATTACAACTATAAAGCTCTTTTGGAGGATGACCGTCGTATGCGTCGAGGGGCCGAAGTGACTTGTAATTTCAAAACGACAACCGAAGGATGGTATGGTTTTAAGGTTTATTTGCCCGAAGGCAAGTTCCCTATGAACGAGAGTGGCATCATCATTGCGCAAATTTTCGGTCAAGGGTGTAAAAACAGTTGGGCGGGGCATCTTTCCATTGATCAGGGAATTTTGAAACTTTCGCATCGTCATGCTCTGATTGATCCGGTAGTAGGAATCGTTGGCAAACTCGAAACTAATAAATGGTACTCGGTGGTGGTTTATTTCAAGGCCGGTCGGAACAACAAAGGCCATCTGAAAGCATGGATAGGCGATAATATGGTCGAGGGTTCACCTGCATACGATTCCGGTAATTGCAATTTTGGTTTTGCGCATTGGATTGATGATGATACTTTGGATGATACTGGAAATAATTCTGAGTGTGTTGGTTATAACGGAACTTATGATGCTTTGGGTTGTAAATTCGGATTGTATGTGACTAATAAGGTAGATATGACTATCCGTTTTGATGACCTCAAAGCCCTTGAGGGTAATCCTGCCGGAGCATTTGATATTGTGAAGCCGGGTAAGTGATAAGCATGAAGGATAACTGTTTAAGTATTAGATCTCATATATTTTAAAGATGGGAGAGCGCATCCGGAGTCACAGACGAAATGATGCGCTCTTTGTTTTTTTACGTTATCAACAATAATATATAATAATGGTAAAGTGTGATTTTAATCGAAAAAGAAATACCATGGTTCATATAAGGAATAAATATTTTTATCTTTTTTGCATCTTCCTGTTGTTGGATGTGTGGATAGCATTTGCACAGTCGACCATTAGCGAAAAAGACTTTCGCACGAATATGCATCCTCGCGTATTTGTTACGATGGACGACAAACAAGCTATTCTGGCGAAAATAGAATCGGTGAACTGGGCAAGAGACATTTATGAGGCGCTGAAAGCCGATGTGGATCCAATCATTGCTATGCACCAGGATAATCCTGGATACGTGGTTTCTCGTATGCAGATGCATTGGGAACCAGGAAAACGCTATACGCATTTCTATACCGAAGGAAATTATGTCACCCGCAGGGAAGGTAATGCCAAATATCCTACAGTTAGAGTGACCTACGGACGTGCCGCCAGCAACTCCGTGCCTTTGGCTCCACTGGACAAAATTATTCCTTACGGGGATGGTTCGCTGACCAAACCTGCCAGTATGAATCTTGGCATTGTGAAGCTGACTGAATCATCTAACAATGAATTATCGGATTTGGGCAACGAAACTCCGTATGATACCGTCCCGTTCACCAAGACCGGACTTGGAACGGAAACCGTGAACCGGGCTTTCATTCAGTTGGCTTGGAAATCGTCTATCTTATATTACTTGACGGAAAATAGGAAATATGCCAAATTGGCTGCCGACATCTTGTGGAATTTTGTTCGTGGGGCAGCACAACAAGAACAACTTAATTCGGGTTGGGAACAAAATCATAAAGAGGGAAGTCTCAATGGCTACCTTTCTTTCGAGACTTTAGGTGATACCCGCCATTTCGCTACTCTTCCATTGGCATACGACATGATTTACGATTATTTGCGGCAAGAGTATTTTGATTCGGAACAATTTGTCAAAGGCATTGATGGTGAGATATGGGCACCTCCTCATCCCGAAGGAAAAGAATGGGCTTTAGGTTGTTTCGAGAAGATGTTCAAGCGTTTGATAGAAAACAAACTGAACCGTGGAGGAGGACTGAAAGGCAACTGGAACATGAATGAACAGCAATCTGCCATGCTTTATGCCTTGGCGCTTGACGAGGATTTCACTTATCAGGATGGCAAGGGGCGTGCTTATTATGTAAACAAATTGGTTTACGGTCCTACCACGGAACATCATGGGGCTTATCTCGATGTGCTGCGTGCCAACATCAGTCCTACTACCGGATTGTGGCCTGAAGCTCCGGGCGGATACGGACAAGGCTCTATTGGGCAATTGGTGCGTTTCGGCTTCATTTATTATAAAAATGGTCTTGATTTTTTGTCCAAAGATCCTTTGCTGAGCAAAGCCTCGAGTTCAATGACACAAATGTTATTTCCCAATGGTTATGTTACTAACTTTGGTGATGCTACATATGCTACCATGAATACCGAACAACTGGAACTTATGATGGCATACTGGCACGATAAGAAAGATAGTTTGCAAGAAAGAAAATGTGCAGAATGGATGAAATATGCCCCACAACGGAACTTGCACAATGAATTTTATTATGCGTTGTTTTTCTATTTGCCCGAAATCCCTCGTACTGATAGTGCTCCTCAATTGGCGCGTACATCCTATTCCGAAACATACTCTTTAGTATTCGGTCGCAATGATGCACCCGACCCGAAGGATGCTTTGGCTTTTACTTTGATGGGATTTGGCAAGGATACCGGGCACAGGCAACCTAATGGCATGAACATGGAGTTGTATGGGCGTGGACATATTTTGGCACCAGATCAAGGTGTAGGTCAGGATTATTGGGGGGCGGACACACATGAATATAAAATTAACGTAGCTGGACACAATACCGTGAGTCCGAATGGAAAAGGTGCGGACAATAACATGCCGCAGAATCTGGAAATTGTACATGCCGAACCTGTCGTCATTGATGGAAAAACTCCTGACTACGAGGTATCTCCCTACCACCAGTATGTAGATGCGGTAAATCATTTCCATACTTCGGAAATCAAGGCGGAACAACGCCGTATGCTTTCTATTATCCGTACTTCGCCACACACTGGCTATTATGTAGACATATTCCGGTCGGACGTGACAGATGGGGAAGACCGTTACCATGACTATATTTATCATAACATGGGTACCGGCTCCGAATTCTTCCTTTCGTCGGGGCAACCGATGCCGATGTCTGCCTCTCCCTTGGATTCGTTGTCCGGTAAAGGATATTCTTATTTCACTACATTGGGTAGCTGCGAGAATCCTGACAACTTTTATGTAGACTATCATTTGGGTATAGATGATACTCATATGAGGATGTTTGTGCCGACAGGTAAAGGAAGGACCGTTTATCAACTGAACTCTTTGTTCAATCATCGTTATTATGAACCGTCTTTACGTACGCTTCCTGTACCGGCATTACTGATAAGGCAAAAAAGTGAAGCTTGGGACCATCCTTTTATAACAGTGTATGAACCATACGGCAACGGAGCAAAAAGCCAAATTCGTTCGGTCTATACAAGTAAGACTCCAAAACAAAAAGGTGTAGCCAAGTTGTCGGTCGAATATTTCAAGAAAGACAAAATGGACCATATCATTCATTCGGTGAATGAAAAAACAGAAGCGAAGTATATGGGCATCCGGTTTATGGGCACCTATTGTGTTGCAACCATGGAGAAAGGACGACTTGTTTCATTGTACATAGGAAACGGATACTCGTTCAGTATGGACGGTTTGGAAGTTACTCTTGGTGAGGGAAAGCCTTTTGATGTTTGGCTGGAATGGAGAGACGGAGAGTGGATTTGTCATTCAAGGGAAGCTGTAAAAATAAAAATGTTGAAATAATTACTTTTTTATATCATGAAGACTATCTTTTGAATATAGTCAGACTAATGAGGGGGGGAGAGCTTCCTGAAACGGAGCTGAACCTAATATTATTGACTCTTAAAATTTCGACAATAAAATAATAGATATTGTAGTGTGTATGATAAAATATATAGTTGGTTTATTGGGATTTCTTCCTATGTTTATTTCAGCTCAAAATATTACGGATCTAGCAGTAATGAATGACCGAACGGCAGACACTTTCATTGGAAACGGTACGCAAGTAGTGTCCATAGATGATTCAGTGTTTATTCATCCGGATAGAATCCGTTATGACCGGCAATGTATACAGATTGAAGGGAAGGACATGTTCCTGTTTAGTGCTGCGTTCCATTATTTTCGTGTGCCTCAACCTTTGTGGGCGGATCGTTTTAGAAGGTTGAAAGATGGTGGTTTTAATTGTGTGGAGACATACATTCCCTGGAATTGGCATGAACGGAAAATGCCTCGTTCGCCGCAGGATGAGTCTTGTTTGGACATGAAGGAACTGGATGACTTCCTGAAAATGGCGGAAGATTTCGGGCTTTATGTGATTGTCCGTCCCGGACCTTATATTTGTGCAGAATGGAGTGGAGGTGGTTTTCCGCAATGGATTATGCAAAAGAAACCTGCAAAGACTACTTTTGATACCTGGCTGCAAAGTAATGACCCTGAATTTATGCGTTGGAATGAGCATTGGTACAGAGCTGTATGCCGTGTAGTGGCACCGCACCAATTAACGCGGAAGGAGAAAGGGCATACAGGTGTTATCTTTTTCCAGGTGGAGAATGAATTTAATCGAATTAAATGGTTTCCGAAAGAGGCTAAGAAAGACTATTTGATCCAACTTACGCAAATTGTTCGTAAATATGAAATAGATGTGCCGGTTATAACTTGCTGGACGGATGAAGCTCGTAATGTGGAAGAGGGGGGGCTTAACGGCGTGGTAGATATGGTAAATAGTTACCCGCGTTGGGAAATAGAGAAGAATTTCGGCCGTTTGATTAATCAACAGTTACGTACCCAACCCGGTAAACCGCTAATTTCGGGAGAATTGCAAGGTGGGTGGATGAGTGAAGTGGGAGGAAAACTAAGTTGGGAACAGGATGGTTTAATGCCGGTACAAACGCAGAATATTACCTTATATGCATTGCAGCGTGGTTTTTGTGGGATTAATTATTACATGACTGTAGGTGGTACTAACTTTGATGATTGGGGAGCCAGACAAATGACTACTACCTATGATTATGCAGCTGCCATTGCTGAAAATGGTTCGATTAATGAGCGTTATCGTCGTTTTCAGGGATTAGCGCATTTATTGAAGGAACATGGTACTAAAATAGCCCGTGCTGATGTGTTTCCTATAGAGTATATTTCTACTGATCCGGATGTGAAGTTGGTGTTACGCAAGGCTTCCAACGGTGACCGGTATTATTTTGTGAGAACAGAGGAGCATACCCGTCATCATTTTGGTACCATACAGACTTCTGATTTGACTTTTGATTTTTCATTGGAACCATTTGGCGCTATGATATATTATTTGCCTTCAGGTGGCAGTCAGGGAGATTGGTTACCGAAACTTCCCGATACGGAATCTCGTCCGGCAGTTGAAGCGGATACTATCAGATTGATGCCTGATATGCAGATGGCTGATCCGCTCCCTACTCGCTGGACGAAGTTGGAGAAAGGAGAGTGCATTGATCACGATGGCATTTACGGACGTCATTTTGTGTATTATCGTACGTATGCTCCGCAGGGAAAACTGCTTGAAGTGGGACGTATTGGTCATAAATTGATTAACGGCACGGATGCAGACGAGGTGTTGGTGTCCGTTCAAGGAAAGATACTGCCTATGTTGAAGGAAGATGCATATAGTGTTTTTTATCAACTGCCGGGAGATTCGGCTATAAACAGGAAGCTCGAAATAGTTATGCTTTTTGAAAGCAAAGGGTTACATCATCATACAAAAAAGATAGTAGAAGACTATTGGGGCATAGGACTGAATTATGTGAGATGCGGAGACAAGGAACTTTCTTTGGAATATGCATACACAGAGAACGAACGCGGACTTAACTTGTCTAAAGGCGGAGGATTACAAGAAAAGATACTGCCAGAAACGGCTGAATTAGATGAATCGCTTCTGTCATGGTATTCATATTCGTTCACTTTGCCCGAGCAGCCTCGTGGAGTATGGTTCCCTTACCATCTTCGTCTGGAACATTCGGGGAATGGATTTATTTACATAAACGGTCACTGCATCGGTCGTTGTTGGCAGAAAGGTCCCCAGCATGAATATTATATTCCCGAATGTTGGTTGAATATTGGTGGTGAAAATCATTTGGTAGTTAGTTTATGTCCAACAAGAGATGGAGCCGAAATACGAGGGGCGGAAATCATACCTGTCACTTGGGTGGCGGAAAGACGAGAAAGATTAGTGGTTGACTAATAAGAATATTTTTATGATAAGATTAGATAGGATTTTTATGGCATTGGTGTGTATGGTATGTTCATTGAATGTATCCGCTGATGATTTGAAATTGTGGTATAGCCGCCCGGCTACGGTTTGGACTGAAGCCTTGCCTTTAGGAAATTCTCGGTTGGGAGTGATGGTTTATGGCGGTGCGGGCAGTGAGGAACTTCAGTTGAATGAGGAAACTGTGTGGGGAGGAGGTCCTCACCGTAATGATAATCCAAAAGCTTTGGTTGCATTACCTCAAATCAGACAGCTTGTGTTTGAGGGGCGTTATCGGGAAGCACAAGAAATAGTGGCACAAAATTTTGAAACTCCGCGTAACGGTATGCCTTATCAAACAATAGGTAGTTTGATGCTTGACTTTCCCGGGCATGAGAAGGCTACGGATTATTATCGTGACTTGGACATAGAAAGGGCCATAGCAACTACACGTTATAAAGTAGGAGAGGTGACTTATAATCGGGAGGTTTTCACTTCCTTTGCGGATAATGTGGTCATAGTTCGATTGACTGCAAATAAACCGGAGGCTTTATCATTTATGGCTTCTTATAAATCTCCTTTGCAGCATGAAATTCGCAAGTCGGGAAAAAGACTTGTGTTAATAGGGAAAGGAACAGGACATGAAGGTGTGCCTGGTGCCATTCGTGTAGAGACACAGACTGAGGTAAAGAATGAGGGAGGTCATGTAGTAGTGACTGGAGAGAATATTCAGGTGAATGGAGCTGATGCTGTAACTCTTTATATTTCCGCTGCAACTAATTTTGTGAATTATAAAGATGTCAGCGGAGATGCACACAGAAAGTCAAAGGCTTATTTAGATATTGCTTGTAAGAAAAAATATGAGCAAGCACGTGAAGAACATATAGCTTATTATCAGAACCAATTCAACCGTGTGAAGTTGGATTTAGGGACTTCGGAAGAAGCAAAAAGAGAGACACATCTACGGGTGAAACACTTTAATGAAGGAAAAGATGTATCATTGGCCGCTTTAATGTTTCAATATGGTCGTTATCTGCTCATCTCTTCTTCCCAACCGGGCGGACAACCCGCAAATCTGCAAGGAATATGGAATGATAAATTATTGGCTCCTTGGGACGGAAAATATACGGTTAATATCAATCTGGAGATGAACTACTGGCCGGCTGAGGTGACTAATCTGAGTGAGACACATTTACCGTTGATGCAAATGTTGAAAGAATTGTCGGAAACAGGGAGAGAAACAGCTCGTACAATGTATGGCTGTGACGGCTGGGTACTGCATCATAATACGGATATATGGCGTTGCACAGGACTTGTAGATAAAGCATTTTGGGGAATGTGGCCGAATGGAGGCGCATGGTTATGCCAGCATTTATGGCAACATTATCTTTTTACCGGTGATAAAGCTTTTTTAAAGGAGGCATATCCCATAATGAAAGGAGCTTCAGATTTCTTTCTTCATTTTTTAGTGGAACATCCCAAATACGGATGGATGGTGACTTGTCCGTCCAACTCACCGGAACATGGACCGGAGGGGGATGAAAAGAAGAATGCACCTTCTACTGTGGCCGGCTGTACAATGGACAATCAGATCGTTTTTGATCTTTTCTCCAATACTTTGCGGGCTTGTAAGATATTGGCGGAAGATGCTGCTTATGCCGAACATTTGCAAAAAATGATTGATCGTTTGCCGCCTATGCAGATTGGTAGATATAACCAATTACAGGAATGGCTGGAAGATGTGGACGACCCTACGAGCGAGCACAGGCATGTGTCTCATCTTTTTGGATTGTATCCGGGTAATCAGATATCTCCTTATACAGATCCTCTGTTATTTCAAGCTGCAAAAAACTCTTTAATTTATCGGGGAGATCAAGCAACGGGATGGTCGATTGGGTGGAAAATAAACTTGTGGGCAAGGCTTTTGGATGGTAATCGTGCTTTTAAGATTATTAATAATATGTTGGTATTGGTAGAACCGGCAAATCCAAGTGGACGCACATATCCGAATCTGTTTGATGCACATCCCCCTTTTCAGATTGATGGAAATTTCGGTTATACGGCAGGAGTTGCTGAGATGCTTTTGCAGAGTCATGACAATGCTGTACATCTGCTTCCGGCGTTACCAGATGCTTGGCGGAAAGGTACTGTTGAAGGACTGGTTGCCCGAGGAGGTTTTGTTGTGGATATGAAATGGAATAGTGCTCAGTTGTCTGAAGTGACTATACATGCTCGTTTAGGTGGGAATCTTCGATTACGCTCTTATGTACCTTTAAAAGGGGAAGGTTTGCGTGAGGCGGCAGGTGAAAATGGGAATCGTTTTTTTCAGTTTGAGCGAATAAAGGAACCGCTTGTGTCTAAAGAGATTAGTTTGCAGTATCCTTTATTGTATAAGGTGTACGAGTATGATATAATGGCTGAACCTGGAAAGACTTATTATTTTGAAAGAGGATAGCTTGAAGACCTATTCTCAATAAGAAATATTTTATTTATTCGGGGATTTATAGTAAGTTTGCTATAGTAACTGAATAAATGCTCCAGAGAAAGATTATACATATCGACATGGACGCTTTCTACGCCTCTGTAGAACAACGTGATAACCCGGAACTTCGCGGCAAACCGGTAGCTGTAGGTCATGCTGAAGAAAGGGGAGTCGTGGCTGCTGCCAGTTACGAAGCCCGGCGTTATGGGGTCCGTTCCGCTATGTCCTCACAAAAGGCGAAGCGGCTTTGTCCCCAGCTTATATTTGTATCTGGCAGGATGGATGTTTATAAATCCGTTTCCCGTCAGATACATGAGATTTTCCATGAATATACGGACATTATTGAACCTCTTTCCTTAGATGAGGCTTTTCTTGATGTAACAGAAAATAAGAAAGGCATTTCTCTGGCCGTAGATATAGCGAAAGAGATAAAACAGAAGATTCGCGAACAACTGAACTTGGTAGCGTCTGCCGGAATATCCTATAATAAATTTCTGGCAAAAATAGCTTCTGATTATCGCAAACCGGATGGACTGTGTACCATACACCCGGAACAGGCATTGGATTTTATCGCCCGTCTTCCTATCGAATCTTTTTGGGGAGTAGGTCCCGTAACTGCTAAAAAGATGCACTTGCTCGGAATCAGCAATGGTTTTCAACTACGTAAATGCTCGTTGGAGATGTTGACGGCACACTTCGGTAAAGTGGGAGCACTCTACTATGAATGTGCGAGAGGTATTGACGAACGTCCGGTAGAAGCAGTCCGTATCCGTAAATCCATTGGGTGCGAACGTACGCTGGAACGGGATATTTCAGCCCGTTCATCGGTTATTATCGAACTGTATCACGTAGCGGTAGAATTGATTGAACGTCTCAGCCATAAAGATTTCAAGGGGAATACACTTACCTTGAAAATCAAGTTTCATGATTTTAGTCAGATAACCCGAAGTATGACCCAATCGCAGGAGTTGACAACTTTAGACCGGGTACTTCCGCTAGCGAAAGAATTACTGAAAAGTGTGGAATATGAGCAACATCCCATCCGGCTCATCGGACTTTCCGTTTCCAATCCGAAAGAAGAAGCGGATGAGCAGCATGGTGTTTGGGAACAGTTGAGTTTCGAATTTAGTGACTGGGAATAGTACGATTTTTGAAGTATGTACTTTTTTGTCATTAGGTTCGTATGATTTGCTCACCTTACTTTTATAGAGATACACTATCTTTGCCATACTTAAATGAACAAAATACCATGAATCGAATGAAACATTTGTTTTGTGTTCTTTTGGTAGCAGTCTTGGGAAGTTTCTCTTTCAAGGCAAATGCTTATACCGAACGCAATATGCTGCAAAAGGCAGCAGACGAAACTACGTTGAAAAACGTGTTAGTGATGAAACAAGCATGGATACCTTATCCTGCTTATACAGATCGTGCCGCTTGGGATTCACTGATGGGCCCCAACAAACAACGCCTTATTGAAGCCGGCGAGAAACTTCTCAACTACAAATGGCAACTGATTCCTGCCACTGCCTATCTGGAATATGAACGTAGTGGTAACCGGAAAGTGATGGAAGTGCCTTATGACGCCAACCGCCAGGCACTCAATACTCTGATGCTTGCCGAATTGGCCGAGGGTAAAGGACGTTTTATCGACCAACTACTGAATGGAGCCTATATGAGTTGCGAAATGAATTCTTGGGTTTTATCCGCACATCTACCCCGCCAGAGCAGCAAACGTTCGCTTCCTGACTTCCGTGAACAGATTATTGACCTCGGTTCGGGTGGTTACGGCGCTTTAATGGCATGGGTACACTATTTTTTCCGTAAACCGTTCGACAAAATTAATCCCGTAGTATCTTTACAAATGCGAAAAGCCATCAAAGAACGCATCCTCGATCCTTATATGAACGATGATGAAATGTGGTGGATGGCTTTCAACTGGAAGCCGGGAGAAATTATCAATAACTGGAATCCCTGGTGTAACTCCAATGCCCTGCAATGTTTCTTCTTGATGGAAAATAATAAGGATAAATTGGCAAAAGCGGTTTATCGTTCCATGAAGTCGGTAGATAAGTTCATTAATTTCGTGAAATCCGACGGGGCTTGCGAAGAGGGAACATCTTACTGGGGACATGCTGCCGGAAAACTCTATGACTATCTTCAAATTCTTTCCGATGGTACAGGCGGTAAAATATCTCTTTTCAACGAGCCGATGATTCGCCGCATGGGGGAATATATGTCCCGTTCATACGTTGGCGATGGCTGGGTAGTGAATTTTGCCGATGCTTCGGCAAAGGGCGGTGGCGATCCCCTGCTGATTTATCGCTTCGGTAAAGCTGTAAACAGCGATGAAATGATGCATTTTGCAGCATACTTGCTGAATGGCCGTAAACCGTATGCTACAATGGGGAATGATGCTTTCCGTTCGCTTCAATCCTTGCTTTGCTGCAATGACTTGGCAAAAGTAACTTCGAAACATGATATGCCGGACGTTACCTGGTATCCCGAAACGGAATTCTGCTACATGAAGAATAAGAATGGCATGTTCGTCGCTGCCAAAGGCGGATTCAATAATGAAAGCCACAACCATAATGATGTAGGGACATTCTCTTTATATGTAAATACGATTCCTGTGATTATTGATGCAGGTGTGGGTACTTATACGAAACAGACATTCGGTAAAGACCGTTATACTATTTGGACAATGCAAAGCAATTATCACAACTTGCCGATGATTAACGGTGTGCCGCAAAAATTCGGTCAGCAGTATAAGGCGACAAATACCGTTTGCAACGAGAAGAAGCGTGTTTTCTCTACGGATATAGCTGCCGCTTATCCGGCAGAAGCGAAAGTGAAGAGTTGGGTTCGCTCTTATGCGCTTGATAATAATAAACTCATCATCAATGATGCTTATGCTTTGGATGAGGCTATTGAACCTAATCAGGTGAATTTCTTAACTTGGGGAAATGTAACGTTTCCGTCAGCCGGAAAGATTCAGATTGAGGTAAAGGGACAAAAGGTTGAAATGCATTATCCGTCTCAGTTTAAAGCCGGATTGGAAACAATCAAGTTGGATGATCCGCGTCTGTCCAATGTGTGGGGCAAGGAGATTTACCGTATCACGCTAAAGACAGAAGAGAAAAAAGTGAGCGGTAAATATGGTTTTGTTATTCAGCAGGTGAAGTAGAATTGAGAAGATTTAAAAAGTTAGAAGAAATAAATGGTATAATTAATTAAATTGCAGTAAGATGAAAAAAGTATTATTTGCCAGCTTTTTGGCTATTGCAGGAGTAAGCGTAAGTGCTCAGAACCTGATTAAAAACGAGAAATTCGCCACAGAAGTAACCAACAAGGTGACCAATGCCAATAAAGCTACCGCAGGCGAATGGTTTATCATGAATAATGAAGCTGACGGAGCGACTACTATTGCGTGGGAGCAAACCGGTGATGCCAAGTATCCCAATGCTATGAAAATAGATAATTCGGGTGCTGCAAAGAATACTTCCTGGTACAAGGCGTTTGTGGGACAGCGTGTTACGGACGGATTGGAAAAAGGTATCTATGTGCTTACTTTCTACGCAAAGGCCAAAGAAGCGGGTACTCCGGTGAGTGTGTATATCAAGCAGACTAACGAAGAGAAGAATGATAATGGCAAGTACAATACTACGTTCTTCATGCGTCGGGATTATGATGCCGATTCTCAGCCGAATGCTTCGGGGGCACAATACAACTTCAAGATTAAAGATGCTGATAAATGGACTAAAGTAGTAGTTTACTACGATATGGGACAAGTGGTAAATGCCATTAGCAGCAAGAAATCTAATGCAGCCTTGGAAGTTGCCGATACGGACGATGACGCTGCTATCCTGAAAGACTGTTATGTAGCCATTCTTGCTCAGAATAAAGGTGGTGTTGTAGAAATCAGTGATGTGACGTTGAGAAAGAAATAAAGCAAAGAGGTTTTTAATAGTAGGTTAATAAAAATATAGGGCGATCAAGTAGTGATACTTTGTCGCCCTATCTATTTGGAGAATATTTTTTATTTAATACCGAGTTTCTTTTTCAGTCCCTTTGGCAGAGAGTCTTTATGTACCATGACGCTGATTGTTTTGGCGCGTACATAACTTTCGGACATATTCTGATATCCGCCGAACTTGTTGCCGTCTGCTCCCCAGGAATTTTTGGTAATGTAGTATTTAGTACCATTCTGATCTTTTGCAATACCGGTTATATGCATCAGGTGGTCATCAGTCGTCACAAATTTCTCGTAACCTTCCTGGCGGATTTCGGGCGTTACGTTGATTTCCGGATAGGGATGGTCGAACTTGAACACCTCTTCCATACGTTGGTACTTGGGCATTGCTTCAAAACGTGCACGGTCGGTAGTAGAGTAGTCTTTCACATCTTCCACCTGCGGGTTGATGGCAACTCCGTTCTTATACGAGAAGCCTTGTTCGCTGACATCACCGTCCCAACATACGGTATATCCGTTGTTCAGTGCGTGGTCGATGGCTTCCATCAGTTCATCCAGTGGAAGATTATACATCGGCTGGTTTTCCCAGTTATCAGGTACTTCGGGTGAAAACGTTTCATAATAGGGTTTATGGGTGAAACTGGTCAGTTCTATATAATCATCCATATTCAATCCCAGACTTTCAGTGAAAGACTGGGGAGTATATTCTTTTCCTTTATAGGTGAATTTTTCGGGAAGCTTGCCCAAGTAAGTATCGAACAGGTTATTGATGAGGGCGTAAAATTCCGGAGTCCGCTTTTTCGAGGCGATGTTAGCATCCACCAAAGCTTTGAAATAACGTGTCAATGCTCCATGATTATGGTCTTTTGTATCGTTGAGCAAACCGGAATAAACTTCCTCAGGAACAATTCCTACTTGTTTATAGGCATTTGTGAATGTATGTGCCAGACTTCCTTCGCCGATGCTGCCTTTTCCGCGGCGGAGATAATTATCTTCCATTTGGTTCATGTACTTCTGACGGACGATATACATTTCCGAGAGATCATATTCTCCTTTTCCCATACGTAGTAGTTCGGACTCCATGAAAGAGGTGGTGGCAAAACACCAGCAAGTTCCGGTAGAACCCTGATCTTTGACGGGAGTTGTTTTGTGGGATACAACGGTTGTGAATTCATAACCGGGTGTTTGCGCAAAAAGGGTTACAGTTGACAGAAGCAACGCAACCGAAATCAAAAATTTCTTCATGATATTATGTGTTTTATTACATTCATACCACAAAAGTATAAAAAAAGCGAGGATACTTGAAAGTTCCTCGCCCAAATTAATATAATTAGTGTGTTTATTTACATGGCAACCTGCTGTGACAGCAGTTTTTGAAGTTTACCGTTCAGGGTTTGGCACATTGCACCATTTCCCATTGCTTGATAGCGTTTAATACGGTACTGTAACATCATAATCTTTTCATTTGCATTCTTTTTCATAATTTGTTTCCTCTTTTTTTGCCCTCCACGTTTTGAAGAGCGGTTTTACATCTTGTTTTCTTTATTAACACTGCAAAGATACAAAATGTTTTTGGTTTATATGCTGTAAAACATAAAAATCTTCTTTTTATTTTGAATTTTCTTTTTATGAGGTGTTTGGGCATGGCAGTTATTACAAACCTATTACATACATTTACAGTTACTTGTGCTGTTTTTCTAAAAAAAACTTGTAATTTTGTAGATGTGTACTTTTAGTATACATCTTTATTTTACGATTCGTTTATTTAATTAACACATAAATATGAAAACACTTGTCCATCTTCTGCTTGTCCCATTTTTCTCTGTTATATTATTTTCTTGCAGTGGATCTCACTTTCTGAAAGAAGAAGGTTATCGTAATCAGGTACTTCAGGATTTTGAACAGAAACAGAAAGCTCTCCCTGATGGGGAGCTGTTCTCTATCTTTTCGGATAGCACTTTGACTCTTTCGGAACGTGAAGCCTTGATGTTTCTGTATGCGTATATGCCGATTGGGGATATAACGGATTATCACGGAAAATATTATTTGGCAAATATTCGTCTTTCTGAGCAGGCTCGCCATGAGATGCCTTGGGGAAAGACTGTTACTGATGAGTTATTCCGGCATTTTGTGCTGCCTGTCCGTGTGAATAACGAGAATCTGGATGAATCCCGCAAGGTCTTTTACGGAGAGTTGAAGGAGCGGGTAAAAGGTCTTTCGATGAAAGATGCGATTTTGGAGGTGAACCATTGGTGCCATGAGAAAGTGGTGTATCGCCCGAGTGATGCCCGTACCAGTTCACCGCTGGCTTCGGTGCAAACAGCCTATGGGCGTTGCGGGGAAGAATCTACTTTCACGGTTGCTGCGCTACGTTCAGTAGGGATTCCTGCACGTCAGGTTTACACTCCCCGTTGGGCGCATACTGATGATAATCATGCATGGGTAGAGGCTTGGGCTGATGGTAAGTGGTATTTCCTTGGAGCTTGTGAACCGGAACCTGTTTTGAATCTAGGATGGTTCAATGCGCCTGCAAGTCGGGGGATGTTGATGCATACGAAGGTGTTCGGGCGTTATAACGGGCCGGAAGAGATTATGCTTGAGACTCCGAATTATACTGAGATTAATGTAATTGATAATTATGCTCCTACCGCAAAGGCAGTAGTGACGGTGACAGATACGGACGGGCGTCCTGTCTCCGGTGCCAGAGTCGATTTTAAAGTATATAATTATGCTGAGTTCTATACGGTAGCCACCAAATATACCGATGCGGACGGTCACGCTTCGTTGACAGCCGGAAGAGGGGATATGCTGGTATGGGCTTCCGATAAGGGGGCGTTTGGTTTTTCTAAATTATCTTTTGGTAAAGAAGACAGGTTAACTCTTGTATTGGATAAGAAAGAAGGAGAAGCATCTACATTTGATTTGGAGATTGTGCCTCCGATAGAAGGGGCTAACTTGCCGGAAGTAACTCCGGAGCAACGCAAGGAAAACGATTGCCGGCTGGCTTTAGAAGATTCTATCCGCAATGCTTATGTTTCTACCATGATGACTGAGGAACATGCGAGAGATACGCTTTCCCGGTTCAATCTGAGTGATACCGACAGGGAGACGATGGCGAAGATGTTGGTTGCTTCCCGGGGAAACTATCACACATTGCTTGTTTTTCTGGAAATGGCTGCCGGACAGAAGAGAGAAGACTATGCTTTGGCATTGTTGCGGCAACTTTCTGCTAAAGATTGGCGGGATGTATCCATACTTAATCTGATAGAATGTTTGATGACAGCTCCCGACCTGGAGAAAATGGGAGTACAGGCAGGTGCGGAAATTGCCAACCTTCGTGTAGAAAATGAGATGTTGACACCTTATCGCCATTATTTTTTGCAAGCATTCCCGAAGAAAGAAGCGGAAGCGTTTGTAGAGGAACCTTCCCGGTTGGTGGAATGGTGTAAGAAAGAGATTAAAATTGATAATGAATTGAACTCTCAACGAATCCCTATTTCTCCGATAGGAGTTTGGAGAGCACGTGTTGCGGATGAAAAGTCGCGTGATATTTTCTTTGTTGCGATGGCTCGTTCTTTAGGCATACCTGCCAAGATAGATAAAGTGACGGGAAAAGCGCAATATGTAGATAAAGAGGGGCGTACGTTCGATGTGGATTTTGTAGCAAATAGCCAGGCGCAGATTCCTGTTGGGATATTGCGTGCGACTTATAAACCTATCAGTTCGTTGCCTGATCCAAAGTATTATTCTCATTTTACTCTTTCCAAATTCAAGGATGGAGTATTTCAGTTGTTGAATTATGAGGAAGGGGACGCAGACATGGGTGCGGGTACTACTTGGACAAATCTGTTGAAAAATGGCACTTCATTAGATTCAGGTTATTATATGTTGGTCACCGGAACGCGTATGGCAAGTGGTGCGGTGCTCTCAAAAGTCACTTTTTTTACCATAGAACCGGAAAAGACAACAACCGTCGATTTAGTGATGAGAGAAAGTGAAGAACAGGTACAGGTAATCGGAAACTTCAATTCGGAATCGCTTTATACTCCTATATCGGGCGATAGCTTATCTACAGCGCAAAGTCTTCTTCAAACTTGTGGGAGAGGTTATTTTATTGTCGGTGTGTTAGGAGTGGGGCAGGAGCCTACTAATCATGCACTAAGAGATATAGCTGCCTTGGGCAGTGACTTTGAGAAATGGGGGCGGAAAATGGTTCTTCTTTTTCCATCTGAAGAACAATACAATAAGTTTCATGCCGCTGAGTTTCAAGGATTACCGTCTACCATTACTTATGGCATAGATATGGATAATAGTGTTCAGAAACAAATCGCTAAATCTATGAATCTCTCCAATCAGAATATGCTTCCTATGTTTATTATCGCCGATACATTCAACCGTGTGGTTTTCGTATCTCAGGGATATACCATCGGCTTGGGGGAACAATTGATGAAAACCATTCATGGATTGTAGAAAGCATAGATAAAGAAGAAATTGCAGGTAATAATAGAGTGTGACAGTATGCAATAATCGTTAATTCTCTGTATAGAGCGCACTTTTATGCGAATTAATTGTTACGTTTGCAGGAGAGTTATTATGAAGTATCTTTTGTGCATACTGTCACTTGCATTTTTACTTATAGGGAGTAGTCTGGCGACCCATAAAGAAGATGCTCAGGGATTTCGGGAGACAACCGTAATCTCTGTGGATAGTGATATATCAGCTACTACAACATTCTCTTCAACTCCTGCGGAAAGCTATTCTTTAGGAATCCTGACAACCTTTTCGCTTCCGCGAAACATCACTCCTGTACGGACATTGAAGTTTAATGATATTCCTGTCATTGTTCAATTATTGAGTTCCCGCTCTTTCCGTTTGCCCGAAGACAAAAGGAAGATGCTTCTTTCCGACACTAATTATCTGAAATATTCGAATCGATATTACATTTATACCTTGGCACATATCTTGATTTAGCCTTTTTTCTGAGTATTCCTGAGAATTTGCGCAAATATGTTTAACAGGTCCGGATTACACTGATTTCCGGGCATGTCATGTTTGTACATAAATGATTATATAATCTGTTTTTATACTACTATGATTCATTTATTACTATCTACGTTGGCTATGATGGGGTTGACCTTTCTCATAGGCTTTTTCGTTGCGGCAGTTATAAAATTGATAGCTTATGCTGCCGATTCATTCGACTTTTATAGTTCCCATCGATTGGAGTTGCTTCGTCTGCATCGTTGGCGTCAGCATCGTCAGAAAGTGGAAAAACTCGTCAGGCAGATACCGCTTGAGGCAGAAGAGGCTATGGGAGATTACCGTGAAGACTTCAGTCGTGGTATCAACCGTAATTTTACCGGTTATGCCGGCTATTATCATGGCGTAAGTCCGGGTGCTTCGGATGAAACCCTGATGGATTATTATTATCCGCGAGATACCCGTGAGTTTTTTCTTAAGGAAGAAGAACGGGCACATGTTAATAAGAAAAACTCAAAGAAGTCAGTTACTGACAAACAATAAAAAAGACACTCATTATGGAAAATATAGATTTTGCGACCTTATTTCAAGGTATTGGTACAATGATGGCGAGCGGTTGGTTGCTTGCTTCTGCCAGAATCTTTTTTGGTGATTCTTGGTTTGTTACTTATTTATTTGGGGTGGAAAGGTGTGCTCGAACCTATGGTTATGATTCCGATGGGATTGGGAATGGTAGCTATCAACTGTGGAACACTGATTATGCCTGACGGCACATTGGGTAATCTTTTTCTCGATCCGATGCTTTCGGATACTGATGCATTGATGAATACGATGCAGATAGATTTCCTGCAACCAGTCTACACGCTTACGTTCAGTAACGGACTGATAGCTTGTTTTGTCTTTATGGGTATCGGTACACTTTTGGATGTCGGTTTCCTGCTTCAGAAACCATTTGCAAGTATCTTTCTGGCATTGTGCGCAGAGTTGGGAACTTTCCTGACAGTACCTATCGCTGCAGCTCTCGGCTTGACTTTAAAAGAAAGTGCCTCTGTCGCTATGGTAGGCGGTGCCGATGGCCCGATGGTTCTGTTCACTTCACTGGCTTTGGCGAAACATCTGTTTGTCCCTATTACGGTGGTGGCTTATCTTTATTTGGGATTAACATACGGCGGTTATCCCTACCTGGTGAAACTCTTGGTGCCCAAACGCTTCCGTGCAATCAAGATGGTGACGAAGAAAGCTCCGAAAAACTATGATGCTAAAGTGAAACTGGCTTTCTCCGCTGTTCTTTGTGCTGTTCTCTGTTTCCTGTTTCCGGTTGCTTCTCCTTTATTCTTCTCTTTGTTTTTGGGAGTTGCCGTTCGCGAGTCCGGTATGAAGCATATTTATGATTTTGTTAGCGGGCCGTTACTTTACGGCTCAACCTTTATGTTGGGATTGTTATTAGGAGTACTTTGTGACGCACATTTGTTGCTCGACCCGAAAATTCTTAAATTATTGGTGCTGGGGGTTGTAGCCTTATTGCTTTCCGGTATCGGTGGAATTTTGGGTGGTTATATCATGTACTTTATAAAACGGGGAAATTATAACCCGGTGATTGGTATCGCTGCCGTAAGCTGTGTGCCTACTACCGCCAAAGTAGCCCAAAAGATTGTCAGCAAAGATAATCCGGACTCTTTCGTCTTGGGAGATGCTTTGGGTGCCAATATCTCGGGCGTGATTACTTCGGCTATTATCACAGGTATCTATATCACAGTTATTCCTTATTTATAAAGATATAGCTTGAATCGTATCCATAACTCTTCGGGCGGTTGTTACATTTCGTTCATATTCGTCGATATGTACAGTGCCGCCCATGGATACTGATTCATTCTTGTATTCCATTTCACTTTTAATACTTTCGCGGGCTGAGAAATGAAATTCCTGTATCCCTGTTTCCAGAGCGATTCGGGCAACATTCTTTTCGTTCACACCACATCCGGCAAGTAAGATGATTCTTCCTGCTGCTTGCTCCTGTAATTCTTTGAGTAGGGGAATACCTTGTTCGGCGGTTGCCTGCTGACCGGAAGTCAGAATCCGGTGACAGCCAAGTTCTATAATCTGCTCCAATGCTTCTTTGGGATTACGGCAAACATCAAAAGCTCGATGGAAAGTGACAGACAGCCCTTGTGAGGCTTTCATTAATTCCTGCATGACAGTGAAGTCGATTTCACCATTAGTGGTCAGACATCCAAAAACAACTCCGTCAACTCCGAGGTGTTTAGCCATCTCTATATCTTTCAACATCGTTTTTACTTCCATAGGCGAGTAGAGAAAATCGCCACCCCGGGGACGGATAATGACGTGCAGACGGGTTATGTCCAATACTTCACGAGCCATGGATATTTCTCCGTAAGATGGGGTCGTTCCACCTTCAGGAATACCTGCACATAGTTCTACCCGGTTGGCTCCGCCTGCCTGAGCAGCCAGGCAGCTTTCCACTGAATTGGCACAAACTTCAAATTGGTATTTTTTCATAAGTTGATGAATAAAAATGAAAGAAATGAAAAAGTGTTTGCTGTTATTAAAAAGGAATATTCATTTATTAAAAAAGGGCGAATTGCTTCGCCCTTCTATCTTTAAATTCTTTTTGAGTCTTTGGTCTTACTTGGCGAAGCTAACCGCACGTGTTTCACGGATTACGGTAATCTTCACTTGTCCCGGATAAGTCATTTCATCCTGAATCTTCTTGGCGATTTCGCCTGACAGGTTTTCAGTCTGTTTATCATCAATCTTATCCGCACCGACGATAACGCGGAGTTCGCGTCCTGCCTGGATTGCATAAGTCTTCGTCACACCCGGATAAGACATTGCCAATTGTTCGAGGTCGTTCAGACGCTTGATATAAGCCTCGACGATTTCGCGGCGTGCTCCCGGACGAGCGCCTGAGATGGCATCACATACCTGTACGATAGGAGCCAGCAAGCTGGTCATTTCCGTTTCGTCATGGTGAGCACCGATGGCATTGCAGATATCCGGTTTTTCTTTATATTTCTCCGCAAGCTTCATACCCAGCAATGCGTGTGGCAATTCCGGTTCTTCATCAGGCACTTTACCTATATCATGCAGCAAACCTGCACGTTTTGCTTTCTTCGGGTTCAGTCCCAGTTCCGATGCCATTACAGCACAAAGGTTGGCTGTCTCACGGGCATGCTGTAACAGGTTCTGGCCATAAGAAGAACGATATTTCATCTTACCGATAATACGGATCAGTTCGGGATGCAAGCCGTGGATACCAAGGTCAATCGTAGTACGTTTACCGGTTTCGATGATTTCTTCTTCCACTTGTTTGCGTACTTTAGCCACTACTTCCTCGATACGGGCCGGATGGATACGTCCGTCAGTAACAAGCTGGTGCAAAGCCAGACGTGCAATTTCACGGCGAACCGGGTCGAAAGCTGAAAGTACAATAGCCTCAGGAGTATCGTCTACAACGATTTCCACGCCTGTTGCAGCTTCCAATGCACGGATATTACGTCCTTCACGTCCGATGATACGTCCTTTTATTTCGTCCGACTCGATATGGAATACCGTAACAGAGTTTTCAATGGCAGTTTCCGTAGCAACCCGTTGGATAGATTGAACTACGATACGTTTCGCTTCTTTGTTGGCAGTCAACTTGGCATCATCCATGATGTCGTTGATATATGACTGAGCCTGCGTTTTGGCTTCCTCTTTCAGAGATTCCACCAGGCGTTCTTTCGCTTCTTCGGCAGACAATCCCGAAATTGCTTCCAACTTGTCTATTTCCTGTTGTTGCAGTCTGTCAAGTTCTTCTTTTTTCTTATCGACAATCACCAGTTGCGCTTCCAGATTCTCTTTGACAGCTTCGGCTTCCATTTTCTTGCGTTGGATTTCTTCCTGGCGCTGTCCGAGCACCATTTCGCGTTGTTTCAGCTTGTTTTCCGCTTGCTGAATCTTCTGATTCCGCAATGCTACTTCTTTTTCAAGGTCCGCTTTCTTGTTCAGGAATTTTTCCTTAACTTCCAGTAGCTTGTTTTTCTTGATTACTTCCGCTTCTGTCTCTGCTTCTTTCAGGATATTGTCGTATCTGGACTTCAATGCATACCGGAATAGTATGTATGAAAGAACTCCACCTACGATGAAGCAAGCAATTGCTGTTGTTATTATTGCTATCATTCTACATTTAATTTAATATATAAATAAAAACGCACCGCCAAATATCAAAGCAAGTTCTTGCTCGGATATTGTGCAGTGCGTGGTTGTTTTTTCTCTTATCAGCGAATGGCCGGTCAATTTTATTCTTCCTTGAAATAATCTTCCAGCAATTCAGTTAGTTCTTTTACCTTCTCCGTATAGGGGGCGGTATCGTTACGTTGCATCAATTGCAGTTTCTCTAACGAGAACTGATAGGCTACCATGGCAATAATTTTTTCCGGTTCCAGATTTTTGTATACTTCCCGGTACTTATTAAGCCTGATATTTACCTGCTTGGCGGCTTCCCGTACCGTTTGTTCTTCCTCTCGGTTGATGGTTAACGGGTAGTTTGAGTCTGCTATTTGCAGGTTTATTTTTATCTTATCGTTCATACATCTCCTTCTTTATTCATTCAACAAAGCGATGCATTTATCGACTTCACGCACTAATTTTGACAATCGCAACTTCGTCTCTTTTACGTCGCTGCCGTTAAGGGTGATTGCCGTAGCTGTCTTTAGGTTCGTATAGCTGACTTCCAATTCATCGTATTGAGCCTGTACCTTCTCATTTTTTAGCTTTTCCATATCAAGAAGCTTCTTCAATTCGGCATTTTCACGCTTTAATTCATCGTGGATATATATCAAATGCCGTAGTTGCGTTTCAAAGGTTTTCAATAACTTTTTTTCTTCTTCTGTCATCACTACACCAAAATTGTACACAAAAATACGATTAACTCTGATATTACAAAAACTTTTCGTGATAAAATGTGCATTTTAGGGTAAAATAGCGGGTTGGACGAGAGAATGGGGGAGTTCTGTAGCAATAATTACTTTATAAAATCAGTAATGGTCAGGAAAAACTATATCTTTGCATTTCAATAAAATTAAGGAAACCTCATGTTGAAAATATTAGTAACTTACGCCGTCCAAGGCGAATTTGTGGAAATAAAGTGGCCTGATGTAGAGCCGTATTACATCCGTACAGGCATCGGTAAAGTGAAATCCGCTTTTCATTTGGCAGAAGCTATTCGACAGGTACAACCCGACTTGGTTTTAAATATCGGAAGTGCCGGAACTGTCAATCATCAGGTAGGGGATATCTGCGTCTGCCGGAAGTTTGTAGACCGTGATATGCAGAAGCTGGCAGGGTTGGGAATGGAATGTGAAATCGACTCTACGGCATTGCTCGAGGCGAAAGGATATTGCGGACACTGGACGGAGAATGGAATCTGTAATACAGGAGATGGATTTCTGACGGAGTTGACCCATGTCAGCGGAGACGTGGTCGATATGGAAGCCTATGCGCAGGCATTCGTCTGCCGTTCGAAAGAAATTCCGTTTATTTCCGTGAAATATGTGACCGATATTATCGGGCAGAACTCCGTGAAACATTGGGAAGATAAGCTGGCCGATGCCCGTCAGGGGCTTTCCGACTATCTCAATGTCTTGAAAGAAAGAATATGATAAGTGACACCTGCGGCTATCAGTCCCAGGAGAATCTTTACCCATAGCAGAGGAATCAGGAAGAAGATGCAATACAGCATTGTTCCCCACATCAGTACAAGTGAGATAATCTTGGCTCGTAGCGGAATGGCTTTATTTTCGCGGAAGTTGCGGATATAGGGACCGAAATGCCGGTGACTCAGTAACCAGTTGTATAATCGGGGCGAGCCCTTGAAGTAAAGGGCGGCTGTGAGTAGCAGAAAGGGGGTGGTGGGCAATAACGGCAGAAAGATGCCGAGAATACCGAGTGCCAGGGAAATGCTTCCTAAAATGATACATAGAGTTTTCATACGGCAAAGATAGTGCGAAAATAGGAAAAAATAACTGTCTCTGCTGAATGAAAACTCTATTTTGTATTACCTTTGCCGTTGCATCGAGGTGACATTAGATGCATATAACTATTAAAATACGTACAGCAATGTTTACAGTAATCAAACGCATGGAGATTTCAGCTTCCCATAAGCTGGTGCTCCCGTATCGCAGTAAATGCGCCAGTCTACACGGTCACAACTGGATTATCACCGTTTATTGTCGTTCCACACGACTTAATTCCGAGGGAATGGTAGTCGATTTCACCCGTATCAAAGAGGTGGTTAAGGAGAAACTCGACCATCAGAACCTGAATGAAGTACTTCCTTTTAATCCTACAGCCGAGAATATTGCCCGGTGGGTTTGTAAACAGATTCCGCAATGCTTTAAAGTAGAAGTGCAGGAGTCGGAGGGAAACACCGTTGTCTATGAGAAAGATCCTGTAGCAGGAGAAGAGCAGGAGTAAAGAGTAGCGAACAAAACATATATAACGATGAGAAAGATTAATGAAATCTTTTACAGTTTACAAGGCGAAGGATACCATACCGGAACTCCGGCTATCTTTGTCCGTTTTTCCGGTTGCAATCTGAAATGTGACTTTTGCGACACGCAACACGAGGAAGGAAGAATGATGACCGACGACGAAATTATCTCCGAAGTAGAAAAATATCCCGCCGTTACCGTTGTTCTGACGGGTGGTGAACCTTCTTTGTGGATAGATGACGAATTTATCGACCGTCTGCACCGGGCGGGTAAATATGTTTGTATCGAAACGAACGGCACACGCCCCTTGCCCAAAGCCATAGACTGGGTGACCTGCTCGCCCAAACAAGGCGTAAAACTGGCTATTGACCGGATGGATGAAGTGAAAGTTGTCTATGAAGGACAAGATATAAGTATTTATGAACTGTTGCCTACCGAACATTTTTTCCTTCAGCCTTGTTCTTGTAATAACACTGCTTCTACAGTGGATTGTGTAATGCAACATCCCAAATGGAGACTCAGCCTGCAAACACACAAATTAATCGACATCCGCTAGACTGATAGACGGATGTGGCGGAAGAAGCTTAAATTATTACATGATATAGTTATGAAAGTAGGTTTGTTTATTCCTTGTTATATCAATGCTATCTATCCCAATGTGGGCGTGGCATCGTATAAACTATTAAAAAGTTTGGGAGTAGACGTCGATTATCCGCTAGACCAGACCTGTTGCGGACAACCGATGGCGAATGCCGGTTTTGAAGATGAATCGGTGAAGTTAGCACTCCGTTTTGACGATTTGTTCCAAAAGTACGATTACATTGTCGGTCCTTCCGCCAGTTGTGTGGCTTTTGTGAAAGAGAACCATCCCGGTATTCTCAAGAAAGAAGGGCATGCCTGCCAGAGTGCGGGGAAGATTTATGACATATGTGATTTTATTCACGATGTGCTGAAACCTTCGAAAATCCCTGCACGTTTTCCTCATAAGGTCAGTATTCACAATAGTTGTCATGGGGTGCGCGAACTGCTTATTTCGGCTGCCACTGAGTTAAATATTCCTTATTATAATAAACTGCGTGATTTGCTCGATCTGGTCGAAGGTATCGAAGTTTTCGAACCCAGCCATATCGACGAGTGCTGCGGTTTTGGCGGTATGTTTGCTGTGGAAGAACAGGCCGTGTCCGTCTGCATGGGACGGGATAAGGTAAAAGACCACATGGCTACCGGAGCCGAATACATTGTCGGAGCGGACAGTTCCTGTCTGATGCATATGCAAGGCGTCATCAAACGGGAGCATCTGCCTATTCAGATTATCCATATTGTAGAAATTCTAGCGTCGCAATCATGAGTACAAAACATTCAAAGGCTGCCGAAAAGTTCTTGCAGGACGGCAAGATGGCAGCATGGCATAACGAAACCCTTTGGATGGTTCGCGTCAAAAGGGATAAGATGAGCAAGGAAGTTCCCGAATGGGAAGAGTTGCGCAACAAGGCTTGTGAACTGAAAATGTATTCCAACAGCCACCTTGAGGAGCTTCTGCTGGAGTTCGAGAAGAATGCTACCGCCAACGGTGCCATTGTCCATTGGGCGAAAGATGCCGATGAGTACTGTGCCATCGTCTACGAGATACTGAACGAACATAACGTACATCATTTCATAAAGAGCAAGTCTATGCTTGCCGAAGAATGTGGATTGAATCCCTTTCTGATGGAGCGTGGTATTGATGTTGTAGAATCCGATTTGGGCGAACGTATCCTGCAACTGATGCATCTCGAGCCCAGTCATATCGTACTGCCTGCCATTCATATCAAACGGGAACAGGTAGGCGAACTTTTCGAGAAAGAAATGGGTACGGAAAAAGGAAACTTTGACCCTACTTACCTGACGCATGCCGCCCGGAAGAACTTACGCCACCTTTTCCTGAATGCCGAAGCTGCCATGACAGGAGCTAATTTTGCCGTGGCTTCTACCGGAGACATCGTTGTCTGTACGAATGAAGGCAATGCCGATATGGGAACCTCATATCCGAAACTGAATATTGCCGCTTTCGGTATGGAAAAGATTGTTCCGGATTTGGATGCGCTGGGTGTGTTTACCCGGTTGTTGGCGCGTTCGGCTACCGGGCAGCCGGTGACGACATACACTTCTCATTACCGTCGTCCGCGTGAAGGTGGCGAATATCATATCATCATTGTAGACAATGGACGGAGTTCCCTGCTTTCCAAGCCCGACCATATCAAGACATTGAATTGCATCCGCTGTGGTGCCTGCATGAATACCTGTCCTGTATATCGCCGGAGTGGTGGATACTCTTATACCTATTTCATTCCCGGTCCTATCGGAATCAATTTGGGAATGGCGCATAATCCGGAGAAGTATTACGATAATCTTTCTGCCTGCTCATTGTGTATGTCCTGTTCTGATGTCTGTCCGGTGAAAGTCGATTTGGCCGAACAAATTTATAAATGGCGTCAGGATTTGGATGGGCTTGGAAAGGCAAATACGGGAAAGAAGATAATGTCCGGTGGCATGAAGTTCCTGATGGAACGCCCGGCGTTGTTCAACGCTGCTTTGTGGGCTGCCCCGGTGATAAACAGCCTGCCTCGTTTTATGAAATACAATGATTTCGATGATTGGGGGAAAGGGCGCGAATTGCCGGAATTCGCTAAAGAGTCGTTCAATGAAATGTGGAAGAAAAACAAGGTACAGGGAAAGGAGGAGACCAAATGAGCAGTAGAGAAGAAATATTAGCCAGTATCCGTAAGAATACGCAAGTACGTTATGATAAGCCGGATATAGCGGATATGGAACGATTGTCATATCCGGATAAGATAGAGCAGTTTTGTGCTATCAGCCGTGCGGTTGGCGGCACAGCGGTCGTGTTGGGCGAAGGGGAAGATGTGGATGCTGTGATACGCAGGACATATCCCGATGCTATGCGCATTGCTTCCGTATTGCCGGAAATTTCCTGTGCGACTTTCAATCCCGACAACTTGGATGACCCGAAAGAGTTGGACGGTACGGATGTGGCAGTAGTGAAAGGAGAAATCGGCGTAGCCGAGAACGGAGCCATTTGGATACCGCAGACAGTGAAGTATAAGGCTGTATATTTTATTTCAGAGAAACTGGTTATCCTGCTCGACCGGAATAGAATAGTGGACACCATGTATGATGCTTACCATGAATTGGACGGACAGGAATATAAGTTCGGTACGTTCATCTCCGGCCCTTCAAAGACAGCCGACATTGAGCAGGCATTGGTAATGGGTGCACATGGCGCGCGGGATGTATTAGTCATTTTGATTTAAATATAAGTAATATGTATGCTAATAAAGTAAAGAAAATAGCTGCTGTCCATGACCTTTCGGGGATGGGGCGCGTATCTCTGACTGTCGTTATTCCTATCCTGTCATCAATGGGCTTTCAAGTCTGTCCGCTTCCTACGGCAGTACTGTCTAACCATACGCAGTATCCCGGCTTCTCCTTTTTGGACCTGACGGATGAAATGCCGAAGATTATAGCCGGATGGAAGAAACTGGAAGTCCAGTTCGACGCTATTTATACCGGATACCTCGGCTCTCCGAAACAGATTCAGATTGTTTCCGATTTTATCAAAGACTTCCGCCAGCCGGATAGCCTGATAGTAGCTGACCCGGTATTGGGGGATAACGGTCGTCTGTATACCAACTTTGATATGGAAATGGTAAAAGAGATGCGTCACCTGATAACTAAGGCGGATGTGGTTACTCCTAATCTGACAGAGCTGTTCTATTTACTGGACAGGCCTTATAAGGCAGATAATACGGACGAGGAATTGAAAGAATACCTTCGTCTTTTGTCTGATAAAGGTCCGCAAGTCGTTATTATTACCAGTGTTCCTGTGCATGACGAACCTCACAAAACTTCGGTTTATGCATACAACCGCCAGGGAAACCGTTACTGGAAAGTGACCTGTCCCTATCTGCCCGCCCATTATCCCGGAACGGGAGATACTTTTACCAGCGTGATTACAGGTTCATTAATGCAGGGAGACAGTCTTCCGATGGCATTAGACCGTGCCACGCAATTTATCCTGCAAGGCATCCGTGCCACTTTCGGTTATGAATATGACAACCGCGAAGGTATTCTGTTGGAGAAAGTGCTTCACAATCTGGATATGCCGATACAAATGGCCAGCTACGAACTGATATAAGAAATCAGAACTGTACCGTAACCCTTGTCGGAAGGTTTCCGAACGTCCACTTCGGACCTTCTTTGACAAGCCGGATTGCTTCTTTATCAGCAGATTCGCATATTCCATGGACGACAGTGATGTTCTGTGGATTTCCTTCCTTGTCAACAAAGAAAGCAAGTACTACCTCGCCTTTCACATCCTTACACTTGTCATCATTCGGGCGGATAAGATTTTCTTCCAAATACTTCTTGTATTTACGTTTACCTATTACCGGCTGTGGAGTCAGGTGTTTATCTTTTGTTTTTGAAGAAACTTTTGCCGAGGCACCGGTGACGGTGGATTTCTTACTGCTGCCATATCCCACTACTACCACTTCATCAAGAGTTTGTTTATTTTCATTCATGGCAATTAACATTGTCCTGCTGGTATCTACGGGTATTTCTACCGGTTCGTAACCGATAAACTGTGCTGTTAGTTCATTGTTATCTTTTTCTTTTTTTAATGCAAACTCACCGTTGAGGTCTGTGATTGTGCCTATATTTGTTCCGGTATATGCTACACTGGCTCCAATGATTGGTTGTCCCTTTTCATCCGTCACTTTCCCCTTTATAAAATTCCGGTTGGGAGTGGCTGCTTTTGCCACTTTCATTTCATGGACTTCGGAGAGGGGAATATTTGTATCCACCACTACTGTTTCTTCTTGCATTACAACTTGCCTGGCAGTTTCACTTTGCTCGGTGTTTTTTTCTATAATTGGTGTTGCTGCCACTACTGGTGCGCTTTGCGGTTTGGAAGTGGTTTTGTTTTTAGCTACTATATTCTTTTTATCCGTTTGCTTCACGGTGACTTTATGAGTGGAATCCTGCTTTATTTTTGTTTTAGCCAAAGCGACTGTTTCCTCTTGCGGAGTGACCGGTTTGAACACTACCGAAGGAATATCTTCTTTGGCGATAAATACATCATCTGCCATACTCTTTCTGAGAAACAGGAAATAAGTACTGATGCCGATTCCAATCACCAGGCAAGCAGCAATGCTCCAAGTGATAGCATACGAATTTTTCTTCTTTGAAGGATTCGTATTCCTTGCAGAATGAGCCGAAACCTGCATCCGCAGTTTCTCTATCCGTTCTTCGTGATTCCCTTCCACCTGGCTGTATCCATCCATAGCATCAGCCAGGAAAGGGTCTTTCATCGACTCTTTTTCCAGTCGGTGCGCCTCTTTTCCTTTGCGGAGTCCTCGTATGTAGTCCAATAGTTTCATAGGGTCTGTTTCTTGATACAATTTTTCAAGTTTCGCTTTCCGTTTTGGATATAGCTTTTCACATTGTTCAGAGTAAATCCTGTCTGCTCGGCAACGTCTGCATAGGACATCTCTTCCAAGAAGAAACGCGTAATGCTGAGCCGTTGTTCTTCAGGCAACTTTTCGAGGCAGTGATGTAACGCCTTCAGTTGCTCTTCCGAACTTTCCTCTTCACTTAATAGATGCAGAAATTCGTCGGATTCCATAACATTAATGCTGTAATCTAACGGAATTTCCTTGTTTTCTTTTCGTAGAAGCTGCAAGCAATGGTTCTTGCCTACGCGGTAGAGCCATGGCTTGAAAACCTTTATCTCATAATTGCTTATTTTCGGCAATAAGTCTTCAAACAACTGCATCACAGCTTCCTGTGCGCGGTCTTCATCTTGCAAATATTTCAGGCAAAGTCCATACAGTAACGGGATATATCGGTTGTATAATTCACCGAAATATTCCGTATCCCCGGACTTTATATAATGTGTCAGTAACTCTTCGTCCGATAGTTTCGATATGTTTCTTTTGAAAAACAGCATCTCTATTGGTTGCCAAAGATAGGGATTGGGACTAAAAATAACAACTGGAAGAAGAAAAATAAAAAAAAAGTTTGATGGCTTTATGGAATCAGTGTGAAATCTGCATCTCTATAGTAAAAGCGAATTAATTGTCACATTTTTAAATAATGAAATTATGAAAACAAATCAATTCAGAGCGATGATGCTCGTACTGCTGATGACAGTTGTTTCTTTAGGTACAGTGAGTGCGCAAACTATTACGGTGACGGGTATTGTGACGGATGCGGCAGACGGAACGCCCGTTGTCGGTTGTTCGGTTTTGGTAAAGGGAACCACGAATGGTGTGATAACCGATATGAATGGTCGGTATTCTATTTTGGCTAAAAAAGGGGATACGTTGTTGTTCCAGTATATCGGGTATAAGCAAGAGCAAAGAGTGGTTAAGTCGATGCAACTCAATGTGAAGTTGAAAACGGATAATGTTGCATTGGAAGAGTGTGTTGTGGTAGGTTACGGCACAATGAAAACTAAAGCAATGACTGGTTCTTGTATGGCAATTTGTCCGACTCCGGCAGTCATGTATGATAGAGTGAATACGGAAGAATACGGGCAGATTCAGGAAAACGGCTTCAAGAACGTGTCGGATGCCGCGCTTTCAACTTTCTCTATTGATGTAGATGCTGCTTCTTACAGTAATATGCGCCGTTTTATCAATAAAGGAGAATTGCCGCCTGCCGACGCTATCCGTACGGAAGAACTTGTGAATTACTTCTCATACGATTATCCGAAACCGGCCGGAAGTGATCCGGTGAAGATTACGATGGAAGCCGGAGCGTGTCCCTGGAACTCTGCCCATCGTCTTGTACGTATCGGATTGAAAGCAAAAGAAATCCCTACAGATAATCTGCCTGCATCCAATTTAGTGTTTCTGATTGACGTTTCCGGTTCTATGTGGGGAGCTAATCGGCTGGAATTGGTGAAGTCATCTCTCAAACTGTTGGTCAACAACTTACGTGAGAAAGATAAGGTAGCTATCGTAACTTATGCGGGCAGCGCCGGCGTGAAACTAGAGTCTACTCCGGGCAGCGACAAACAAAAGATTCGCGAAGCGATAGACGAACTGACGGCAGGCGGTTCTACGGCAGGCGGCGCAGGTATCTTGTTAGCATATAAAATAGCCAAGAAGAATCTGATCTCTAATGGCAATAACCGCATCATCCTCTGTTCCGATGGAGATTTTAATGTAGGCGTTTCTTCGGCAGAAGGATTGGAACAATTGATTGAGAAAGAACGGAAGAATGGAGTATTTCTTACTGTATTGGGCTATGGAATGGGAAATTATAAAGATAAAAAGATGCAGGTTTTGGCAGAAAAGGGAAATGGAAACCATGCTTATATAGATAATCTGCAAGAAGCCAACCGTGTCTTGGTCGGTGAATTTGGTGCTACTCTCCATACAGTTGCGAAAGATGTAAAATTGCAGGTAGAGTTTAATCCTTCACAAGTACAGGCATATCGTTTGATAGGTTACGAAAGCCGCCTGCTGAAAGACGAGGACTTCAATAATGATGCAAAAGATGCCGGAGATATGGGTGCAGGACATACGGTGACTGCTTTCTACGAAGTAATCCCTACAGGTGTGAAGAATGACTATGTAGGCAAGATAGATGATTTGAAATATCAGAAGAAAGGGAAAGTAACCGTGAAACCGACGGACTCTAATGAACTCCTGACTGTGAAGCTGCGTTACAAAGCCCCGGACAAAGATGTCAGCAAGAAAATGGAACTTCCATTTGTTGATAATAAAGGAAATAATGTTTCTTCTGATTTCCGCTTTGCTTCGGCTGTAGTAATGTTCGGACAATTACTCCGGAATTCTGACTTCAAAGGAGATGCCAGTTATGATAAAGTAATCAGTCTGGCAAAACAAGGATTGGATAATGATGAAAAAGGGTATAGAAGGGAATTTATCCGTTTGGTTGAGACTGTTAAAGGCTCAGTTTGAAAGTTTGGGGGATGTGTTCCAGAATAACTATAACTAAAACGGTTCTTTTCTGTGCGGAAATGAATGAGAATTTGTTTTCAATTACTGACTCGCATAAGTACAACATGAACTTTTGACTCATAAATTTCACCAGTTTCACCTTATCTCTGAAACATCGATGAATAAGGAGATAGCGGGTGAAAGCGTAGAAAAAATCAAGGTAAAATCTCCCGTTATTGCTTTCACCTTTTAAATTTATTTACACCGATTGCTGAACATATAGAGCCACCGTGCTGAATATATAGATTCAATGCGGTAAGTATATAGATTCAATGTGTTGAATATATAGATCTACCAACTCAAGTATTAATAGATAAGAGTCAAGATGTTAACACTTTACATACAGGCTGTTAATACCTGATGGATTATCTATTAATACCTGACAACGGATTTGTTATAAGCATATTTCGATTAGCTATAAGCATATCCGGATTAGCTATAATGAAATTTATTTTAGCTCAAGGGAAATTTTGAAAAGACAAGGTGAAACCGCTAATGTTCAGTTTCACCTGAGCTTACCCCTTGCTTTCACCCGCTATTACCTTATTCATGGGCATTTCGAGAATTAGGTGAAATCGATGAACCACAATTATATTATAGTTGTGTTTATGGTTGTTTAGCGCAATAAAATGGCGGATTGTTAAAAGGTAGCGAAAGTTCTACTGTTATTTATGGATAGTAGAACTTTTACTACTTTTGTGGTGCTGGAAAAATAATTGATATGGTAAAGTCATCCGAATTTCATCGGCAGATACCAAAGGAAGGTAAAAAAAATAGTGTCCGACATTTGTCCGACCTGTAAACGATAAACAGCCGTAAGTTCTTAACTTACAGCTGTTTATCCTTGCACGGGAGGAGAGGCTCGAACTCCCGACACCCGGTTTTGGAGACCGGTGCTCTACCAACTGAGCTACTCCCGTGTTTGCGGCTGCAAAGGTAGTATAAACTTCTGAATCTGCAAATGTTTGGGTAAATAAGTTTTGAATTATTTTAATTTTTCCCATTCGTCGGGCTTGAAACCGACCAGAACAAAACTGTCTGTCACTACCAATGGGCGTTTCACCAGTTTACCATTTGTTGCCAGTAACGCTATTTGTTCATCTTCACTCATGCTTGATAGCTTCTCGCTCAGTTTCAGCTCTTTATAAACTAAACCGCTTGTGTTAAAGAATTTTTTTATCGGCAGGCCGCTACGTGGAATCCATGCTTTTAGTTCTTCTACCGTAGGATTCTCTTCCACGATTAAGCGATTTACAAACTCAATGTTATTTTCTGTTAACCACTTCTTGGCTTTTTGGCAGGTACTGCATGCCGGGTATTGCAAAAATAAGGGTGTCATACGTAGTTTATTATTTAATGATTACTATTATTATATACTGATTCTTTTCATGGGAGTATCTGTAAATCCTGATACATAATCCGGTAAGCAGCCGCTTTCTTATCCAAGGCCAGCGGATATGCCCGCGAGGAGGAAGGCATACGGTATAATCTCATGGCCCGTCCTTCAAAAACGAATTCCGCATAATCGCCGACTTTCGGCTCTTCCACATCAAACTGTTGCCGGAGCGTATCCGTAGCTTTTTGTCCGGTGGTGACAATTGCCTTACATTCGGGAAGTCGGCGAAGCAATGCTGCCACGTCGGTGGCTTCCACCACTTCGAGAAACTTGTCCGAAGCGTTATCCTGCAATCTGCGGATGGAAGAAGCCGTATCGAACAGCGCAATCCCCTTTTCATTCAGAAAGTTTATAATTCGTTCGCGGCAGAACGCTTTTCGTGTCGGATTAAGAAAGTGTTCCTTATCATTGAAGAATAAAACACCGAAAATCCGCCACATGTCATTATTCAGGTTCGGATAGTAGAAATCCATTGACCAGCGTTTTTTCTGTGGCGGAAAACTTCCCAACATAAGCAATTTTGTTTTCGCCGGGAGAAACGGTTCTAACGGATGTTTTTCGATTTCCATTTTTATGTGTCATTTTAATTTTCTGCAAAAATAGTGATTCTATTTATTTCCCTCAAAATCAATGCGAAAAAATGATATATTTAAAATAATTGGTTATTTTTGCGACATAATGAATGCATGGTTTATCGTAATGTTATTGAGAGTAAAAGTCGTTGTTAGCTGCTGTTTAATAAGCCAGTTCTTTTTCCTGAGTGAAAAATGTTACGCTTCAGAGCAACAGATGTTAAAACAAACAATAGAAATCCCTGCTGATAAAACGACAGTAAGGGGGCGCGTTGTCGATACCAAAGGCGAACCGCTTATAGGTGCAACTGTACGTGAGAAAGGGGGAGTCAACGGAACCGTGACCAATATTGATGGAAATTTCTTCTTGTCCGTGCCGGATAGTGCTGTTTTACAAATATCCTTTATAGGCTATGAGACTACAGAAGTTAAAGTTTCAGGCAGGTCCATGCTTGAAATATTTCTTCGGGAAAGTGCCATAGAACTGGATCATGTCATTGTGACCGCCTTAGGGCTCGAAAAGGATGAGGCTACGCTGGCTTATTCCACGCAGAAAATAAAAGGGGAGGAACTCAGCCGTGTGAAAGAAATAAATCTGATTACCGCCCTCGCCGGAAAAGCTGCCGGGGTGCAGGTCAATAAAAACTCTTCCGGTATGGGCGGCTCCGCAAAAATCAGTCTCCGGGGAATCCGTTCGGCATTCGGCGATAACCAGCCGCTTTATGTGATAGACGGAGTACCGATGTCCAACACCACTTCGGAACAATCTTATTCGGCGATTGGCGGAACGGCAAATGCCGGAAACCGGGATAGCGGGGACGGTATTTCTAATTTGAACCCGGAAGATGTGGAAAGCATCAGTATCCTGAAAGGTGCTCCCGCCGCTGCTTTATACGGAAGTATGGCAGCCAACGGTGTGATTCTTATCACTACTAAAAAAGGAAATTCTACCGGACAACGGAGTATTCACTTCTCCACCGGACTGACTTTTGATAAGGCATTCAGCCTGCCTGAGATGCAGAACCGTTATGGCGTAAGCGACGTGACAGATAGCTGGGGTGAAAAGGCAAACTTGGAGAAGCATGATAACCTGAATGATTTCTTCCGTACCGGACTGACATCCATCACATCCGTATCCGTCAGCTATGGAAATGAAAACCTGCAGACTTACTTCTCTTATGCCAATACGACCGGAAAGGGGATTATTGACCGGAATAAACTGAAGAAGCACAATATCAATTTGCGTGAAACAGCTACCATGTTCAACAAACGTCTGAAACTGGACGGCAACGTCAATGTCATGAAGCAGACGGTAGAGAATAAACCCGTCTCAGGTGGTTTTTATATGAATCCGCTGGTAGGGCTTTACCGTTTCCCCCGTGGCGAAGACCTGTCATTTTATAAGGATAACTTTGAAACCTATGACACCGACCGGAAACTAGGGGTACAGAACTGGCATACATTTACCGAAGACTTCGAACAGAACCCTTATTGGATAGTGAACCGCATACAAAGTAAGGAGACACGTACACGTGTCATCCTTGCACTCTCGGCAAGTGTCAAAGTGAATGGCTGGCTGACGATTCAGGCTCGCGGCAATATGGATTACTGGGGCGACAAGCTACGTCAGAAGTTCTATGCTTCCACCGCTCCCGCTTTGTGTGGAGCGAACGGGCGGTATCTTGAGATGGATTATCAGGAGACGCAGATGTATGGAGACATCATGGCTATGTTCAAGAAAACCTGGGGCGATTTTACACTGGATGCGGCTATCGGCGGCAGTATAAATGACAGAGTCACAAACTCTACCCGCTATGACTCGAAAAATGCCTCTTTGAAGTTTGCCAATGTGTTTAATATCGCCAATATCGTTATGAACAGTTCCGCCAGCATTGACCAGAAAATAGATATGCACCGTCAACTGCAATCACTCTTTGCTACGGCTCAGATTGGCTATAAGGAGAAACTGTTCCTCGACTTGACAGCCCGTAATGACTGGGCATCCACTCTCTCGCATACCACGCATGAGAAATCCGGATTCGCTTACCCTTCTGTCGGTCTTTCCATGTTACTCGACAAATGGGTGAAGATGCCCGGATGGATTTCTTTCGCAAAACTGCGCGGCGCTTACAGTAAGGTAGGCAATGATATTCCGGCACATATCACCAACCCCTCTTCGCATGTCAATGCCGGTGGTGAGATACAGGCGAATGATGCCGCTCCTTTCCGGGAGATGGAGCCGGAAATGACACATGCCATAGAGTTTGGAACGGAATGGAGATTCTTTCAGCATCGTCTGGGAATTAACCTGACTTATTATCGCACTAATACCTATAACCAATTCTTCAAACTCCCTGCACTGGCAGGAGATGTGTACGCTTATCGGTATGTGAATGCCGGAAATATCCAAAACCGGGGGTGGGAAGTGACACTGAACGCGACTCCGGTGCTGAGTGCTGATTTTAGCTGGAAAACCTCTCTGAACTTCTCTTCCAACAAGAATAAGATTGTGAAATTGCATGATGACTTGAAGGAGATGGTGTACGGGCCTACCAGTTTTTCTTCCAGCTATGCGATGAAACTTATTAAAGGCGGTTCTATCGGTGATATTTACGGCAAGGCTTTTGTACGTGATGACCAGGGAAATATTGTCTACGAAACAGAGGGTGACAATAAAGGGTTTCCATCAGTGGAGGGGGACGGCAATACGATAAAAGTGGGAAATGCCAACCCTGTCTTTATGATGGGCTGGAACCATACATTCTCTTACAAAGGTTTCAGCCTCTACTTCCTGCTTGACTGGCGTTATGGCGGTGAGGTGCTTTCACAGACACAGGCGGAAATGGATCTTTACGGAGTGTCGGAAGTAACGGCCGATGCCCGGGATAGGGGATATGTCATGCTTGAGGGGCGGAAGATAGATAATGTAAGGGGATTCTATAAGATAGTGGGCGGACGCGCCGGAGTGACGGAATACTATATGTATGACGCTACCAACCTGCGGTTGCGTGAGGTGTCATTGAGCTATAATCTCCCTAAACAATGGATGCAGAAGACGAAAGTTTTGAAAGATGTGCAACTTTCGTTTGTTGCCCGTAATCTTTGTTTCTTGTATAAGGAAGCCCCTTTTGACCCGGATTTAGTGCTTTCTACGGGGAACGATAATCAGGGGATCGAAGTTTTCGGAATGCCCACTACCCGGAGTCTGGGCTTCTCGGTGAAATGTGAATTTTAAGAGTAGGAGAGAGGTATGAAAAAGAAATATATACATCTATGCCTGACAGGCTTGTTGCTGTTTTCCGTTGCTTGTACCGGAAATTTCCGTGACTATAATACCGATTTATCCGGCATTACGGATGATGACCTGATTATTGATGATAACGGTTATGGAATCCGTTTGGGAATTATCCAGCAGGGTATTTATTTTAACTACGATTATGGGAAAGGCAAGAACTGGCCTTTCCAGTTGACGCAGAATCTGAATGCGGATATGTTCAGCGGATATATGCATGATGCCAAACCGCTGAACGGTGGTTCGCACAACTCCGACTATAATATGCAGGACGGTTGGAACAGCGCGATGTGGACACATATGTATTCGTATGTTTTTCCGCAGATATACCAGTCGGAGAATGCCACACGGAACACTCAGCCTGCCTTGTTCGGCATCACGAAAATACTAAAGGTGGAAGCCATGCATCGTGTGACGGATTATTACGGTCCTGTCATCTACAAGAATTTCGCCAACGTGGCAAACCATTACCGTCCCGATACGCAAAAAGATGTTTATTATGAGTTCTTCAATGAACTCGACTCGGCGGTTGTTGCCCTTATCGGTTATATAGAGGAGAAGCCGGATGCCAATGAATTTGCCCGTTTTGATATTCTGCTGGATGGTAACTATACTTCCTGGATAAAATTTGCCAATTCCTTGCGCCTTCGTCTTGCCATGCGTTTGGCATCCGTTGTTCCCGATAAGGCGCAGGGTGAAATTGGGAAAATAAAGAAAAACGGCTACGGTGTCTTTGAAACAGTTACAGAGAAAGTGGCGGTTTCTACCCAATCGGGATATACCAATCCATTGGGCGAACTCAACCTTGTATGGAATGAAACCTATATGAGTGCCCCGATGGAATCCATCTTGACAGGCTACAATGACCCTCGTCTAGAAGTTTATTTCAAACCTTGCACGGATGTTGAATTTAAAAATAAATATCGTGGAATCCGTCAGGGAACCTGCTTTGCCCACAACCATTATGCCGGGTTGTCGAAACTGTCCGTCACCCAATCTACGGATGCTCCCCTGATGACCGCTTCGGAAATTTGGTTTCTGCGTGCCGAAGCCGCTTTGCGGGGATGGACGGACGAAGATGAAGAGGTCTGCTATCGGAACGGAGTGACGACCTCTTTTCAGCAATGGGGAGTCTATGGAGCGGAAGAGTATCTGCAAAGTGACCTGACTGCCGCTGACTTTATAGATACCTATGACGAAGAGAACAATATCGAAGCCCGTTGTAAAATATCTCCCAAATGGGACAGGGAGGACGACAAGGAAACGAAACTGGAAAAGATAATCACTCAAAAATGGATTGCCATGTTCCCTGAAGGCTGTGAGGCTTGGGCGGAACAGAGACGGACGGGGTATCCCCGCTTATTTCCCGTGCGCTTCAATCATAGCAGGAACGGATGCATAGATCCGGAAATCATGGTACGCCGCCTTAACTTCCCCGGCACCCTTCAGACAGAAGACCCTGACCAATATCTTGCACTTGTACAAGCGCTGGGTGGAGAAGACCATGGTGGCACACGCCTCTGGTGGGATACAGGAAATAATAACTTGGAATAAGAAACTGCGGAAATAATAATGCCGGACGTATTACAACAAGCCCCCGAAGCGTCTTCTCTTTAGGAATCACCAACGGCGGGCTGACTGCAATTATAGCAAATATAGTAATACGTGTAAAAGAAGAAAAGGATTAGCCCTCAAGACTTAAATTGCTCATTCTCTCAGTGATGTGGAAGGGAAAATCTGGATACTCGTAAAGACTGAAGCGAGGTTCGGTTTCTCCTTTCGTATAGCTCCATATCGAGGTGTAATCTTCCGGGTCTTCCCCCATTTTGGCCAACTGGCGCAGATAAGCCGCCAACGATTTATTCTCCACAATATAAATCTGTCCCATTTGGTCGATAATCGGACTATGATGACGAGTGCCGTCATGCTCAAAACGCAGGATACGCTTCCCTTCTTCCGTCAGCCCCACCAATTGGAAAGTCATACTCTTGCCGATAGCCGGTAAATTCAACACGCTACGGTCTGTAGCAAGGAAAGGCAAACGGTGCTTTCTCATAAAGCGTCTCAACTGCTTGGCGACATCTTCTTTCGGTTCTTCTTCCATCCCCACCTTTGTCTCCAAGATTCGATAGAGTTCTTCCGCCTGCTCCGAAGTCATCTGTCCATATATCTTCTCTTCCTGCTGCTCCTGCATCGAACGGCTGTTCGGCGCAAATACCGCATGATTCTCATTGAATCCCTTCACGGAAAAAGTATAATAACACATCACTCCCAAAGAATTGAGCACCTGCCGAAGCCGTGTGGTATGTCCCCGTCGCGAAGCCGCCACCGTATATACCAACTGGTTCGTAATAATCCATCCTGCAGAAAGAATCTTCCGGATAGCCTCTTTGGCTTCCGGTGTCACCTCTAGCGGTGTCTGAAAATGTGTCTGAATAATAAACTGCTTCACCCCGATAGCCGAAGCCTTCTCCTTAAATTCCCGCAACAGTTCCACCAGTCCGTCATTGATGCGCATCGGCAGATAAGCCAACAATCGTGATCCCAACCGTACCCGTTGCAACTCCGCATATTTCTCACCTTCCGGTCGTTCAAGGTTCGCCCTCTGCTTCCGTGCGGCCATCCTGTATACCGCATCCAAAATATTCTGCAGTGTCTTGTTCTGGCTCATCAACGCATCCCCACCGGTAATCAGAATATCCCGCAACTGCGTATCCTCTTCAAAATATGTCATCAACCGCCGTAACTTACGATCCCAAGACTCCTTCGGGCGTAGAGACTCAAACTCAAAATTCAACCGTTCACTCTGAAAATCATACATCCGCTGGCAAGAAGCACAAAGCCCCCCGCAAGCCCTTCCCATCGTATCGGGAATCAGAATAGCCACTTCCGGATACCGCCGGTGAATATTGTGCCCGTCCGGCAACAGCCACCCCGCCGCGTTCGGCTTTCCGGGTTCTACAATATCTTCCTTCTCCCACGCATGAATATTCCCGTATGTCTCCACCAACCGTGGCGAATAAAGAATATAACTCCGGATTGCTTCGTCATTATACCCATATCCCGTCACATTCAGCAACGACAAATAATAAGGAGTGGCAAAGAACGGCATTCCTTTCTTCCGTGCCTTATAAAGCAAATACATAGTCTCCGACGAAAGTGAATTACCCAGAAAGCGGTTCAACTCTCCTGGGCTCTTCACCGCCATTGACAAGTGAAAACGAAAATCATTCCACCACTCACTCACCAGCTTGTATTTTTCCTCATAACTCATCCCTTCCTCAAAGTGAAAACGCACCGAAGGTTTCGACTTCCTGTTTTCAATCTTCTGAATCAGCAAATGCAGCATCCGTTCCTTATTCTCGTCCCGAATTTCGCGTACCTCTTCGTCCAACCCCGTTTCCCACCGGTCATTCCGGTTCTTAATGCGCTGAACCGATGGAAAAGGAACCATATCCCCTTTCAACCGTCTGAACATCTGATAAATCTCAATAAATAAATCTGTCGGCATCTCCATATTCTCCAACGTCTCCGTCAGAAACTCATAAAGCAGCCGAATAGTCCGTACCGGCATATCCTGTCCCGTAGACAGTTCATGCACATCCAGCCCGTCATACTGGAGTAAGAGTCGAATTTGCTCCCTTGCCTCTTCCGCAGCCTGGTTCTCTATATCACAAGTGTCCAGCAATCTCAGCAATCCAGCCTTAAAGTCCTCAACAGTAGTACTTCTTTCAGCTATCTCCACCAATTCCGGAATCTCCTGACCATAGATTTGTTTCAACTGTGAAAAAGTAAGCGTAAGCATTTTCTTTTGTTTCATAAGCAATCCATTTCTTTTTGTTGGTTAATAATAAAGATGGTATGTCGGTTTTCATAGAGCCTATAAAGATAACAAAAAAAGCAGAGGTTCAAAACCCCTGCTTTTCCTATCATGTTATTCTTTACGGTTTTCTAACATTTACGGCTACTTATTTTTTCGTTTCCGTGTCATCCTTTTTTTGTTTCGGTTCCTTTTTGGCCAGTAGGACGATATTATATACATAATCCGTCATCCACTGTTCCGAGTATCCCAAACGTTCCTTGTACTGACGGACAGCGGCTGCTGTCTTATGCACGTCATCAGCTTTCCATACCATCTTGGTACATACATCATGTACCGTCTTTTGTGTCATGCCATATAGAGCCTTCTTGAAAATAGACGGCATACGGAACTTCCACTGCATCAAGTTTCCCATCAACATCATCAAGTCATTGGAGAATCCCTGATACATAAACAAATAAGACTGGATATCATTCTGTGTGCGGCAATTACGTTTCACCGAAGCGTCAATTTCTTTGAAGAAACTCTCGTTCAGCCCGTAATCCTGCATCAACATTTTGCGTGAAGCCGACTTCTCTGCCAATCCCAACTTGCCATTCTGGGTAGGTACCTTAAACAGGCGTTTAAAGTTGGCCACATCCGGCAGGAAGCGGATATTTGTAATACCAAGATTCGTGGCGATAACTGACTGGAAATAAACCCGGGTCAGAGATATGAAATCTTCTACGTTGCCGACTTTTGTTTCATCGGATTTTTTCTTGAATAAACCAAATAAGCTCATTGTTATATTTACAATTTTATTATTTACAATTTACTGTTGGAGTGCGTGGGGAGTTATATTATATAACTATCCTTTGGCAATCTGCCCGCAAAGGTACAAAAACAGTTGGGTTTCACCAACATTCCAACTCCTTTTCGATGTCCGGCATTGTCTCTTTTTTATTATATTGTGGTTATTCGTTCTTCATTCGGAAGTAGAATTTATGATTTTCGAACACAGGCTCCACAATATCATAACGGACAAATTTGGCAAGCAGATGTTCGGCAGCGCGGCGTGAAAGTCCTGTCTGGCGGCAATAGCGGTTGAGTGAAAGTAAAGCCCCCTGTTCCAGTTGGTTCAGTAAAAGCTGTTCCCGCTCAGTGTAGCGGATAAGCTCCCCACGCGGACTGTCACTCTGTTGCCATACACGTAGGTGTATAGGAGTTGCCAGTATGTTTTCGTCTTTGATGCGGAGATAGGCGAGAGGTTTTCCCGTTTCATCTTTGGCATAAACCGGTTTGTGCGGAGTCTCTTCAATCGTTGCTACCAAAACCTGTCGTCCTTCTGCTATATATGTTTTTAGGGTATATTCCACTTCCGGGACACAGTAAAGTTGTGCCGCAGCTTCAATCATATATTTCTCTTCTTCGGAGCGTACTCCGGCAATTTTTCCGTTGTCCTTCACACCGATAAGCAACCGTCCCCCGTCGGTGTTGGCAAAAGCGGAGAGTGTCTTGGCTATTTTTCGGGCGTCGGAGATTTCGAACTTAAAATCCTGTTGTTGATGCTCACCTTCAGCAATCAGTGTATGTATATAATCGGTATCTGTAAGCAGTTTCATGGTTGCAAAGGTAGATAAAAAAGGTGAAAACCCCTTTTTTTGCATAATTTTCGAAGAATATTTCAAAAAAAATATTGTTTTTATGCGTTTATTTCGGGAAACAGTGTATTTTTGCGGCACATTATTAACGAAAAAAATAAAAGGATTATGAAAGAATTGGTAGAAAAGGTAGCAGCTCTTTATGCTGACTTCTCAAAAGATGCTAACGCTCAGATTGAAAACGGTAACAAAGCAGCAGGAACTCGTGCTCGTAAGGCTTCTTTGGAAATCGAGAAAGCTATGAAAGAATTCCGTAAAGCATCTTTGGAAGCTGCTAAGCAGTAATATTAGTAGACTACTAAGATACAGGAAAAAGGAGAGGGTCTGTCGCTTGCGGCAGACCCTCTTTCTGTGTTGGAAGTATCTTTTTTAATGGAAGATTTGGAAATGGATATTCAAACCAAATTAAATCGTATATTTGCGGAATAATCAGATTGATCAGATTGGGAATTTATGAACGAAAATGTCTTGGCTAAACTGAAGATACTCGCGGAATCCGCGAAGTATGATGTTTCCTGCTCTTCCAGTGGCACTGTACGCTCCAACAAACCGGGGATGCTGGGCAATACTGTCGGAGGATGGGGAATATGCCATAGTTTTGCCGAAGACGGACGGTGCATATCGTTGCTGAAAATCATGCTTACCAATTATTGTATCTACGATTGTGCTTACTGCATCAACCGCCGCAGCAACGACCTTCCGCGTGCCACTTTCTCCGTATCCGAATTAGTGGAACTGACGATGGAATTTTATCGTCGTAACTATATAGAAGGATTATTCCTCAGCTCCGGCGTTGTCCGTAACCCGGATTATACAATGGAACGGTTGGTGCGTGTGGCGAAAGACCTGCGGCAAGTGTATCGCTTCAACGGATATATCCACCTGAAAAGTATCCCCGGTGCCAGCCGCGAACTGGTGAACGAAGCCGGACTGTATGCCGACCGTCTCAGCGTCAACGTAGAAATTCCCAAAGAAGAGAACCTGAAACTTCTTGCACCGGAGAAAGACCATAAAAGTGTCTTTGCCCCCATGAAGTACATTCAGCAAGGGGTATTGGAGAGTAAGGAAGAGCGGCAGAAATTCCGTCATGCCCCGCGTTTCGCACCTGCCGGACAGAGTACGCAAGTTATTGTCGGTGCTACTTCCGAATCGGATAAAGACATTCTGTTCCTCTCGTCGGCACTTTACAACCGTCCCACGATGAAGCGTGTCTATTACTCCGGCTATGTTTCTGTAAATACTTACGACAAGCGCCTGCCCGCCTTGAAGCAACCACCACTGGTACGCGAAAACCGGCTTTATCAGGCTGACTGGCTGTTACGTTTCTACCAGTTCAAAGTAGACGAAATAGTGGACGACTCTTACCCGGACCTTGATCTTGAAATAGACCCGAAGCTCTCATGGGCATTGCGCCACCCTGAGCATTTCCCAGTCGACATTAATAAAGCGGATTACGAAATGCTTCTCCGTGTGCCGGGTATCGGTGTGAAATCGGCGAAGCTGATTGTTGCTTCCCGGCGTTTCTCCCGACTGGGGTTCTACGAATTAAAGAAGATAGGAGTGGTGATGAAGAAAGCACAATATTTCATTACCTGTAAGGAACTTCCTCTCCAGATGCAGACTGTGAACGAGCTTTCTCCGCAACGGGTACGTTCTTTGTTATTGCCAAAACCGAAAAAGAAAGTGGATGAACGACAGTTGATACTTGATTTTGGAGAATGAATATTTATATCTACGATAAAACCTTTGACGGTCTGCTGACTGCTGTCTTTGATGCTTATTTCCGTAAGACCTTTCCCGACGAACTTTTGTCGGAAGGAGATGCTTTGCCCTTGTTTTATGATGAACTGCATACAGTAGTCACTGATGAAGAAAAAGCCACTCGTGTATGGCGCGGTTTACAGAAAAAAGTTTCATCTTCGGCATTGGGGTGTCTTACTCAAAGCTGGTTGTCGGAACTGCCGGAAGTAGGGATGCTTATTTTTCGTTATATCCGTAAGGCGATTGATTCTCCCCGTTCCATTGAAACTAACTTTGCTGACCCGGATGTACTGCAATTGGCACAAATCTGGAAGAAGGTAGATGGTGAACGTGTGCACCTGATGCAGTTCGTCCGTTTTCAGAAGGCTGCGGACGGTACATTCTTTGCTGCTTTCGAACCGCAATTTAATGCATTGCCGCTTACCGTTCATCACTTCAAAGACCGTTTTGCCGACCAAAAGTGGATTATCTATGATATGAAACGTCGCTATGGATTTTATTACGATTTACAAGAAGTGACTACGATTTCTTTTGATGATGACAGTCGAGAATCCCACCTGATAACGGGAATGCTTGACGAAAGCCTTATGGATAAAGACGAAAAACTCTTCCAGCAACTTTGGAAAACCTATTTCAAGGCGATTTGTATAAAAGAGCGCATTAATCCGAGGAAACACAGGCAGGATATGCCTGTGCGCTATTGGAAGTATCTGACAGAGAAACAGCGATAGTCCGGCAAGGGAACTTATTCAATCCGTTGCACCGTCACGTCCGGAAATTCCTGTATCAGAGAAAGTAGTTGGCCTTCATCATTGTTCCGCTTTGATTTGATTACCATTGTTACCTGATAAGATTCGGTTTCGCTTGTGTGAGAGGTTTCCATTTCATAGGAGACTATTAGGTAGTCTTTGGAGTTGAATCTGTCTGCTATCAGTTTCAGCGTGTCTTTATTGGTGGTAGAGAAAGATACCATTGAACTTTTCATGCCGATACTTTTGAAGAGATAACTGAGCAGTTCCAGTCCGACAAGAGTCAATACCATAGCGGCAATTCCGATAGTATACATTCCAGCACCGACTGCCAGCCCGATGCCTGCCGTTGCCCAAATGCCTGCCGCAGTGGTTAGTCCGCGGACTATTTGCTTCTGAAAGATGATGGTTCCTGCACCGATAAATCCGATGCCACTGACAACTTGTGCAGCTACACGACTTGGGTCGAGCGTCACACTGTTTTCTTTTATAATCTCCTGAAATCCGTATTGGGAGACAATCATAATCAGTGCACTGCCTAGTGAAACGAGGAAATGAGTGCGGTATCCGGCTTCTTTGGCACGGTATTCACGGTCCAGTCCGATAATGGCTCCGAGTATTCCGGCAACTAGCAAGCGTAATACAAAATCCATGTTCAACATCATACGTTCAATCTCCTTTCTGTTTTTTATTGTTTGTGGATAAAATGCTTAGACCTATAAATATACAATTATTTCCTCTTTTTGTGTCGTTAATTTAGTAATATTTGAATGTATCCGTTCTATTTTATCGTATATTCGCACACTCAAATAAATGTTTAATCCCGTGATTGGGCGAATAATGAAGAAAAGAATATTTTATATAATCAGCTTTTTGGTAATCTTTTGTGTAGAAGTACTGATTGCCTTGTATGTGCGTGATAATTTTGTGCGTCCATACATCGGGGATGTATTGGTCGTTGTGCTGGTATATTGTTTTGTGAGGATATTTTTGCCGACAGGTATTCCACGAATGCCGTTCTATGTATTTCTCTTTGCCTGTTTTGTGGAGATGATGCAGTACTTCCAGTTGGCAGAAACTTTAGGTATTACGAATCGCGTAGCCAGAGTTGTTCTAGGCTCTACGTTCGATTGGGCGGATATTGCCTGTTATGCAGTGGGATGCGTACTGATTATTTTATTTGAGCGCTTGTCTCAACGGAAATAACAAAAAAACGGGGTGAGAATCGTAAGTACGACCATCACCCCATTTTTTATAAGAGCATTGCTTCCTACTTGCTTTCAATCTCCAGCACACCTTTCACCAGCCCTTTTCCGCTAGCTTCCAGTATAATCTTTCCCGGCTTGTCGGAAGAAGAAACGATAGCAGTCATCATACCGCTGAAGACCTTCATCTTCGGAGTTTGGAACGATTCGAGCGAAGCGGGATTTCCGTTGGCTCCTGCACGGTATGTTCCTGCACCTTTCACTTTAAAGCTGATAACGTTGTCAGCTAGCGGACAGAGGTTACCGTCTTTATCCACTACTCTGACAGTGACAAACGACAGGTCTTTTTCATCGGCTTTGATTTGTGTACGGTCCGGTATCAGTTCAATATGATGAGGCTTTCCGGCTGTATGAATCTCCTTTTCGGCGACAGCCTTGCCGTCTTTATCATAAGCTACGACTTTCACCGTACCTGGTTCGTACTTTGTATCCATCCACATCAGGCGATAACGCTGCTGGCGTTTGAGGTTAGCCATAGAAGCGGAATCGGCACTGTTGTCAATCGTTATGGAGAGGTCTTTCGTACGTTTGCCCTGACTCTTGCCGTTGATAAACAGTTCGGCAGACGGATAGTTGGTATAGACAAATACGGGCACTACTTCCCCTTCGTGTCCTTCCCAATTCCAGTGCGGCAGGATATGGAGCGTTTCTTCCTTTTTGTTCCAATGGCTGCGATAGAGATAATAACGGTCTTTCGGCAATCCGGCAAGGTCAATGATTCCGAATAGGGAAGAATGGCTTGGCCAGTCCGTATAATAAGGGGTCGGTTCGCCCAGATAGTCGAATCCGGTCCATACAAATTCTCCGATACAATATGGCAAGTCTTCATGCTGAATGAAATCATCTTCGGGCAGATTAGACCATCCGCAGTGTTCTACGTCATAAGAAGAAGCCTGATGATCGGGATATTTCTGCATCGAACGGCGGGCAACAGGCAGTTTGTATACACCACGTGAGCTGACCGTTGAAGCGGTCTCACTGCCCAGGATAATTTGTTGCGGGAGTTTCTTGTAATTTTCCTGGTATTTGTGCGGGCGATAGTTGAATCCGGCTACGTCCATCACGGCAGCCATATTGTTATTAACCACAGCGTCGGGAGCATCCATACCTTGAGTGACGGGACGTGTAGGATCCTCACGATGGCAGATGTCCTGCAGGAATCGGGAGAGTTTCGGACCGCGGTCGCCGTTCCACTGGTCGGGAACTTCATTTCCGATACACCACATTACTACACTGGGGTTGTTACGGAACTGATGAAGCAGATTCACCAAATCTTTCTCCACCCATTCGTCAAAAACCTTATGATAACCGTTCTGCAATTTAGCACCTTTCCATTCGTCGAATGATTCCGCCATCACCATCATACCCATCTCGTCACAAGCGCGAATCAACTCCGGTGCGGGCATATTGTGAGAAGTACGGATGGCGTTGCAACCCATATCCTTCAATATACGTATCTGACGACGGATACCGGCTTCATTGGCGATACCACCCAACGGTCCTAAGTCATGATGATTGCAGACCCCCTTGAACACAGTGCGTTCTCCGTTCAGATAAAATCCTTTGTTCGGGATGATTTCAATAGACCGTATACCGAACGGTGTGGTATACTCGTCTTTCAGTGTATTGCCCTCGTAAACCTTGGATACGGCAGAATAGAGAGATGGTGAGTCGGGCGACCAGAGCAGGGGAGTATCTATCACGAAATTCTGTTCAAATATATTTCCGTCATACTTTCTTCCTTTTTCTTCGTTGGTGGCTACAACTTTGCCGTCGGGAGCTTTCAGCTCAGTCACAATGCGGTAATCAGTAAAAGACTTGCCGGAAGGAAATTCGAGACAGGTTTTCAGGTTTACTTTGGCAAACTCCTTTTTCACGACAGGGGTAGTAAGCTGCGTTCCCCATGTCGGGACATGGGCGTCTTCGTTAATCACCAGATGGACATTCCGATACAGTCCTGCACCCGGATACCAGCGTGAAGATTCGGTTTCGTTTTCCAAACGGATGGCTAATGTGTTCTGTTCGCCCGCTTTCAGGTAAGGGGTAGCGTCGATACGGAAAGAGTTGTAGCCGTAGGGCCAGTAACCTGCTTCCTGTCCGTTGATGTACACGCGGGCATGACTCATGGCACCGTCAAGAATAAGAGTTGCTTTCTTGCCGGAAGAGAAACCCGGAACTTCGAAATTCAGGCGATACCAGCCTACTCCGACAAAAGGAAGTCCGCCTGTACGTCCCGCGTGTTCCATTGCTTCCTTTTGGCCATCCTGGGTGATAGCTACGTTCTGTTTGTCGTTGTCGATGCTGAAAGGACCATAAATAGCCCAGTCGTGAGGGACGGTGACGGATTGCCATTTGGCGTCGTCATACTGTTTCTGACTGAAATTCTTGTCGTCTTCACGAGTGAATTTCCATCCTTTCTCAAAGGTGTGTTTAGTGCGCACTTGCGCGATGACCAATGTCGGTAAAGCTGCTAATAGAGCTGCTGCGATTTTAAGATGTTTATTCATACATATAGGGGGTAAAGATTGTTTTTCATTTTTGTTTTGAATGATGTGTTGTCTCTCGCTTCGTCCTATGTTTTTTCTTTTGTCCCAACCGGATTCAGACTACTTCCGCAATATTTGCAAAATTCTGCGTTGTCCTCATGACCGGATCGGTGGCAGTTAGGGCATTCTTTGTCTCTTCGCCGCTTGTAGTCTTTCATCATCGAGGCCGATACGATACCTGTCGGCACGGCGATGATGGTGTAACCGATAAGCATCACGCAGGCGGAAAGAAACTTCCCCAAACCGGTGACAGGGGTGATGTCTCCGTAGCCTACGGTAGTCATGGTGACGATTGCCCAGTAGATGCTGTTCGGGATATTGTTGAACTGGGAGTCGGGTTGTGTGCCTTCAATCATATACATCAATGTCCCGATGGAAGTCACCAGAATAACGACAAACAGGAAGAATACCGCAATCTTTTTGCTGCTTTCTCGCAGGGCGGTGAGCAGCCGTTCACCTTCGTTCAGGAAGTTGAATAACTTGAATACACGGAATACCCGTATCAGTCGGAAAGCACGGATGATAAGCAAATAGCGTGCACCCGGGAAAATCAGGCCGATATAAAGCGGCAGGGTAGCCAATAAGTCGACGATGCCGAAAAAACTGAAAATGTATTTCCGGGGGCGGGGCGAGCAGTAGATTCTTGTCAGATACTCGAACGTGAAGAAAGCGGTGAAAAGATATTCCAGTACGACGAACGGAGTCGTCAGAAACGCGGGGAGTCCTTTCAGACTTTCGATGATGACAAGTAATACACTGACCAGAATGCAGCCGATAAGAATCACATCGAACAGTTTCCCGGCAGGGGTGTCCGATTCGAAGATGATGATGTATAACTTTCGTTTCAGTTTCTCGTCATGCAGAAAACGTTGGATTCTTTCTCTCAATTTCATAATAAAGCGTGTCTCGGATAAAATAGTGTTAATCAATCACCCAGTTTTTGTTGTAGGCAACAGTCCTTTTCGGGTCATAATACATTCCTTCTTGTGTGGGAATATAGAGAACGTAGGTTTTTCCGCTTTTGTTTTTCAGTGAGGTGTCACGCAACCACGGGTTGGCATCTCGAAGTTGTGCGTAGGTGATGCCTTGCTGTCTGGCATATTCGCTCAAGCTGTCGATAGGAGTGTTGACGGTCACTTTCCTGTACGGGATGACCGGGTAGAGATGTTCCCTTTTCAACAGGAATCCGTAGCGTTGCGGATTGCTGAAAATCTCTTTGACTGCCAGCAGGCGGAACATATAACGCGATGTCTCTTCCACCAGCCATAAATCCATGGCATGACTTGCCAGTTGCCTGTCGAGTTGGGAAGAGATACGTGCCTGTCCGGCATTGTAAGCAGCGGATACAGCCATCCAGTCGCCATATTTGTCATACGCTTGTTTGAAGTACTTACAGGCGGCGACCGTTGCTTTTTCAATATTATAGCGTTCGTCCACATTGTCATTCACTTCCAGTCCGAATTCCCGTCCGGTGGCGGGCATGAATTGCCACAGACCGGCTGCTCCGGCGGGAGAGCGTGCGATGTTGTTCAGGTTACTTTCAATCACCATCAGATATTTGAAATCATCGGGGATACCGTTCGCTTTCAATATCGGTTCCACGATAGGGAAATATCGGTTGGCACGCTTTATCAGAAGCATGGTCGTAGAGTGCATATAGGTGAACGCCATCATTTCGCGGTCCATCCGTTCGCGGCGGTCGTAGCGCCTGAGGTCGATGGTAGTTCCGTCAAAAGTGACTTGCGTGGGCACGGTAGGCGGGGTGACGCAATAGGGCACTTCCGACTTAGCCGAATGTTGTTCGTTGACTTGGCTGCTGCCTATCAGAGTAGGGATGGTGGCACCAATGCAGAACACCAATATAAGAGTAAGGATATAGTTGATTTTAGTTTGTTTCTTCATTTAAATTATTCATTTAGTTTTAAAAAAGCAGGCCTTGAACATAATCCATATCTAAAGCGATTATGCCGCAAGGAAACCTTGTTCCGGCGTTATGCCGGTTGCAAAGATAATCTCATTTTGCTTTTTTCAAAGAACTTTTCCTGCATTTTATACGTTTTTCTAGTAGAGTTAAATATATAATAGAATCAAGATGAATATAGCAATGACCGGAGCCACCGGATATATAGGTAAACATCTCTCCAACTACCTGACTGAAAAGGGCGGACATCGTGTGATTCCTTTGGGAAGGCCGATGTTTCGCGAAGGTATGTCCGGGCATTTGATTCAGACGCTGGCTCATTGCGATGTTATCATCAACCTGGCAGGAGCACCGGTTGACAAGCGTTGGACGCCGGAGCACCGACAGGAACTTTTCGATAGCCGTATTGTCGTCACGCACCGCATTATCCGTGCGCTGAATGCTGTACGGACGAAACCGAAACTGATGATTTCCGCCTCTGCCGTAGGGTATTATCCTACGATGGCGGAAGTGGACGAATATACCCGTACCCGTGGGGACGGCTTCTTGTCCGACCTTTGCTATGCATGGGAAAAGGAGGCGAAACGTTGCCCCGAAGAGACACGGCTTGTCATTACCCGTTTCGGTGTTGTGCTTTCACCGGATGGCGGGGCGATGCAACAGATGCTTCGCCCGTTACAGGCAACCAAGATTGCTACTGCCATCGGACCGGGCACCCAGCCTTTCCCGTGGATAGATATACGTGACCTCTGCCGTGCCATGGAGTTTTTCATCAGTCATGAGGAGACGTGCGGTGTATTCAACCTTGTTGCTCCGCAGCAAATCTCCCAATATACTTTCACCCGTGAAATGGCGAAAGCCTATCATGCATGGACAACGGTGGTCGTGCCTCAACCGGTCTTCCGGATGCTGTATGGAGAAGCCGCTTCTTTCCTTACGTCCGGTCAGCGGGTACGTCCCACACGTCTTCAGGAAGCAGGATTCCACTTCGCTGTCCCTGATGTAGAACGGCTTTTTAAGGGGACAGACCATAGTACGGTACGGACTCTCGATTTGGACCGTTATATGGGGCTATGGTATGAGATAGCCCGTTACGAGAACCGTTTCGAACGTGGACTTGTTGATGTGACCGCCATGTACACGCTCCGGCCCGACGGTACTATCCGGGTGGAGAACCGGGGATGCAAGCGTAACTCTCCCTACGATATTTGCAAGACTGCCAACGGTCATGCCAAGATACCCGACTCCTCGCAGCCGGGCAAACTGAAAGTCTCTTTCTTTCTCAACTTCTATTCAGACTATTACGTCTTGGAACTGGATGGAGAGAATTACAACTATGCACTTGTTGGCAGCAGCACCGACAAGTATCTCTGGATACTGAGCCGTACTCCTCAACTACCGGAGGATATAAAGAAAAAACTCGTCACCGCTGCCGAACGCCGTGGCTACGATACAAACCGATTGCAATGGATTGAGCAATTCTAAAAGAACAAGATTATGGATTACGAAATTATTCATCAGCCCGAACAAAAACTGTTCAAGACAGAAGTAGACGGTCGCACCGCCTTTGTACAATATCGCCTCTTAGGTGATTTTCTCGACATCACCCATACGGTTGTCCCCCGTCCGATAGAAGGTCGCGGGGTGGCTGCCGCATTGGTGAAAGCCGCCTATGGCTACGCTTTGGCCAACGGAATGAAACCGAAAGCCACCTGTTCGTATGCTGTGAGATGGTTAGAACGCCACCCGGAACTGGGATAATTGTGAAAAAAGGGATTATGAGTATGGTGTGTTCCGAGTGGCGATATTGAAAACTGGTATTGTGTTGTTACCGGTTGGGGGATTACCATTTACAAGGAGAACAATTCAAGTAATTCTTCCTTCTTCAGTGGTTTTGTCAGGAATGCGTTGCATCCTGCTTCCATGGCGCTTACCCTGTCGGCATCGAATGCGTTGGCAGTAAGTGCGATAATAGGGATGAGAGGATTCAGTTCCCTGATTTTCCGTGTTGCTTCCAAACCTCCCATAATCGGCATCTTCATATCCATGAGAACAATGTCGAATTTCTCATTGCGTACTTTTTCCACCGCTTCGACCCCGTTTACTACACGGGTGATTTGATATTCTTTGAGGATATGCTTCACTAATGAATAATTGCTGTCATTATCTTCGGCAATCAGTATTTTCAATTCTTTTTCGTTGATATGTTTTAGAGAAATAGTCTGTTTCGCAGGAGCTGTCTTTTGTGTCCGGGAAGGCTGTGTCTTTACCTTTGACTCAACATTTTCCTGCATACTAGTTTCACATGGCACCCATGCCCAGAAAGTTGAACCGATGCCGGGCGTGGAAGTAAATCCTATCTCTCCCCCTGCGCCTTCTATAATAGCTCTCGAAATGGCTAATCCTAGTCCCGTTCCCTGAGCGAACTCATTGAGTTTCTGGAATCGTCCGAACACCCTGTTTTGTAACTCAAGAGGGATGCCGACCCCCGAATCTTCCACATAGAACCTGATACCGCCGTTTTCGATACTGTATCCCATCTTGATATGTCCGGCATGAGTACATTTGATGGCGTTGGTGAGGAAATTCATCCACACCTGTTTGAGTCGGTTTCTATCCAGGAATATCCAACAGTCTGGACCGGAATTTCCCAGGATGAATTCTACCTCCGGATTGGTGATTTTCGGTTGAATCATTGTGTAAAGTTCGTTGGAAACTTTCGCCAGATTAAACTTTTCCCTTTTACGCTCGAGTATGCCTGATTCAATCTTGGAAAGATCGAGAATATCATTAATTAACCGTAACAGCAGTTCGTTGTTCGATTCGATGATTTCCATATATTCCGCCTTTTCTTCCGGGTCGTCACAATGTACCATCAGTCCGGAAAAACCGACAATGGCATTTAGCGGTGTACGTATCTCGTGACTCATATTGGCAAGGAAAGCCGATTTGAGGCGGTCGGAAAGTTCGGCTTTGTCTTTGAGCTCCTTTAATTCCTGGGTCACTTTTTCCCATTTCGTATTGTTGAATTCGATACCGGTGTAACGGAGCGCTTTTCCTCTTTTGTCTCTTTCCACTTGAATACCGGTGATGAGAAGGGTTTGCCATTCCTTGTCCCATTTTGTCTTGGAACGGTACTGGAAGGTAAATTCCTGCTGTTTTCCCTGAATCATATCTTCAAAATATTCGCGCATGACTTCTATGTCATCCGGATGGGCGACGCTCAGATATTGGTCGATGTTGATCGGAGTTTCCGGGCAATAATCATTGACGGGGTCATTGAAGGCTGTGAATAGTTGGGTTGTCACATCAAAATCCCAATAAGACATTCCGACAGTCTTGAAAGTAAGTTCCATCTTGTAATTCCGCTCTTTGAGCTCTTCATTCAAGCGGTGAAGTTTGGAGATATTTTGCCGGAAACCGGTGAAACGTATCGTATTTCCGTTCTCGTCCTGTTCGAAAGGAACGCCGATAACATTACAATATTGCCAGTTATCATCATATTTCGTTTGTATGCGGCAAGTGAAGTTGACTGTCTGGTTTTCGCCCGACAACATGGATTGCATAGCATCGTAATAAGTAGAAACATCGTCCGGGTGGATAACGCTTTGAAATTCCTGGAGAGTCACAAGCCTGTTAGGAGCGTAGTCGTTGATCGGGTCATTATAAGATTCAAATTTCTGACTGTTTACGTCAAAGTCCCAGTGCACGATATTGCTCACCTGCATGGCAAGTTCGCGTTTCGTTGTCAGGTCCTGTGTCTTTTTCAGCATTTGCACTTTCTCCGTTATATCCAGTTGGGTGCCGACAATCAGCAGTTTTCCGCGGTGTTCGGAAGATAAACGCATCCGGCTTTCGTAATAGCGGTATTGCCTTTCTTCCTTGTTGTAAAAGCGTAGGGTAGTATGTGCTTGTTGGGTTTCCTTATTTATCAGTTGTGCGAAAAGCTGCATTAACTGTATGCGGTCTTGCGGGTGCAGTATACTTTGCATTTGTTCCAAAGACATCCCTTCCTCTGCCAGTGCGTTACCATACAATGTGCTGAATGTTTTCTTGTGGACATTATATACCCATGAAGCCATATTGGCAGCTTCCATAGCCATTTCCAGGTTTTTCTTGCTTTCTTCCGTTCGGAATTCCGTTTCTTTTTCGGCAGTCACGTCATTAGAGAGCAATATATGTCCGATGATAGCTCCTTTATTATCTACTATCGGCACTACCTGTGCTTCATAAATTATGGAGTTTTTATTTTGGCTGGTGAAGTAGGCATCGCTATTTATACGGTCGAAGTCATACTCAAATTCCAAAGTGATATTTTCACCTTTTTGTACTTTGGATTTTAATTCCTCGTCCATATATGGACTGTCGAAAAGATTAACTTTGTTTATGACTGCTGTCTGGTCACTCACTCCGTACATTTTCAATGCCGGTTCATTAATTTTACGTAAGACACCATTGGCATCATAGATTTCAATGCTCATCGGCAGGCTGGCGTAGATATTTTCTGCAAACAGAAGCGGGTCTTGTGCTAATTCGGGAGATGTATTTCCTGAGCACATATTGTCATCCTTGGGGGAAGGTGATTCGGTTTGTTTCATTTGTTGTTTATTTTTTTATCCGTAGTAGGAGTGAGCTATTGCTCTTGTTTATTTTTCCACCTTTTCAGTTGCGGAAAGAATTCTTTCATGGTGGCGCGTGCTTCCTCAATGGTATATTTTACTTCTGAATCTTTGTTGAATTCGTCAAGATATTTTAGATTAAGTTCAATCATTTCGTCCATTGTACAGTCTTTGGTGAAATGTCCGTTCTCGTAGCAATAGTGACAATAATCCTGATTCTTGCTACCGTCTGTTTCTGTTCCGAATGTGGATTCTTCTATCGGCATGGCACAACACTGACAAATTTTTTGTTCCATCTTTATTTTTGTTTTAAGTTTCTGTTACGTGCCAAAGATAGGAAGAATTATTGGAACAATTGTTATTTGATCTTGCTAATTATTAGCATTTTTTCTTTTGATTAGTTCCGTTACCCGTTTGTTTTTATGGGCAGGTGTTTCCATATCCGGCGAGGAATCATTTTCCAGAAGAAGACTAGAATCCGGTAGCGCCAGTCGATTACTGCTACCCGCTTTTTACGTTTCAGTGCACGGGCAATGTGCCATCCTACTTTATCTGCTTTCATCAGCATCGGATAACGCTTTCCGTCATTCAATAAATCCGTAGCTACAAATCCGGGGCGAATATCGGTAAAATGAATGTTCAGCTTTTGAAGATGGGCAAGTTGTTCAAGGGCATCTATATAAGTATTCTGAAAACGTTTGGTCGCAGAGTAAGCGGGAGCTACGCCAAGTCCCTTTGTTCCTGCAATGGAACTGATAACCGCCAGATGTCCGCCCCCGTTCTTTCTGAAATATGCAAAAGCGGTATCTACCATGCGGGTAAATCCCTCTACATTGGTACGTGCCGTGTTCAGCTCCACTTCCATATCCAGTTTCATGTTTTGGAAACCGATGCCGGAACTGAGAAGGAATAAGTCCATGCCGCCCACTTTGTCTATGAGCATATTGAGTTTTTCCGCTGCATCTTCCCGGGTGACATCCAATGCCTGAATCTCGATTTGTTCCGGTGCAACCTGTTGCAGGGTTTCGAGGGCAGACTGCCGCCTGCCTGCTATTCCGATCTGCCAGCCTTCCAGTAACAGGCATTTGGCCACTTCTTGCCCGATGCCGGATGTGGCTCCTATAATAATAGCTCGTTTCATGACAAATATATATGTTTGGATTAATGTTGTTTCTTATAAGTTCAGTAAATGCCGGATAGCCGCCCAAGGCGCGTACAGCAACATTCGCGGACCGGAGAAGCGCATCACCAGCCGCATCCGTTCGCGCATTGCAGGCTTGTAACAATGCACTGTGCATTTCTTGCACGAACTTTTCCTTTCTCCGAACGGACAATGGTCGAGGCGTGCGTGCGCATAGCGGAGCAGTTCCTCGCAGTCAGGGCAAAGAACAGCGTTCTTCTCCTTTCTCCGGCAGTAGAGACGAATCATCAGTCCTACTATTTTCTTTTCGTGTGCGATACGTTGTTTCTTCATCTTGTCTTTTTGAACAGTTCTCTTTGAACTGCACAAAGATAAGGAAGATTACAGAGAATTTATCCAATTCTCTTTTGTATCTTTGCCGCATGAGAAAGTTATTGTGTCCGCAGTGCAAAATTGCTGCCCTATATGTAAAGAACGACCGGAACGAGAGATTACTGGTCTACGTGATGGAAGATGGGGAGATTGTACCCAAGTATCCTGCTGATTCTATGGAAGGATTCGATTTGACGGAGGTTTATTGTTTGGGATGCTCCTGGCATGGCTCGCCTAAAAGACTGGTGAAGAGATAAGGTACCTTCCCGTTCTGTTTTTTTTTGATTTATATCAATGAAACAGGAAAGAGGATTTGAATCTTTCTAACGGGATTTTCCGTATCTTTGCGCGCAATTTTAGAACATAGACAAATGGCAACTTCTAAAGAAATGACGGCAGGGCCGGCATTACCTCTGATATTAAAGTTTACACTGCCGCTTTTGCTCGGCAATCTGTTGCAACAAACATATTCGCTTGTTGATGCGGCAATCGTTGGAAAGTTCTTGGGTATTAACGCGTTGGCTTCGGTGGGAGCCAGCACATCGGTCGTGTTCCTTATTTTAGGATTCTGCAACGGATGTTGCGGTGGTTTCGGGATTCCCGTGGCACAGAAGTTCGGGGCGAGAGATTATAGTACGATGCGCAGTTATATATCCGTCAGTTTGAAGCTCTCTCTAGTGATGTCTGTCACTATTGCCATCGTCACCAGTATCTTGTGTGCGGACATTCTTCGGATGATGCGTACGCCGGAGAATATATCCGAAGGTGCGTATGCTTATCTGCTTGTCACCTTTATCGGTGTGCCTTTTACGTTTTTCTACAATCTTCTGTCGAGTATAATCCGTGCATTGGGAGACAGCAAGACACCTTTCTGGTTTCTGCTGTTGTCTACCGTTCTCAATATCGTGCTCGATTTGTTTTGTATTCTGGTGCTCGACTGGGGAGTGGCGGGAGCTGCTATTGCTACGGTAATCTCGCAGGGACTTTCGGCCGCGCTCTGCTATATTTATATGTATCGTAAGTTTGATATTTTACAGAGTTCCCCGAAGGAGCGTCGGTTTCAGCCGAGACTGGCTAAGACGCTGCTCTACATCGGGGTGCCTATGGGACTTCAGTTCTCTATTACTGCTATTGGCAGTATTATGTTGCAAAGTGCGAACAATGCGTTGGGGACAGCCTGTGTGGCGGCTTTTACTTCTGCCATGCGCATCAAGATGTTCTTTATCTGCACATTCGAGAGCTTGGGCATTGCCATGGCAACGTATAGCGGACAGAATTACGGTGCCGGCAAACCGGAGCGTATCTGGCAGGGTATTAAGGCGAGTGCCTTGATGATGATTATCTATGCGGCCTTTACTTTCATACTCCTGATGCTGGGAGCCAAGTATTTTGCCCTGATTTTCGTAGACCCTTCGGAAACGGAAATCTTACTGGATACGGAACTTTTCCTTCATATTTCCTGTATGTTCTTCCCTGCGCTTGGGCTGTTGTGTGTCCTGCGCTATACCATCCAGGGAGTGGGTTTTACGAATCTTGCCATGTTTTCCGGAGTGGCGGAAATGATAGCCCGTATTCTTGTCAGCCTTTATGCGGTTCCCGCTTTCGGTTTCCTTGCCGTCTGCTATGGTGATCCGATGGCTTGGATAGCTGCCGACTTGTTCCTGGTCCCTGCTTTTATTTATGTTTACAAGAGATTGAAGCGGCAGGTGTTTACAAACAGTCCGGCTGTTGAAACAGCTTAAAAGTCCGGCTCTTTATGTATGCAGATAATATCTCCGTAAACGGGATGGCGGAACTCGATATATTCGGCATGGAGATAGAGCCTGTCCGCTTTTTTGCCATAAAGCTCGTCTCCTAGAATGGGGCAGTTCAACCCTTTCGGGTGAGCGGCATGTACACGTAGCTGATGAGTGCGTCCGGTCAACGGATAAAACGCGACGCGGGTACATTCCTCTGAGTTTGTGATTATCTGGTATTCTGTGATAGCTTCCTTCCCGTGTTCCTCACTTACTATTTGCCGTGGACGGTCGAGAGGGTTCAGGCAGAGGGGAAGCTCGATTCTTCCTGTCTTTTCCGTTTTTCCAGTCGGTTGGGGAGTAGCTTCTTCGGCTTTCGCCATGACTCCGTCAAGTAAAGCTATATATCGTTTTTTTATTTTCCTGTTCTCGAACTGTGCCTGTAAATGCCGGTGCACCTCTTTCGTCTTGGCAACAAGCAATAATCCCGAAGTCGCCATGTCGAGCCGGTGTACAATCATAGGTCCCGTTGCGTCAGGATATTTTTTCTTTAAACGGTGATAAACGGAATCTATCTTCTCTGCTTTTCCCGGAACCGATAACATCCCTGCCGGTTTGTTGATTACCAGCAACCATTCATCCTCAAACACGATTTCCAGCTTCGTGTCTTTGTGAACGTTATCCAATAACGGATTTTCATCCACTTCCAGCCCCTGTAACATATGTTGCAGAATCGGCTCACATTTCCCTTTGCAGGAAGGATAGTAATATCCATGATGCCGGATTTCATTTTTAGGAGAATCCCCCCACCAAAATTCAGCCATCGCCAGCGGCTTTAACTGATGAAAATAGGCATATTGCAGTAATTTGGGCAACGCACACTCACCCGCACCGCCGGGAGGGACTTTCCGGACTGTCTGTTCAAAAATAGTGCATAAGTCTTTCACTTCTCCTTTCGCATTCAGCATCCGGAATTGCCTGAATAGTTTTTGTTGCAAAGCTGCCGAACGCTCTTTCCGTTCTGCTTTCAGCCTTTCTATCTCATCCTTGAACCGATTGACTTCCGCTTCGCATTCTTCCAGGCGGTTCTTCCATTCCTTCTCCTTTCGTTTGTATTCGGCTTTCTGATATTGGCTTTCGCGAATTAGAGCGGCTTGTTCTTCCTCGGAAATCCCGGTTGAGGACAGGCGCCGGTTTTCTCTGGCTTCTTTCGCAGCTTTCAGCTCCGCTTTGGCTTGATTCAGCTCCGCTTGAGCCCGTTCCGTTTCTGTCTTCCACTTTTCTATCGACTCAAGATAGGAAGCGCTATTCTCTAATTCATTGATACGGGCATTGATAGCGGAAATCTGTTCTTCCTCAATCTTGAAAAATCCTTGTGGTTGCAACAAATCATAAACAGGAGGGACAAAGTAAGTATGCAGGTTCTTTCCCGCCAAATTGCCGGAGAAGGCTGCCAAATAACCTATTCTGTATCCTTCGTCCGTCTCTTTTCGTGTCGTTTCATTCATCGCTTTTCCCGTTTCTTGCACCACCAGTACTCCGAACATCTTTCCAAGAGCTAATTCTTCCTGCCATTCCTTCCGGCTTGCGATATACTCTTTCACTTCCTCTGCCGCCAATACACACAACGGATGGGGCGTATAATGGAAAGGATAAGTGAATTTCTCCGGTAGAGCAATGTGAGAAACGGGCTTCTTGAAAAAATGTATCATCGGTTTATATTTGAATGTGATTATTGGTGCAAAAGTAAGGTAAATCCGCGAATTTTGTTCTATATTTGTTCTGGAGTTTGAATGAAATAAAGTGGATGCTTGAGCAAAGATAAAATGGATAGGAACGAGAAAACACCAAAAGTTGCTTTTGTAGGCAACAGCCATATGGCATTTTGGGCACTGGATATTTATTTCCCTCAATGGAAATGTCTGAATTACGGAGCGCCCGGTGAGGGGTTGGCCTATGTCGAATCTTTTGCGGCGGATACCTCTGATTGTCAGGTTATCATTCAATTCGGCAGTAACGACATCTACGAGTTGAATGATGAAAATGTAGACGATTATGTGGAACGTTATGTGAAGGCAATCCTTGCCGTTCCTTCTCTGAAGACGTACTTATTCTGTATTTTTCCACGAAATGATTACGATGATTACAGTACGGCAGTGAATAGATTCATCCGTATGCTCAATCAGAAAATACATGAAAAGCTGCAAGGGACGGATATAATCTACCTTGATGTATTCGACCGTCTGTCACTGGACGGCAGACTGAATCCTGATTTGACCATCGACGACCTGCATCTGAATGGCAAAGGTTATAGTATACTGGCAGAAGCTGTGAAGCGGGCTGTCAATGTATGAGTTATACCCAATTTCTTCTGTTGCTGCTTTTATTGTAGATATTGATGGCATATCAGTTTATTTTTCCTATTTTTGCCGCCAATTAAAATGATTATAATAACCCCCGTAAAGCGATAAGACAATGGAAAAAGTAATTATCAATTCGTACGAAGAATTTGAAAAACTGGTAGGCAAACAAATAGGTGTTTCTGATTATGTTGAACTCTCTCAGGAACGTATCAATCTTTTTGCAGATGCTACATTAGATCACCAATGGATTCACGTGGATACGGAACGTGCCAAAACAGACAGCCCTTATCATAGCACAATAGCTCACGGTTATCTGACATTGTCTATGCTTCCGTATATGTGGAACCAGATTATCCAGGTGAACAACCTGAAAATGATGATTAACTACGGTATGGATAAGATGAAATTCGGTCAGGCTGTATTGGCAGGACAGAGTATCCGCCTGGTGACTACCCTTCATTCATTGACAAATCTGCGTGGTGTGGCAAAAGCTGAAATCAAATTTGCCATCGAAATAAAAGACCAACCGAAGAAGGCACTCGAAGGCATTGCCGTATTCTTGTACTATTTCAATTGATTTAGTTCACGAATAACATAGATAAAGAAGCTGTTTCTTTGACGGGAGACAGCTTCTTGTGTTTTTGATATGTCTTACTTCTTGGCTTTCATTGCTTTTAGCGTATTTCTGCGTACAGCACGGATAGCGGGATTCAATAATTCGGGTTCCATGATTTCCAACATTGTGCGCAGTTCCTGTTGCAACTCCGGAATGGAACAAGTCAGTTGATAGGCAAGTTTTATGCAAAGGGATTGTATGCCGCCCGGTTCCCGCCGGGTTATGACACGCTCCAGACAGAAATCGAGGAAATCCATTCGTGGCGGGTTGGCTGCCGGTTGCTGGCTGAGCAGGTTCAGGAGCATTCTTCGTTTTCCCGAATGCGGGCAGGACATGGCAGCGTCAATCAGTTCATCCTGTCTCCGGCTCAACCATTCCACGTCTTCCTTTGAGAAATGCGTGCAAACCCACAATGCCTGATATGAGACAATCTCGTCCTCATCAAAGATAAATTGATAGACTTCTTCTCTGAGCTGTTCGTCATCTTGTATAAAGTGAAGTATCTCTCTGATATCTTCGATATGTACACGTTCGGATAATCTTGCACGCAGGTTCATGTAGCTTTCTTTTTTGAGGGTTAACCTTTACTTTCTTCGATATTCGTTTCTTTCAACTGTAAATGCAGAATCGGGTAAGGTTTTCCCATACCGTCCGTTTCGTCCCTTCCGATGATTTGGAATCCCATATGTAGGTAAAAGCTGAGTGCTTTTTCATTCTGTTCGTTTACGTCCACTTTATCCATCTGCTTTTTCTGAATGGCGTATTCCAGCAACCGCTTGCCGTATCCTTTTCCCTGCTCGCCGGGATTTACGAATAACATCTCGATTAGCTCGTCGCTCAGTCCCATGAAAGCCACAATCTTTCTATCGGCATTCCGGACAATGTATAGTTCTACCGCCGGTAAATAGTGATTGCGCACCAACGGTCTGTAAAACTGGATATGTTCTTCCGTAAGGAAATGATGCGTGTGACGCACTGATGCTTCCCAAACTTCCAGAATCTCGTCGTAATCTTGGGGAGTGGGTTGGCATATATTAGGAAGATAGTAACACAAATGGTCGAGTATATTTCCATTGTATGTCAGTTCCGCCTGATGCAGCACACCTTCATAGATAAACCCGTTCCGTTCGAGTACTTGTTGCGACCGCTTATTATGCGGGTAGCAATTGGCGGTGATGAGGCTGAGTTGCAGTTCATTGAATCCGTAGTTGAGTACAGCCTGCACTGCTTCCGTCATATATCCTTTGCCCCAATGCGCTTCGTCAAGCCAGTATCCCAGCATACGGACCTGCGGATTCTCCCGTTTCGGGTCGGGGACGATTCCGATGGAACCGATAAGTTGCTGCGTATCTTTCAGTGTCATCGCCCAAATATTCTCCTGACCGATAAAAACGTTCTGAAGAATCTCCCGCGATTCCTCTATCGTCTTATGTGGCGCCCATCCGGCATTATTACCCAAGTTCGGGTTTTGGCAACAGGCAAAAAATGCTTCCGCATCCTCTTCTTGAAAAGGACGGACTAGCAGACGTTCCGTTTCAAGGGTGCGCGCTGCCATCGTTTCTTCTGTTTCAGTCTTCTTCTCCATATTCTTTCTTATACACACATTCTATACGATTTCCGTCCGGGTCAAGGACTACACTTTCAAAATAACCGTCTCCCGAAGTACGCGGCTCACCTGCGATGGTGTAACCTTCGGAACGCATCTCTTCCGTGAAACGAAGCACTTCCGCTTGACTGGGGAACGTGAAAGCGAGATGTGTCAGCCCGACCCTGTTTTCTTCCACCACCGTATTCTGTACATCGGGACGGCTCATTAACTCCAAAGAAGGGCCTTCACCGAAAGATATGAAGTAAGATTCGAATCCCTTCTTGGGATTCACATATTTCTCATTGCTTTTTCCGCCGAAGAAACGGACATAGAACTCTTTCTGCTCTTCCAAACGGAAAGTCCAAATGGCGATATGATGTAGTTTCATTTTAAATCTGATTTTTCTTTTTATCGTTACGACCGTTAACTGTTCTCTCTTTTATTTAGCTGACTGCGTCACATATTCATAAATGATACGTGAAATATCAGCGATAATCTTACTGTTTTCCGCAAAACTCTCTTCAGAGTCTTTCACGAAAACAGCTATACTGTAAGTGCGTCCGCCGGGCAAAAGAACAAAGCCGATGTCATTGCAACCTATTTGCTGACCTTTGGCATTAAGGTCGCCCGTCCCTGTTTTATGTCCCACTATCACTCCTTTATCCAGTAATGGAGCGACCAGCCGGTCTTGTCCGGTCTGGCATTCTACCATTGTCTGCCAGATAAAATCCTTATATTCTTTTGCAAACAACGGTTCCCGTCGGAAAATCTCCAATAGCTCGGCGGCAGCCAACGGCGTACTCCAGTTTTGATAACACAAATCCAAATCTTCGTGCATGGCACTCTCCGTACCGACGATGGCACAATCCTGAATACCTAACGAATGGATATATTTGTCTACGGCATCCGTTCCGCCTTGATAATTGAATAGTATATCGCAGGCATTGTTGTCACTCTGTTGAAGCGTGTATCTTAGCAGGTCGGCAATGCTCATCTCAATCCCACCTTGCGGATACTTATCCCGTAACGGGCTATACGTGTCCGGTTTCAAATCCGATTTCTCTATCTTTAGCAGAGTGTCCAATGACTGATTTTGTTTCGTTATATAATCAGCCACTGCCAACGCCTGATGAAATTTGAAAACACTCATCAAAGGATAATGATTGTCATTATTAACTGTTACCGTATCTTTTCCGTCTATGATGACAGCAATTCCTATTTCGGCTTTCTTGTCTTTGATAGCCTCCTTCAATTGTGTCTCAAGAGGAACACTCTGACAGGAAAACAGCAGGATAGGGATTAAACAAAGAAACACAATGAATGAGCGCATAATCAATCTTCTTTTTTTATGGGTTACTAATTTTCTATCGAAGTCACAAAGGTATGAATTGTAATTTGAAAAAGTGAGGATGGTATCCTAAATTCTGTTATAACAAAATTGTAAATAAAGAAATTAGGTTTCGTATGCTTTTTCCGTTATATTTGTAGAATCTTGTTACTTTACAATTTATAGTAACGGAAATCTGGATAAGTAATCGTTGTTAAAAGACAAAACTAATATGAGCACTTTTCGTTCCATAGAAGAGCTGGTCAAAAGTCTCGACCGGGAGAAAGAACTCCTGAAAGAAATGTTTTCCAAACGGAAGTCTCTTTCGTTCCGCTATGATTATGCGCTTGAAATGACCGAGTACAAGGAAGAGCGCATCCGCTATTTGATTGACTACGGAGTTATCCGGGATACCGGTGATTTTCTTGAAATGGAGGATATCTATCTGAAATTCTTTGAAGATGTACTCGAAGTGAATGAAGAAATCAATGTTTCTTTTGTGCAGGATTACTTGACACGACTGAATGAAAACATTGATTATTACTTGAAGGAAAATAACGAACAGCGCAAGTACAACTATCAGCGGGAAGTGAAACGCTGCCTGAAGAATATAGCCCTGACTACTGTCCGTAACGTGATGGACTTGAAGCGGAATATGGATAATACCTATAAGAACGAGCCTAATTACAAAATAAAGAAAACCAAACTCGTCCGGCTTGACGAGAAACGGAACAATATTGCCCTGTTGATTCGTAAAAGCGAGGAATTGATAGACTATGGGCAGCCTATTTTCTTCCGGGTGGCGATGGATGTGCAGATGCGGAATGTGGTGAGTGACGTAAAACTCCAGTTGAATGATTCGTACCATAACCTGATTGAAATCCAGAAGCAAATCATCCATTATTTGAATCTGATAGATTATCAGAACCGTATCCTTGAAAAAGTAAAGAAACTGAAGTACCTGAAAGACCAGTTCCTGTTGGAAGAACATACAAGTATCCGTTCTGTTGCCGCACAGAAGAATCCCGTTTGGATAGAGCCGCAGGTCGGCTATCGTATCAAACTTTCCATTGATAATCTACGGACTTCCGATGAGGCTTTTCAGATATTGAAGAAACTTGTCGCGCGGCAGAAAAATTCTCCGAAAGGAATGAAACAACTGG
>NZ_CABUHK010000014.1 GCF_902491285.1 uncultured Bacteroides sp. | reverse complement strand
AGCGGAAGGGGAAAAGTCATACTGGAGTGTTCCTTCACGTAGCGGATATTTTCCGGTCAATGTATCTACAAAAAGGCTCTTGCCACCTCCATTGGGGCCTACAATGGCTATATGTTCATCTGCACCGATAGTTGCCGTGACAGGTTTATCCAAACGCACAAGCGGGTTGCGTGCAACGCCCCCCGCCATGCTAAATGTATTTTGGCTCATATTTCTTATATTCTGTTTTATTTTTGACCGCAAAGGTAACAATTTTATCACAGGATAAGCACTTTTCTTATCTATTTACAGGAAAACCGTGCTAAAAGTTTGTTTTCAATACCGCATGAAAATGAACCAAGCCAATACTGAACATGAAATAGATGGCTGGATACTACATAATGTCGGCTCTATATGGCAATTTTGACGTAGGCATTCAGTCTCGTACGTGTCGCATAACAAAGCAGATAGGTATCTCCTGAATGTTACAAATACGTTTTATCATATTACATCCAAGCTAAGACAGGCCTTAAAAAGCAGGTGCAGGCAGCATACCTGTATATGCGGAAATTAAAAGCCGGCTCGTCAAAGCCAGCATAGAAGTAAGGTTTACTTATACATAATCAGCGCAGACTGACCGGGGACAATCACTTCCGGTCCGGTTTGCGTTCCCAGTCCGCGGACGTCTATCACGCCGTCTTTGCACACGACTGTGTATTTGCCGGCAGGCACTTCAAGACGGGCGGGAGTAGTACGGGAGTTAAAGGCTACAACAATATCGCCCCAACGATCCCCGTTCGCATGGTCTTTCAGATGGAACGCAATCAAATTCTTGCCCTCTACGGGAAGAAAATCCAAATGCTTCCGAACCTTGTCCGCATCTCCCATACGGAAGGCAGGATGAGATTTACGAAGATCAATCAACCGCTTGTAATACATGAAAACGTCTCCATTCGTCGTCTTGCGTCTCCAGTCAATGGCGTTGACTGCATCCGGGCTCTTATAGCTGTTGTCCACTCCCTGTTTGTCACGCATCACTTCCTCTCCGGCATAGATAAACGGGATACCTTGCGAAGTAAAGACTACCGTCTGCGCCAATTTATCAAGACGGACAAGCTGTTCGGGAGTAATCCCCGGCATACTCGCTTTCAATCGGTCTGTAAGGCATAATCCATCGTGACAAGAGACGTAGCTAATCATTTGAACAGGCTGTTCCGCCCACGGCTTCTGACTGTAATTCACCGAATCATAACGTATCTGCGGATGTTCTACGGCTCCGACAATACCGAACTTAACGCTATTTTCTCCCCCCGGAACTCCGGCAAGAAAAGCTCCTTTCGCCTTCTCCCAAACCGACCCGCAGAGTCCGTCACGCAATTCATCGGAGAAAACAGCTATTCCCGGCATATGGGCGACATTTCCTTTCATTGCCAGCGAATCTACAGGATATTGGGGAGTCTCGGCTGCCCAACCTTCCCCATAGATACAGATAGTAGGATCTACTTCATTCACCGCCTTACGGATTTCGTTCATAGTCTCAATGTCATGAACTCCCATCAAGTCAAAGCGGAAACCGTCAATATGATATTCCTTCATCCAGTAGAGGACAGATTCTATCATAAATTTACGCATCATGGGGCGTTCGCTTGCCGTCTCGTTGCCGCATCCCGAACCGTTCGCCAACGTGCCGTCTTCTTTCTGACGGTAGAAATAACCGGGAGCGGTACGTTCAAAGTTACTCTCCACTGTATTAAAGGTATGATTGTAGACTACGTCCATTATCACCCGGATACCGACTTTGTGCAATGCCTGCACCATCTGCTTGAATTCTTTCACACGGGTAGCAGGCTGATAAGGGTCTGTTGCGTACGAACCGTCCGGAACATTGTAGTTCAGCGGGTCATATCCCCAGTTATACTGGTTTTCGTCCAGTTTTGTTTCGTCTACGGAAGCATAGTCATAGGAAGGCAGAAGATGCACATGTGTCACTCCTAACTCAATCAGGTGGTCGATGCCGGTCAGCAGCTTATCCGAATTCATCGTGCCGTGTTCGGTCAATGCGAGGTATTTTCCTTTGTTCTTTATTCCCGAAGTAGAATCGACGGAAAAGTCACGATGGTGCATTTCGTAGATAATCATGTCGGCAGGAGATTTCAACGGCGGACGCCGGTCGCTCTCCCACCCTTCGGGGTTCGTCGTTTTCCAGTCAATGATAGCGGCGCGTTTTCCGTTCACTCCGACAGCATGAGCGTTAATACCCGGTGTGTCTCCCTGCCATTTATCGTTGATTTTCACGTTGAAAGCATAGAACTTATCGAGCAAATCCTTGTCTACTACAATCGTCCAGATTCCGTTTTCACCGGGTTCCATCTTTACTGTTTCGTAGGCATGTCCGCCTTCGCCTTCATCATAAAGCATCAGGCGCACTTCTTCCGCTGTCGGCGACCAGAGAGTGAACTTGGTAGCCTCCGGCGCATATTCCATTTCCGTAAGACTTCCCGGACGAACCGGATATAGCTCGAAGGAAGCATATTCCTTTTTCGCTGAAGAACAACTCATAACTGTCGCCACTGTAGTCACCCCTACTATTGCTGAATAATTAATTCCCATCTTATACTCTCCTGTTCCTGTGATAACGATTTTCGCTTGTTGATTACCTTCTAACCTGTACGGTCACTTTACCTTATCCGGATTCTTCGCTATAAAATCCTTCCAACTGCTGTATCCTTTCTCTACAGCAGGGCGTCCCATTTGCAGAAAATGGCAATAGGCAGCAGCCAGACCGTCCGTCGCATCCATAAAGACAGGCATCTCCTCTTTCGAGAGACGAAGCATCCGCTGTAACATATCCGCTACCTGCTCTTTCGATGCCTGCCCGTTACCGGTAATAGCCATCTTTATTTTCAAGGGAGCATATTCGGTGATAGGAATGTCACGGCTCAACGCTGCCGCCATCGCTACCCCCTGCGCACGTCCCAGTTTCAACATAGACTGGACATTCTTACCGAAAAAAGGAGCTTCAATAGCCAGTTCGTCAGGCAGATAACTTTCAATAATGCCCAATACCCGTTCGTGGATATGGCGCAGTTTCAAGTAGTGATTGGCAAATTTGCGCAAGTCAATAATCCCCATGGCAATCATCTCCGGTTTGGTTCCTTTTATTCTCAGAACTCCATATCCCATGATTGTAGTACCAGGGTCAATCCCCAGGATTATCTTTTCCTTTACCGGCTGAATCACTCTATTATCTCCATTAATGTCGGAAACCCGATTACCTTATCCTTAAATATCTTTGTCAATTCGTCATTTAAACGCACTCCCTGTTCCAAATGCCAGCGATGCAGCAATCCGCTGCTCTCTACTTCCCACTGCAACGAATAAGCACTTCCATCTTCCCGATGGCTCAGGATCCGGCAAATGCGCGGCGTTTTCAGCGTTCCGTGTTTCTGTACTTCAGGGATATAGGATTCTTTTATCCAAATCAAAAAGTTATCGTGAACCTCATCGTCCACCTGAAAAGTAGTATTATAAATCAGCATATTTTTTTTTCAAACAATTATTTACCGCAAACATAGCAATTATTTCAGAATATTGCATTATATTTGCGCCAACAAAAAAGATTCGTTTACAAACGTTATCATATAAGGTTGAAAAGGGGCGTTAGCTCATCTGGCTAGAGCGTAACACTGGCAGTGTTAAGGTGATCGGTTCGAGTCCGATACGCTCCACAAATAAGGCATACAGTAGCAACTGTGTGCCTTTTTTATGCCTATATACTTAAATAACGTCCTATTATGCAATCTAAAACATCAAACAATGATTCTATTAAGAAAACTGAAACAATGGTTTCAAACAATGAAATCAAACAATGTTTTGTCCAAGAAATACCCCCCTACTATAACCTAGTAAAACCTAAAGGGACAAAACCAACAATGGTTTACTTCATAGTAAGAATCAAAAACGAACAAGTACGTATATCTACAAGATGTGAAGTGTACCCCAATCAATGGGAGAAGAACAAAGCTAAAGTAAGTAAACTGCTTCCTAAACTAGAATCAGATAATAATATTTCAAAGAATATACAAACAGAAATCATTATGAAGTGATAAAAAAAGACCTTTATTCAAGGTCTTTTTTTATCACTTCATCCATTTCCTTTATACGTTTCTTACGATCCTTGACAGTAGCGTCTTTTGTATCATTCTTGAACACATTGTCGGCACGGTCGGCAACTTCACCGCTCCACTCTTCAAATTCGTTCGTAGCCGGACGACCATTCGGTTCGATATTCTCTTCAGCAATCGAATCATGTCTGTTAATCATATCATCCATAAGTTTTCATTTTTAAAAGTTTATGGCTATAAGACAATCAGGAGCAAGAAAAGTTTGTTGTTTTAATGATTTTTGAAGAAAGCGGAATTGTTATTATACTAGGGGCAATTTCTGTTTCATGCTTTGAAACAAACAGTTTCATACCTTGATACATTTAGTTTCAAGCGTTAGAAACTAAAGTATCCAGCCTTGGAAACTCCAGTTTCCTACCACAGAAACTAGAGTTTCGACCGTTGGAACTGGAGTTTCCTGGCAGGAAACGGGTGATTAGACCGTATGTCCTGATGACTTCCCTATAACGACGACAAATGATTGACTACTTACTATAAACTAACAGAAAAAGTAATGTTGCAGATACTTTATCTGCAACACAACTGCAACAGGTATCTGCAACGCTGTAACCATCTAAAGTTCAATCGGTTATTCCAATTTTGTTGCAGATGGCAGATGTTTTATGTTTTTCAAACTTTGTGTAGAGGATACTTATTTTGCACGATAGCTTTTTGGTCGGAAAGGAATATACAGGGTATAATTGCTATCCGATGGTTTCCCCCCGACAAAAGCAGGCGACCATTTCGGCATCCCTTTTACAATACGAAGCGCCTCTTCCGCAAATTCCGGATGGGTGGAGCGAAGGATATGCGGACGAAGGATAACTCCCTCTTTGTCAATAGTAAATTCACACAACACATATCCTGAGACATTCTTTTCCAAAAGACTTGCCGGATAAATCATCTGCTCAGCAATATATTCTTCCGCACTCATATCCGGGAAATGAGCCAGTTCTTCCACTTGTTTTCCGGAAAGCGTTTGCGAACGGGGGCCCACCTGATAAATACCTACATACATCGGTTTCTTGTATGCATCCGGTTCTTCCTTGCTGCGTTGCTGCAACTTTTTCAATAAGGCAGCAGCCTCTTCCGCCAAGGTCGGCTCCGAAATATTCTCACCTTTGGACAACATATATGCCGACTGGCAAACCAATACAAGCCGTTCCATCAAAGTTCCTTTGGCGGGCGACCACTTGCGCCCCATCTGCTCCTTCCCTTTCGCATCGGTAGAGAAGAAATAATACACCACCCCGTCCAAACCTGCACTGGAACCATCCAAATCCTGAATCTGCTCCGTGACTAAACGGAAAATAGCACCCAAAGACTGGTAAAGCGATGCACTGATTACCACCGATTTGGTTTCCACTTTCACCGTCCCTTTCTCCGCTTGCCAATAGGTGCGCGACAAGGTATTTGAAATCAAAGTATAACGTCCGTTCTTCTTCTCAACCGACATCGCATATTCGGGTGAAAAGGAAGGGATAGCCACAAAACACGCATAAGGTTGTTTTTGAAAGCCCGTATTTAGTAAAGAAAATACACTACGATAATATTCGCCCAACTCACCTTTATAAGTAGAAAAAGGTCGCACCGGCTCCAAATAATCTATCTGAGCCGCAAGGCGAAAAGAAAAGGTCAAAAGCAGAAAAGTGAAAACAATCTTTTTCATAAGTTGCCGGATTTTCGGTACGTATCGTTGGCAAAGATACAAATAATTTCGATGACACATGAAAAAAATGTAGTTGAATAAAAACATCTTACTCAAACATTTACCCTGTGTGACAAACATAATAAAGAAAAGGGAGCGAATCACCGGCTTTATATCCCAGGAATGTGGAATACGCCACATAACACTGTGGAATTTTTACACAATTCCACAACAGGCCATTCTACAGTTCAAAGATGTTTACCTCGTTTCCATTTAATTATATATCACTAAAAATCAACAAGTTTCACTTCAAGCACATATTATATACTGTATTTTGGCATGCTACTTGTTAAATATTAACAGGATTCAACCCCTATAATAAATCTAAACTTAATCAAACATGAAAGTAATAAGGAAAGACGAATGGTTATTAAGTATTCTTTTTATGTTTCTTTTACCATCTCATCTATTTTCGCAGGCTACAAGTATGCCTGAAGCACAAGCAACGGAAATACAGGAAGTCCAGGGAGATGACGACAGAAAAATAAGAGGAATCATTTATGATGAACAAGGAGAAACAATCATCGGAGCCTCTGTATTAATAAAAGGTGAAGAGACTGGAACCACCAGTGATATGGACGGTAAGTTTACTTTGGAAGCCCCACTAGGAGCGACCCTTGTTATTTCTTACATCGGATACCATCCGCAGGAAATAAAAGTGAGAAAAAGAACAACTCTCAATATCATACTGAAAGAAGACAATCAGTTACTTGACGAAGTGGTGGTAGTAGGATACGGAACAGTTAAGAAAAGCGACTTGACAGGTTCCGTTTCGGGCGTATCGACCAGGCAGTTCAAGAACCAGCCGGTGAAACGGGTGGAAAATATACTCCAAGGCCGTACCCCCGGTGTGGAAGTCACCGCAACAAGCGGTGTGCCGGGAGCGGGTATGAAGGTGCGTGTACGGGGTACTACTTCTATCAATAAAAGCAGCGACCCTTTGTATGTGATAGACGGAATCATCTCTTCCAGCGGTCTGGACGGCATCAACCCCTCCGATATCCAGTCAATGGAAGTGCTGAAAGACGCTTCTTCCACCGCCATTTACGGTTCGCGGGGTTCAAACGGTGTCATATTAATCACCACCAAAGGCGGCACCGAGGGAAAAGCCAGCATTACGTTCGATGCTTCCGTAGGTCTTTCCACCGTAAGAAAACAATATGACTTACTGAACGCATACGAGTATGCAACGGCACTGAACGATATCCGCGGTTCGTCCACCATCCCGGCCGGAGACCTCGAAGCTTACAAGAACGGGACGAAAGGAATCAACTGGACTGACCTTATCACCCACACCGGTGTCACGCAGGATTACCGGCTAAGCATATCGGGCGGAAATGCCAAAGTGAAATATCTTGTTTCCGGAAATGTATTGGATCAGGAAGCCGTCACCATCGAAACGGACTACAAACGTTACGGTATCCGGGCAAACATCGACGCAGACGTAAAACCGTGGCTGACAATATCGGCGAAGATGAACGCCAGCAGTCTGCACAAGCACAACGATGGCGCCAACTGGCTTCATATCACCAATTTCTCACCTACAATGGAAATGAAAGACCCGGAAACCGGCGTATACAACAGAGACCCGTACAACATCGCCAACGGTTCGAACCCATATGGAGAGTTGATGGTGAATTACAGCGACAGTTACAGCTATAACCTCAATGCAAACCTGACCCTTTTATTTAAAATCATGAAAGGTCTTACCCTCTCAGTGCAGGGCGGTTATGATTACGACCACAGTCCTTCATATTCTTTCAAGTCGAAACTGGAAGCACCGGGCGCAATCAACAGCATGAGCAATACGAGCAATACGCACAATTACTGGCAAAACACCAACAACCTGACTTGGCAAAGACAATTCGGCGACCATAGCGTCACAGCAATGGCCGTATGGGAAATAAGCCGTTCATGGGATACGGGCTTGCAGGCTACCGGCTCCAATCTGAATAACGAGAGTGTAGGATACTGGAATATCGCCAACGCAGCCATAAGGAACGCGAGCAACTCGTACACCGAAGCATCCCTGGCTTCAGGCATCATACGTGCCAACTACGACTACAAGAAGCGGTATTTCATCACTGCCGCATTGAGAGCCGACGGTTCTTCCAAATTCCAGGGAAGCAACAAATGGGGCTATTTCCCATCCGCAGCAGTAGCCTGGGACATAGCAAAAGAGGGATTTATGAGCGACCAGCACGTACTGGAACAACTAAAGCTAAGAGGCAGTTTCGGTGTCACCGGTAATCAGGACATTGCCGCTTACAGCACATTAGGAATGCTGTCGAGCGCAGCTTATGGCTGGGGAACCTCTACCGCTTTCACCGGATATTGGGGCAACCAGTTCCCGACACCCGGCATCACTTGGGAAAAGACTTATCAGTATGACCTCGGTATAGACCTGAGTCTGGGCGGTTTCAACATTACATTCGACTGGTTCAAGAAAATGACCAAAGACCTGCTCTTCCAAAAACAAGTGCCCAAGTACAACGGCGGCGGCACTTATTGGGTGAACCAAGGCGAATTGAACAATACGGGAATTGAATTTTCCGTCAACACCTTCCCGGTGAAAGGAACCGTAACCTGGGAAACAAGCTTCAATGCCGCTTATGTAAAGAATGAAGTAACCGACCTTGCCGGCAGCGATTTCGTCCTGACAGCCAATTATAGTGACTTGGGCGGCGCGATGCAAATCATGAAACCCGGCTATCCGATGGGTTCTTTCTACGTATATCAATGGAAAGGGTTCGATGACAAAGGCGCCAACCTCTATCAGAAAGCGGACGGCAGCCTGACCACCAACCCTACTTCCGTAGATTTGGTAATCAAAGGACAGGCAAGCCCGAAATGGACACTGGGATGGAACAATACAATCAGTTGGAAAAACTGGACTGTCAATGTTTTCTTCAATGCCGCTACCGGATACAACCGTCTGAACATCAGCCGTTACACGGCAGCATCCATGACAGGCAACTCACGTTTCGTCACCCTGCGGGACGCTTACTTCAAAGGTTGGGATCACGTAAGCAACAAGGCGGAAGCAACCTATCCAAGCCTTACCAACACCGACAGCAAGAATTACGCCAACTCGGACTTCTGGCTGGAAGACGCTTCTTTCGTCAAATTGAAGAACATCAGCATTTCATACCGTATCCCGAGACGGGTTGCCAAGTTTGCGAGTATACAATTGTCCGTCAGCGCGCAGGATCTCTTTACAATCACCCGCTACAAGGGAATGGATCCCGAAGTTTATACCAGCTACGACGGTCTGGATTACGGTGCCTACCCTATCCCCCGGACAATTACTTTCGGTGCTAAAATCAGATTTTAACCATTGAACCAATAAAAAAGAACAAGATGAAAACAGCATATAAATATATCAGAAGGACATTGCCATTCGTTTTCGCAGGCTTATGCCTGGCATCGTGCAACGACTTCCTGACAGAAGACCCTAAAGGGCAATTGACCTCAGAAAATTTCTTCAGCAACAAAGAAGACCTCGATGCTTCACTGACTGCATTATACTCCGTGATAGCAAGTTCGCAAGCCAGCAACAACCTTTGCGGCACAAACTTTCTGGTCGGCGATGATATTTCCACCCACCCTTCCAGCAACAAGCAACCGCTTAGGGAACATGACCAGTTTGATGTAAAGGATAACAATTCATGGCTGTCCAGCATGTGGGAACAGCGTTTCAAAGTTATCAAGGCAGCCAACTTTATCATAAACAATGCCGGACGCACTCCCGACGTGTCGGATGAAGAAATCAAGGCAGCCATCGGACAAGCACATTACTGGAGAGCGTATTCTTATTTCTACCTGGTGACAACTTGGGGAAAAGTGCCCATCATGCTGGAAGAGGAAATCAATTACAACGCTCCGCTGAAAACGGAAGAGGAAGTATATGAACTAATCGTGTCCGACTTGAAAATTGCAGAAACCGACTGCCCCATAAAGTACACCAAAGAGCCTTATGCGAGAAACGGATTCAATATCGCCGTAAGCCGGGGAGCCGTGAAAGCAACGATGGCTTATGTTTATATGTGCATGGCGGGATGGCCGCTCAACAAGGGTACGGAATATTATGAACTGGCCGCCGGCAAAGCAAAAGAAGTTATTGACGGCACCGAGGATGGCACTTATGACTATAAACTGCTGGACGAATACAGCAAAGTATATTCATGGGAATACAATAATAAAAATACGGAACTCCTGCTAGGTATCTATTACAACAGGGATCAGACTAACCAGTCAGCCCCCTTGACCGACTTTCTGCAAGACATGAAACAAGGCGGATGGGGTGACACAAACGGGGAAATCAAGTTTTGGAAGGAGTTTCCGGAAGGGCCGCGCAAAGACGCCACTTATTTCCCAAAAATCATGTTGAATGACGGTGAGCTGCATGACTGGTGGTACGATACCGATCCCCCCTCCCGCGAAGTAGTCGCGCCCGTTTTCATGAAGACTGTGGAAGGAGCCGTACGCGGGACGGAATTTGATTATAAGAATCCCGGACTGGTCAATGCTGCAGGCGAAAAGACATTCCAGTTGATACGTCTTTCGCAGGTATATTGCTGGTATGCCGAAGCAACAGGACGATCGGGACAGACCAACGCCAAAGCTGTTGAAGTATTAAATAAGGTACGTAACAGAGCTGATGGTAAAGAATCCGATATTTATAAAGAAACGATGAGTCCCGAGGAACTAGCGGAAGCAGCCTACAACGAACACGGTTGGGAAATGGCCGGATATTACTGGGGCGGCGTTGCAAGCCGGGCAAGAGATATGTTCAGAATGTACCGGTACAAAGACCATTTTGAATATCGCAAGGAAAACCCGGCAATCGAAGTGGTTGAAGGTTCCAAGATTTTCAGAAAAGAAATAGTACCCGTTACGGGCACGTGGGATGACAGCAAGATGTATGTTCCCTATCCCTACGAGGATGCCATCCTAAATCCGAACCTAAAGTAAACTGCTCTACAAAAACGTCTATATAGATTTCACCAACTGAAATAAATATTATATCTTTGCAAGGTTTTTACCAAGAAACTGAATAACAATATATCAAGAATATGATAGCTAAGATTGAACAACTTCTGAAAGAGGTGGAAGCCTTGCACGCCTCCAATGCCGAAGAACTCGAAGCTCTCCGCATCAAATACCTTAGCAAGAAGGGAGCCATTAACGACTTAATGGCGGATTTCCGTAACGTAGCCGCCGAACAGAAAAAGGAAGTCGGCATGAGACTGAACGAGCTGAAAAACAAGGCGCAGGATAAAATCAACGCGCTGAAAGAGCAGTTTGAAAGTCAGGACAACGGTTGCGACGGACTGGATTTGACGCGTTCGGCTTATCCCGTGGAACTGGGTACACGCCACCCGCTTACAATTGTAAAGAACGAAGTCATTGATATTTTCGCCCGTCTGGGATTCAGCATCGCTGAAGGTCCTGAAATTGAAGATGACTGGCATGTATTCTCGGCACTGAACTTTGCCGAAGACCATCCGGCACGCGACATGCAGGATACTTTCTTTATCGAAGCTCACCCGGACGTAGTTTTGCGTACGCATACTTCTTCCGTACAAAGCCGCGTGATGGAAGTTTCACAACCACCTATCCGCATCATCTGCCCGGGACGTGTATATCGTAACGAAGCTATCAGCTACCGTGCACACTGTTTCTTCCATCAGGTAGAAGCGTTGTACGTAGACAAGAATGTATCATTCACGGATTTGAAACAGGTATTGTTGCTTTTCGCCAAGGAAATGTTCGGCGCGGATACGAAGATACGTTTGCGTCCTTCCTACTTCCCGTTCACCGAGCCCAGCGCCGAAATGGATATCAGTTGTAATATCTGCGGCGGTAAAGGTTGTCCGTTCTGCAAACACACCGGCTGGGTGGAAATCCTCGGTTGCGGTATGGTAGACCCGAACGTGCTCGACGCCAACGGTATCGACAGCAAGGTGTACAGCGGTTATGCTCTCGGTATGGGTATCGAGCGTATCACGAACTTGAAATATCAGGTGAAAGACCTCCGTATGTTCTCTGAAAACGATACACGCTTCCTGAAAGAATTCGAAGCGGCATATTAAATAAAAGTGAATAGTGGTTAGTGATTAACGATTAGCCGGCTGCGCAATACAACCGCAGGCATTAATCACTAATCACTATTCCGTTAATCACTAACTACATGGCAAAGGATAGACTCATTACTTCCAGTTATTGTTTCATCTTGGCAGCCAACTTCCTGCTCTACTTCGGCTTTTGGTTGTTGATTCCTGTTTTGCCGTTCTATTTATCCGAATTTTTTAAGGCCGGAAACTCAACTATCGGTATCGTGCTTTCCTGCTATACGGTAGCGGCACTCTGCATCCGTCCTTTTTCCGGTTATCTGCTCGATACTTTTGCCCGCAAGCCTCTCTATCTTTTCGCTTACTTCATTTTTATGATGATGTTCGGGGGATATCTTATTGCCGGTTCGCTCACCCTATTTATTATATTCCGAATCATTCACGGTGTCTCTTTCGGGATGGTCACGGTAGGTGGAAATACAGTGGTAATCGACATTATGCCTTCTTCACGCAGAGGGGAAGGATTAGGTTATTACGGGCTTACAAACAATACGGCGATGTCCATCGGGCCGATGTTCGGATTATTCCTGCATGATGCAGGAGTTTCCTTTGCAACGATATTCTGCTATGCGTTCGGTTCTTGTATCTTAGGTTTTCTATGTGCAAGTCTGATAAAAACGCCTTATAAGCCCCCTGTGAAAAGGGAACCGATTTCACTCGACCGCTTTATCCTGCTGAAAGGGATGCCGGCGGGACTTAGCTTGCTGCTTCTTTCCATTCCTTACGGCATGACAACCAATTATGTGGCGATGTATGCCCATGAGATAGGTATCCATGCACAAACGGGATTCTTCTTTACTTTTATGGCGGTCGGCATGGCTATCTCACGGATATTCTCTGGCAAGCTGGTAGACAGGGGGAAAATAACGCAGGTGATAGCTGCCGGATTGTATCTGGTTGTGTTCAGCTTTTTCCTGCTTTCGGGCTGCGTGTATCTGATTAAGTGGAATGATACCGTATGCACGGTTTTGTTTTTCGGCATCGCATTGCTGATGGGCGTTGGGTTCGGAATTATGTTTCCGGCATTCAATACGTTGTTCGTGAATCTCGCCCCTAACAATCAACGGGGTACGGCGACTTCTACCTATCTTACTTCCTGGGACGTGGGAATCGGTATCGGGATGCTGACCGGAGGGTATATCGCAGAAATCAGCACATTTGACAAAGCTTATCTTTTCGGAGCCTGCCTGACGGTGGTTTCCGCTATCTATTTCAAGATCAAAGTAACGCCTCATTACCATAAAAACAAACTACGATGAGAAAGAAAGAACGTTATGAGAAAGTAATCGCCTGGTTTCAGGAAAATGTGCCTGTGGCCGAAACAGAATTACATTACAACAATCCGTATGAATTATTGATTGCCGTAATCCTTTCCGCACAATGTACAGACAAGCGGGTGAATATGATCACCCCGCCCCTGTACAGAGATTTTCCGACTTCGGAAGCATTGGCTGCCACTACTCCGGAAGTAGTTTTTGAATATATACGGAGTGTGTCTTATCCGAATAATAAGGCGAAACATCTGGTCGGCATGGCAAAGATGCTGGTCAATGACTTCAATAGCCAGGTGCCGGACAATATGGACGACTTGATAAAACTGCCCGGTGTGGGAAGAAAGACGGCGAATGTCATTCAGTCCGTGGTGTTCAACAAGGCGGCAATGGCGGTTGATACACATGTGTTTCGCGTCAGCCACCGTATCGGGCTGGTGCCGGACAGTTGTACGACTCCGTTCAGTGTAGAAAAGGAACTGATGAAGAATATCCCGGAAAAACTTGTACCGATCGCTCATCACTGGCTCATCCTGCACGGTCGTTATATTTGCCAGGCACGCACTCCGAAATGTGACACCTGTGGTTTGCAAATGATGTGCAAATATTTCTGTAACACGTATAAAGTTACAAAAGAGGCATCAAAAGGCAAGAATAAATAACGATTTAATAGCAGGGAACCGAAATAAATAGTAACTTTGCGGTCGTTCTAAAAGAAGAATTTTAAAACACTTTTAAATAAAAATAGAGTATTATGCAGACAATTGACAAATTCAATTTTGCCGGTAAAAAGGCATTTGTTCGCGTGGACTTCAATGTACCCCTGGACGAAAACTTCAACATTACAGATGACACTCGTATGCGTGCAGCTCTTCCTACTTTGAAGAAGATCCTGGCAGACGGCGGTAGCATCATCATTGGCTCTCACCTGGGCCGTCCGAAAGGCGTTGCCGATAAATTCTCCTTGAAGCATATCATCAAGCACCTGTCTGAATTACTGGGCGTTGAAGTTCAGTTTGCTAATGACTGCATGGGTGAAGAAGCTGCTGTAAAGGCTGCTGCTCTGCAACCGGGCGAAGTGCTGTTGCTCGAAAATCTTCGCTTCTACGCTGAAGAAGAAGGCAAGCCAAGAGGTCTGGCTGAAGACGCAACTGACGAAGAAAAAGCTGCTGCTAAGAAAGCTGTAAAAGAAAGCCAGAAAGAATTCACCAAGAAATTGGCTTCTTACGCTGACTGCTACGTTAACGACGCATTCGGTACTGCTCACCGTGCTCATGCCTCCACAGCATTGATCGCTAAATATTTCGACGTAAACAACAAGATGTTCGGTTACTTGATGGAGAAAGAAGTGAAAGCTGTTGATAAAGTATTGAACGACATCAAACGTCCGTTCACTGCTATCATGGGTGGCTCTAAAGTTTCTTCCAAAATCGAAATCATCGAAAACCTGTTGAACAAGGTAGACAACCTGATTATCGCAGGCGGTATGACTTATACATTTACTAAAGCAATGGGCGGTAAGATCGGTATCTCTATCTGCGAGGACGACAAGCTTGACCTGGCTTTGGACTTAATCAAGAAAGCGAAAGAAAAAGGCGTTAACCTTGTCTTGGCTGTCGACGCTAAAATCGCTGATGCTTTCTCTAACGAAGCAAATACTAAATTCTGTCCGGTTGACGAAATTCCTGACGGATGGGAAGGTCTTGACATCGGTCCTAAGACTGAAGAAATATTCGCTAACGTTATCAAAGAATCAAAGACGATCCTTTGGAACGGCCCTACAGGCGTATTCGAATTTGAAAACTTCACTCACGGTTCACGTGCAGTAGGAGAAGCTATCGTTGAAGCAACCAAGAACGGTGCATTCTCACTCGTTGGTGGCGGCGACTCTGTAGCTTGTGTCAACAAGTTCGGCCTGGCTAGCGGCGTATCTTATGTTTCAACTGGTGGCGGCGCATTGCTTGAAGCAATCGAAGGAAAAGTTCTTCCGGGTATCGCTGCTATTCAAGAATAAGAAAGTTTATAGCTAATTTTTACAATAGTGAAATAAAAGGGCAATTCTTTGTGAAAAGAGTTGCCCTTGTTTGATAAGTATCAACCATAATCAAATACAACCACTTACCCCGAATAAAGCTGTCGATTTCAAACAGAATAACTACATTGCAGGCGTGTAATACAGTTTTTATTCCAAGCACCGCTTAAATCAGAGGTAATACCGGAGATAAGATAATTAGAATACAAACCAATTAATAACAGAAACTAAAAATCATGGAACACAAAATCGCCGAACCAAACGCCCGAGTTGACGTTGCCGACGTATTAAGGGGATTAGCAGTAATGGGAATTATCCTCTTGCACAGTATCGAACATTTCAATTTCTACTCTTTTCCGAAAGAGGTTCCTTTTGAATGGATGAACTTCACCGACCAAGCCATCTGGAGAGGATTATTCTTCGCATTCAGCAATAAAGCGTATGCGGTATTCGCCCTGCTTTTCGGTTTTAGCTTCTATATCCAAGACAATAACCAGCAGCGGAGAGGAAAGGATTTCCGCCTGCGGTTCTTATGGAGATTATTCATTCTGTTTATTATCGGACAGTTCAACGCGGCTTTCTTCACCGGAGAGATATTGACGATGTATGCCATTCTTGGAATTATCCTGCCGATATTCTGCCGGATGAGCGACCGTACTGTCCTCATCTTCGCCACCTTGCTTATTCTTCAGCCCATCGACTGGGTGAAACTGATTTATGCTGTATGCAATCCTGACTATGTGGCAGGAGAAAGCCTTGCACGTTATTATTTCGGCATCGCGTTCGATGTGCAGAAGAACGGGACATTCCTCGAAACGGTTCGTATGAATATGTGGGAAGGGCAGCTAGCCAATATGACTTGGGCGCTGGAACACGGACGCATCCTGCAAACACCGGGATTATTTCTGTTCGGTATGCTTGTAGGGCGCCGCCAATATTTCCTGTACAGCGAAAAGAACGAACGCTTATGGCTGAAGGCACTGGCTTTCTCCCTTCTCTGCTTCTTCCCTATCTACGGAATCAACAATATGTTGCCGGAGTTTATAGAACGAAGTGCCATACTTGTACCGTTGCAGCTTATCCTAAGTTCATTCAGCAACCTCAGCTTTATGGTATTGCTGGTGACGGGATTATTGCTGACTTTCTATCACGTGAAAGACCGTAGTTTCTTCATGCGTTTCACAACTTATGGAAAAATGAGCTTAACTAACTATCTCGGACAATCAATTTTCGGTTCGCTTTTGTTCTATCATTGGGGATTCGAACTGGGACGGTATTTAGGAATTACATACAGTTTCCTTTTTGGCATCCTTTTTGTTCTATTACAAATGGTATTCTGTTCGTGGTGGCTCCGCCATCATAAACACGGCCCTTTTGAGGGTCTTTGGAAACGCCTGACCTGGATTGGAAAAAATAAATAATTAAATCACAATGAACGAAAAAACGATTAATGAACAATACGCATATATACGTACCTTACTTGAAGATAAAAGGCTCAAGGAAGCCTTGATGCAACTGGAATCCTTGTTGTGGCAGTGCCCCGACTGGGATTTACGTACCCGCCTGGAGCAATTGCAGACCTCATACAAGTACATGCTGGACTATATGAGACAAGGCGCAAACGACCCGGAACGGTGGAATCTGTTTCAGAAAATGGTGGCGGACACATGGGGTATCGCCGACCAATCGCGGCTGCTCATGTTGGATAACGCTTCATCAAGATATTACCATGAGGTGCGCCGCACTCCCGTATCACCGGAATTGTCGGGCTACGGTATTAAAACAATACTTCATATATTGGAGTCATTTAATGACGACTTGGCAGTCAGCGGATTACTATCTGACGAAAAGATGGATGAAGTTCTGAAACGACATGAAGATACACTCAAATTTATGTTCATAAGAACATGGACAAACAGTTCATGGACTACACAGGACGAAGAAGAAGCACAAGCCATGCTGGCATCGGAATTACTTCCGGGGGACGATTTATGCCTGTTCGTCAGTGCTGTCACATTGAGTTTGATGGACTGTTTCGATATGCGGAAAATCATGTGGCTGCTCGACGCATACCGCCATCCGAATGTCAACGTCAGCCAGCGGGCATTAGTAGGTGCGATGATTATTTTCCACATTTACAGAAACCGGCTCACTTTCTATCCGGAACTTATCAAGCGGGTGGATCTCATGGAAGAAATCCCTTCCTTCATCGATGACGTCGCACGTATCTATCGCCAGATGCTACTGTGTCAGGAGACGGAGAAAATCGACAAGAAGATGCGGGAAGAGATTATTCCCGAAATGCTGAAGAATGTTTCTTCGATGAAGAATATGAGGTTCGGCTTTGAGGAAAATGACGAAGAGAATGATGACAAGAACCCGGATTGGGAAGATGCTTTCGAAAAGTCGGGACTGGGAGATAAATTGCGTGAAATGAACGAGCTCCAGTTGGAAGGAGCCGATGTATATATGAGCACGTTTGCCGCTTTGAAGAATTATCCGTTCTTCCGCGAAGTGCAGAACTGGTTTTATCCGTTCAGCAAGCAGCAGTCTAATGTACTTAAATCACTGAAACAAACGGGAAACCAGGGAAGCAGCTTACTGGATTTGATTCTCCAGTCGGGATTTTTCAGCAATAGTGACAAATATTCGTTGTTCTTTACCATCCACCAGTTGCCACAGATGCAGCAGGATATGATGTTGAGCCAACTCAACGAACAGCAGGTGGCTGAATTGGCAGAAAAATCGAACGCCGAGACAATGAAGCGGTTCAATGAACGTCCGGGGACAGTCAGCAACCAGTATCTGCATGACCTTTACCGTTTCTTCAAGCTCAGTGTACGCCGCAAGGAGTTCAGGGATATTTTTAAAGAGAAGCTCGATCTCCATCATGTTCCCGCACTCGACAATATATTGTCTTGGGAAGATGTTTTATTCCCTATTGCCGATTTCTATTTGTCAAAGGAACGTTGGGATGAGGCTATCGAGATTTTTGAGGAGTTGGAGGCTATCGGTGAGTTTGAAGAAGACTGTGCGGAGTATTATCAGAAATTCGGATATGCGCTACAGAAAAGAAAGAAATACGCAGAAGCTATCCAAGCCTATCTGAAGGCTGATACATTGAAGCCGGATAATATCTGGAACAATCGCCACCTGGCTATTTGCTATCGGTTAAACAGAAATTACCAAGCGGCTCTCACCTATTATAAAAAGGTGGAAGAGATTGCACCGGAAGATGTGAATGTTACTTTCCACATCGGTAGCTGTCTGGCTGAAATGGGACAATATGAGGAAGCGCTGAATTATTTCTTCAAACTGGATTTCATCGAAAACAACTGTGTAAAAGCATGGCGTGGCATCGGATGGTGTTCATTCATCAGCCAAAAATACGAACAAGCGATGAAGTATTACGAGAAAATCATCGAACAGAAGCCATTGGCTATCGACTATATGAACGCCGGACACGTTGCCTGGGTGATGGGAGATATCCAGAAAGCGGCTGTTTTCTACGGAAAGGCGATTACAGCCAGCGGAAACCGGGAACGGTTCCTTGAAATGTTCCATAAAGATGAGGAATCTCTCCTCAAACAGGGTGTTCGAGAAGAGGATATCCCTTTGATGCTGGATTTAATCTAGTTTTCCGCCTTTCCTGAGATACAGGATTTCTTCCTGAGGTTCAGGATTCAACTTATTAACTATAATTTCTTTAGCTCCCCGTACAGTTTTTGTATGGGGAGTCCCATTATATTGTAGAAGCTGCCGGAAATAGATTTTACTCCGATATAACCAATCCATTCCTGAACGCCATAAGCGCCTGCCTTATCCATAGGCTGGTAACGGTCAACATAATATTGGATTTCATCTTCGGACAAGACATCGAACTGTACATCGGAAGAGGCGGTAAAGCTCTTTTGCCATTCGGTAGTGGTCAGGCAAACACCCGTGAAGACCTGATGGGATTTTCCCGAAAGCGTACGAAGCATCTCAACAGCCCCTTCCCTACCTTCCGGCTTACCCAGGACTTTCCCGTCCAACCAGACGATGGTATCCGCCGTCACCAACAATTCGCCCGGTTGCATCATGGCACGATAGGCGTCAGCTTTTTCACGGGCGATAAATTCCGGTATCTCCGCACCTGCCAAGGTATCGGGATAGGACTCATCTACATCAGGTAATGTCCTGACTATATAATCTACTCCCAAGCCCGACATCAGCTCTTTTCTACGAGGTGAATTGGAGGCCAGTATGATCTGATATTTCTTTAGATTATCAAGCATTGTTTCATTTACGATTGGATAATTTACTATTCATGATTGGAAATACTGTTTGTTGATACCAATCATATCATTAATTTTATCACCAGCCAAAGGCGTCTTGTGCCATCCACAAGCCATGAGCTTTCAAGACTTGCTCCACAACATCACGCCCACAGCCACAGCCACCGTCTGCATAAGAGATGTACTTCGCAACGGATTTCACTTCCGGCACGGCATCCTTCGGACAGCAGGGAAGCCCACATTCCCGCATCACTTCAATATCGGGTACGTCATCTCCCATATATAATATTTCATCGTCAGCCAATCCGTATTTGTCACGGAAGGCACGATAATCGTGTATCTTCACCGCAGAGCCCATATATAAGTCCTTCACTCCCAAGCCTTCAAAACGGATGCGTACCGCCTCTGTCCGCCCACCGGTGATGATGGCAATATGAAGCCCTTTTTTCACAGCCAGTTGGATAGCATATCCGTCCTTGATATTCACAGTACGCATCGGCTCACCTGAAGGATGCAGCGGAACTGTGGTTGAACTCAATACTCCGTCTACATCAAAAGCTAATGCCTTGATACGGGATAAATCATAATTGATGGTGCTCATGGATACTTTTACTCATTAGTTTATATATTTCCTGTAATGCCGGAGAGTCCGCCAACATCGCAAGATGATTGCTTATCACATTTTCATCATAACGTACAGCCGGCCCGGTTTGTGCATCACGAGGTGCCAGTTCGTGTACTTTACGCGCCGTTTCATCAATCAGCGGAAGCATGACATCGAAAGGCAGGTTATATTTCTCAAGCAATTCCGCTGCCAGCGCATACATATGATTAGTGAAGTTACAGATGAAAACAGCAGCCAGGTGAAGGCTCTTACGCTGTTCGGAAGTGGCTTCATAAACATTCTCCGAAAGAGTGGCGGCGATAGCTTTCAGAAGTTCCGCATCTTCCGGCCTTATGGCTTCAATAAAGAAGGGTATCTCTTGAAATTTGACTTCACGCTGTTTGCTGAATGTCTGCATCGGATAGAACACTCCGTAGCGCTCCGTATATCCTTCCCAAATACTCATCGGGATACTTCCTGCCGTGTGTACCAACAAGGCGTTCGGTTTGCCCTCCGTTATCTGGGGCAATAGCTCTACAAAAGCAGCATCTTTCAAGGATACGATATACAATCTGGCTTCTTTCGAGATTTCCTGTAAGTCGGTGGTATATTCTGCTTCCACCTGTCCGGCTAAGGCACGGGCGGATTCTTCAGTCCGGCTATATATCTGCACTATGCGGAAGCCTTTATGGTAGAGTGCTTTTGCCAGGTTGGTGGCCAGGTTTCCCGCACCGATAAACACAATCGGGGTGTCTTCTATACTTCTGTTCATCATCTCTTTACCGTTTTGCAATCCAAAATAGAATAATTCCGACTACAAGCAAGGTCAACGGCAGTAAATACCCTGACAATGAACCCAATAACGACATCACCAGACCGATATTCATCACCAGCCAAAGCCCCAGCAATACGAAGCCGATGGATTTATCACGCTTGAAAATAAGGAAGCAAATAGAAGCATATAGCAGCATGTTATCCTTATTCATCACCCAGGGTAAGCCGACGGAAGAAAAATGAATCAGTTTATCTATCAAATAAAGTGCTCCGATTACCATAAAGGTAACGGCAGTAGCCATATAGGTATCTTTACTGTTATTTGCTTTGGCAGCTCCCATTGTTATTTTCCTCCGAATTTATTGATATGAATTTTCTCCCACTGAAGATGTTCCTCATTGAAAGGTTTGCGTTCCATCCCTTTATGTCCGATAGCAATGACGGAAAGTATCTGAAGCTGTAAAGGAATATCCAGTATTCCATGGACAAATTCGTCAGAAGGCATTCCGGTAGCAGTAAAACGCTCACGTACCTGCACCCAGCAACTACCCAAGCCAAGGTCTTCGGCCTGCAACTGTATCATAATGGAAGCGATAGAAGCATCTTCGATCCACACATCACTCGCCAACGGATCGGCCATTACGACAATTGCCAAAGCGGCATCGGCAATAAAGGAAGAAGCCTGTTCTTTACAATGAGACAACTCTTTCAACATTTCTTTATCATCAACTACCACAAATTGCCAACTGTTACTGCGTTTGGAAGAGGGGGACATCAAGGCTGCTTTCATCAATGCAACAACTTCGTCCTGCGTCAGTTCTTCATCAGTAAACTTGCGCATACTGCGACGGTTCTTTATCAATTCACTGAAATTTTCCATATTATTTCCGGTTTCATTTGATTAATGTATGCAAAGATAAAGCAAACCAAGCGTAATAAGAAATAAAATAGTATCTTTGCACTGACAAATAATATCATGGTATGAAAAAGCGAATTACGCAGGACGATTACATTAAAGCGAATCGTAAAGCAAGCCGGGAGGCTGAAATTGAAATGTACGGACACCCTATTTGTCACAAACGGGTGCACCAGTCAAAGAAAGTATATAACCGCAAAAAGATAAAGGCAGCCAACAAAGAGCTGCCTTATTTTTTGTCCTTTTTTAAACGGATTACCTATAATATAAACGAATTATACTATTCTCGTCAACTCTCCGGTAGTGGAATCAATAATAAAACCGTAAACCTTCACGTCTGACGGAATCAGAGGATGGCGCACAATAAAATTAACTGTTCCTCGCACCGACTTCTCCGTATCTTCAAAGCCATCGAGCCACGAATGGAAATCGACTCCGCAGAAACGCATCATGTCTATATAATCCGGATTGATGCCCCGCGCCTTCATTTTCTCAAGCATTTCTTCGCTGTGCATATGACAGGCTCCACAATCGGAATGTGCAATCACCATAATTTCCTCTACACCCAGTTCAAAAATAGCAACGAGCAGACTACGAATCACACTACCAAAGGGATGGGAAATAACCCCACCCGCATTTTTTATCATTTTTACATCTCCATTCTTGATACCTAATGCGGCAGGCAACAACGCTGTCAGCCGTGTATCCATACAGGAAAGAATAGCAATTTTCTTATCGGGATACTTGTTTGTAATATACGCTTCATATCCCTTGTTCTCAACGAACCTTTTGTTGTAAGCAAGTATTTCTTCTAACATAACTTTTTGTTTTATTTGATATGTAACCATACAAAGATAAAGAAAAAACAAGAAAGAGGGACATATCATCGCGATATATCCCTCCTCCATAAATTAAAAATTAATCTTCATCTGTTTTTTTAACTTACAAAAGAGCTTCTTAATAATTCGGATTCTGATAATTCACGCCATTCTCTATCACATCCGTAAATGACTGCGGAATAGGGCGCACGGTATGAGTATTGTCCTGAAAATACTGACCGATATCCGGATTGGTTTGTTTCAGGTATTCCGATGACAATTTACCGGTTCTCTTCAAATCGAACCATCGGGTACTTTCACCCGCCAACTCTCTTGCCCGTTCGTCTAAAATATACTGAATATTCACTGTACCATTATATGTAGAGGCACCAGCCCGGCTACGTACCTTGTTTATATATTTATTCGCATTAGTTCCGCCTGTCAGATAAAAATCAGCTTCAGCAGCTAACAAATAAATTTCGGCCATACGCATCGTTATAATTGAAGCATTGCTCCCATAACGCCCCTTACTCCAGTTAGATACTGTAACGTTTGTCGTATTAAACTTGGATAAGGAAGGATAGAAATAATAAAATGGATTCAAAACACTTTTACCGTCGTTCTGACGAGTATAGTTCATTTTCACCCTTCCATTATCATCATATAAATCTTCAATGTCCACAATCATATAAGGAGCACTCAGTTTCTGAGCCTTCAAAGTCTCATAACCGGCTTCTTCCGGACGAATTATACGGATAGCGTCATCGCCTGCTTTCAAAGACGTAGCAGTTGTTATGTTATTGGTCCTGTCCATTTCCGTAATTTTATCTTCAGACCAAGTGAAGTTTTTATTAGCTACCCATGCGGTCTTGAAAGAAGCGAAATAACGGGGGTCAAGTGTATTATCAGCCTCTACATACAAGTCCAATAAATATTTGGAAGGCATAAATTCACCTTCGGGATTACCTCCCCACTGTTTAATTCCATCTTCTGTCTTTTCAATAGCAGGAAAATAATAAGTATTACAGTAAAATTCCATCCAATTCAAGTTGTTCTGCCACTTGTTGACACTACCATACTGGCTACTACAAGCAATGGAAAACATCGACTCCTTATTATTCTGATTGTTAGCATCAGCAAATACTTCTTCATAAGAAGAATACATATAAGTATCCAGGTTTGCCCCACCGGCTTCACAATCACGAATCAACTCGTCTGCCAAATTCTTGGCTGCCTGCAAATAATCAGAGCAACCATATTCTTTAGTTGTCAGATAAGCTTTCACCAAATAGGCTTTAGCGGATTTTCGTAAGGCACGCCCCTCTTCTTCCGGACGGGATACAGGCAGATAGGTGGCAGCAAATTCCAGATCAGGAATGATACAATTCTTATAAACCTCCAAAGGCTCAACCCTGCCCGGAGCCATGTTTACACTTTCAGCTTTACCGGTAACAAGAGTAACCCCACCAAATGTTTCTACCAGATTATAGTAATATAAAGCTCTTAAAAAGTGCGCTTCTGCAATAGTAGCATTTTTCACTTCTACCGATTCCCAGTCAATAACTTTATCAGCTTGTGCAAGTGCCAAATTGCAGGAACCAATCCCATCATATCCGGAATTCCAGATACTTTGAGCCATATTCAAGTTCATTGCTCCTCCTTCCGCATATTTAAAGTAATTAGCATTCGTGTTCGAATTTTGTTTAGCCGTCCACAAATCAGTACCTGCTTCTGCTAGTTGAATATAAATCTGCTTGCCATTAAAACTACGCTGCAATCCGAAGTAACAATTGTTTATTGCCAACTGAAAGCCATTTTGAGTTGTCATCAATGATTCAATATCCGAACCTCCCGGATTGTATTCGTCCAGAGAACAGGATACTCCTCCAAGAATCCAGACTGTAGCTAACAATACATTATATATTTTTCTATTTTTCATAACTCTCACTAATTAAAATGTTACATTTACACCAAATACAAATCTCTTGGTCAACGGGAAATTCGATGCACCGTTACGCTCCGGATCCAAGTCTCTCATCAACTCTTCTTTAGCGAAAATAAACGGATCGTAAGCTGTAGCATATACACGAAGTTTTTCCATATGAATCTTAGCCAAGCACTTTTTGGGAAGAGAATATCCCAAAGTGATATTTTTCACTTTGACATATGAACCATCCATATAAGCTAAAGAGGAGAAGCCGACATAATTACTTTTTTGTTCATGAAGACCCGGACGAGGTAAATAAGCTCCCTGGTTTTCGGGTGTCCAGTAGTCAATTCCTGTCGGTGAATTATCCCAGCTTGTGGTCGGGTTATAACGAGTGATAACATCATTGTTAACCATAAATCCCCAACGAGCCATGATAAAGAAACTCAAGTCAAAATCACGATAGGTGAAGTTATTCTGAAAACCGAGAATCCAGTCCGGTGTCTTCTTACCCAAGATAAAATAGTCTGTTTTATTACTGTACGTATGAATACCTTTATCATTGAACGAGCCATCTGTAGCTAGTTTGATATCACCAGGTTTACAGTTATACCGGGCGGCTTCATCTGCCTCTGCTGTCGACCAGATTCCCAAATTTTTATAGTCATAGAAGACACTGATTGCTTCTCCTTCAAATAGTTTTTCGTCTTTCACGTCTCCGTCCGGCAAAGAAACAATCTTTTCCTTATTGGCAGTAAAGGTTATATTGGAAGACCATGTGAAATTCTTCTTTACTATATTCTGAGTATTTAACGAGATTTCGACACCTTTATTATTTGTCTCACCAAGGTTCTGCCATGCTTTTAACGGTGAGCCCCAGCCCGATACTCCTGAAGTGATCGGCATCGTACGTGCATACAACAAATCTTTCGTATCTGTATTGTACCAGTCGAGAGTCAGATTAACTCTTCCATTAAACAATCCTAAATCAATACCAATGTTTGTATTGTAAGACTTTTCCCAGCCTACATCAGGATTACCATACGTTCCTCCAAACTGAATATGACCGACTCCGCTATTCCCGAAACCGACCCCGGTCGTATAGGTGTAACTTCCTGTAGTAGAAGAATAAGCGGCATCTTTACGGCCGGAATTTCCAGTTACACCATAGCCTGCACGAAACTTAAAATTAGACAGCCAGTTCTGTGTTTTCTCCATAAAAGCTTCGTCACTAATACGCCACGCAATAGCCGCAGCCGGAAAAGAGTCCCATTTATGTCCGACAGCTAAATGAGAAACCCCATCCCAACGATTAGAGAAAGTAAACAAATACTTACCTTGATAATTATAGTTGAAACGAAATGCATAAGACATTGATTGTGTCTGTGAGAAACTTGATCTTACTACTACTTTTTCCGTACCAGCTCCCAGATTGTGAAATGATTGCGAAGCAAGTTCCTGTCCCTGTGCATGACTCTCATTTGCTTCATCCTGTTTTTTTGACCAGGAAGTGATCCCTGTGATACCAAAATTATGATCTTTGGCCAATGTAAAATTGTAAGTCAGTACATTCTCCCATCTATAAGCATAAGAAGAGCTGTTATATATCTCAGCAAGAGGCGCCTGATAACCGGAAGTTATATTAGCAATCGATTTCTTTCCATAGAAAACCCCATTGCGGGCATTATTCAATGTAGTTCCAAGTACCGATTTGAAAGACAATCCTTTCAATGGAGTCAATTCCAGATAAGCATTACCGGCAAAATACGTGCTACGTGTATTGTTTACATATTGATTTTTGGCTTCATCAGCCATCGGATTCACCTTTCCCCCATCTTTACAATATTCATAGTTTATGTTACCTTCGGCATCATAAACATCACCTAATGGCAGGAAAGTCAATGCATTCACAAACACACCTTGGTTACGCGAATTACTATCGGTATACGTCAGATTGGTATTGAAACCGATTTTTGCCCAAGAGAAAATTGATTGATCCAAATTCAGACGCATACTGTAACGTTTACGATCATCGTTTTTAATCAGCCCTTCTTCATTATTATAATTCAAAGAAGCAAAAATCTTTGTCTTTTCCGTCCCTCCTGTCACTGATAGGTTATAGTTTTGCTGAACACCATTTTTCCCCATTACTTCGTCTACCCAGTCAATCCATTTACCGGCCTCATAAGCTTCAAGTACCCCTGGTTTATCAAAGATTGTAGACATAAATTCCGGATATTCTTCGTTATTTTTTGTCCGCCAAGCTTCTTTCTTTAAATTAACATATTCATCGCCAACCATTCCATGAGGAAATTTGGCAAAGCCACTGATTCCGACGTAGGCATCAAAGTTAACCGTAGCTTTTCCCGTTTTACCCTGTTTGGTGGTAATAATTACAACACCATTGGCTCCTGCCGATCCATAAATAGCTGTTGAAGAAGCATCTTTCAAGACTTCAATAGATTCAATATCCGCCGGATTCACTTGATTATAACTACCTTGAATTCCGTCGATAATAAACAAGGGAGTATTAGAACCATAAATAGAACGAGTACCACGCAATTGAATATCAACATCCGCACCTGCCTTTCCTGAAGATTTCATAATATCCAGACCTGCGACTTTCCCCTGTAATGCTTCCATCGGATTATTAACCGGGCTCATCGTAATTTCGCCACTTTTAACGGAAGTCACCGCACCCGTCAAATCGCGCTTCTTCACCATACCATAACCTATCACCACTACTTCATCCAAAGCCTGAGTATCCGCCACCATTTTCACATTGACCGGCGTACTGCCAGTTACAGTTACCGTCTGTTCCTTGTACCCGATATAAGAGATAACCAGCTCTTTCTTTCCCGCCGGGAGATCAATTGAGAAGTGACCGTCAAAATCTGTAATCGTACCCGTACTTGTACCTTTCACAACAATGGAAACACCAATCAGCGGTTCACCATTTTCATCAATAATAGTTCCTTTTACAGTTTTCGTTTGTGTGATAACTTGCACCATAGCATTAGAGGCTCCATCTCCTGCATAAACAGAAAAAGATAGAGGGGCACACAATAAGGATAGCCCTAAAATCATGGAAGTACGGCTACAATGTGTCTTCCACGCTTCAACAAATGCATAATCTTTCATTCGTTCTAATTTAAAGTTAATATTAATTATCCTTGTTTTACAAAAAAACAATTGATTATAATCAATTAAAAGACGTTTATGATTCCAATAAGTACTCACCATTAATATCTTATTTTTCTTTTTCAATACATTTCTCAATTCAAAATGTAAAGCTAGAATACCTATAAATTCAAGTATTCCCAACAAAATCTCCATTTTATTGTTGCATGAAGAATAAAAAGTGTAAATTTGTACCTAGATGCCACTTAAACTAACAACATATTATAAAGGAAAGGATATTCCCGATTTATCGGGAAAGAATACATTCCACTCCAAAGAGCTGTTTCTTATTTATGAAGCGACTCCGGGGTATACACCTTTATTAATAGTAGCGACAGAAGACGGCAAACCGATGGCACGTTTACTTGCTGCTATCCGTAAAGCAAAGAAGTGGCTTCCCTCTTCGTTGGTCAAGCACTGCGTAGTATATAGCGAAGGCGAAGCTTTGGACGAAACTCTTTCCACTAATAAGGAAAAAGCGGAAGAAGTTTTCGGTGAAATGCTCGAACATCTCACTCAGGAAGCATCACGAACTTGCTTTCTTATTGAATTCCGCAATCTAAACAATTCCATGTTCGGTTACAAATTCTTCCGGAGTAATGATTATTTTCCGGTCAACTGGTTACGGGTGCGTAATTCACTGCACAGTATGAAAAAGACTGAAGACCGGTTCAGTCCGTCACGTATCCGACAGATAAAAAAAGGAATTAATAACGGAGCAAGAGTAGAAGAAGCACATACCGTAGAAGAAATACGCGACTTTTCACGAATGTTACACAAAGTATATTCTTCCCGCATACGCAGATACTTTCCTGCCAATGATTTCTTCCGGCATATGAACAGTATGTTAATCAAAGGGAAACAGGCAAAAATATTCATTGTCAAATATAAGGAGAAGATTATCGGCGGTTCGGTTTGCATTTATTCCGGCGAAGACGCTTTCCTCTGGTTCTCGGGTGGGATGCGAAAAACATACGCATTGCAATATCCCGGTGTGCTCGCTGTTTGGAAAGCGCTGGAAGACGCTCACGAACGTGGATTCCGGCATATGGAGTTTATGGACGTAGGGCTTCCGTTCCGCAAACACGGTTACCGTGATTTCGTACTTCGCTTCGGTGGAAAGCAGAGCAGCACGCGCCGTTGGTTTCGCGTCAGTTGGAATTGGTTAAACAAACTTCTAGTCAAATTTTATGTCTAAATGTAATCTCAAGATTACAAAACGACTTCCTGTGTTCCTTTCCTGCCATTTTTTATGCTTTATAACGCAACAATTAAATGCAGAAATATTTCTTTATTAGGTAAGAAATGCCTTTCTTTGTGCTGTTTTATGCCGTATAAGCACATAATTAAAACCAAATAAAAAAGTATAGTTATGAAGATTTCACACATTGAACATCTGGGCATTGCTGTAAAAAGCATTGAAGAAGCCCTTCCTTACTACGAAAATGTATTAGGTCTGAAGTGTTACAACATTGAAACAGTGGAAGATCAAAAAGTAAGAACCGCTTTCTTAAAAGTAGGCGAAACAAAAATCGAACTGTTGGAGCCGACTTGCCCTGAGAGTACCATTGCAAAGTTTATTGAAAACAAAGGTGCGGGTGTTCACCACGTTGCATTTGCTGTAGAAGACGGTGTAGCCAATGCTTTGGCGGAAGCGGAAAACAAGGAAATCCGTCTTATCGACAAAGCTCCGCGCAAGGGTGCAGAAGGTTTGAACATCGCTTTCCTTCACCCGAAATCAACTCTGGGTGTGCTGACAGAACTCTGCGAACATTAATCATAAACTCTAAAAACTAACAAGAACTCATGAGTAATCAACTTGAAAAAATTAAAGAGCTTATTGAACGCCGTGCCGTAGCACGTCTCGGGGGCGGCGAAAAAGCAATTGCGAAGCAACATGAAAAAGGGAAATATACAGCACGCGAGCGTTTGGCTATGCTGCTGGACGAAGGTAGCTTCGAAGAAATGGATATGTTCGTTGAGCACAGATGCACGAACTTCGGCATGGACAAAAAACATTATCCGGGTGATGGTGTAGTAACCGGTTGCGGTACTATCGAAGGACGTTTGGTATATGTTTTCGCACAGGATTTCACTGTTTCCGCCGGTTCATTATCGGAAACGATGTCATTGAAGATCTGTAAAATCATGGATCAGGCCATGAAGATGGGTGCTCCTTGTATCGGTATCAACGACTCGGGTGGCGCACGTATTCAGGAAGGTATCAACGCATTGGCTGGTTATGCAGAAATCTTCCAGCGTAACATTCTGGCTTCCGGTGTTATCCCGCAGATTTCAGGTATCTTCGGTCCTTGTGCCGGTGGTGCCGTTTACTCTCCGGCTTTGACGGACTTTACGCTGATGATGGAAGGTACTTCTTATATGTTCCTTACCGGACCTAAAGTTGTAAAGACCGTAACAGGTGAAGATGTAAGCCAGGAAAACCTCGGTGGTGCAAGTGTTCACTCAACTAAATCAGGCGTCACTCACTTCACTGCCAAGACTGAAGAAGAAGGTTTTGCCCTCATCCGCAAACTGTTGAGCTATATTCCTCAGAATAATCTTGAAGAAGCTCCATATGTGGATTGTACAGACCCGATCGACCGCCTGGAAGATTCTCTGAACGATATTATCCCTGACAGTCCGACCAAGCCATACGATATGTACGAAGTAATCGGTGCTGTTGTTGACAATGGGGAATTCCTGGAAATCCAGAAAGACTACGCCAAGAATATTATCATCGGTTTCGCACGCTTCAACGGACAATCCGTGGGTATCGTTGCCAACCAGCCTAAATATCTGGCAGGTGTGCTTGACAGCAACGCATCTCGTAAGGGTGCACGTTTCGTTCGTTTCTGCGACGCATTCAATATTCCTATCGTATCATTGGTAGACGTACCGGGATTCCTTCCGGGAACAGGCCAGGAATACAACGGCGTTATTCTTCACGGCGCCAAGTTGCTGTATGCTTACGGTGAAGCTACCGTACCTAAAGTAACTATCACATTGCGCAAGTCTTATGGCGGTTCTCACATCGTGATGAGTTGTAAGCAACTTCGCGGTGATATGAACTATGCATGGCCGACGGCTGAAATCGCAGTAATGGGTGGTGCAGGTGCAGTAGAAGTATTGTACGCACGTGAAGCAAAAGATCAGGAAAATCCGGCTCAGTTCCTTGCCGAAAAAGAAGCAGAATACACGAAACTGTTCGCCAATCCTTATAATGCAGCTAAATACGGTTACATTGATGATGTGATTGAACCACGTAACACACGTTTCCGTGTCATCCGCGCTTTGCAGCAGTTGCAAACCAAGAAACTGACCAACCCGGCTAAGAAGCATGGTAATATTCCGTTGTAATCCAACTTTTCACATTAAAAACAAGAACGATTATGAACAAAACCAAAATCGGAATATTCCTTTCTTTGCTATTGCTGATTGGGCTGACTTCTTGTGGAGAGAAAAAGTCTAATAACAAGCTGGTTCTGAACGAAATCCTGATAGATAACCAAAGCAGCTTTCAGGATGATTACGGACTGCACAGTGCATGGATTGAAATATTCAATAAATCATTCGGTAGCGCCGATTTAGCAGCTTGCTTGCTGAAAGTAAGCAGCCAGCCGGGCGATACAGTCACTTACTTTATCCCGAAAGGTGATATACTTACGGTAGTGAAACCACGCCAACACGCCTTATTCTGGGCAGACGGCCAACCCAACCGCGGAACTTTCCACACTAGTTTCAAACTGAATCCCGAAACAGCCAACTGGGTAGGATTGTTTGACTCCGGTAAAAAGCTGATGGACCAGATTGTAGTACCGGCAGGTGCTTTGAAGGCCGACCAATCGTTTGCACGTATAAGCGACGGAGCAGCAGACTGGGAAGTGAAAGGCGGAAGCAAGGACAAATATGTAACTCCGAGCACAAACAACCAGACCCTTGACAGCAATGCCAAGATGGAAAAGTTCGAAGAGCATGACTCGGTAGGTATCGGTATGTCCATTTCTGCCATGAGCGTGGTATTCTGCGGATTGATTCTTCTTTTTATTGCTTTCAAGATTGTAGGCAAGGTTGCCGTGAACTTGAGTAACCGCAATGCAATGAAATCTAAAGGTATCGACAAACGCGAAGCTAAAGAATTGTCGCAAGCTCCGGGTGAAGTCTATGCCGCTATCTCTATGGCATTGCACGAAATGCAGGATGAAGTACACGACGTAGAAGAAACCGTACTGACCATCACTCGTGTGAAACGCAGCTATTCACCGTGGAGTTCGAAGATTTATACTTTGCGTGAAACTCCTCCCAGAAAGTAAGTCACCTTATAAAAAGTAAAAACGATGAAAGAATATAAATATAAAATCAACGGTAACTCATATAAAGTAACCATCGGAGATATTGAAGACAATATCGCTCATGTAGAAGTGAACGGTACACATTATAAAGTAGAAATGGAAAAACAGCCCAAAGCGGCTGCCAAACCGGTAGTAGTACGCCCTATGCCTAATGCGCCTACCGCTCCTACCCAAGTGGTGAAACCGGCCGCTCCGTCTACCGGTAAATCAGGTGTCAAGTCTCCACTGCCGGGCGTTATCCTCGACATCAAAGTGAATGTAGGTGATACTGTAAAGAAAGGACAGACCATCATTATATTGGAAGCCATGAAAATGGAAAACAATATCAATGCGGACAAAGACGGCAAGATTACTGCCATCAATGTAAATAAGGGAGATTCTGTTCTTGAAGGTAATGACCTCGTAATTATTGAATAATATGGGAGATTTTATAAACTTTTTAGGAAACAACCTTGCCGACTTCTGGACCTACACGGGTTTCGCTAACGCTACTGCGGGACATGTGGTTATGATTCTTGTAGGCTTGGTGTTCATCTATTTGGCTATTGCCAAAGAGTTCGAGCCGATGTTGCTGATTCCTATCGGGTTCGGTATGCTGATCGGTAATATACCTTTTAATATGGATGCCGGACTGAAAGTCGGTATTTACGAAGAAGGTTCAGTTTTGAATATATTGTATCAGGGAGTAACCTCCGGATGGTATCCGCCGCTCATCTTCTTGGGCATTGGAGCCATGACGGACTTCTCGGCACTTATCTCCAACCCGAAATTGATGTTGATCGGTGCAGCAGCACAGTTCGGTATCTTCGGTGCATACATGATCGCATTGGAAATGGGATTCGACCCTATGCAAGCCGGTGCAATCGGTATTATCGGTGGTGCGGACGGCCCGACGGCTATCTTCCTGTCCTCTAAGCTAGCACCTAACCTGATGGGAGCCATTGCGGTGTCCGCCTACTCCTATATGGCGTTGGTTCCGGTGATACAGCCGCCTATCATGCGTCTGCTCACCACAAAGAACGAACGTGTCATCCGCATGAAACCGCCGCGTGCCGTTTCTCACACAGAGAAGGTGATTTTCCCGATTATCGGTTTGTTGCTGACTTGTTTTCTGGTTCCTTCCGGTCTGCCTTTGCTGGGTATGCTGTTCTTTGGTAACCTCTTGAAAGAAAGCGGTGTAACCCGTCGTCTTGCCAATACGGCAAGCGGTCCGTTGATTGACACGATCACTATCCTGTTAGGTTTGACAGTAGGTGCTTCTACTCAGGCTTCGGAGTTCCTTACTTTCGATTCTATCAAGATTTTCGCCCTCGGTGCATTGTCGTTCGTTATTGCAACTGCGTCCGGTGTAATCTTCGTGAAGATATTCAACCTCTTCCTGAAGAAGGGCAATAAGATCAATCCATTGATTGGGAACGCAGGCGTATCTGCAGTTCCTGACTCGGCACGTATCTCACAAGTTATCGGCCTGGAATACGACCCGGCCAATTACTTGCTGATGCACGCTATGGGACCGAATGTAGCAGGTGTAATCGGTTCGGCTGTCGCTGCCGGTATCCTGTTGGGATTCTTGATGTAAGACGTAAGACAACTATCCTTTATAATAAAACGCTTCTTTCTTTCGGGAAAGGAGCGTTTTTATTATCTTACAGTTTATCTTATCTGTTCTGTTGTAGCAAACAAGAATAAAAAAGGCTGCAACCGTCAACCGGAAGCAGCCTTTCCTATTATATTGGAATAATCTGATGATTACTGAGCCAATTTGTTGTCTGAACCAAGTACGTTGATGATTTTGTGCTTGTACAATTTTTCCATATTGTCACGAGCCGGACCAAGATACTTACGTGGGTCGAATTCAGCCGGTTTTTCAGCAAAAGTCTGACGGATAGCAGCAGTCATAGCCAAACGAGAGTCTGAGTCAATGTTGATTTTGCAAACTGCAGAAGTAGCAGCTTTACGCAACCATTCTTCAGGAATACCGATAGCAGCTTTCAGGTTACCACCGAACTTGTTGATAGTTGCCACTTCTTCCTGAGGAACTGAAGATGAACCGTGAAGAACGATAGGGAATCCCGGAAGTTTTTCCATTACAGCATCCAAAACGTCGAATGCCAATGGAGGAGGAACCATCATGCCGGTAGCCGGATCGATGTGACATTGTTCCGGAGTAAATTTATAAGCACCGTGAGAAGTACCGATTGAGATAGCCAAAGAGTCGCAACCTGTACGAGTAGCGAAATCAATAACTTCTTCAGGATCAGTATATGTGTGGTGGTCAGCAGAAACTTCATCTTCTACTCCTGCCAATACACCAAGTTCGCCTTCAACTGTTACGTCAAACTGGTGAGCGTAATCAACCACTTTCTTAGTCAATGCAACGTTTTCTTCGTAAGGGAGATGAGAACCGTCGATCATTACTGAAGAGAAACCAGAATCGATACAAGACTTACAAGTTTCGAAAGTATCTCCGTGGTCAAGATGAAGAACGATTTCGGGATGTGCGCAGCCTAATTCTTTAGCATATTCTACAGCACCCTGAGCCATATAACGCAACAAAGTAGCGTTAGCATACTGACGAGCACCTTTAGAAACCTGAAGAATCACAGGAGATTTAGTTTCAACAGCAGCCTTGATGATAGCCTGCATCTGTTCCATATTGTTGAAGTTGAATGCTGGGATAGCATATCCACCTTTGATAGCCTTAGCAAACATTTCTTTTGTGTTTACCAATCCTAAATCTTTGTAATTTACCATTTTGTTTAAAGTTTATTGTTAGTGAATAAAAATTCTACGCAAAAGTAAGCATTATCCATCGAATAACGAACATCGGAAAGAAAAATATAGTAGAAAAAGGTTTAAATCGGCCATCTAAATCCAGCCGGAAAGCTAGTCCGGCATTAGATTGTAATGTCTACCTTGCAAATAAATAACTAAAAGATAAAATAGTCAGGTGGTGAGTAATTAGAGTGATCTCACAGAGCACCAAACCACTTTATCTTCTTTTTTTTCTGCAAAACCTTTTTCTATTTCACATAAATGCATTATCTTTGCGCTCTGAAAATGACCATTACACTATTTCTTACCAAAATAGTAACAGAATATAAATTAAAAAAACAGATACTGAAATGAAAAAAGGCCTTCATCCAGAATCATACCGTCCGGTAGTATTTAAAGATATGTCAAATGGTGACATGTTTTTATCTAAATCAACTGTAGCAACTAAAGAAACCATCGAATTCGAAGGTGAAACTTATCCGTTGCTGAAGATTGAAATCTCTAACACTTCTCACCCGTTCTATACAGGTAAATCTACATTGGTAGATACTGCAGGACGTGTTGATAAGTTCATGAGCCGCTACGGTGACCGTAAGAAGAAATAATTCGATCTTTCTTAAAGATGAAAAAAGAGGAGATTCCCACTAGAGAATTTCCTCTTTTTCGTTTAAAACGCCACAGCAAGACAAACCAGATTTTTTTTAAAGAAATAGTTCCGATTCCTACTGATTTTCAAATAAAGAAAGTAACTTTGGCAACTTAATAAACCCCAAAATGGAAATAACCCAATTGAAGCAAATGACAAAAGAAGAAGTCCTCAAATTCATCAGACAACGCCTGGCTTTCAGTCCGGAAATTAAAAAGCAACTCAAGTATGTAAAAGAAGAGGATTTCAGTAAAGAACATCGCAGATTCGAAATGTCGGGACAGGAAGAGACAACAGGATGGTGCACGCTCTTCAATACTGCCATATTAAATGAGTTTGCCGGCCTGGGTATCTACGATTACACTTCTTATCTTTTTCTTGATTTCGATAAAGGAACTCCAACCGTTTATCTCAAATATTACTCCGACAACGAAAACCTGGAATATGATCTCAACGGTTATTCCACAACCGAAATCATATTTACTATTTTCGAACTGACAATCTTTTCCGGAAAACCCAAAAGACAACGAAACTAAGATTTCAGAAAACAAATAAAAGCAATCCCCAGCAGTAACTTTATTGCCGGGGATTACTTTTATCATGCACATCGCACAAAAAAGAACGAACCTTGAACATTCATATCCGTAAGTTGTTTATTATCTTTAAAAAAGAAGAACGAATCAACGCGAAAACTCTAAACATCAGTGTGGTATATGAAGAAGAAATATGGATTAGTCCTGGCGGCTGTAATCTTGCTAGCCGGCTGCGGACAGAAAAAAGAGACGAAAGTAACAACAGCCCGTCCCGTAAAAACAACAACTGTAGAATCGAGATCGATTATCAGAAAAGATTTTTCGGGAATCGTAGAAGCTGTGGAGTATGTGAAACTGGCTTTCCGCGTCAGCGGACAAATCATCCAATTACCTGTAATCGAGGGAGAAAAAGTTAAAAAGGGACAACTGATAGCAGCAATTGACCCTAGAGACATTGCATTACAATATGCTGCCACAAAATCCGCCTACGAAACGGCTACCGCACAGGTAGAACGTAACAAGCGGCTCCTCTCCCGCCAAGCTATCTCCGTACAAGAATACGAAATCAGCCTGGCCAACTATCAGAAAGCGAAGTCCGAGTACGAATTATCCGCCAATAATATGCGCGACACGAAATTGACAGCTCCTTTCGACGGCTCCATAGAAAAGCGTTTGGTAGAGAACTACCAACGTGTCAATTCAGGTGAAGGCATAGTGCAGTTAGTCAATACACGTAATCTGCGCATTAAGTTTACCATTCCGGATGCTTACCTTTATCTGCTGCGTGCCAAAGAGCCGCGTTTCCTTGTAGAATTCGATACGTTCAAAGGGCACGTGTTTCAGGCAAAGCTCGAAGAATATCTTGATATCTCGACAGATGGCACCGGAATTCCAGTCAGCATCACGATTGACGACCCGTCTTTCGACCGGGATCTCTACGCCGTAAAACCGGGCTTTACGTGCAGTATCCGTTTTACGGCAGATGTGGGCCCGCTCGTGCAAGACAGTTGGACAATTGTACCGCTTAGCGCTGTATTCGGTGAAAGTGAAGGAAAGAAAATGTATGTATGGGTGGTAGAAGGCGACAAAGTCCACAAGCGTGAAGTTAGCGTCAATGCGCCAACCGGAGAAGCCCAGGCTCTTATCTCCGCAGGACTAAAACCCGGAGAGAAAATAGTTATTGCAGGTGTGTATCAGTTAGTAGAAGGAGAAACTGTAAAAGAAATTGAGAAATGAACTTAGCTAAATATTCATTAGACAACACGAAAATCATCTATTTCTTTCTTGCTGTGTTACTAATAGGAGGAATCACTTCCTTTAGTAAGTTGGGTAAGAAAGAGGATGCTCCCTTCGTCATCAAGTCAGCGGTTATCATGACCCGTTATCCGGGAGCCGAACCGGCTGAGGTGGAACGATTGATTACCGAACCTATCTCCCGCGAGATTCAAAGTATGAGCGGTGTGTACAAGATTAAATCAGAATCTATGTACGGGCTCTCTAAAATCACATTCGAGCTGCAACCGTCACTGGCAGCCAGTTCCATCCCACAAAAATGGGATGAGTTGCGGCGAAAAGTACTCAATATACAGCCACAGTTGCCAAGCGGTGCTTCCACACCGACCGTTTCCGATGATTTCGGTGATGTATTCGGCATCTATTATGGCCTGACAGCAGACGATGGCTTCTCTTACGAAGAAATGCGCAACTGGGCAGAGCGAATCAAGACACAGGTAGTCACTGCGGACGGAGTAATGAAAGTCGCCCTGTTCGGAGTACAGACGGAAGTAGTCAATATCTTTATCTCGACCAATAAACTGGTGGGAATGGGGATTGATCCGAAGCAGCTCGCCAGTCTGCTGCAATCCCAAAACCAAATTATCAATACCGGAGAAATCCGTGCAGGCGAGCAACAGCTACGGGTGACTGCCAATGGCATGTACACCACCGTGGACGACATCCGCAACCAAGTGATTACAACAAAAGCCGGACAAGTAAAACTGGGTGATATCGCCGTTATAGAGAAAGGATACATGGATCCACCTTCCAATATCATGCATGTGAATGGAAAACGTGCCATCGGCATTGGTGTCTCTACCGACCCGCAACGGGACGTAGTGCAGACAGGCGAAAATGTAAAAGCGAAATTAAACGAATTGCTACCGCTCATGCCTGTGGGACTGGAGTTGCAAAGCTTATATCTGGAGAACGAAATAGCCAACGAAGCCAACAACGGATTTATCATCAACCTGATAGAATCCATCCTGATAGTAATCGTGATTATCATGTTAGTGATGGGCTTGCGTGCAGGAGTATTAATCGGTTCATCACTCATTTTCTCCATCGGCGGCACACTGCTCATCATGTCTTTCTTTGGTGTCGGACTGAACCGTACTTCATTGGCAGGATTCATCATCGCCATGGGAATGTTGGTGGACAACGCCATTGTAGTGACAGACAATGCGCAAATAGCCATAGCCCGTGGAGTAAACCGGCGGAAAGCGCTGATAGATGGTGCCACCGGACCGCAATGGGGATTGCTCGGAGCCACTTTCATTGCTATCTGTTCGTTTCTTCCCCTCTACCTCGCTCCTTCCTCTGTGGCGGAAATCGTCAAACCGCTTTTCGTCGTACTCGCCATTTCGTTGGGATTGAGTTGGGTACTTGCTCTCACACAAACGACCGTATTCGGTAATTTTATTCTGAAAGCAAAAGCTAACAACGGTGCCAAAGACCCGTATGACAAGCCATTCTATCATAAATTCGCTTCAATTCTCCATGTGTTGATTCGCAGGAAAACATTGACGCTAGGCTCTGTGGTTGCACTATTCATCATTTCACTGATTATAATGGGAACGATGCCGCAAAACTTCTTCCCTTCCCTGGACAAACCTTATTTCCGTGCGGACGTATTCTATCCTGACGGGTATAGCATCAACGATGTCGTGAAAGAAATGAAATCAGTAGAAGAACATCTGGCAAAACAGCCGGAAGTGAAAAAGGTATCAATTACCTTCGGCAGCACACCGCTCAGATATTATCTGGCTTCCACCTCAGTAGGTCCGAAACCCAACTTTGCCAATATACTGGTGGAGTTGACGGATAGTAAATACACGAAAGAATATGAAGAGGATTTCGACGGATACATGAAAGCCAATTATCCGAATGCGATCACCCGTACAAGCCTGTTCAAACTGTCGCCTCCGGTAGATGCCGCTATTGAAATCGGTTTTATCGGCCCCAATACGGACACGCTTGTAGCACTCACAAACCAGGTATTGGATATCATGCATCAGAATCCTGATTTGATTAACATACGCAATTCGTGGGGAAACAAGATTCCGGTATGGAAACCGATATATAGTCCGGAACGGGCACAACCGTTAGGAGTATCCCGCCAAGGCATGGCACAGAGTATCCAGATTGGAACAACAGGGATGACACTGGGCGAATACCGGCAAGGTGACCAGGTGCTTCCGATTTTGCTGAAAGATAATACGGTAAATTCGTTCCGCATCAATGATTTGCGCACATTACCGGTATTCGGAACCGGCAACGAAACGACCAGTCTCGAACAAGTAGTTTCTGATTTTGATTTTCAGTATCGGTTCTCGAATGTGAAAGACTATAACCGGCAGATGGTGATGATGGCTCAGTGCGACCCACGGCGTGGAGTAAATGCTATCGCTGCCTTTAATCAAATATGGTCAAAAGTGCAGAAAGAGATTAAAGTTCCTGAAGGATATACGATGAAGTATTTTGGTGAACAAGAGAGCCAAGTGGAATCCAACGAGGCGTTGGCTAAGAATTTACCGCTGACCTTCTTCCTGATGTTTGTAACATTACTGTTCCTGTTCCGTACCTATCGTAAACCAACAGTAATTTTATTAATGTTACCGTTGATTTTCATCGGAATCGTTTTGGGATTATTAGTCCTAGGCAAGTCATTTGACTTCTTCTCCATTCTCGGCTTGCTGGGATTGATTGGTATGAATATAAAGAATGCGATTGTACTTGTTGAGCAAATCGATCTGGAAGCGGCAACAGGAAAGAAACCTCTGGATGCAGTCATAAGCGCCACGACCAGCCGTATTGTTCCTGTGGCGATGGCATCCGGCACAACGATTTTAGGTATGTTACCATTATTGTTCGATGCCATGTTCGGCGGAATGGCGGCTACTATCATGGGTGGTCTGCTGGTAGCTTCAGCACTGACATTGTTTGTACTCCCGGTAGCTTATTGCGCCATTCAGCGGATTAAACCGGCGTAATGCCGGAGCAAGGTTTCCATCCGGCATATTATCATGTACTTAATGATTTCCTTATGAAACTTGAATTTACTATTTATTAAAAATAAAATGAGAACTCAACTTATAACTCTGTCACTGTTGTTCCTCGGTCTCACAGCCGAGGCACAACAACCCTATCTCAGCAGGGAAGCCTACCGGGATAAAGTGGAAGCGTACAGTCAAATCCTGAAACAACAGAAACTAAAGACCTTGGCCAGTGTTGAAGCACGGAAGATTGCCCATACAGGATTCTTGCCCAAAATAGATATCAATGCAGACGGTACACTCAATCTGAGTGACCTCAGCGCATGGAACGAGCCACTGGGCGAATACCGCAATCACACTTACCAAGGGGTATTTGTCGTCTCGCAACCTCTCTATACAGGTGGTGCGCTCAATGCGCAGCATAAGATAGCCAAAGCAGACGAAAAGCTGAATCAGCTTAATGAAGAACTCACCATAGACCAGATTCACTATCAAAGCGATGCTGTATATTGGAACGCTTCCGCCTCGCAGGCAATGCTGAAAGCAGCAGATAAATACCAGAGCATTATAAAGCAGCAGTACGATATTATTCAAGATCGTTTCAACGATGGGATGATCAGCCGTACGGATTTACTTATGATCTCTACCCGGCTGAAAGAAGCGGAACTTCAATATATCAAGGCCCGCCAAAATTACACACTGGCTCTGCAGAAACTAAATATTCTAATGGGAGCGGAACCTAACAATCCGGTAGACAGCCTTTATACGATTGATATGCCTTCTGCCCCTGTTCAGATTCTGTCCCTTGAGAATGTATTGCAACGTCGTGCCGATTATGAAAGCACGGAAGTCAATATCATGAAAAGCCAGGCTCAACGTAAAGCTGCGCTTAGTCAGTTTAATCCCCAGTTGAATATGTACTTCAGCGGTGGTTGGGCAACAGCTACTCCCAACCTCGGATATGATGTTTCATTCAATCCCATTGTCGGTATTAATCTGAACATTCCCATCTTCCGATGGGGCGCCCGCTTCAAGACGAACCGTCAGCAGAAAGCATATATAGGCATACAGAAGCTGCAACAAAGTTATGTGACAGACAACATCAATGAAGAACTCTCCGCCGCACTGACCAAACTGACGGAAACAGAATATCAGGTAAAGACTGCGACAGAAACAATGAATCTGGCAAATGAGAACCTCGACCTGGTCACTTTCTCGTATAATGAAGGGAAAGCCAATATGGTAGACGTACTCTCCGCACAGTTATCATGGACGCAGGCACACACCAATCTGATTAATGCTTATCTAGCTGAAAAGATGGCAATAACAGAATACAAAAAAGTTATCAGTGAATAAGAAAAAACAATTCACAAAGTCTATATATAAAGAAAACCGGAGAATAAGCCAAGATGCCCATTCTCCGGTTTCTATTTCTAAAGTCTGTTTTTCACTTATGCAAGGAAGGAAATCAACACACCCGCAGCTACGGCAGAACCGATCACACCGGAGATGTTACTTGCCATACAATATTGCAATACGTGATTCTTCGGATCATACTTCAAAGCAATCTCGTTCGCCACACGGCTTGCCATTGGAACAGCACTCAGTCCGGTCGCACCGATAAGCGGATTGATTTTCTTCTTGGAGAAGAGATTTACAAACTTCACAAAGAAGATACCGCCGGTAATGGAAAGTGCGAATGCAAGGAATCCACCGACAACAATGCCGATTGTCGTCCAGTTCAGGAACGCTTCAGCAGTCATCGTTGCTCCTACGGACAAGCCGAGGAAGATGGTGGCGGCATTCATAATACTGTTGGAAGCAGCATCAAACAAACGGAATGTATTGGTTCCGATTTCTTTCACCAGATTACCGAACATCAACATACCAATCAAAGGAACCGCACTAGGCACGAAGAGCGCCACAACCGTAGTCACCACAATCGGGAAAATAATCTTCAGCACACGCAAATTCTTGATTTCCGTCTTCGAAGGATACTTCTTTTCTTGTTCCTTCATATTGATGCACAACTCTTTCTTTGAACAGAACAATTTCACTACCAGCGGAATAATTACCGGCACCAATGCCATGTAAGAGTAGGCAGCAATAGCAATCGGGCCCAGCAAATGCGGAGCAAGCTTAATAGTAGTAAAAATGGCCGTAGGCCCGTCCGCACCACCAATAATACCGAGAGAAGCCGCTTCTTGCGGAGTGAATCCCATCAGAATAGCCACCAGCAGCACGGTAAAGATACCAAGCTGTGCAGCAGCACCGAAAATAGAAAGATGCAAGTTACGTAACATCGGTCCGAAGTCCGTCAACGCACCGACACCCATAAAGATAATCGGCGGCAGGAACCCCGTCTTAATCAACATATAGTAGATGAAGTTCATCAGTCCCAATTCATGCGCAATGTCATGCAAAGGCATTTCCCAAATATTCTTCATTACTCCGTTTATCATTACCATACCATTCTCGTCGGCCTGAATCACCCCCATATCTCCACCGGGGAAGTTGGCAAGCAACACACCGAAAGCAATAGGTACAAGCAGCAACGGTTCATACTGTTTCTTGATTCCCAAATAAAGCAGAACGAACGCGATGGCATACATTATCAGAAACTGCGGCTCGGCAATAATATTGCTGAACGCAGTCATGTCGTACAAATTCTCAAATATCTCGTTCATTATCCTATTTTCATTAATACATCATCTTCTGAAACCGTGTCTCCCGGATTAACGCAGATAGCAGTTACCGTACCGCCAAACTCTGCACGGATAGCATTGTAAGTCTTCATCGCTTCCACATAACAGATTACATCGCCTTCTTTCACGGCATCCCCTACCTTCAAAGCCGTTTCCTGCGCATTCTTCACCAGGAAGAATTTACCTTCCAACGGAGAAAGCACATCCTGGCCCTCTCCTGCCGGAGCAGCGGCAGCAGGCGCAACGGGAAGTTCGGTGTCACCATAAGCAACAGTCACGCGGTATGCCTGTCCGTCTACCTGTACAGTCAGTGTCTTCGGTTTAGCGTCTTCTTCCGGCGACTTGTCTTTTTCGGCACGACGCTTGGCAACATCTTCCAAGAAATCCTCTTTTGCCTTACCGCTCTTGTAAGCCTCATACTGAGCCGGATGCATAGCATATTCGAAGAGCTCTTCATCGTCTTGTCCTACCTCCCATTTGTTCTCCTTCATCAACTTGCGATACTTGTCAAGATTATCCGGATAATTATCCTGCGGATTGCCTTCGAAGAATTTACGACCCTCGCGTTCCGCCTTTTCAATGATTTCAGGAGCAAGCTTACCCGGCAGACGCCCGGCTTTACCCAAAATCATATCCCAAATGTCATCGGCAATCATACCCCAACGGTCTTTACCCTTTTCCATTGCCATCACATTCATCATAGCAAGGTTCTTCACATACTGACTGAACGGAGTCACCAACGGTGGATACCCAACACGAGGCCATACATAAGCAACCTCATCAAACAGTTTGATAAGAAGTTGATCCTGCGTCATAAACGGCAGATTATGCTTAGCCTTATATTTATTGATAGATTCCAGATTGGATTCGAGGTCTGCCATCAAACTGCCCATCATGCCGCCGGGCAGTCCGGGACCAATCAGCAAGGAGTTCATCAAGCGGTTTTTCGGGCTGATATACAATCCAAGGAAGTCATCCATAAATTCCTGAATCATCGCACGTACCTTCATGTAGGCTTCCATATTGATTTCAGGAACTTGGTATCCGGCATCCTTCAACATCGCCTGCACACTGAGCAAGTCAGCGTGTCCCGTACCCCATGAAAGAGGTTCCATGCCTACGTCTATATAGTCGCAACCGGCTTCGCACAGTTCGAGAATGCTTGCCATATTGAATCCGGGACCTGCATGGCTATGATACTGGACAGGTATTTCAGGATGCGCAGCCTTGATATTCGCTACGATTTTGCCTAATGAAACAGGACGGCCGATACCCGCCATATCCTTGATGCAAATTTCGTCCGCTCCGAGTCTGATAAGTTCCAGCGCCATATTGGTGTAGTACTCTACCGTATGGATAGGCGAATGAGTGATGCAAAGCGAGCATTGTGAAATCATGCCGGCTTCCTTTGCGTAGGTGATGGAAGGAGCGATATTACGCACATCGTTCAATCCGCAGAATGTACGGGTAATATCTGTTCCCTGAGCTTTCTTTACTTTGTAAAACAATTTACGGACATCAGCCGGAACAGGGCTCATACGGAGTCCGTTCAGTGCACGGTCGAGCATATGGGTTTGAATACCGGCTTCGTGGAATGGTTTCGTCCATTCACGCACAGCCTTATTCGGATTTTCTCCAAACAATAAATTTACCTGTTCAAAACCACCGCCATTTGTTTCTACGCGGGCAAAACAGCCCATTTCAATAATGGCAGGAGCTACCTTGACGAGTTGATCTACACGAGGTACATATTTTCCGGCAGATTGCCACATATCTCGGAAAACCAAACTAAACTTTACTTCTCTTTTCATGTCTTTCAGTGATATAACTTTTTATAGATTTATATTTTTTCTACTTTAGTAACCTTGCCCTTACCCAATGTCACCACATTCACTGCGGCTGTAATAGCTGCCAGAATATTTCCCGGAACAGGCGCAGGACCTTTCGCTGCTTCCTGCTTCACAGGAACCACTTCTTCGGGAGCATATTTATTGACCAGAGTGATTAAAAATTTACCTAAATAAATCACAATCAGCAGAATAACAAATACGGTAGCCATTCCGACCACCATCAGCAGAATCGCTGTTTCGATATTTTCCATATAATAAATTATTAGTAATTAAAGTCGTTTGTCTAAAATGCGTCCGAAAATACCATTTTTTTGTTATAAAATAAATTAAGAAAGGAATATAAAGTATAAATCCATAAATTACCCCGTTATCATATATATATAAAAACAATGTGAGAAAAGGCCCCTCAACCTTTTCTCACATTCTGATAAAACAATTATTAAATAAAAATACTCAATGATAAAAACAGGTTCGGCTTCCCATTTTGGCTTCATACCTTCTTAACCTATTAACCACCAAAAGGGCCGACCTTCTTTGTAAACCTCTCATGCGCTGTCACAGCGTTCATTTTTCAAATTAGTACAGCAAGTATAGTGTCCGGTTGTCAACCCTTTTATAGCCAACTATGTCTGTTTGATAGGAGGAAACGAGCCTAAAGAGCAATCACCACTGTCAACGAGGGGGCCGTTTCCCGCTTAAATACCCGACAACCATTCACCGCCAATTGTCTATTGTTTGTTTTGAGCTTAAAATTTTCTCTTCTAATTAAATCTCTATCGTTTCTTTCAAATATCATTAATAGCTCATCTATTAGGAAGAGAAAGAAACGTTTCTTTTTTACCAAGAAAAAACGAAGAAAATTTGAAGAAAAACGAAAAAGCCTCTTCCAGACGCTTAGAAGAGGCTTTTTTTATTTTAAAAATATTTCTTTTCCATGAAGTTCGTAACTGATTCCACACGAACCGAAAACATTTTTGAGAGTAGCGTTCAAGTCTCTCGTCAAGACCGTCCCGTTATAGGTAAGTCCGTCGCACTTCTCATGCCCCACCACCTTCACCTTAAATATATGTTCAATATCCGCCACTACATTTATCAGCGGGTCGTCTTCATATCCCAGAACTTCCGGAAACTCCGGATTATCCTGTTTCGGAACAAGAACAATCTTACTTTCATCACAACGCACACTTTCTCCGGCAACCAATGTCCTGTTGCCTACGGCAGTCTCCACCTTGACACTACCTTCCTCACAGTTCACGAACATTTTCTTTCCTTTCTGGTCAATCAGGAACTTTGTTCCCAACACCGTCACGTCACCGGCTTCGGTACAGACAGTAAATGTCTTGCCTTTGGTCACCTCAAAAGAAGCTTTGCCCAACAGTTGCAGTTTACGCTCCCAAAGCCAAGTAATCCGGTTGTAAGTCAGACAGGAGTTCTCCATCATCCGCACATTACTGCCATCCGGCAATTCATATGCCATAGCCGTAGTTTCCGTCACTATCTTTTTCTCCGAGAAATGATATCCTCCCACTCCCAAAAGAAGCAAGAACATGGCGGCTATCCCCCAAGAGAAGGGAATGCTCCGCCCAGCACCTTGTTTTCTTCTACGGCTCAAGGCAATCTTATGGCTTTCTTCACGCTGTAACTTTAGCTTATCGCTGATTTCTTTTTTGCGAGAGAACTTTTCACCGATCAGAGGAAGTTTTCCTTCTTCCAAGTATTTGTCTAAAGATTCTGTCCAGTTTTCCATATCCCACCTCAATTAAATATCCACAAATTAGCCATCACTGCCAACAATAAAGATTTACCTAAACGCTCCCGCAATCTGGTTATAGCCATATGAGTAGTATTATATACCGTACGGGAAGTAAGCCCCATCACCAGGGCTATTTCTTCCGGACTCATCTTCTTATAGTATTTCAGATACAATACTTCCCGCTGTTGCTTTGTCAAGTCATTCAACTCTTTCTGCAAAGCTGCCAACTGCTCCTTTTCCAATTCCGAACGGATAATAGCTGTCTCTATGTCTATTTCCAAATCAAACCGATATTCATTGGTGCCTACTTCGTCCAGCGATTTGAGTGTTTCACTATTCTCCCTCTTCAGCTCGTTCACTATCATGTGTCTCAACGAAACACATAGATAGGCAGGTATGGCTTGGGGAGCAGCACACGTTTCTCTTTTCTCAAAGATGTAAACAAACAACGACTGTATCGCCTCTGTCACCACGTTGTCATCACCGGCAATCTTCATGCCATATCCATAAAGCAAATCTGCATATTGGTCATAAAGCTGCCTGAATGCATCCTCATCCCCCTGCTGAATTTTATCCCAGGATAGTGTCTTCATTTCTCTTCGCTCATTTATATGAGATATGTTTGTTCTTTTTTTACCTGTTTTTTAGAAGAAAATACATCGACTATTTCTTAAAATTCGCTTGAGAAGTGGAATCTGATATTCTTGAAGTCCATCTGAGCCATCTGAAGTACATAACCGGAATCGGCCAGGAACACATCGCGCCCTTCCCTATCCTTCGCCATATACTGATATTTACGCTTTTTGAAAGCATCCAGTTCCGCAGGGTCGTCACTCTCTACCCAGCAAGCCTTATACAGACTTACCGGCTCCCAGCGACAGGACGCATTGTACTCGTTCAACAAACGATATTGGATAACCTCAAACTGCAACTGCCCCACCGTACCGATAATCTTGCGACCATTGAACTGATTGACAAACAACTGTGCCACACCTTCGTCCATCAACTGGTCGATACCTTTTGCCAATTGTTTCTGCTTCATCGGGTCTGCATTCTCGATATACTTGAACATTTCCGGCGAGAAGCTCGGCAATCCGCGGAAGTGAAGCATTTCACCTTCCGTCAGCGTGTCGCCAATCTTGAAAGTACCGTTGTCCGGCAGACCGATAATATCTCCGGCATAAGCTTCGTCAATCGTTGTCTTGCGCTGGGCCATAAACTGGGTAGGCGACGAAAAACGCATCGTCTTTCCGTGACGCACATGCACATACGGAGCATTACGCACAAACTTACCGGAACAAATCTTGCAGAATGCCACGCACGAACGGTGGTTCGGGTCGATATTGGCAGTAATCTTAAAGATGAATCCGGTGAATTTAGGTTCTTCCGGTTTCACTACGCGTTCTTCAGCCTGCACAGGACGAGGGCTCGGGGCTATCTCTACGAAACAGTTCAGCAACTCCTGGACACCGAAGTTATTCAAAGCCGAGCCGAAGAATACGGGAGCGCAGTCACCCGCCAGATAAGTTTCAGCATCAAATTCAGGATAAACGCCTTCAATCAGTTCCAAATCACCGCGCAACTTGTCTGCCAATGCTTTTCCGATCTGTTCATCCAATTCTTCCGTATGAATGTCGACTGCCACTTTTTCCGTCACCATCTGTTTGGACGGCTGATACAAGTCCAGCTTCTGTTCATAGATATTATATACGCCCTTGAAACGAGCTCCCTGCTCAATCGGCCAGGACAAGGGACGAACCTGAATCATCAGTTCCTCCTCCAGTTCGTCCAGCAAGTCGAACGGGTCTTTACCTTCACGGTCCATCTTGTTGACAAAGATGATTACCGGAGTCTTGCGCATACGGCACACTTCCATCAACTTGCGTGTCTGTGTTTCCACACCTTTCGCACCGTCCACCACAATGATAACACTGTCTACAGCGGTCAATGTGCGGTATGTATCTTCGGCAAAGTCCTGGTGACCCGGAGTGTCGAGAATGTTAATCTTGTAATCGCGATAATCGAATTCCATCACAGAAGTTGTCACCGAGATACCACGTTGCTTCTCGATTTCCATCCAGTCGGATGTAGCCGTTTTCTTAATCTTATTGCTTTTCACTGCACCCGCCACCTGAATCTGACCACCGAAAAGCAACAGTTTTTCCGTCAAAGATGTCTTACCGGCATCAGGATGCGCAATAATGGCGAACGTTCGCCGTCTCAAAATTTCTGTATTATCTGCCATATATATTATAAGGTGTCAATGCATCGTTTCAGACTTTCCTCCCAATGAGGAATCTCGATGCCGAACGTTGTTTTTATCTTTGTCTTATCAAGTACGGAATAGGCGGGACGGTTTGCCTTTGCCGGATATTCCGCCGTATGCAAAGGTCTTACTTTGCATGAGGTGATTCCTGCCAGGCGATGAATAGCCACAGTAAAGTCATACCAGGAGCAGACCCCTTCATTGCTGAAATGATAGATACCACGAACTATACCTTTATTTATAATGGTATAGATGGCTTGTGCCAGGTCGTTGGCATAAGTAGGCGTCCCTATCTGGTCAAAAACGACTCCCAGGCTATCGCGCTCTTTCCCGAGACGAATCATCGTTTTCACGAAATTATTGCCGAAAGTGGAATAGAGCCATGCCGTGCGGATGACGACTGCTTTTTCGCAGTAATTCATCACATCGTATTCTCCTTCCAGTTTTGTAGTACCGTATACGGAATCCGGACAAGGATCACAGTCTTCAGTATATGGGGTATGGGCTGTGCCGTCAAACACATAATCTGTAGAAACCTGTATCATTGCCGCACCATTAAATTGTGCAACGGTTGCCAGAGTTTTCGCAGCTTCGCAATTCAATTTGTAAGCAAGTTCCGCATTGTCCTCCGCTTTATCCACTGCCGTATAAGCCGCACAGTTTACAATCACTTCAATTCGCTTTTCAGCAATATAAGCCCAAACAGCACTTTCATTACAAATGTCGAGTTCCTGTACATCTGTGAAATAATACGTATGTTGCGGGTTCTCTTTTGCAAGCACCTGCATTTCGTTGCCAAGCTGACCGTTGGCACCCGTTACCAAAATTCTCATTTATTCATCAAGTTTTAATTCACCTTTGCGGTCTTTATCATAATAGTTCGCCAACATAGACAGGAAGCTAGTAATGGCTTCCATTGCTTTCGCTGTCCCTTCGCTGATCGTTTTTTTCTGAAGCCGGAGCAAAAGCACTCCATACAAGGCTTCAAAGCAGGTTTCCAATTCCGGTTCATTCTTCTTGCCATTTTTATTCCGCAATTCTACGATAAACGGCAATGCCTTAAAATAGGCGGCACTATAAAAAGGAAATTTAGGAGAAGAAGCCAGCGCGTTATGCAGTTCGGTCAGATTGATAATCACATTCTTATTAATCTGCAAATGTCCCGTTTCACGCACACCTTCCTCGTTCATCATTGTAATCAGGTTTCCATACCATTCCCGCATGGCAGGCTGCCGATCTTCCGGATAGCGGGAAATCACGTTTGCTTCCATCTCTTCCGGTTCACAATGATTGGCGCGGATCAGGTCTTCCTCTTGCCACATATATATAAGGTATTCAGCAATATTCTGCTCTTTCAGTTTTTGTGCAATCTGATTCATAAGCTATCTCCTAATAAATTGACTCTCCCAATAATGTATAAATCAATCCGGCCACGGACACCAGTATCACAATACTGCCAATGACACGGTTCAGTATCCAGATGCCACGCAGATTGAACTTGGTACGCACTTTATTTACGAAGTAGGTGATTCCGAGCCACCAAGTCAATGCTCCCGCAGCGATAGCAAAATATCCCGTTATCTCTTCAAAGACCAGAACGCCCTGCTGCACAAAGGCAAAACGGGCGAAAAGTCCGATAAATAGGAATATGATTAAAGGGTTGGAGAGAGTGACGAAAAATGCAGTAATAAAATTATGGAAATAAGACCCCTTGCTGGACGAAGCCGGACGAATGGAATTCACCGGGTTGCTGCGAAAGGTATATAAACCAAAAAGGAGTAGCATGATACTCCCCAACAGTTGCAGATAGAAAATATTCTTATTGATATAATCGAATACAAAACTCATCCCGTAACCTGTAAGCAAAGCATAAGCTATATCGCTCAAAGAGGCTCCCAGACCTGTCACAAATCCGTACCAACGCCCTTTGTTCAAAGTCCTCTGGATACATAAGACACCCACCGGACCGAGAGGTGCGGACACAACAATGCCAATAATAAAGCCTTTAACTAATATATCGAATATTGTCTCTATCTGAATCATGCCGCAAATATCGCACTTTTTTATGATATGAGGATAGGATATTAACGTTTTTTCCAACGAATCGCCCCCTATTTCATGGAGTAAGAGAAATTTAAAATAAGACTTTGAAAACGCAGGCAGCACAAATTATTCTTTTTGTTCCTAAAATCCAATTCATTGGTGTACGGTTATGAACTAATTTCGAACTTGTGCTAATTTGTCGTTAATACTGAATGAATTTATGATTGATGATGCATGATTTTATTCGTCTGACAATTGTTGCTTTTTCGTCTGACAGTTGTCAGACGGAAGAATAACAGTTGTCAGACGAAAGTTCAACAACTGTCAGACGAATAAATTTATATATAACGGGGATTAAATCATTGCATACTGCCAATCTAATTTTAGAAAAACTAAGATTAGTTCATTTCCGTACCCAAATGAACTAATTTATAAAAAGAAAAGCCGGAAAGATATTTATTTCCGTTTTTTTTCTCACCACCAATGAAATTGCTTATCTTTGCGCCACAGAAAAAGAGAAGAGTTTCTCCTGCAGAGACTTCAATCGTAAAATCGTAAAATCGTAAAATCGTAAATATACAACATGATTCTTTTTTTCAGAACCCCTTCCAAGAGCGTGATTGCCGTAGAGAGCAACCATCAGCTCACCCCTGACGAAAGTAATAAACTCTGTTGGCTTTTTGGCGAAGCCGTGATGGAAAGTGAAGAAAACCTGAAAGGTTGTTTCGTCGGTCCACGCCGCGAGATGATCACTCCCTGGAGTACAAACGCAGTAGAAATCACCCAGAACATGGGACTTGAAGGTCTCAGCCGTATCGAGGAATACTTCCCCGTAAAAGATGAAAACGCTGATTACGACCCGATGCTGCAACGTATGTACAAAGGACTCGACCAAAACGTATTCACAACAAACCGTCAGCCGGAACCGATCATCTACATCGAAGACCTCGAAGTGTACAACGAAAAAGAAGGTCTGGCACTTTCTAAAGAAGAAATGGACTATCTGAAGAAAGTTGAAAACGACCTCGGTCGTAAACTGACTGACTCCGAAGTATTCGGTTTCGCACAAATCAACTCCGAACACTGCCGCCACAAAATCTTCGGTGGAACGTTTATCATCGATGGTGTAGAGCAGGAATCTTCCCTGTTCCAGATGATTAAAAAGACGACACAGGAAAATCCGAATAAAATAATCTCTGCTTACAAAGATAATGTAGCCTTCGCAGAAGGTCCGGTTGTTGAACAGTTTGCTCCGGCAGACCACTCCAAGCCTGATTACTTCCAAGTGAAAGACATCAAGAGCGTTATCTCACTAAAAGCGGAAACACATAACTTCCCCACTACCGTAGAACCGTTCAACGGTGCTTCTACCGGTACAGGCGGTGAAATCCGCGACCGTATGGGTGGTGGCAAGGGCTCATGGCCGATTGCAGGTACTGCTGTCTACATGACTTCTTACCCACGTACCGATGAAGGACGCGAATGGGAAGAAATTCTTCCGGTACGCAAATGGCTGTATCAGACTCCCGAACAAATTCTTATCAAGGCATCCAACGGTGCTTCCGACTTCGGAAACAAGTTCGGTCAACCGCTGATCTGCGGTTCGGTACTGACTTTCGAACACACGGAAAACAAAGAAGTGTATGGTTACGATAAAGTAATCATGCTTGCCGGCGGTGTAGGTTACGGGACACAGCGCGACTGCCTGAAAGGTGCTCCCGAAGCAGGAAACAAAGTCGTAATAATCGGCGGTGACAACTACCGTATCGGACTGGGTGGCGGTTCCGTATCTTCTGTAGATACAGGTCGTTACAGCAGCGGTATCGAGTTGAATGCCGTTCAGCGTGCCAACGCAGAAATGCAGAAGCGTGCCAACAACGTAGTACGCGCACTTTGCGAAGAAGACGTGAATCCTGTGGTTTCTATCCATGACCACGGTTCTGCCGGACACGTAAACTGCCTTTCCGAGTTGGTGGAGGAATGTGGCGGTTTGATTGACATGAGCAAGTTGCCTATCGGTGACACGACATTGTCTGCAAAAGAAATCATCGCCAACGAGAGCCAGGAACGTATGGGGCTGCTGATTAAAGAAGAAGCTATCGAACATGTACGTAAGATTGCTGAACGCGAACGTGCTCCGATGTATGTAGTCGGTGAGACAACCGGTGACCATCGCTTCGCTTTCCAGCAGGCTGACGGTGTACGCCCGTTCGACCTTGCCGTAGAACAGATGTTCGGTTCTTCTCCCAAGACTTATATGATAGACAAAACCGTAGAACGTCATTATGAAATGCCGAAGTACGAATTGTCCAAACTCCATGAATATCTGACGAATGTATTGCAGCTTGAAGCAGTAGCTTGCAAGGATTGGTTGACAAATAAGGTAGACCGCTCCGTAACAGGTAAAGTAGCCCGTCAGCAATGTCAGGGTGAACTTCAGTTGCCGTTGAGCGATTGCGGTGTCGTAGCACTCGACTACCGCGGCGAGAAAGGTATCGCTACTTCTATCGGACACGCTCCGCAAGCAGCATTGGCGAATCCGGCTGCCGGTTCTATCCTTTCCGTTTCCGAAGCATTGACCAACCTCGTTTGGGCCCCGATGGCAGAAGGCATGGACAGCATTTCCCTGTCTGCCAACTGGATGTGGCCTTGCCGCTCTCAGGAAGGTGAAGATGCCCGCCTTTACACAGCAGTCAAAGCATTGAGCGACTTCTGCTGTGCCCTGCAAATCAACGTTCCTACCGGAAAGGACTCTTTGTCAATGACTCAGAAGTACCCGAACGGTGAAAAAGTAATTTCTCCGGGAACCGTGATTGTTTCTGCCGGCGGTGAAGTTTCTGACGTGAAGAAAGTAGTATCTCCGGTATTGGTGAACAACGAAAAGACAACTCTTTATCATATCGACTTCAGTTTTGACGAACTGAAACTCGGCGGTTCGGCTTTTGCACAATCGCTGGGTAAAGTAGGCGACGATGTACCTTGCGTACAAGATGCCGAATACTTCCGTGACGCTTTCCTTGCCGTACAGGAACTCGTAAACAAAGGACTGATTCTTGCCGGACATGATATTTCTGCCGGTGGTCTTATCACTACATTGCTCGAAATGTGCTTCTCCAACGTAGAAGGTGGTATGGAAATCAGCCTTGACAAGATGAAGGAACAGGATATCGTCAAGATTCTGTTTGCCGAAAATCCGGGTATCGTTATCCAGATCAGCGACAAGCACAAAGAAGAAGTGAAGAAGATTCTGGAAGATGCAGGTGTAGGTTATATAAAACTGGGTAAACCGACTGACGAACGCCATATCCTTGTATCTAAAGACGGGGCTACTTACCAGTTCGGCATCGACTATATGCGCGATGTATGGTACTCTTCTTCTTATCTGCTCGACCGCAAACAGTCTATGAACGGCTGCGCCAAGAAGCGTTTTGAAAACTATAAGATGCAACCTGTAGAATTTGCTTTCATGCCCGAATTCAAAGGTAAGTTCTCTCAATATGGTATCGACCCGAACCGTCGTACGCCGAGCGGTATCCGTGCGGCTATCATCCGTGAGAAAGGTACAAACGGCGAACGTGAAATGGCATACTCACTTTATCTGGCAGGCTTCGACGTAAAAGATGTTACGATGACCGACCTTATTAGCGGACGTGAAACACTGGAAGACGTAAACATGATTGTTTACTGTGGTGGTTTCTCCAACTCCGACGTACTGGGTTCTGCCAAAGGATGGGCAGGCGCATTCCTGTTCAACCCGAAAGCAAAAGAAGCATTGGATAAGTATTATGCCCGCGAAGATACACTCTCATTAGGCGTCTGCAACGGTTGCCAGTTGATGATGGAACTCAACCTTATCAACCCGGAACTGAAAAAGCAGGGTAAGATGCTGCATAACGATTCGCATAAGTTCGAATCACGCTTCCTCGGCCTGACTATCCCGACAAACCGCAGTGTAATGTTCGGCTCTCTGAGCGGCAGCAAGCTGGGTATTTGGGTGGCTCACGGAGAAGGAAAGTTCTCTCTGCCGTATGACGAAGATAAATATAATGTAGTAGCGAAGTACAGCTATGATGAATATCCCGCCAACCCGAACGGCTCCGATTATTCCATAGCAGCACTGGCTAGTGCAGACGGACGCCATCTGGCTATTATGCCTCACTTGGAACGTTCCATCTTCCCATGGCAGAACGGTTGTTACCCGGCAGACCGCAAGAACAGCGATCAGGTTACTCCCTGGATCGAAGCATTTGTTAATGCACGTAAATGGGTTGAAGAAAAAATGAAATAAAAACTTCTTTTATATTTCATCCAAGAAAGGCTGGTATTTTTTTGAAATACCGGCCTTTTCTTTTCCTCTTTTTTGCTACCGTAATTCCGTTTTTTGCAACTAAATCTCCATAAATAAACAGCTTATACAAATGGTGGCAAAATACCTGATTCGCTTCACTTTAAGAGCCGTGTTATCTTGCCATAAAATTTTGCAGTATCGAAAATTCTTATTAATTTTGTCAAACTTTCCCCCTCTGAAACAAGATTCAATAACCCTTAAAAGTCCTATTTGTATGAAAAAGTGGATTTTTCTATTATTATTGTTTCCTTTAACCTGTGTCGCTCAGACCTATCAATATCTAGGAGTAGAGGATGGGTTAAGCAACCGGCGAGTTTATTGCATTCAAAAAGATAGAACCGGCTATATGTGGTTTCTAACACACGAAGGTATTGATAGATACAACGGAAAAAGTTTCAAGCGATATAAGTTGATGGATGGTGACACAGAAGTGAATTCTCTGTTAAACCTCAACTGGCTGTACATCAACCAGGATGGAGTCCTGTGGGAAATCGGCAAGAAAGGTAAGATATTCCGATACGACCAGGTGCACGACCGTTTCGAACTTGTCTACAAATTGCCGATAGAGAACTTTCGCGACTTGCCTGCTCCGGTCAGTTTTGCCTGGCTCGACAAAAACAACCATATATGGCTGTGTAACGAAGAAACAATCTTTCTTTATAACACGGAAACCGATCAAGTATGTCCTATCAAGAATGAAATAAAAGAGGAAATCACTGACATTGAGCAGATAGACGAGTCACATTACTTCATTGGCACGGAAATGGGGATACACTATGCCAAACTGGAGAATGACACCCTGGAGCTTATTAATTGCGACAAGCTGGAGAATGTGAAGTTCCAGGTCAGCGATTTACATTTCGACAGAAAGGCCGGCAAACTATTCATAGGAACCTTCCTGCGAGGCATCTTTGTCTACGACATGAGTCTCAAGTCGGTCGTACAACCGAAGAACAACCTGAATGATATCACTATTAATAAATTCAAGCCACTGAACAAGAAAGAATTACTGATAGCTACGGATGGCGGCGGTGTGCACAAAATGAATACCGAAACCTTCCGGATGGATCCATATATCATCACAGACTACAACAGCAATAACAGCATGAACGGCAACAGCATCAATGATATTTATGTGGATGACGAAGAACGGATCTGGCTGGCTAATTATCCCATCGGAGTAACGGTACAGAACAACCGCTATTCCAGTTATAAATGGATAAAGCACTCCATAGGCAACAAGCAGTCCCTAATCAATGACCAAGTGAATGCAATCATTGAGGACCGGGACGGAGATTTATGGTTTGCAACGAACAATGGTATCAGCTTTTTCAATTCAAAGACCGGACAGTGGCGTTCGGTACTCAGTTCTTTCGATAAGTCACAGGAAAATAAGAGTCATATATTCCTCACTCTCTGCGAGGTAGCTCCCGGAACTATCTGGGCAGGCGGTTATTCTTCCGGCGCTTACCAAATAGATAAAAAATCCTTTAGCGTCAGTTATTTCATGCCGCCGCTGTACACCCAAACCAGTATGCGACCGGATAAATACATACGTGACATCCGCATGGATTCACAGGGATACATCTGGTCCGGAGGATTTTACAACCTGAAACGTATCCATCTGAAAACACAGGACGTACGACTTTACCCCGGTTTGAATTCCATTACCGCCATCGTCGAGAAAGATGATAAAAGTATGTGGATAGGTAGCGCCACGGGCTTATATCTGCTGGACAAAGAATCCGGAAAATGGGAACGCATCAAGCTACCGGTAGAATCAACCTATATCTACTCTCTGTATCAGGCAAAAAACGGTTCATTATATATAGGAACGAGTGGTTCAGGACTCTTGATCTATGATTTTAACAAGAAGCTGTTCACTCATTATCACTCGGAAAACTGTGCCTTAATATCCAATAATATCTATACTATATTATCGGATGCGGATGAAGAAATACTGATGGGGACAGAAACCGGATTGACAAGCTTTTATCCTCAAGAAAAGAAATTCCATAACTGGACGGAGGATATGGGATTAATGACTACGCACTTCAATGCACTGGCAGGCGTACTACGCAAAAACAATAACTTTATCTTTGGCAGTTCTGACGGGGCAGTCGAGTTTCATAAAGACATGAAACTGCCCAGAAACTATTCATCCAAGATGATTTTCAGCGACTTCAAACTTTTCTATCAGACTGTTTACCCGGGAGATGAAAATTCTCCGTTAAAAGAAAGTATCAATGATACCAAAGTTCTGAAATTAAAATACAATCAGAATATTTTCTCCCTGCAGGTTTCTTCCATCAACTATGATTATCCTTCCAACATTCTTTATTCCTGGAAGCTGGAAGGATTCTACACAGAATGGAGCAAACCCAGCAGCGAAAATACAATCCGTTACACCAATCTTGCGCCGGGCGCATATACACTGAAAGTACGTACCATCTCCAATGAAGATAAACGAATCGTACTCGAAGAGAGAAGTCTGGATATTATCATTGCCCAGCCTTTCTGGCTGACATTCTGGGCAATGCTATTATATGCAGGCATACTATCCCTCATTGCTGCAATTCTACTGCGTATTTTTATTTTAAGAAAACAGCGTAAAGTCTCCGATGAGAAAATACACTTCTTCATCAATACGGCACATGATATCCGCACTCCATTGACACTCATCAAAGCTCCCTTGGAAGAGCTTCGCGAAAAGGAAGCATTAAGCAAAGAGGGTGTTTCGAATATGAATACGGCTTTACGTAATGTGAATGCCCTGCTACGTCTCACGACCAATCTTATAAACTTTGAACGGGCGGACGTATATTCTTCCGAACTATATATCTCGGAACATGAAATCAATACGTTTATGAATGAAATATTCAATGCGTTCCAGCAGTATGCCAATATCAAACATATCAACTTTACCTATGAAAGCAATTTCAAATACATGAATGTCTGGTTTGACAAGGAGAAGATGGAGTCTATCTTCAAGAACATCATTTCAAACGCATTGAAATATACGCCGGAAAATGGAAACGTGCAGATTTTCGTCTCAGAAACAACCGATTCGTGGAGCGTGGAAGTCAGAGATACAGGCATCGGTATCCCGGCCAGCGAACAAAACAAGCTGTTCAAACTTCATTTCCGTGGCAGTAACACCGTCAACTCCAAAGTGACCGGCAGCGGTATCGGACTGATGCTCGTATGGAAACTAGTCCGGCTGCACAAAGGAAAGATTAATCTGTCGAGCGTAGAGAACCAGGGTTCTGTGATTAAAATCACTTTCCCGAAGAACAGCAAACTCTATCGTAAGGCGCATTTGGCAACTCCAGGCAAACAACAACGTCAGGAAATCAAGACTATCAGCGACGTTCCGCCTCCATCACCCGAGATTTACGAGACTGTACAAAAGAAGAAGAATGCAGACCACCAACGAATCTTAATCGTGGAAGATAATGACGAGTTACGTACCTATCTGTCACAAACATTATCTGATGATTATACCATCCAGGTTTGTTCCAACGGAAAAGAAGCCTTGATAATTATTCCCGAATATAAGCCGGAACTGGTTATCTCCGACATCATGATGCCGGAAATGCGAGGGGACGAATTGTGTAAGGCTATCAAGAACAATATCGAAACATCACATATTCCCGTTATTCTGTTGACAGCCCTCAACAACGAGAAGGACATTCTCTCTGGACTCAACACCGGAGCAGACAAGTATGTGGTGAAACCGTTCAATATCGGTATATTAAAAGCAAATATCTCGAATCTGCTGGCTAACCGCGCGCTTCTGCGCAGCAAGTATGCCAGCCTGGAAGAAGAAGAAGAAGAGGAGCACGATGAAGACTGTATCAATTGCTCACAGGATATTGACTGGAAATTTATCGCAAACGTGAAGAAGAATATAGAAGATAACATCGATAATCCGGCTCTCACAGTAGATGTGCTTTGCAGCCTGATGGGTATGAGCCGCACCAGTTTCTACAACAAATTAAGAGCACTGACCGACCAGTCGCCGGGAGATTATATCCGGCTGATCCGCCTGAAACGTGCCGTAAGATTGCTCAAAGAAGACATACATAGTATAACAGAAATAGCGGAAATGACAGGATTTAGTGATGCCAAATACTTCCGTGAAGTATTTAAGAAGCATTATAATGTAAGTCCCAGCCAATACTTCAAAGAAAAAAAAGCAGTAAATAAAAAAGAAGGAGAAAAAGAAGAATGAATATTTATCTCGAATCATTTGGAATCTTTTTTAAAATCGGCGCTTTTACCATTGGCGGCGGGTACGCAATGGTGCCGTTAATCGAAAATGAAATCGTCACCAAGCGGAAATGGATAGCACAGGAAGACTTTATCGACTTGCTGGCTATCTCCCAATCTGCCCCCGGCATACTGGCGGTTAATATTTCTATCTTTATAGGATATAAGCTACGCGGGATTAGGGGGAGTATTGTCACGGCATTAGGAACGATCTTGCCGTCTTTCATTATTATATTGGCTATTGCCCTATTCTTCCATAGTTTCAAAGACAATCCGATAGTGGAACGCATCTTCAAAGGAATCCGCCCGGCAGTAGTAGCACTCATCGCCGCACCGACTTTTACGATGGGACGGTCGGCGAAAATCAACCGCTATAACCTGTGGATTCCCGTTGTTTCGGCACTGCTAATCTGGCTGTTGGGGTTCTCTCCTATCTGGATTATCATCGCTGCGGGCGTAGGTGGCTTTCTTTGGGGAAAATTTAGAAAAGGCAAAGAAGTTGAGAGTTGAGAATGTAAAGTTGAGAAGGCAAAGATTACACGGATACGCCTAACATTATTATATAAATTATTAATCATATGATTTATCTACAGTTATTCTATACGTTTTTCAAAATCGGGCTCTTCGGCTTCGGCGGTGGTTATGCCATGCTTTCCATGATTCAAGGTGAGGTGGTGACCCGCTATGGATGGGTAAGTTCGCAAGAGTTCACGGATATTGTCGCAATCAGCCAGATGACACCGGGACCAATAGGTATCAATGCGGCAACTTATGTAGGATTCACTTCTACAGGCAGTGTATGGGGGTCTATCGTTGCTACCTTTGCGGTAGTCCTACCCTCTTTTATCTTAATGCTGACCATTAGTAAATTCTTTCTGAAATATCAGAAACATCCGGTAGTAGAGTCTATTTTCAGCGGATTGCGTCCGGCAGTTGTCGGGTTGCTGGCTTCTGCCGCACTGGTATTAATGAACGTAGAGAACTTCGGATCACCTACGGAAGATACTTATTCATTCGTTATCAGTATCATTATCTTCCTGATTGCTTTTATCGGAACGAGAAAATATAAAGCAAATCCGATTCTGATGATTATTGCTTGCGGTATTGCAGGATTGTTGCTTTACTAAAAAATAAAGGATGAAGAACCGCCACACAGCAAAGTTCTTCATCCTTTATTTCTTATTCCTCATTATTTACACTTTATAGTTTCACCTTCTTACTTACAGACTTCGATTCATTATGAAGACGGTCCAAAGCTGTTACTACATAGCGGTGTTTAGTTTTTCCCGTTTCGTATGGAAGTTTGTAGAAAGGATTGCGGGTAATATCTACAATATGTGAAGGATCATCGAGGTTCACCTTTTCTTTTCCACTAAAGCGGTAAACTACATATCGGACAGCTTTATCCATTTCTGTATCCGCCTTCGGAGCAGTCCAAAAAAGAACATAACCATCTTCTGTCCATACTTTCTTCATCTTGCGCACTTTGTCCGGAGCCTTGTCATCCATAAAGTCAAAGACAGGAATCAAAGCGGGATACTTATGGTATTCACTGACTAAAGCGTCACGGTATCTACCTTGATTCTCGACAACAGCCGACGCATACCATTGGCAGCTACCGCCAATCGTCTGATAAGCACGTTGCAAAGCCATCTTCCGTGGAAGCTGATTGATGGAAGGATTCTGCGGATCGGCATGTTGGATAGTGTTCGGCACAGACTGACCGATAAACAACGGACGGTTTTCCGAGTGGGTAGCCCACCATTTCACCAATGTCTCGTAATCGGCCGCCTTATGCCCGACTTCCCAATAAATCTGCGGAATATTATAATCAATCCATCCCTCGCGTGCCCAAAGCAGGACATCGGCATACAAATCATCGTAATTCTGCAAACCGTTCGTATTACTTCCCAACGGGTCGCTCTTCTGATTACGGTAAATACCAAACGGACTGATACCGAATTTCACCCACGGTTTTATCCCACGGATAGTCTCGTGAAGCTTCTTTATCAACACATTGACATTACTACGACGCCAGTCTGCCTTATTCGTGAATCCGCCGCCATAACGGGCAAAGCTCGCATCATCCGGGAAATCCAATCCCCTGACAGGATAAGGATAGAAATAATCATCCATATGGATGGCATCCACATCATAACGGGACACGATATCAGTCACAATTTTGCAAATGTATTCCCGGCTTTCGGGAAGTGCCGGGTCGAAGTATAACTGGTCGCCATACGTAACGAACCATTCAGGATGCTGATGGTAAATATGCTCCGGTGCCAACTGGTTCTTCAATGAAGTCTTCACACGGTAAGGATTAATCCAGGCATGAAACTCCATATTCCGCTTCTGGCACTCTTCAATCATAAACTGCATCGGGTCCCACATAGGAGAAGGAATCTGCCCCTGAGTGCCGGTCAGGAAACGACTCCACGGTTCATGTTGTGAAGCGTACAACGCATCCGCTTCGGGACGTACCTGGAAGATAATCGCATTAATGCCGGCTCCCTGAAGAGAGTTCAACTGGCTAATCAACGTCTGTTTCAGCCGTTCGGTAGGAATACCGCGGAACTGTCCGTTGACAGCCTGTATCCATGCCGCACGAAATTCACGTTTGGGGTATTTATTGCCGGTTGGCACCTGCGCCCTCACTCCTACCGCAAGAAGAAGAGCTAAAAGTAAAAGATAGTTTTTCAGCTTCATAATATTCTTAAATCGTAATAATGTGACGCAAAGATAATACAAACTCCCGATAAATTCGCTAACTTTGCCGACTACCATAAAACAAGGAGTATTTTATGTCAGAAAACAACTATATTTCGATAAAAGGTGCACGAGTAAATAACCTAAAAAACATCGATGTAGATATACCACGCAACAAACTTGTTGTAATCACCGGATTATCGGGTTCCGGAAAATCTTCCCTCGCTTTTGATACGCTCTATGCCGAGGGGCAACGCCGATATGTAGAAAGTCTGAGCAGCTATGCACGCCAGTTCCTGGGTCGAATGAGCAAACCGGAATGTGACTTCATCAAAGGTATTCCACCCGCCATTGCCATCGAACAGAAAGTAAACAGCCGAAATCCACGTTCTACCGTGGGAACTTCGACCGAGATTTACGAATATCTCCGCCTGCTCTACTCCCGCGTAGGGAAAACGTACAGCCCCGTCAGCGGGCAAGAGGTGAAGAAACATTCGACGGAAGATATTGTCAACTGCATGCTCTCGTATCCAGAAGGTACAAGATATACGGTACTGACACCGATCCGCCTGCGTGAAGACCGCACCCTGCAACAACAGTTGGAAATAGACTTGAAACAGGGTTTCAACCGTATCGAAGTGAACGGTGAAATGAAACGTATAGATGAATATACGCCCGTGGCAGGTGATGAAGTCCATCTGCTGGTAGACCGTATGGCGGTAGCCAACACTAAAGATGCCATGAGCCGGCTCACCGACTCTGCCGAAACAGCCATGTATGAAGGTGACGGAACCTGTATGTTGCGTTTCTATCTTTCGGACGGAACAACGAAGCTACACACTTTCAGCACGAAATTCGAAGCGGACGGCATCGTCTTTGAAGAACCGAACGACCAGATGTTCTCGTTCAACTCTCCTATCGGCGCCTGTCCTACCTGCGAAGGTTTCGGTAAGGTGATCGGTATCGACGAACATCTGGTTGTGCCGAACCGTTCTTTATCGGTTTATGAAGGGGCTATTGTATGCTGGCGTGGTGAAAAGATGGGAGAGTGGAAAGATGAGTTGATCCACAATGCGGACAAGTTCGATTTCCCGATATTCACACCTTATTATGAATTGACGGATGCACAACGCCGGCTACTTTGGGAAGGCAACCAATACTTCCACGGTATCAACGATTTTTTCAAGATGCTGGAAGAGAACCAATACAAGATACAATATCGTGTGATGCTTGCACGTTACCGGGGAAAGACGCTTTGTCCGAAATGTCACGGCACACGTCTGAAACCGGAAGCCGGATATGTACGGGTAGGCGGTAAGAATATCTCCGAACTGGTAGATTTACCTATTACGGAATTAAAGCAATTCTTTGACGGTCTGGAACTCAACGAGCACGACAGCGATGTAGCCCGCCGTATCCTGATTGAAATTAACAACCGTATCCACTTCCTGATTGATGTAGGTTTGGGATACCTGACCTTGAACCGTCTCAGTAATTCCCTGTCCGGTGGAGAAAGCCAGCGTATCAATCTGGCAACATCACTAGGCAGCAGCCTTGTAGGCAGTCTTTATATTCTTGACGAGCCAAGTATCGGGCTTCACAGCCGTGATACAGACCGGTTGATTTATGTATTACGCCAACTGCAACAGTTAGGCAACACGGTAGTGGTCGTGGAACATGACGAAGAGATTATCCGTGCCGCAGATTATATTATCGACATAGGTCCCAATGCCGGACGCCTGGGCGGAGAGGTCGTTTATCAGGGCGATATGAAAGACCTGAAAAAAGGAAGCAACAGTTACACAGTGCGTTATCTTCTGGGAGAAGAAGAAATTCCCGTTCCCGAACATCGCCGGCCGTGGAATAACTATATAGAATTGAAAGGTGCACGCGAGAATAATCTGAAAGGGGTGGACGCCCGTTTCCCACTCAATGTAATGACAGTCGTTACCGGAGTTTCCGGTTCCGGAAAAAGTACGTTAGTAAGGGATATTTTCTTCCGGGCACTGAAACGCGAATTGGACGAATGTAGTGAGCGACCGGGAGAGTTCTCTTCTATTGGCGGCAGCTTGCGCGACCTACGGAATGTAGAATTTGTAGACCAAAACCCGATTGGCAAATCATCACGTTCCAATCCGGTAACTTACATCAAAGCATATGACGAAATCCGTAAACTGTGGTCTGAGCAGCCTTTAGCCAAACAAATGGGTTACACAGCCGGATTCTTCAGTTTCAACAGCGAAGGCGGGCGTTGCGAAGAGTGTAAGGGTGACGGAACCATTACTGTAGAAATGCAATTCATGGCCGACTTGGTGCTCGAATGTGAATCCTGCCACGGAAAACGTTTCAAATCCGACACACTGGAAGTGAAATTCCACGATAAAAACATCTATGATGTATTGGAAATGACCGTGAACCAAGCTGTTGAATTTTTCAATGAGCATGGACAGAAGAAAATTGTGAAGAAGTTACTTCCCTTACAGGACGTAGGATTAGGATACATCAAACTGGGACAATCCTCTTCCACCCTTTCCGGTGGTGAAAACCAGCGTGTGAAACTGGCATTCTATCTGAGCCAGGAGAAAGCAGACCCGACCATGTTTATCTTTGACGAACCGACTACGGGGTTGCACTTCCATGATATTCGTAAATTGTTGGATGCTTTCGACGCACTTATCCGTCGGGGACATAGCATCGTTATCATCGAGCATAACATGGACGTTATCAAATGCGCTGATTATGTGATTGACCTCGGACCCGAAGGCGGAGATAAAGGGGGAAATATAGTAGCGGTAGGTACTCCGGAAGAGGTAGCCGCTTGCGGAGCAAGCTATACGGGACAGTTCTTAAAAGAAAAACTGAGATAGTCTGCGTAATATTGTAGAGTATATAGGAACTAGCTATAACAAATTAAGCCCTTACGAAAGTTATATTTTCGCAAGGGCTTAATTTGTATATTATATTTTCCTTTCTTACAAGTAGAATCCAAATCCTATCTTAACGCCGAAACGTGACATATCACCGTCATTGAAACGCCACTTATAATAAACGGCAGGTTCGATGGTTACTGTACGTGAAAGGAAATAAGCATATCCTGCTTCAATGCCCAGTCCCCAATCCGTCTGATGTTTTCCACCGCTCCAACGGAAACGGTTCCAGTCAAGTCCGCCACCCAGATAAATACCGGTTTTATTAAAGTAGAAGCGCACTCCTGTACCCAGCGTGTATTCGTCTACCGGTTTCGACCAGTCGGCTCCGGCGTTTACCATCAAGGCAATGCCTTCGGCAAAGAACGTACCGACCTGTGCGCCAAGACCAAATTTTGCTTTATCATTTTTACTATACGAAAAGTCCAATCCTGACAATGAAGGATTAATAATCGTAGTTCCTTTCTCAAATTGTGCCTGTGCAGTGAAAGAGACTGCCAATAAGCAAAGAGCTAAAGCTAATTTCTTCATAAACTTACTTTTTTAAGTGAATAGATTGTTCGTCTTTTTTGCGGCGTTCGCGCATTTGTTCCTTTTTACGGAGCACTAACCAAAGAAGAAAGACAATGACATAAGAGACGCCCACTGTCAGAACTTTCTCTGTCAGACTAACTTCTGTGTTACGTGGCAACAAATAAGCCGCCGTTACTGATACATAAATAAGGAATGCTAACGCAACTCCCGTCGATTTCTTTATTTTCTTCATTCTGATAATTTTCTTGTTTTCTGCTTGCCCAGCCAAACATAGAACCAAGCTGCCGCAATCACTACACACGCTATGCCGATGCCGTAGGAGACTGCATGCGAAAGTCCCAATCCTTCGGGAGCAATACATATATAAGTTGAACATACACTTGTCATAAACAGTGCCGGTATCAAAGTTATGATATAAGGTTTCTTGGATACCGCCAAAAAGACTGTTATAGCCCACAAGGTAAACACAGCCAGAGTCTGGTTAGCCCAAGCGAAATAACGCCATATCATATTAAATCCGTTCGCATCACGCAAACTGTATAAAAGCAAACCGATAGCCACCACGAACATCGGAATGCAGATGTATAAACGACGGCGTATACTTTTTTGTTCCATGCCCAGAAAGTCCGCCACAATCAGACGGGCGGAACGGAAAGCCGTATCTCCCGAGGTAATCGGAGCGGCAATCACTCCCAAAATTGCAAGCACCCCACCGATTGCTCCCAACCATTCTTTTGTAATGGCATCCACAATAACGGAAGCATTGCTTTCTTCCATTCCGTTCTCATGGAAGAAGTAAGTAGCAGCGGCAGCCCAAATAAGAGCAACGATACCTTCGGTAATCATTGCACCGTAGAACACCGGGCGTCCATGATGTTCCGAAGTCATGCAACGTGCCATTAAAGGACTCTGCGTAGCATGGAAACCGGAAATTGCGCCACAGGCAATGCTCACAAACATAATCGGGAAAATAGGAAGCTCACTCGCTTCCGGATTTGTATTCTGCAATCCGTCCCACAATTCCGGCAAAGCGGGATGGTTGACATAAAGCATCACTAAGATTCCTACTGCCATAAATAGGAGGGCTACTGCAAACAACGGATAAATTTTACCGATGATTTTATCAACGGGCAACAAAGTAGCCAAAATATAGTAGGCAAACACAACAACTATCCAAAACGTCGCATCCAAGCTTTCCGGCGTCAGCTTTGCCAACAGCCCCGCAGGACCGGCAACAAAAACAGAACCTACTAAAATCATCAGGATGACGGTAAATCCTCTCATGACCTGCTTCGTCGTAAGCCCCAAATAGCGACCGATAATCTCCGGCAAACTTTCCCCGCCATTTCGCAAAGAAAGCATTCCGGCAAAATAATCGTGCACCGCACCTGCAAAAATACTTCCCAATACAATCCACAGATAAGAGGAAGTTCCGAATTTAGCCCCCATTATCGCCCCGAATATCGGACCTAATCCTGCGATATTAAGAAATTGAATCATGAATATCTTCCAGGTTGGCAAAGGGATATAGTCCACTCCATCAGCCTTGGTAAGTGCCGGTGTTTTACGGTCGTCGGGACCAAAGACGCGCTCCATCAGGCGTCCATACGTAAAATAGCCTACTATCAGCGCCAGCAGGCATAGAGTAAATGTTATCATAGTGTGTCGTTTTTTTAGCTTGGCAAATGTAACATAATCTCACGAAACAGCCCAACATTACCGACACTTTTACTAACTTTGCAGGGATTTAAAACAAAAAATAAAGAATATGCGTCGATATATTTTCATTCTTTCACTTTTGTTTCCTTTCTTATTCGTGGCTGCGCAGCCTAAACATGAAGTTCGTGCCGCATGGCTTACGGCTTTGTATGGTCTTGACTGGCCTCGCACACGTGCTTTAAGTCCTCAAAGTATCCGCAAGCAAAAGGAAGAACTAGTGGATATTCTCGATAAGTTGAAAGCAGCCAACTTCAATACCATCCTGTTTCAGACACGTACACGCGGAGATGTATTATATCCTTCATCCATCGAACCTTTCAACTCTATCCTGACAGGCAAATCAGGTGGAAATCCCGGATATGACCCGCTCGCTTTTGCCATTGAGGAATGTCATAAGCGAGGTATGGAGTGCCATGCCTGGATGGTGACTATCCCATTGGGAAACAGAAAACACGTTGCTTCTCTCGGCAGCCAGTCTGTCACTAAACGGATGAAAGATATTTGCGTACCTTACAAAAATGAATATTTCCTTAATCCAGGACATCCGGGCACCAAAGAGTATCTGATGAAACTGGTGCGGGAAGTCGTAAGCCGTTATGATATAGACGGGGTGCATTTCGATTACCTGCGTTATCCGGAGAATGCTCCTCTCTTTCCCGACAAGTATGATTTCCGCCGATATGGCAAAGGGCGTACACTGGAGCAGTGGCGGCGGGATAATATTTCGGAAATCGTGCGCTATATACATAAAGGTGTAAAAGCGATGAAGCCGTGGGTAAAGCTCAGTGCCAGTCCGGTAGGAAAGTACCGGGATACTTCGCGTTATCCTTCCCGCGGATGGAATGCTTTCTTTACCGTTTACCAGGACCCGCAAGGATGGCTTGGCGAAGGTATCATGGACCAGATATATCCAATGATGTATTTTCAGGGAAACAGTTTCTATCCTTTTGCCCTCGACTGGCAGGAACAGAGTAACGGACGACAAGTGATTCCGGGACTCGGTATCTATTTCCTTCATCCCGACGAAGGAAAATGGACGCGTGATGAGATAGATCGCCAAATGAACTTCATTCGTAATCATAAAATGGCGGGTGAAGCACACTACAGGGTGAAATATCTCATGGAGAACACACAAGGTATCTACGATGAATTGGCGGAAAATTTCTATGCATATCCGGCTTTACAGCCACCGATGCCTTGGCTGGACAATGTTCCGCCTACGGCTCCGTCGGAGCTGAAAATAACGAATATCGAGAATGGATACACGGAATTAAAATGGCAGGCTGCTACGGATAATGACGAACGCAACAAACCGATGTATGTTATTTATGCTTCCAATGAATATCCGGTAGACATCAGCCGACCGGAAAATATCGTTGCGCAGAATATCAAGGAGACAAGTTATATTTATGCCCCTATCCTGCCTTGGAATGCTAAAAAGCATTTTGCCGTTACAGCCGTAGACCGTTACGGAAATGAAAGCACACCCTTACAGGAGTAAATATACGAAAGGGCAACTAAATCCCAAGGAGATAGTTACCCTTATTTATTCAGATAGCATAATGTAAACTTACATGAGCCAAATAACAAACTTATAATAAATATGCTTACTTACCGTAAGTCTCTACCAAAAAATCATCCAAATAAGCACCACGCATATCCGATTTATAAAAATTCCCCTCTTTATCAAGCAGCAGACAAGTGGGAACACCGAGAATGTTATATTTCACTTTTAAGTCACCTTCCAATCCGCTAGAATTGCGTAGCTGAGTCCATACCATTCCTTCTTCCTTCATGGCCTTCTTCCAGTCATCTTCTTTGCTGTCTACAGAAATACTGATGATCTCGAAATCTTTATATTTATTATGTATCTTCACCAAGTGAGGAATTTCACCACGACAAGGGCCACACCAGCTAGCCCAAAACTCCAGCATCACATATTTGTCCTTCGGAACTAAAGAAGAAAGCATTACCTTTTCTCCCTTCGTATTTAGAAGTTCAATATCTATATAAGGTTCACCGATGGCCAACTTCTTAGTCGTAACAGCAACCTCCTGCAGTTCTTTCAACCGCTTGGTACCCGTCCACGGTTCTTCCAATAGTCCTAACAACTCATCTATTTCAGAAGAAGTAGGAGTAGCACTATAACCTTTTATTATGTAGGAAGCCTCATCAAAAGCAACTACCGAGGAAGTATTTTCCCTGATAAATTTCCATGTAGCTTCTTTCACTTGTCTGGCTAATTCTTTCTCTGCCTTTACTATTTCAATGCCACGTTCCGTTGCATCTTTTCCTTCACTTTCAGGAATGAGATACTCTTTTGAATACTGCTCCCCCAGTTTCCCCAACTCTTCGGAAGCCTCTTGGATAGATGCCTTCAGTTTATTATATAAATCCTGAGACACAGAGCCTTTAATAACAGGTTTTCCCTTACGTTCCGGATTATAATAATAAGAAGGTAAGGTGGCTACATCTCCATCAAAAGTGATGTCACTATTCTCCAGATAAAAATTGACTTTAAACTTTTTATTCCGATAATCGGGCTGTTCCGTACCCGGTTCGTTAATGTCAATAATCAAGGAATACATTTCCGGAGTATCCACCTTTCCTTTCAATGAGAATTTACCATCTTTCACGATGGCACTATCCAGTTTTACCGGAGGTAACACCTGGTCATCCAATAACATTACCCTTGCCCCCTCGGCATTACCTTTCAGCGTACCACTAATTGTGTAACCTTCTGCTTGCTTTTCCTGACAGGCCATCAGAGACAATGCACAAAGCATTAATAAGAATACTTTTTTCATATTTTTTTTATATAGATTGATATTCGGGATTCTGCACTAACAAAGTATTTCCGGCCATAGCCGTTCTAGGAATAGGAAGAAGAAGCTGATTGAAGGCTGGCAATTGGGCTTTTTCGGCTATTGTCCAACTTTCAAATCCACCTTTCTGATGATAGCGCACCAAGTCGAACCACTCTTCTCCGTTCTCAACACTGAGTTCCATCAGCTTGTTTTTCAACACCATGCCCAGTACATCCGTATCTGTGATACGATCTACGTAGTCATCAGCATATCCGGCACGGTCGCACAGCGGGCGCATTAATTCACGTGCAACATCATAATGCCCCAAACGTGCCTCCGCTTCCGCCTTTATATAATAGACCTCGGGCAAACGCATAAAATAATAGGAATTAACGTCTGAATAACCATCTACTATCAAAGGATATTTCGCTGTTTTATTCATGTTTTCTATGTTCTCATAAGTAGCTTGATAACGAGGTTCCAATTTTCCGCCTTCTCCCATCGTTTTCCCCAAAGTAATCAGCAGTCGTCCTGCTTCGGTGGCAATCCAATTTGAACTGATTAACTCGGAAGTCGCTTTATTAGTATACGGAGCAAACAGCATTTCAGGAGAATTAAACTGGGTAGTGAAAACAGTAGTGAAATCTTCTTCCAGTCCATATCCACTGCCTTCAGCCTCATCTATCACCTCGCCTGCCCATTCCGCCGCAGACGTATATTCACCCTTTGTCAGATAGACACGAGCCATCAATGCCTTGGCAACCAATGTACTAAACAAAGAATGTTCATATTGATAAGCAGGCGCATTGACAGAAGCGAACTTCAAATCATCCTGTATCAGTTTATAACAATCTGAAACTTTGGAACGAGCTTTCGGTTCATTATCACGTACCGGCTTTTCATAAAGAACGATACCGTATTCTGAATTGTTATCATAATATTCACCAAACAGGCGCAACAGATGCATATTTATCAAAGCACGCATACAACGGGCTTCACCCAACATTTCATTTTTACGCGTTTCGGACAAATCGGAAGGATTACTCGTGTTTAAGTTATCAATGAATGAGTTTACTGCATTGATGATATAATAATAGCCTCTGTACACATTCTCAACGCCGATGTTTTCGACCTTTATAGCTGTCTTATTCTGACTGTCGCCCATAAAATCCTTGGAACCGTTAGTATTCGTTTTGCCATAAGTACCCGCCCAAACAGACATACAAGAGCGGAAGATACATACATCATAACTACGGACACTGCTATACACCCCACTCAAGGCCATCTGTGCAGTACTTGCATCAACAATTACAGTCTCATCATCCACCACGTGCTGAGGTTTGATATCATCAATGCTCCCCATTAAGTCACAGGATTGAACCGCAACCGAGACAAACAACAGGGAGAAAAGTTTATAAATTAGTTTCATATATTCCTGTTTTTAAATCATTAAAATTGTACCTTCACTCCTAGAGAGAATGTACGGCTCATGGGATAAGGGTCACTGGAAGAACTCATTTGCGTCACTATGGTTCCAATTGACTCCGGATCCAAACCGGGCCAATTGGTGATGGTAAACAGATTAGTTACCGTAGCAAATACAGATGCATTATTCACTCCCCATTTAGAAGTCATCGCCTGGGGCAATTTATAGGACAGCGTTATGTTTTTCATACGCAGGTAAGAAGTCTTGAAAACATAACGGTCATTATCCGTCAAATTATAGGATTCACGCCCCATAAATACCAACTGGGGATAACGAGCATTCGTGTTTTCAGTAGTCCACGTATTTCCATAAAGTTCGCGCAATACACTCTGCCCCAATGCTCCTCCCATATCTGTTTGCAAATTACTGTAAAGAGCCTCGCCACCAAACTGGTATTGCAAGAGGAACGACAGGGCAAAATCTTTATAAGTCAATGTATTCAGCCATCCACCAAAACATTTCGGCTCCGGATTGGCTATTACTACACGGTCATTGACATCAATCATACCATTACCGTCTATATCTTGCATGATATAGTCACCCACCCCGGTGTTGGTCTGATAAATTCCGGAAGGAGAAGTGGCATTCAAAGCTTCCAGTTCGCTCAAATCCTGACAGATACCCTTCACTTTATATCCCTTCAGGGTTCCGGCCGGCATTCCTTCAATATAAGCATCCTGCATACCAGCACTGATGGTAGCACCGTTCAGACGCTTAACCTTATTACGGTTGGCAGCAATATTGAAATTCGTATTCCAGCCAAAATTCTTGCTGCGGATGATATCACCACCGATATTCACCTCTACACCATTATTGGTCATATCAATGATATTGCTGTAATAGCTCTTGAAACCGGACTCCAGTATATGGGGAGCAGGAGCTAAAGCTCCGTCCGTATAGCGATGATATACATCAATACTACCGGTCAGACGATTATTGAAAAAACTAAAATCCACTCCGACATTATATTCCGTAGTCATTTCCCAACGGACACCGGTATTGGGAAGCAAATCCTGTAAAGTGGTAGTGGAATTACCCATATATTTATCTGACCCTAAAAAAAATTGCTTGTAAGAAAAGTCAGCTACATTCGTAGAACCTGTCTTACCCCAACTAAAGCGCAATTTCAAATCATCTATCTGACTGATACTTTTCAGAAACTTCTCATTGTTTATTCTCCAGCCCAGTGATATGGCAGGGAATACGCCCCACTGATTGGCAGGCCCGAATTTGGAGGAAGCGTCTGCACGAAGGCTGGCTTCAACCAGATAACGACTGTCATAATCATAAGTGGCGCGTCCATAAACCGAATTCAACCCGCTGCGCGAGTAGAAATCAGAATACAGATATACCATGCTTGCAGAACCCGGATTATTCAGCACTTCATCATTGGGAAATCCCTGATACATATTGTTGTTGGAATCCATCCAATAGCGGTCTGCACCATATCCAGCCATAACGGTAATACCATGTTTATCTATGTTCAGGTTATAATCAGCACGGAAATTAATAGAAGTATTGGTTATTCCACTATTATAAGTCGATAATAAGGAAGGAGTCAAGTCTACCATATCATACTCAGGCATCTCCATTTTCATTTGAGTATTTTTCGGACTAAAATAACTACTCTTGAATGTATAGCGCGATATATTGATATCCGCCCGAAATTTCAATCCCTTCAACGGAGTAATTTCTGCATATGCATTTCCCAGGAACTGGTCATTGACATATTCCGCTTTACGCTGCAACTGGGCTACCGGATTAGGGTCATACATATATACGCCTCCTCCTGAACCATAGGCTCCTGATACATTAATCCAATTGTAGTTACCATTCTCATCAAAAACTGATACATCAGGACGTGTCTGCCAAGTACCGCTACTAGTTCCTATAAAAGATTCCTGCGAACCACTCTTACGGTTGGAATAAGAATAGCTCAAGGTAGCTCCCATAGAAACATAACTATTAATTTCTGTATCCAAAGACAAACGGGCCGCATAACGTTCCAAATTATCATTTATCAACAGCCCTTCCTGATTTAAACCGTTAAAAGAGAATGAATAGTTGGTCTTCTCCGAACCGCCGCGTACTGCTACATTATATTGATGAGTCGCTGCATTTTTGTTTCTCACCTCCTGTGTCCAGTCCGTGTTGGCTGTTCCATACTTAGAGTCATCTATTCCGTCATACGCCAATAAAGACGGAATGCCATTTTCATCATATTGGAGTACTCTTACTTTACCAAACTGATTCATTACATCCACAATCCCGTTGGCATCAGACATTCCAATGTTTACCGCATTCACCGTGTTTTTCAGAATCGTATTCTGCAACTCCTTGAACTCAAAAGTATTCAACGGATCATAGTTCTTCACCGGATTGCCGACAGAAAAAGTATACCCTGCCTCCACAGTAACCTTCTCTCCTTTCCGCCCGCCTTTGGTCTTGACTATGATAACTCCATTGGCGCCACGGGAACCATAAATTGCCGTAGCGGCAGCATCCTTCAGCACATCAATACTTTCTATATCGCTGGGGGCAATGTTCATCAAAGGATTCAATGAATTGTTTTCCATAAACATGGGTACTCCGTCAATGACATACAAGGGTATATTATTATCTTGTCCGGTCACCATGTTAGGATATGGGGAAGTGATGCCACGCACATTAATCTTTAATGCCGCACCCGGCTCGCCGCTGGTAGTTGACACCAACACACCCTTGATATTACCCGCCAACATATTATCTACGGTGGCGGAAGTGGCCGAAAGTCGTTCCATCTCCTTTTTGTCCATAGAAGCAATCGAGCTTGTCAGGCTCTTCTTATTCTTGCTGCCATAACCTATTACTACCACATCATCCAAGACTATATCATCCGGTTCCAACACCACATTATGAGAAGAAACACCGGTATAGAGATATACCTGAGTTTTCATCCCGATAAATGAATAAATGATTTTTTGTCCTTTAGTACTCTGGAATTTCAAATGATAACGGCCGTCAACATCTGTCACCGTTCCATACGTAGTACCTTCCAATAAAACCGAAACTCCCGGAAGTTCTATCCCGTCCTTGTCAGTCACCTTTCCTTCTAAAACTACTTCTCTACTTTGTTCTACAGAATGCACCAAATTCATGTTTGTCTTATCAGACTCACCGGATACCCCGGCTGCGTTCGAAAAAGAAGGACAGGCAAAAAGAATAAGTGCAGAACAACAAATCCATTTAATCATACGAGTTGTTTTTTTATATTCATGATTTGTTTTGTTTCTATGTTAGGATACAAATATATGAATTATTATACAACTCTTTAGTTTTTTTGAATAATAAATCAAGATTAGACTAAAAAAAAGTTCAACTAAAAAAAAATAGAATGACCTGCTTCATTCGTAAGGGTGATTATCTATACGTAGATAAGACTGAACTTGTATGGAAAATAGCTTATATACATCTATCCCTTACTTTCTGAGCCGTCCACGCCGTTTTGGTTAAAAACCAGAAGTAACCAATGCCCACGCCCGATAACAGCTTTTCTTATAGACAGGTACTAAAGGTAAATAGCCCGAATACACCTTCCCCTCCCTGATTTCCAACGGATAGGCTGCCGACATTCGCTCATGTTCTTTCAAGGCTTCGCCTTCCGAAGGATTATAGTCAATTCCGAAACGTCCTATAGAATCAGTATGCATATAACGATCGTACAGAAGACGTGTCGTGACTCCCATATTCATGCGCAGATTAATTTCTACACAAGGATGAATCCGGAATACAGTTTTTTCATTCGCCGGAAACCGGCAAATCATCATATCAACTCCCAAATAACCTTTATAGGCAATTCCTATTAGCATAGAAAGTTTGCATTTCAAATGGCTCTCCAAGTCCGTCAAAGTTTCTAAAGGGACATATTGCGAAAGTTGTTTCCGGATAGCCTCATTAGAAAGCAGACAGTTCCCTTCATACATTCCGCTCTTACCGGTATGAAAGAGAGAATATCCCTCAAACGTCACTCCGCCTATACCGTCGGAATAAAACTCCATGGCAAAATCTTCCACCTTATTATATATAGGCTCCGCGATAACTCCACCTTGCGAAGCAGCCACACGCGTACACCAACCGGAAATAAAAGGAGTAAATACACCTTTGCACCAATTCAATCCCTTGCCACTTCCCGAAAGTGGAGCTTTCAACAAGCAGCCTTCCCGCTCTTCCACAAAAGTTCTCCATTCTTCCGGTGTTTTCAAGTAATAAGATTCTCCACAGAAATGTTCATTCAACCGCAATTCCGGAAGCAATGAAACGGCTTTGGAACGATGGGAATATTCCCGTAAACCGTTTAATTGTTCCATGGAAGGAAGTAGGGCTTCATCCACGCCCAGCACTGAAAGCCGCTTCCGCAAAGCTGCGTCCCAGCCCCAAGGGTGAATATCCCAATCCGGTTCAGAAGCCAGTTCCGGGTCTGTCACCAGATGAACCGGAATATCCAGCAATTCCTGCATTTGCCTCAAATAATCCAGATTATAAGCAGAAGGAGCCAATACCGCACTCCCCTCCTCCGCATACCACATCGGAAGCAAAGCCAGTTCGGAAGCCATACGCCTGGCGGAAGCCGGAGCCATATAATTCGCTTCACCACTGGCAAGTGCCAAATCATGCTCCGGATTGAATATATAAAGAGTCTTTTTAGTCATCTCAAACGAATTCAAAACATTATTCTGCAAATATATGCAGGAAATAGTCAGGAAAGTCCACAATAAACAGAAAGTTGGAATTAAAAGCACAATTTTGCCATCTCTACTTTGCAAATCCTAAAAAAAGCACTATATTTGCCACCCGAAAAACAAAGAACAGAAATGGAATCATTCTATCGCACACACGCCTACCTAGTTGAGCACACTAATGCCCCCGTTCGCCGCGACCTTATGGACGAGATTGACTGGAGCGACCGCTTGATTGGTATCAAAGGGACACGTGGCGTAGGAAAAACCACTTTCCTGCTCCAATACGCCAAAGAGAAATTCGGAACCGACCGTTCATGCCTGTTCATCAACATGAACAACTTCTACTTCTCGGGACATAGTATCGTAGATTTTGCCAACGAGTTCCAGAAACGCGGTGGAAAAGTATTGCTGATCGACCAGGTGTTCAAACACCCGGAATGGAGCAAGGAACTGCGTATGTGTTACGACCGTTTTCCCAATCTGAAGATTGTCTTTACCGGTTCGTCAGTGATGCGACTGAAAGAAGAAAACCTCGAACTGCGTGATATCGCAAAGAGCTATAATTTGCGCGGATTCTCTTTCCGCGAATTCCTGAACTTGCAGACAGGCATGAAATTCCGGGCTTACAGTCTCGAAGAGATTCTCAGCACTCACGAGCAAATAGCCAAAGGAGTACTTTCCAAGGTTCGTCCGCTGGATTATTTTCAAGATTACCTGCATCATGGATTCTACCCGTTCTTCCTCGAGAAGCGTAATTTCTCGGAGAATCTGCTGAAGACGATGAACATGATGGTGGAAGTAGATATCCTGCTCCTCAAACAAATTGAACTGAAATATCTTTCAAAGATAAAAAAATTACTATATTTGCTCGCTGTCGATGGCCCGAAGGCTCCGAATGTCAGCCAATTGGCTAGCGACATACAGACATCCCGTGCCACGGTGATGAATTATATCAAGTATCTGGCAGACGCACGACTCATTAATCTGGTTTATCCGAAAGGAGAGGAATTTCCCAAAAAACCGTCCAAGATAATGATGCACAACTCCAACCTGATGTACTCCATCTATCCGGTGAAAGTGGAAGAACAGGATGTGCTGGATACTTTTTTCGCAAATTCATTATGGAAAGACCATAAGATACACAAAGGAGATAAAAACGTCTCTTTTATGGTAGATGAGGTCATGCCGTTCAAAATTTGCCAGGAAGGAGCAAAAATAAAGAATAACCCGAATGTGACATATGCGTTGCATAAGGCTGAAATAGGTCGGGGCAACCAGATACCTCTCTGGATGTTCGGCTTTTTATATTAAAAGATTTATTTACTTAAATATTTAATTTAGTTATGACTAAACAGAAGAAATTCATCACTTGTGATGGTAACCAGGCTGCAGCACATATCTCGTATATGTTCTCTGAAGTAGCAGCTATCTACCCCATCACTCCTTCTTCGACTATGGCTGAGTACGTAGACGAATGGGCTGCCGCAGGACGTAAGAACATCTTCGGCGAAACAGTATTGGTACAGGAAATGCAATCTGAAGGTGGTGCTGCCGGTGCAGTTCACGGTTCTCTTCAGGCTGGTGCGTTGACTACTACTTACACTGCTTCTCAGGGTCTTCTCCTGATGATCCCTAACATGTACAAAATTGCCGGTGAATTCTTGCCTTGCGTATTCCATGTATCTGCCCGTACATTGGCTTCTCACGCATTGTGTATCTTCGGTGACCACCAGGACGTTATGTCAGCTCGTCAGACTGGCTTTGCCATGTTGGCTGAAGGTTCTGTACAGGAAGTTATGGATTTGGCCGGTGTAGCTCACTTGGCTACTATCAAATCACGTGTTCCGTTCATGAACTTCTTCGATGGTTTCCGTACATCTCACGAAATCCAGAAGATCGAAATGTTGGAAAACGAAGACTTGGCTCCGCTGATCGACCAGGAAGCTTTGGCTGAATTCCGTGCCCGCGCACTGAATCCAATGAAACCGGTTGCCCGTGGTATGGCTGAAAACCCCGACCACTTCTTCCAACATCGTGAATCATGCA
>NZ_CABUHK010000013.1 GCF_902491285.1 uncultured Bacteroides sp. | reverse complement strand
GCCTCGGTTTTTATTGTGCCGGTGTAGAAAAACTCGATTTTTCTATATAATTTTGTCTCCGAATAATCTAATACAACCATTTAAAATAGAACCAACATGAGATTTGTTAACTACATTATCGGACTTCTACTCGCAGCTTTCTACACATCTGCCCCCCTCATGGCAAATAACAATAAAAATGACGAATTTGAAACTTTAATGGAGAAAATAAGGAACGACTTTGCACAAAATCCGCTTATTGACGAAGCTTTAAATAAGTACGATGCCGGCAAAGGATGTTTTACCGATGTAGACTACAGCCGCCGTGACCGCACCAACTGGGAACCTCTCATCCACATAAACCGATTGTATGATTTTGCTTTTGCCTATACCAATCCGCAGAACACTTACTATCAAAACGAAGACATTTACAATAAGATAGTGAAAGGACTGGAATATTGGTATGAACGTAATCCGCACTGCAACAACTGGTGGTACAACCAAATTGCCGAACCTCAGAAAATCGGCATATTACTTATACAGATGCGTATCGGCAAAAAACAAATTCCATCCGAACTGGAGACTAAAACTTTACAACGCATACGCAAAGACGGTGGACACCCTGCCAAATGGACGGGTGCCAACCAGACAGACATCGCACTTCACTGGATTTACCGGTCATGCCTGGAAAAAAACGAGACCGACCTGAAAACGGCTCTCGATAATGCTTACAGCCCGATAGAATACACCGTCAAAGAGGGTTTTCAGCATGACAACTCTTACTTCCAGCATGGCGTACAGCTTTATATCGGCGGATATGGTGATGAGATTCTAAAAGGAATCACCCAAGTAGCCATGTACACACAAGGAACCCAATATGCATTGAGTGCCGAAAAAATACGGATTCTGAGCAAATTCATGCGCGGGACTTATTATCAGACCATACGCGGACAACATATGCTTTTTGACGTACTAGGCAGAGGCATAAGCCGGAAAAACATTACCGACAAAAGGGCTACTACCCTGTTTGCCAAACGGATGATTGTCCTCGACCCGGAACATACAGACGAATATAAGGCCATTATCGCCCGTCTGAAAGGTGAGCAGCCTGCTGACTACAAGTTGCAGCCACTGCACACACATTACTTCCGGGGAGATTATACCCTGCACGTACGTCCCGGCTATACTTTCGACGTCCGCATGGTATCCACCCGCACCATGCGTTGCGAATACGGCAACGGGGAAAACTTAAAAACTTACTTTATGTCGGACGGATGCACCAATATAGCAACACAAGGAAATGAATACGCCAATATCCTGCCTGTATGGAACTGGTGCAGAATCCCCGGAACAACCGCCCCACAACTGGATACGATTCCGATGGCTGCGAGCGACTGGCAGACCCGAGGAACATCAACTTTTGCCGGCGGCGTATCCGACAGTATCTACGGAGTATCCGCCTACGCCTACACGGACAACTATGCAGGAGTCAACACCGGTGCTAAAAAGGCATGGTTCTTCTTCGACAATGAAGTGGTATGCTTAGGGGCAGGAATCAATTCTACCTCTCACGCACCCATATATACTACAATCAACCAATGCCTGCTGAATGATAAAAACATACTGGTATCACAGAACAAGAAACAAACAGCTATAAAGAAAGGAGAATTTACCTATGATTCTCCCGACTGGGCTTTACATAACGGAATCGGATATATCTTTCCGCAAGGCGGGCGGATATACCTGAATAATGAACAACAAACAGGGTCATGGTACGACATCAACCATACCGAATCGAAAGAGATGCAACACCGGGAAGTTTTCACTCTCGGATTCGACCACGGGACTACTCCTCACAACGCCACCTATGCATATATCATAGCACCGGGGATAACTTCCGCCCGGCAAATGGACGCATACAATAAGAAGAGCCCTGTTGAAATCCTGGTCAATACGGATTCCATGCAGATTGTAAGGCACAAAAAGCTGAATATTTGGCAAATGGTATTTTATCGGGAAGGAACTTTCACTCACAAGGAGATGACCGTAAAGGTGGACAAAGCATGTACATTAATACTCAAAGGCAGTCGCCGGGACAATGCGGAATTGCATATTACCGACCCTGCACAAAAACAGTCGCGCATCAAAGTAGACGTATGCATCCCCAAGATTTCCAAAGATACCCAGAGCATCTTATGTGATTTTGAGAATACAGGTATCTATGCCGGCGCATCCAAGAAATACATTCTTTACAAGAAACAATAATCCATTTGAGTTCCACATAATCCCCGTTCCAGCATGTTCAGACAAAGGGTCATTCTCACCGCGATGAGATTTTTTCTCATCACGGTGAGTATACTTTGAGAAAAGTACTGGCTGATAATTTGTATAGAGGAAGAATTCTCTTTATTACATCTGTTTATTGGATTATATTATCAAAAACAGCTATATTTGCTACATAATTCAAGATATCTTATCTCCAAACAAATTTAAACAGCAGATAATGAGCCCAGCCGTCATATCTATTACTATTGTGGCATACTTTATAATCCTGTTCACTATTTCTTATATAGCAGGACGCAAAGCCGACAATGAAGGATTCTTTGTAGGGAACCGTAAATCGGCTTGGTATATCGTTGCTTTTGCCATGATTGGTTCCACGATTTCCGGGGTTACTTTTGTCTCTGTTCCGGGCATGGTGCAGGCAAGCAGCTTTTCTTATCTGCAAATGGTACTGGGATTTATAGTCGGGCAGATTATCATAGCGTTTGTGCTCGTTCCTCTCTTTTACCGCATGAATTTAGTTTCCATCTACGAATATTTGGAGAACAGGTTCGGAAGTTCATCTTATAAGACGGGAGCCTGTTTTTTCTTTATTTCAAAGATGTTGGGAGCAGCCGTCCGGCTCTTTCTCGTATGCCTGACTTTGCAACTGCTTATCTTCGAACCTTTCCATCTCCCGTTCTTGCTGAACGTTATCCTGACCGTATTTATCGTATGGCTCTATACATTCCGCGGCGGGGTGAAATCATTGATATGGACAGATGTCCTGAAAACATTCTGCCTGGTAGTTTCGGTGGTTCTCTGTATCTACTATATCGCTTCCAACCTGCACCTGAATTTCAGCGGCCTGGTCACTACGATTTCGGACAGTGACTTCTCCAAGACATTCTTCTTTGATGATGTCAATGACAAGCGGTATTTCTTCAAGCAATTTCTGGCAGGGGTATTCACCGTCATTGCCATGAACGGGCTCGACCAGGATATGATGCAACGCAATCTCAGTTGCAAGAACTTCCGGGATTCACAGAAGAACATGATTACAAGCGGCATTTCGCAATTCTTTGTTATTCTGCTTTTCCTCATGCTGGGAGTATTGCTTTATACTTTTACAGCGCAGCAAGGGATTGAGAATCCGGGAAAAAGCGACGAGTTATTTCCGATGGTCGCTACCGGAGATTATTTTCCCGGCATAGTCGGGATATTGTTCATTATCGGGTTGATAGCTTCCGCCTATTCTGCGGCAGGCTCTGCCTTGACGGCACTGACAACTTCCTTCACCGTAGACATTCTACATGCACAGAAAAAAGGAGAAGCCGCACTCAGCAAGATACGAAAGTATGTACACATCGGTATGGCAGCCGTCATGGGAGCAGTTATTTTCGTTTTCAATCTGCTGAACAATACCAGCGTGATTGACGCGATTTACACATTGGCAAGTTATACATACGGTCCTATTTTAGGACTGTTTGCCTTCGGCATCTTCACCAAGAAACAAGTTTATGACAAATATATCCCGTTGGTAGCTATCGCGTCCCCTGCACTTTGCTATATCCTGCAAAGAAATTCGGAAGCTTGGTTCAACGGTTACCAAATCAGTTACGAGTTGTTGATTATCAATGCCCTGTTTACATTCCTCGGGCTTTGTTTGCTCATCAAAAGACAAGACAAAGAGGTATCGTACACAACTCATACTACAAAACAAGAAATAAAATAATGAAAGCAACAATCAACTGTTTTCTTCCTTTTAGCAGGTTGGAAGAAACTGTACAGACGGTTAAAGAATTACGTGCGTCGGCACTGGTAGACAAGATTTATTTATTGGCATCACCGATTACCAATGTCTGCCTTCCCGGATGCGAACTTATTTCCGTAGAGAAAATGCAATCCACACAAGCGATGCAAGCTATTGCCGAACACTCCGATAAAGCATATACCTTACTTTATACCAAACGCACTGCGTTAAAAATAGGGCTGTTCGCTCTTGAAAGAATGGTTCAAGTAATGGAAATGACTCAAGCAGGCATGGTCTATGCAGACCATTACCAACAAGTGGACGATGTGCTAAAACCTGCTCCGGTCATTGACTACCAACCCGGTAGCCTACGAGATGATTTCGATTTCGGTTCGGTATTGCTGTTCGATACCAACGCATTCAAGAAAGCCATAAAAGAAACAGAAGAAGAATATCAATACGCCGGCTTGTATGATTTGAGACTCAAAATATCCCAAAAGAACAAACTGGTACATATCAACGAATATCTATATACGGAAGTAGAAAGTGACAAGCGGAAAAGCGGTGAAAAACAGTTTGATTATGTAGACCCTAAAAACCGCCAGGTACAGATTGAAATGGAACAAGCATGCACCAAACATTTGAAAGAGATTGGCGGATATCTACATCCTATCTTCCATCCCATAGACTTCTCTTCCCACACTTTTGAATATGAAGCTTCTGTCATTATACCCGTGCGCAACCGCATTCGCACCATCAAAGATGCCGTACGCTCGGCACTAAACCAGCAAACGACCTTCCCGTTCAATGTCATTGTCATCGACAACCATTCGACAGACGGAACGACCGAAGCACTTCAGGAACTAAGTGTGGACAAACGTTTGATTCACGTCATTCCCGAAAGGGATGACCTCGGCATCGGTGGTTGTTGGAATGTAGGTATCCATCACGAAAAATGCGGAAAGTTTGCCGTCCAACTTGATAGCGATGACGTATATAAAGACGAACATAGTCTGCAAATCATCATTGATACTTTCTATAAACAGAAATGCGCAATGGTAATCGGCACTTATATGATGACTAATTTTGATATGCAGGAAATTGCCCCCGGCATCATCGATCATAAGGAATGGACGCCCGACAACGGACGAAACAATGCATTACGCATCAACGGCCTGGGAGCTCCCCGTGCATTCTACACGCCTATCCTTCGGAAAATCAAAGTCCCGAATACAAGCTATGGGGAAGACTATGCCCTTGGATTGAAAATTTCACACGATTATCAGATAGGCAGAATATATGACGTGATTTACCTTTGCCGCCGTTGGGAAGGAAACTCGGACGCTGCGCTGCCTGTTGAGAAAGTCAACCAGAATAATCTATATAAAGACCGACTTCGTACGTGGGAATTGAAACAGCGCATCCTGCAACAAGAAACGACATTAGAGAAAATTCAGCAAAGAATCGAACAGTTATTCCAAAAGCAAACCCTTTCATGGGAACTTGCCAAAGAGAATTACCAGGCACTGGAACAGTATCAGTCACGAACAAAAGAAATAGGAAAATGGATGGGTAATAGCCATTTAGGCGCGAAACTATTCCTTAATCCGAAACGTATTCTTTCGGCTACCGCACAGACAGATACTGTCTCTATTCACTCACGGCCTTGCTTCCTCTGCCAAACAAACCGACCGCAGGAACAAGAGTTCCTCAGTTTTGGGAATTATCAGATACTGGTTAATCCCTATCCCATATTTAAACACCACTTTACAATTGTAGATAAGGAACACAAGCCGCAATCCATAGCCGGGCGTTTTAAAGATATGATAGAACTCACCGACATAATGAAAGAATACTTCCTTTTGTATAATGGACCGGAATGTGGAGCTTCCGCTCCCGATCATGCCCATTTTCAAGCTTGCAGTAAAGAGGAAAGCTTGCAGGGGACATATAACGATAGCATAGAATTAATAGATAACGACAAGGTGCTAATTAATTATGCAGATTTCCCGTACAGTTTTATCCATATTGAGGCGGAAAATAAGAGAACTATGTCGAAAACCTTTCATCTGATTTACGACATCCTAGCTGCCAATAATAACGGAAAAGAACCAATGATGAATATTCTTGCCTGGTATGGTTTGATACGCACCAAAGATTCTTTTGGAAAGAACTACGAAGACGAACTTAAAGCCGCAACCACACACCCTTACAAATGTGTTATCTTCTTACGCAGCAAACATCGCCCTGACTGCTATTACGCCAAAGGAGACGAACAAATTCTCATCAGTCCTGCTATTGCTGAAATGAACGGTATATTCCCTATAGTACGCGAAGAGGATATGGAGAAACTGACTCCTGAAAAGGTATATGATATCTATAAGGAAGTATCCATATCTAAAGAAAAACTACAAGAAATAGCAGAACGCATTAAAGCCGCCTTATGACAGAGCCTCAAATAGCAGTTGGCATTCTTTCGGAGAAAGAGATTAGATTCTCTTTCCCGGATGAATTCATCTCTTCTGATGGAATGGCAATCTCCGGAATACAACAAGCCGTTTATCAGAAAGGGAAAATCCATTGGCAAGAAAAAGTATATGATGAGTTATCCTTCACTCCCCAACAGAATACAGCTTCTTTCTTTGAACTGCAAGACGTAACCATCGGCATCAACTTCCATTGGGAACGTAAAGAAGTTCAAAGATTCAAAGGTAAACTGAAGATTATCGTTGAAGATGACAAGCTGACCGCCATCAATATAATTTCTATCGAAGATTATCTCACCAGCGTGATTTCATCAGAGATGAGCGCAACAGCTTCTTTAGAACTACTGAAAGCACATGCGGTTATCTCCCGAAGCTGGCTATTGAATAAATTGAGAATTGAGAATGAAAAATTGAAAAATAAGATGCAACCGGACAACGCGGACAGCGCAGCCATTTCTCAATTCTCAACTCTCAATTCTCAATTTATCAAATGGTACGACCATGAAGCCCACAAGAACTTTGATGTATGTGCCGACGACCATTGCCAGCGTTATCAAGGGATTACACGTGCCTCAACTCCACAAGCTGTTGAGGCTGTTTCCGCTACACGGGGTGAAGCACTTATCTACGAAGGGAAGATTTGTGACGCCCGCTTCTCCAAATGCTGCGGCGGTGCTTTTGAAGAATTCCAGAACTGCTGGGAGAATGTAAGGCATCCTTATCTTATCGGACAACGGGACAGCCGAACAGAAAACCTGCTTCCTGACTTGAGCATAGAAGCGGACAAGTGGATACGCACTTCGCCCGTTGCATTCTGTAACACACAGGACGAGAAGATTCTCAGTCAGGTTTTGAATAACTACGACCAGGAGACTGCGGACTTCTATCGTTGGAAAGTCTGCTACTCCCAACAAGAACTGTCCGAACTGATTCACAAGCGCTCGGGTATTGATTTCGGGAAAATTATAGATTTAATTCCCATAGAAAGGGGAACATCCGGTCGTCTCGTCCGCTTGAAGATAGTAGGTACGCTACGCACACTCACCATCGGGAAAGAACTGGAGATACGCCGTACCCTATCGACTTCTCATCTTTATAGTTCTGCTTTCGTTGTGGATAAGGAATACAAAGAAGAATATAGAGAATGCAAAGAAGAAGAGCAAGAAATCCCTTCCCGCTTTATCCTCACCGGCGCCGGATGGGGACATGGAGTGGGGCTTTGCCAGATTGGTGCTGCCGTAATGGGAGAACAAGGCTATAAATACGAAGAGATACTATCTCACTACTACCCCGGTAGTACGATTGAGAGACAATATAAATAAAATCAGACTGATGCTATGACAACGCCAACCATAAACAAAAATCCCTGGAGCTGGATTCCAACCCTCTACTTTGCGGAAGGGTTGCCTTATGTAGCGGTAATGACTATTGCCGTCATCATGTACAAGCGCCTGGGATTGTCGAATACGGAAATAGCCTTATACACTTCCTGGCTTTATCTTCCCTGGACTATCAAGCCCTTATGGAGTCCTTTCGTTGATTTGGTTAAAACGAAACGCGCCTGGGTTATCGCCATGCAAGGACTCATTGCTGCCGGACTTGCAGGGATAGCCTTTTTTATCCCTACGCCCCATTATGTACAGTTCACTCTTGCCTTTTTCTGGCTGCTGGCATTCAGTTCCGCCACGCATGACATTGCGGCAGACGGTTTCTATATGCTCGGACTCAACAACAAAGAACAATCTTTCTTTGTAGGTATCCGAAATACATTCTACCGGCTCGCCAATATCTTCGGACAAGGTATTCTTGTGATGCTGGCAGGCTGGTTGGAGACATCACAAAACAATATCCCCCTAGCGTGGAGTATTACGTTCTACTTTATGGCGGGATTATTTCTTGCCCTTACTATCTACCACCGCTTTGCCCTCCCCCATCCCGCTTCCGACACAAAACGTCCCGGGCTGACAGCGGGAAAGTTATTAGAAGATTTTCTCCTGACCTTCGTCACTTTCTTCAAGAAGAAGCATTTGGGGCTTATGTTCTTTTTCCTGCTCACCTACCGGTTGGGAGAGTCACAGTTAGCCAAAATAGCCTCTCCTTTCCTGCTTGACACTACGGATAAAGGCGGATTGGGATTATCTACGGCAACCGTCGGAATGATTTATGGTACGATAGGTGTCATAGCCCTGTTAGTCGGGGGGATTATCAGCGGCTTCCTTGTTTCACGCGACGGATTCAAGAAATGGATATTACCCATGGCACTGGCTATCAACCTGCCGGATATTTTATACGTATGGATGGCTGCCACCACTCCGGACAATCCTATATTTATATCCATCTGTGTAGCTATCGAACAACTGGGTTACGGTTTCGGCTTCACAGCCTATATGCTTTATCTGATTTATATTGCGGAAGGCGAGCACAAGACTGCTCATTATGCTATCGGAACCGGATTTATGGCATTGGGCATGATGATTCCGGGAATGCCCGCAGGCTGGATACAGGAACACATCGGATATACCAGTTTCTTTATCTGGGTCTGTATTTGCACCATACCCGGCATTATAGCCTCATTGATGATTCGCAATCGGCTGGATGATTCTTTCGGTAAGAAACAATAAACAATTTACTTAATAACTTAACACATTAACAAGTAACAGTCATGAATGTAACAAGTAACAAACGCCTGCTGGCACTCGATGTAATGCGGGGCATTACCATCGCAGGAATGATTCTGGTAAATAATCCGGGGTCTTGGGGATACATATATCCCCCTCTTAAACATGCTCAATGGAACGGTCTTACCCCCACAGACCTGATTTTCCCCTTCTTCATGTTTATCATGGGAATCTCTACCTACATCTCACTCAGAAAGTATAACTTCACGTTCAGTACCCCCGCTGCCCTGAAGATTATCAAAAGAACGATTGTCATCTTCCTTATCGGAATAGCCATCAACTGGTTTGCCTTGCTTTGCTACCACCACGACCCGCTCCCCTTTGCCCAAATCCGGGTGTTGGGAGTGATGCAACGACTTGCCCTTTGCTACGGAGCATCCGCATTAATCGCTTTGCTTATCAAACACAAGTATATACCTTATCTGATTTTTGTATTATTGGCAGGTTACTTTATCATTCTTATTACCGGCAACGGCTTTGCCTACAACGAGACGAACATTCTTTCTATTGTAGACCGCAGTATTCTGGGAGATGCACATATGTATCAGGACAACCACATCGACCCGGAAGGACTTCTCAGCACTATCCCTTCCATCGCGCACGTACTGATAGGTTTCTGTGTCGGCAAACTATTGATGGAGGTCAAAGACATTCGCGAGAAACTCGAACGGCTCTTCCTTATCGGAACTATCCTTACTTTTGCAGGTTTCCTGTTGAGCTACGGATGCCCGTTCAACAAAAAGATATGGTCACCGACTTTTGTCCTAGTCACTTGCGGACTGGGCTCGAGCCTGTTGGCTTTGCTTGTCTGGATTATCGACATAAAAGGGTACAAGAAATGGAGCCATTTCTTCGAGTCTTTCGGAGTGAATCCGCTCTTTATCTATGTGCTGGCAGATGTTCTCGCCATCCTGCTAAGCGTCATAACCGTTACTTACCAGGGAGAAAGCACTTCCTTGCAGCAAGCCTTTTATGCCGGTGCCCTGCAACCCATTTTCGGAAACGAAGGGGGCTCACTTGCTTACGCCATACTGTTCGTCCTGCTCAACTGGGCAATAGGATATATACTATATAAAAAGAAAATATACATTAAGATATGATATTGATTGCAGACAGCGGTTCTACCAAGACCGACTGGTGTGTCGTTCTCAACGGCACACCTATCAAACGAATCAGCACAAAAGGGCTGAACCCTTTCTTCCAATCGGAAGAGGAAGTTCAACAAGAACTGGCACATTCTCTTCTGCCACAGTTACCGGAAGGGACGATTAACTCCGTCTATTTCTATGGCGCAGGTTGTACCCCCGAAAAAGCGCCTGTCATCCGGCGGGCAATAGCCGACAGTTTACCCATTGTCGGGAATATCAAAGCCTATTCGGATATGCTAGCTGCTGCCCGTGGATTATGCGGACATGAGGCAGGCATTGTCTGTATCCTGGGAACCGGTTCCAACTCCTGCTTTTACAATGGAAAAGAGATTGTCAATAACGTCTCGCCATTGGGATTTATCTTAGGCGATGAAGGAAGCGGCGCAGTACTGGGAAAATTGTTAGTAGGTGATATTCTGAAAAACCAGTTGTCACCTACCGTAAAGGAAGCATTTCTCAAACAATTCGACCTGACAGCTCCCGAAATCATCGACCGGGTTTACCGTCAGCCTTTCCCGAACCGCTTTCTGGCAAGCCTTTCTCCTTTCATAGCCCAACATCAGGAAGAACCGGGTATCCGTCAATTAGTCCTCAATAGTTTCATCGCTTTCTTACGAAGAAATGTGATGCAATATGACTATGCACAGTATCCGGCACATTTCATCGGTTCGGTAGCTCATTGTTACAAGGAGATATTGCAGGAAGCTGCACGGGAAACGGGAGTCAGCATCGGTAAGATTCTCCAAAGTCCGATGGAAGGATTAATCCGGTACCATACGACTTCGTCCAATCAGTTTAATTTATAACCAATTGCTTATATATCATCTATTTATAATCAGTAACTCATAATATAATTAGTAAATTGTAATCATCCCAATGCAGATAACCGAACAATCATCCCTCTACGACGATTTAGAAAAGAAGTCTGTACGAGAAATATTAGAAGACATCAATCGTGAAGACCAAAAGGTAGCATTAGCCGTACAAAAGTCTATTCCACAGATTGAACAGCTTGTCAGCCTGATTGTCCCCCGTATGAAACAGGGCGGACGCATCTTTTATATGGGTGCAGGAACAAGCGGTCGCCTGGGAGTACTGGATGCTTCAGAGATACCACCGACATTCGGCATGCCGCCTACCTGGATTATCGGCTTGATAGCCGGCGGAGATACTGCTCTACGTAATCCGGTGGAAGGTGCAGAGGACGATATGAACCGGGGATGGGAAGAGCTTACCGAACATCAGATTAATGATAAGGATACCGTAATCGGCATTGCCGCTTCCGGCACCACACCTTATGTAATCGGTGCTTTGCGGGAAGCCCACAAGCATGGCATCCTGACAGGCTGTATCACCAGCAATCCCGATTCTCCGATGGCGGCAGAAGCGGATATCGCCATTGAGATGATTGTCGGGCCGGAATATGTGACGGGGAGTTCACGGATGAAATCAGGTACCGGACAAAAGATGATTCTCAATATGATTAGCACTTCGGTGATGATTCAACTCGGACGGGTGAAAGGAAATAAGATGGTGAATATGCAGTTGAGTAATCAGAAGCTAGTGGAAAGAGGGACGCGGATGATTATGGAAGAACTGGGGTTAGACCATGGGCATGCGCAAAAGCTGTTACTGCTGCATGGTTCGGTAAAGAAGGCGGTTGACGCATACAATTCAATATCCAAACTATAAAGTATTGCTATTACCCTTTACCGGGAAGCGCCGGAAACATTGATTTTCGTTCAATAATCTAATAGATGGTATCGTATATCTGCCAATAATTAAATAGTATATACTGTTTAATCGTTAATTTAATTGCCTTTAAAAAGAGAATAGACTATTTTTGTTCTCACACTAAAATGAAAGCAGTAGTGGATGCAGCTATAAAGAAAATACCCTACGGGATGACGGACTTCGAGAGAATAATCCGTGAAAATTTTTAGCCAACAATATTCTGATAGATTATGGCAGCGAACGTTATCAGGACATTACTCCTGCAACCCCGGTTATTACAACTTCCCGACATGGTTTATAGCTACTGCATCGAAATTAAGTATGCCAAACGGGATACATCCGACACCGAGATAGAGAAACTACTGGCCGATGCAAAAATACAACTGAAACAATATGCAGCCAGCGAATGGATAGCACACGACAAGAGAACCACTGAGCTGAAAAGTATTGCGTTAGTATTTCAAGGATGGAAGCTTGTAAGAGTGGAAGAGGTGTGATATGGAACTTCCCTCGAATCCTCAAATATAGCATCAAAGCTATGCCGGTTCCACTCCGGTCCGGAATGGACGGCAAAGTGCTTGGCACGATACCGATAGATTGGGGAAAAACGGTTGCCAGTCCGGCACGTCCTACACCGTGCAACGCTTCATTCCACCAGTCGTACTCTTTGATTCCCAGTCGCGGAATAGCCGGTGAGGAATTTTGCATTAATGATACTTTCTCTTCCTGTGTCAAACGGGGCAATTTCAGACATAAAAAGGGTGAAAGGTATCAACCTCCCACCCTTTCGTTCAGGATATATAAAGCAAATTCCTAAAACTCAACCAAAATACGGAATACCTTTCCCGGATTAGCCGTCCATTCCTGCATGGCTTCCAAAGCACCTTCCGGTTTGGCTATCTTCGAAATCAACTCTTCCACCGGACAATTTCCTTCTTTCATATAGTTTATTACCGCACGGAAATCTGCCGGCAACGCATTTCTGGAACCACGGATATCCAATTCTTTTTGAACGAAAAGCTTCGTTTGGAAAGCCACTTCACTCTTGGCATAGCCGATGCAAACCACACGTCCTGTGAATCCGACTTCATCCACTGCCATTACATAAGTTACTGGACTGCCGACTGCTTCAATCACAACATCGGCACCGAGTCCTTCCGTTATTTCCTGTATCCGTTCGTGTACATTCTCTGTTTTAGAGTTAACCACATAAGATGCGCCGACCTTCTTCGCCAGTACCAGTTTTTCATCATCCAAATCGACAGCAATTACTGTTGCACCTCTCAAAGCAGCACGTACAATCGCACCTATACCAATCATGCCGCAGCCGATTACCATCACAAACTCGTTATCAATTACCTGTGCACGCGATACGGCATGAAATCCGACACTCATCGGTTCAATCAGCGCACAGTCACGGGAAGAGATATTGCCCGCCGGAATAATCTTTGTCCAGGGTAATACTGCATATTCGCACATCACTCCATTGCGTTGCACACCCAGCGTTTCGTTATATTCGCAGGCATTGACCCGCCCATTACGGCAGGAAGCACATTTACCACAATTGGTGTACGGATTCAGCGTCACATTCATTCCTTTCTCGAAACCTGCCGGAACACCCGAACCGATTTCTTCAATAACCGCTCCTACTTCGTGTCCCGGTATCACTGGCAATTTCACCATCGGATTCTTGCCCAGGAACGTGTTTAAGTCCGAACCACAAAAACCGACATACTTGATTCTTACTAATACTTCACCGGCGCCAACGGTCGGTTTTTCCAGTTCAACCACCTTCATTTCTGAGGGGTTGACAATTTGAACTGCTTTCATTTGATATGTTTGATAATAAATTTATTAATCGATTACTTTATAGCCTTTCCAACCGTAATAGGCACAGAAGACAAAGCAAATCATCGGCACACAATAGGCCATATAATAGATGTGCTCATTGGCATGCATGAAATAGGCTGTCAACTGCGGGAGACAGGCGTTGCCCACAATCGCCATGACAAGAAATGCCGAGCCGCTCTTTGTCTGATTCCCCAATCCTTTCAATGCCAACGAAAACTGCGTAGGATACATGATAGACATAAAGAAAGAAATAGCCAACATTGCGTATAGTCCGACCATTCCGCCCCATATCATGACAACTCCGCACAGGAGAATATTCATCAGTGCATAGATTAACAGCATATCCTGCGGACGGAATTTTACCATCAATCCCGTACCAATCCAACGGCCTAAAAGGAAAGCGAGCATATACAATCCGAAAAAGGTAGTCGCCGTATCTTCCGGCAGTCCGGCATATGTACAGCAATATACCAAGAAAAGGCTGTTAATAGCCGTCTGCCCTCCATTATAGAAGAACTGCGCAATCACTCCCCAACGCAGATGCGAATGTTTCAGCACGCCAAAATCTATCAGTTTTTCTTTCTTATTGTCAGTCGTCGCTTTATCTGAAGAAGCTTCTGCGCCTTCATCCCCAATCTTCGGCAGTTTGGAGAATACAAAGACAACAGCTATGGCGATAAGCAGCAAAGCCAGTATCAGGTAGGGAAGTTTCATGGCATCCGTTTCCAGTTGGATATAGGCTTGCCAGCCACCCGGATAATCTACAGGAAGAGTCTCACGTGTATAGTGAGTTCCACTGAGGATAAGTTTACTCAAGAACATGGCAGCAATGAAAGCTCCCAGTCCGTTGAAGGATTGTGCCAGGTTCAGTCGTCGCGGAGCGGTTTCGGGAACTCCTAAAACGGTGACATACGGGTTGGCGGCTGTTTCCAGAAAACACATTCCGGTGGCGATAATGAAGAAGATGCAAAGGTAAGCCCAATACTCTTTCAAGATAGCTGCCGGGAAAAATAGCAGGCCGCCGATAGCTGCCAATATCAGTCCGAAGATAATCCCTGCCTTATAGCTATAACGCTTCATAAACATAGCAATGGGAATCGGGAAAATAAAATAGGCAAGCCAATAGGCAGTCTCCGTAAAGGAAGCCTCAAAGGTATTCAGCTCGCAGGTCTTCATCAACTGTCGTATCATCGTGGGAAGCAGATTACTACTTATCGCCCACAAGAAGAAAAGGCAGAAAACCAAAGCCAGCGGTATTGTATATGTATTCTTTTTCATGGTATAATATTGTTTCACAATGTGGTTATTTTCTCAATCATTCAGACATGTTCTTGATGTAAGGAAGTACGGGAAGGTCCGTAAATCCATAGAAGTTCCGGGCATTTTCTCCTAGAAAAAGTGCCTTTTCCTTCTCTGACAGTTCTGGCGATTTCAGCACAAAGTCATAGGACATCTTGTAGGTGATAGCCGTAATAGTACGCGGATAATCCGACCCCCACATCAGTTTCTCCATTCCGACCAATTCCGCCGCTTCACGAATAGCCTTAACAGCGCTTTTGAACGGATAGAACTCATCATTGAAAAGCCACGTGATTCCTCCGGATTCAATCATTACATTCGGGTGGCGTGCCAACTTTATCTGTTCGAGCCAATCCGGCAACGTAACCATTCCGAAATGTCCGATAGCTATCTTCAACCGGGGACATTCCTGAATTATCTCTTCCATTTCAGGAACTTGTGTCGCCCCATCCGCCAAATCAATAGAAAGCATCACACTCCGCTCTTCCATATAGTGGAACATCTGCATCATCTCTTCGCTATTCAGCATCACCCTGCCTTCTTTCAGCAACAGGCGATGTGCGGGAATCTTGATAGCTTTAAAGCCTCTGGCTATGAGTTTCTTTGCCTGTTCCCGGAATCCCGGTTTACGAAACTCACACATTCCGCATACAAAGAAACGATTGGGATAACGGGCAACAACCTCGGCTAAATAGTCATTCTGTATGCCATCAATAAACTCCTGTGTAATGACAGCGGCAGACACTTGCGCATAGTCCATATTCGACAGAAAGACTTCCGCACTATTCACTCCGTCTATCATAAAAGGTGGAACCATCTGCCGGATTTCTCCCATAAATAGCGAGCGTCCGTTTTCAAGCGTTCGGATAGGGAGTCCATCTACGACCGTATCCTGCCGTAACCACAGATGAGCATGTGCATCAATAATTGTGTAATCCATACGAACGGTTCTGTTTTATGAGTTTGCCCAGCTTACACGTTTCTGTTCCCCGATAATATCCTGCACTTCCCGAACGAGTTCCCAGTCAACCGGTTCCCCGATGAAAGCGATATTCTTTTTCACATTTTCAGGATTAGTCGTACTGAACAAAGTAGTCGCAATCCGAGGATTGCTGACAGAGAATTGCATGGCAAGTTTCTCAATCGGATAGTTTTTCGCTTTGCAATGTTCCATTGCTTTGCGGCAGGCTTCTACCAGTGTTTTGGGGGCCGGATGCCAAGCAGGAACACCCCGTTCGCTCAATAGTCCCATTGAAAGTGGAGAAGCATTGATTACACCGATTTCTTTAGATTCAAAATAATCCAAGAAGTCAGCCAGTTTATCATCACACAGGCAATAATGGCAGAAGTTAAGAACAGATTCAACCGTACCGCTTGGAGAGTGGTCGATGACCCATTTCAGGTTCTCCAGTTGCAGGTCAGTGATTCCGACATGACCTACCACACCTTTCTCACGCAATTCCACCAAAGCAGGCAGTGTCTCATTTACCACCTGATTTAAATCGGCAAATTCAATATCGTGCACATTTATCAAGTCGATAAAGTCTATGTTCAGACGTTCCATACTCTCATACACGCTCTCGGTAGCACGTTTAGCGGAATAATCCCATAAATTCACACCGTCCTTTCCATAACGTCCTACCTTTGTAGAAAGATAATAACGGTCACGAGGAAGCTCTTTCAGTGCTTTTCCCAGTACGGTTTCCGCTTTATAGTGTCCGTAATAAGGAGAGACATCAATGAAATTCATTCCCGATTCAACAGCAGTGAACACCGCCTGGATACCTTCTTTCTCTTTCAAATCATGGAAAACTCCCCCTAGGGAAGAAGCTCCGAAACTAAGAGATGAAACTTTCATCCCCGTCTTTCCGATTTCATGGTATTGCATACTTTTAGGTTTTAAATAGTTTTGTATGCGGCAAAAATAGGTCATGAATGATTGCCGTCAGTCAAAGGATAGCGTAAAAAGCCACGTAACGGTTTACGTAAAAAATATTGCTTCGAATGTTTTTATTTACCCGGAAATGTGCTTTCTTTGTAAAAGATTCAAAGTTGGAAACCTTCAAATGGAAAACCGGAAGCATACCTCACTCAAAGACCTTGCCCAAGCATTGGGCGTATCGATTCCCACTGTATCCAGGGCGTTGAAAGACAGTCCTGAAATCAGCCGTGAACTTTGCGCCAAGGCAAAGGAACTTGCCAAGGAGATGAATTATCGCCCTAATCCTTTTGCCATGAGTTTACGGAAAAATGCGCCGCGTATTATCGGTGTGGTCGTTCCGGATATCGTAACCCATTTCTTTGCATCTATTTTGAACGGAATAGAAAATATGGCTATCGCCAACGGATATTTTGTGATTATCACCACATCACACGAATCTTACGAGCATGAGAAGCGGAATATCGAGAATCTGGTCAATATGCGTGTAGAAGGTATTATCGCCTGTTTATCCCAAGAGACAACAGATTATTCCCATTTCGAAGCCTTGAAAGACATCAATATGCCGCTTATCCTATTCGACCGCGTTTGCTTGACTGACCAGTTTTCTTCAGTTGTAGCCGATGGAGCACAATCTGCGCAAATGGCAACGCAACATCTGTTGGATAATGGAAGTAAACGGGTAGCCTTTATCGGTGGAGCCAATCACCTGGATATTGTAAAAAGGAGAAAGCATGGTTATCTGGAAGCGTTGCGTGATAACCGGATTTCTATCGAAAAGGAGTTGGTGGTTTGCCGGAAGATTGATTACGAGGAAGGCAAGATTGCCACGGAAACATTGCTGTCTCTCCCCCAACCTCCCGATGCAATTCTTGCAATGAATGATACATTGGCATTCGCGGCTATGGAAGTTATCAAAAGCCATGGTCTCCGCATACCGGAGGATATTGCCATTATCGGATATACGGATGAACAACATGCCAATTATGTGGAGCCCAAATTATCAGCCGTGTCTCATCAGACCTATAAAATGGGAGAAGCTGCCTGCCAGTTGCTGATTGAACATATTAAAGGAGATAAGACAATCAAGCAGGTGATGATTCCGACACATTTGCAGATTAGAGAGAGTAGTATTAAGCCACGGACTTAATATAAGAGCATAAGCCAAATTCGTATTATTCAAATAAACCTTGTCCACTTTCCCCAACAGCCTGATACCTTCCGTATCCGAACGAAGCTGGTTAATCATACCGGCTTTCTCCCAATAGCACATAAGATCAGAAACCGTATTTCTATTTATATCAAGAAAAGAGGTATTGCATCTATTACGATACAATACCTCTTTATCCTCATTGTCTTATATAAGACTATCTATCTACGATCTTGTCTAACTTCACATTATAAACTAATGCAGAATATGGCTGTAAAGATCCATCGTTACCAGTACCAGAGCCATAACCGCTTTGATAAGGAATATATAATGTCCAGAAATCACCAACTTTCATTTCAACCAGAGCATAAGACCAACCAGAAATTACACCATCCAAAGAAAACTCTGCAGGAGAATCAAACTCTGTCGGCTCTGCCCCCGTGAAAGTCTGCTGAACTACATCTCCATTAAAATAAGACATACGATAATATGCACTGATAGTAGAAGTATATACGGGAAATTCTGTTCCATCCCCGTTTTGTATCTTCTTTACATATATCTTTTGATTATTGGTCAAATCTGTTACAGCATAAAGTCTCTCTTTTTCATCTGTTACCGCTATGCTACCGCTTTGCTGCCCAGCATATACATTTGCTATAGAATCGATAAAAGCTTCGCTACGTGCCTGCCAATTATCATACTTACCAACCTCTTCCGTTTCACTACAAGCAGTAAACGCAAGAGCCAATAATATTAAGGAGAAAAAATAGATCTTTTTACTCATTCGTCAAAGGTTTATTGTAAAGTTTTCAATAGAGAAGTGATGCTTACTCTGTCTGCGATGATATTATTCAGTTCAGAGATAGCGACACGCTCTTGCTGCATGGTATCGCGGTTACGCAATGTTACGCAGTTATCTTCTAATGTCTGATGGTCGACTGTTACACAGTACGGAGTACCAATAGCATCCTGACGGCGATAACGCTTACCGATACTATCTTTTTCATCATATTGGCAATGGAAGTGGAACTTCAGGTCGTCGATAATCTCACGAGCCTTTTCAGGCAGACCGTCTTTCTTCACCAACGGCATGACAGCTAATTTCACCGGAGCCAAAGCAGCAGGTAATTTCAAGACTACGCGGCTTTCACCATTTTCCAGTTGTTCTTCGCAATAAGCTGCGCTCATGATACTGAGGAACATACGGTCAACGCCGATAGAAGTTTCAATTACATACGGAGTATATGATTCGTTCAGTTCAGGATCAAAATATTTAATACTCTTTCCTGAGAACTTCTCATGCTGTGACAAGTCGAAGTTAGTACGGGAATGGATACCTTCCACTTCCTTAAATCCGAACGGCATCAGGAATTCGATGTCAGTAGCAGCATTGGCATAATGAGCCAGTTTATCATGGTCGTGATAACGATAGCTTGCATCACCGAAGCCCAGCGCCTTGTGCCATTTCAGACGGATTTCTTTCCATTTCTTGAACCAGTCGAGTTCAGTTCCCGGTTTTACAAAGAACTGCATTTCCATCTGTTCGAACTCACGCATACGGAATATGAACTGACGGGCAACAATCTCGTTACGGAAAGCCTTACCAATCTGCGCAATACCGAAAGGAACTTTCATACGACCTGTTTTCTGTACATTCAGGTAGTTTACGAAAATACCTTGTGCAGTTTCCGGGCGAAGATAAATCTTCATAGAACCATCGGCAGTAGAACCCATTTCTGTAGAGAACATCAGATTGAACTGACGAACCTCTGTCCAATTCTTAGTACCGGAGATCGGGCATACGATTTCTTCATCAATGATAATCTGGCGAAGTTCTTCCAAATTACCGTCATTCAGCGCTTTCGCGAAACGAGCATGAAGAGCGTCACGCTTTGCCTGATGCTCCAATACACGTCCATTGGTAGAACGGAATTGAGCCTCATCAAAACTTTCGCCGAATCTCTTGGCAGCTTTCGCCACTTCCTTATTGATTTTATCGTCATACTTAGCCAACTGGTCTTCAATCAGCACATCGGCACGATAACGCTTTTTAGAATCTTTATTGTCAATCAAAGGGTCATTGAATGCGTCAACGTGTCCGGAAGCCTTCCAGATAGTAGGGTGCATAAAGATGGCAGAGTCGATGCCGACAATGTTTTCGTGCAACAGCACCATGCTGTCCCACCAATATTTCTTAATGTTGTTTTTCAATTCAACGCCCATCTGACCATAGTCATACACAGCGCCCAGTCCGTCGTAGATATCGCTTGAAGGAAATACGAAACCGTACTCTTTACAGTGCGATACTAGTTTCTTAAAAACGTCTTCTTGTGCCATTTTCTTTTCTATATCTATTAATTTGATTTTCCTTTTTTCGTAAAAAGTGCCACAAAGATAGGGATTTATCTCATAAATAAGACAGAGAGGGTATTAATTTATCTTATTCCTGAACTTCTTCATCCATTTCCGGTGCTGTCATACGTTCATACTCCTGTTGTTCCTGTTTCCGGTCCGCCGCTTTCATTTCCTTGGTCAGCGAGCTTTCGGGCATATACAAATTGAAGGGAATCCGTGAGCATTTTATCTTCTTCACCCGTCTGCTAAATTCAGGACAAGCCACAAAATAAACGCGTGAAACAGATACTTTTCCCGGAGTCACCTGCTCAGGACGTTCAAATCCCTCACTAGTCAATGCCGTATGAAACGTTCCCAACCCTTCAATAGTAACCGACTGCCCTATGGAGAGCAAGCTATGGATAGCGTCGACCATTTCTGTCAATATGCCATCTATCTGTCCACGGTGAAATCCGCTTCGCTTCTCCAAATACTCGGCAAATTCTTTGTTCTGAATGGTGGCTATTAGATTCTTAGGCACACCATACCATAATTCTTTTCTCTTCCCGGACGTTAAATCCGCTTTTTTTCTCACTACATAAGGGACTGTCATTGTCTATACTCCTTTCTTTTTGGGTTTGTATTTCCGTTCTATCTGACACCCGGGTGTCAGCGCTACCAGCACCCGGGTCTCAGACATGCCAACACCCGGGTGTCAGCACCATTGAGACCCGGGTGTCAGATAAGTGTTAGCTGCAACAAAAATAAGTCTTTATTGTAAGAGAACAAAAGAATTATCGCATCAAAAAATAATCAGATAGAAATAAACAGAGCATAATATACCCAAAACACCGCCAATATGGTATATCCTGTCACCTTACAATTATCTTTTGAACAAAATTGCAAGCCTTTTGAATCATATTTAAAAGCGATATTCAACTTTTTGACTTCATTTGCAGAAACAAAAATGAATATGAAAACACCTAATTCCAAATTTGACTATATCAGTATCTTATACTTTGTACTAATTTCCATAATGATTATAGTACTACTAATCTATATAGTATAAAACACAGATCTTAATTTTAAATACAATACTTATATGAAAAAAGAAGATTCACTTTTATTCTTGCTATTCAGTAAGAGGATAATCGGATTAAAACTATACCGGTTAGAAAACCTGCTTAGATTTTCATTTATTCTTTTATGCATTATGAGTACTTCGTTCTCTTTTTCTCAAGACAAGGAGTTAAAGATAATTGGAGTAGTGACCGATACCCAAAACAATCCCCTGCCAGGAGTCAGCGTTCTCATAAAAGGAACCTCTACAGGAGTTGTCAGCAACCTGGACGGTAAGTATGTGATTTCTATCCCAAATCAGAACAGTACTCTTATATATTCATACACAGGTTTTGCCAAACAAGAAATTGCAGTAAAAGGCAAAAGAGTTTTGAATGTCATTCTAAAAGAATCCGTCAAAGAACTAAATGAAGTTATAGTTGTCGGATATGGAGCTATGAAAAAGAGGGATATCACCGGTTCAATTGCTTCCATTACCTCAAAATCCATTGAAGAAAGAAATGCAATTTCAATCACGGATGTGCTGCAAGGACAAATGGCAGGTATCGAAATCACTTCCGGTTCCGGAGCGCCGGGTGAAGGTTCAGATATTCGGATTCGCGGAACTTCCACTTTCGAAGGTGGAGTGAAACCTCTTTTTGTTGTCGACGGAGTCCCTTTTGAAAGTATCGATGACATCAATCCTTCGGATATCGAATCCATCGAAGTTCTTAAAGACGCCGCATCGGCAGCTATCTATGGTTCACGCTCTGCCAATGGTGTTATTTTAATATCAACCAAACAAGGTGAGAAAAGTCGTCCCCGACTGGATATACGTTATCTGAAAAGTTTCAGCACTTTAACTCGAAAAATGCCCAAAGCCAATGGAGCAGAACGCAGATACTATGACAAAGTTCGTCAAGAACTGACGAACGGGCTCAACGGATATAATATTAAGGACTCTTTGGCCTTCTTTAACAACCAAGACATTGACCTGCAAGATTTAATTTTCCGTACTGCGTCCAGAGATCAACTTGATTTAAGCGCAAGCGGAGCTTCTGATAAATTCAAATATTATGTAAGTGCCGGATTACTTTCTGATAAGGGTATTATCCAAAACAGTAGCTATACACGTATCACTACCCGTATCAATGGTGAATATAAACCCAATAAATACATTACTCTAGGGAGCAAACTGCACCTCAGCATAGTTAATAAAAAAGGTATTTCTGAAGACGGCGTACTGAACCAATTGCTGGAACGTCCTTCTTACTGGGCCATTTTCAATCCGGATGGCAGTTATGTTCCCAACATCAGCAGCAGACGCAATCCTTATGCAGTAATGATGGACGACGTTCAGAAGAATCAAAACTACAAGGCATCCATATACGAATATCTGGAAGTGAACTTCAACAGCAAATTCAAATTCAATACGAATGTACAGGGAAATTTTATTCTCGACCGGAACCAGTCCTATCGTCCTTCTCCGCAACTGGCAGTAACCGAACGTACAACCGGCAGAGATTTATCCGAACTTAACTATGACTGGGCGAATGAAAACTATTTCAGCTATGTTGATAATTTCAAGTTCCACAACATTAACGTAATGGTAGGTAACAGTATACAGGAATGGGCCAGAGAGAATATGAATATAGTGGGGTTGGATTATACCACTGATATGATTTACACACTGAATGCCGCTTCACTCTTTGATACGCAAAAAACATATACACGTATGTACCGCCACTCCATGACATCATTCTTCGGACGTGCCGCATACAATTATAAAAGCCGTTACTTGGTAAATGCCAATATCCGTACCGACGGTTCCTCACGTTTCGGTTCGTCCAAACGTTGGGGTGTATTCCCTTCCGCGTCTATCGGATGGCGTTTCTCCGACGAACGTTTCATGAGATGGAGCAAACGGTTCCTAAGTGATGGAAAACTGAGAGCCAGTTGGGGTATCACAGGCAACCAGGAAATCGGTGACTATGACTCATGGCAATTATATAGTCCGAACTACATTTATGAAGGTGTTTCCGGAATTGCGGCAAGTAATTTGGCATACAACGGTCTGAGCTGGGAAGAAACGACACAATATAACATCGGATTAGATTTACAGTTATTCAATAGTAAAGTACGAATTGTAGCAGATTACTATAAAAAAGACACAGAAAAATTACTTTGCCAGGTAGAAGTTCCCAAAGAAACCGGATTCACCACCATTCGTAAAAATGTAGGTTCGATGTCGAATGAAGGGTTTGAATTTTCACTTGACTATGATGTGCTTCGATTGAAAGACTTCAGTTGGTCATTAAACTTCAATATTGCCCACAATACCAGCAGAATCAAACAAATTGCGGATGGAGTTCCTTTTTATAAGGGAATGGACGATGCTATTTACGTACAACCTAATTCCAAACTCGGCGAGTTCTACGGATACAAATATTTAGGCATCTATCCTTACAATGAGTCCAACGCTTATACTAAAGAATGGAACCAACTGACACCGGAATTTGCCAACGGAACTTTCACTGGAAAATACCTTTTAAATGGTAAGGAATACACAGGTGAAATTCTACAGAAAAAAAGTTCGGATGGCAATCCGTTAAAAGGCGGTGATGTAGACTATGTGGACATAAACGGAGACGGAATTATAGACGTATCGGATAAAACAAAAATCGGATGTGCACAACCTGATGTATATGGCGGGCTTAGTACTAACCTCTCATATAAAGGTATTTCCTTATACATATCATTCTACTATTCTCTAGGTGGAGATATCTATAATTACGCAGAAGCCAAACGTAACAAATTCTCATATGACGGCGCAACTCCTTCACCGGATGCTATTGCCAATATGTGGACAGGCCCCGGCGATATAGCTAAATATCCGGCTCCGATCAACAAGGAACATAACAGGCTCCCGCCATCCAGCTTCTATATCGAAGATGCTTCTTATATTAAATTACGCAATGTAAAATTAAGCTATTCATTGCCCAAGAAATGGATAAACACAGTCTGGATGAAAGCTGCTACAATCTATGTATATGGAAACAACTTATTGACCTTTACCAATTATAAAGGTTATGACCCCGAATTTTCATTGGGAACAAGCGATCCTTTAACTTTAGGTATCGACCAAAACCGTTATCCGAGAAAGAGAGAATACGGATTAGGCGTAAATGTTACATTCTAAATAATAAGCAATCATGAAATCTATATATTATATTTTTATTCTGACATTATCACTACTATGTGCTTCGTGTAGTGATTTTCTAACAGAAGAACCAATCAGTGACCTGACAGCAGAAAGTTTCTGGAAAACAGACAAAGATGCAGAAGTGGGGATCGTTGCCATATACAGTGCCTTTTCAAAAGCCATCTCACCGGGCATGTGGGACTGGGGAGAACTTCGTGCCGACAACTACATTCCCCACGACAAGGATGCATTCGACCAAAAAGAGCTGATATACAACAATATACAAATTGACAATCAAGCCGCATTATGGACAAATTTGTATAGTGTCATCAGTAGAGCCAATGCTGCCATCAAGTACATTCCCCGCATCACTATGACACCCAAGAAAAAGAACAACCTGCAAGCAGAAGCATATGCCCTGCGGGCATGGGCTTACTTTTACTGTGTCCGCGTATGGGGAGACGTACCTTTATACACAGAACCCATAGAAGAAATCTCACAAGGAATCTACCGTGACCGCACTGATAAAAATATCATTTTTCAAGAAGTAATCTTGCCGGATCTTGAAAAAGCCTATTATCTGATTGATAAAACTTCAACCGTACGGACACGAATCAATGTCGCCACTATATGCGCACTTACAATGGATGTAAATGCCTGGTTGCATGATTACGAAAAAGTAGTGAGTACCATGAAAGAAAAAGTGCAGACATTGAACAAACGGAATTGGGGACTTTCCGCCCTGACACCGGAGACTTTCGCTAAAGATTGGAGAGCTATCTTTATAGAAGACAATCAGACCGAAACACCAATAGAGGTGATATTCAAATTGGCTTATGACCAATTGGGGAACGGAGAGAACCAATCTATCAATTATTTTGCAAGTTCCCAGCCGAGAGTCTTTCTATCAGACAAGATAAAAGGTTTGTATGGGATACTGGATAAACGGTTTGGCAGTACCCAATGGGAAGACATAGGCGAAGGTAAAACACAATTAAAGAAAAAGTTTTGGCCGGACGGTACTATTTTCGTCGGTACAGGGCGTGTATATTCAGACAATGACCTAGTATTATACCGATATGCCGATATTGTGCTATTGTATGCCGAAGCGTTAAATGCGCTGGACAGAACTCCGGAAGCTATCACCGAACTGAACAGAACCAGAACACGTAGCGGAGAAAATCCTTTTTATACAAGTGATTTTGTAAGCAGTAACGAAATTCTTGATGCGATACTTGAAGAACGGCAGAAAGAGTTTGTCGGTGAGGGTAAACGTTGGTTCGACCTTGTCCGCTGTAACCGTTGGAAAGAAGTAATGGAACCCATCAATGGGATGAATGATGAGAGAAAAGTATTATTCCCTATCCATCGTGACCATATTAATCAAAACCTCAACTTAAAACAGAACTCCGGTTATTAACAAACTAAAACGACCAAACTTATGAAAACTTTAAAACTTTATATCATACTATACATTTCAAGCCTATGCTTGTTTAGTTGCTTGGACATACAGGACAGTTATGATTATGAACCGGCCAATATAGACAACAATGTCTACATGAATACGTGGGAATTTATCCAGTCACGTCCTGATGCGTTTTCATCTCTTCAGACTGCCATCGAATGTTCGGGAATAGACCTGTCGATATACACTCAGACTGAAAAGAAATATACTTACCTACTACTTCATAATGACGCATTCAAAGGTGCCAACGGTATCCTGTCCAACTACGGAGTAGCATCTATTGAAGATATGAATAAAGAGACATTGACAAACATTTTGTTATACCATGTGATAGACGGATACTACCATGGTCTCGGTACGCTCAATTTTGATCCAATCAACGTGATTACCTTATGGAAATCACCAAATGCTTTTATGACATTAAAACTGAACAATTCCGCTTCTATCGAATCCTACTCACGTCTGGTTATCAATGATATGCTGGGCAACAGTACTCCTGTCACAGCAATGACCAGCAATATCCTGACAACCAACGGTGCCGTACACGTAGTAGGGCAGGAAATTATTTACAAACCATAATCTTAAACAGACATATTATGAAATCAAAAGTATATATTATTATCTCATTTATATGTGCCAGTCTATGTTGGTTATCATGTAATGATGACGAAAAACATACAGGCTCCGCTCCTGAAATATTGTTTATGACAGAATCAATGTCTATTGATCTGAACAAGACAAACAATCCATCGATTGTCTGTGTCATCAACTCGGAAGTCGGACTAAATTCCGTACAAAGCTGGATAGTGAAAGAAGGCGGTATTGAAATGGAAATAGACAATCCGGTTACAAGTTTCTTCAATAAGAACAGCTATTCACTGACACAGACACCTGTCTATACAGAAGATATGATTGGCTTCAAGGTAAGCGCAACTGACGCAAATGGCCAGACATCTGCCTTGACCTTACCTTTCGAAGTTATCCCATTACGTGACGCACCGGTCGTCTCATTTAACGAGGGCATTAATGAAATAAACTATAGGGAGGGTGATCCGATGCCTTCTATCTCAGTAAAAATCAGCAGTGAAGAAAACCTGCGATACGTCGCTTTCTCGGAAGTAGTAAACAGACTGGAAAAGATTGTACCTATCAACGGACAGGACACATTGAAATTCACCAATAATGAAAAAGAATATGTGCTGAACCTGCAAGATGACGACTTCCAGTTCAAAGTAGGAACGACAGCTATCAAGATTGCGGCGGGAGCAGGCTCTTCCGATATGGTTAAAATAAAAATAGGAACATTGAAAGTTAATTTTGAAGAGATTCCGGCACCGGAAATCCTGTTTGACTCAGAAGGAGACCTTCAGGTGAATGAGTTTGCCGATCTGACTGTCACCGGAAAAATCAATTCACAGTCCCAAGTTACCTCTGTCAGCTATTACAAAGAAACAGCAGAGGGTAAAGAACAAATAGGAGAAACAGTCTACCCAAACGAAAGTTCGTATAATTTCTCCGTAACATTAGAACGGGTAACATTTGATATACAAGCAGTGATCATAGAAGCAACCGACCAATTGGGTAAAACAACAACCATAAAAAAAACGCTGAAAGTAAAAGAACTGGCTCCCGCCCCGTCGATTATTATTGACCAGACAGCCGAACAGTTTAACGGAGTAAGCATAGATGTTCCCATAGCATTGACTGGAAAAATCACTTCCGAAGCCGGAATAACATCAGTAGTGATAACCAAAACAACTCGTAAAGGTGAAGAAAGCACAGAAGAAATAAACATCACAAACGACAGGAAAGTGATAGTAGACCAGAACTATACGGCAGATATAGAACTCGCAGGCCTCAAATTGACAGCAACCGATATAAACGGAAAAGAAAGCAGCATTTCATACGACATACATGTAGGCTACTACTACCATACAGTGCTTATGTCATTAGATGGCGCCCCTAAACATGAAGACTCTACACCAGGCTGCTTCTTCTCAGCCTCAACAGCAAGAGCCTTTGACTATTGTGACGGGAAAGACAACTGGCAGGAAGTCGATATAGCCTTCTCTTCTTATAGTAGCAATACCGTCATAAGAGTAGCTTCCTTAAAGCAAAGTATCACCAAATTCAAACACACAACATGCGGCCTTGACAAATGGGATAATGTGAAAGGCGTTTATTTCAGAACTGCCTCAAACATAAAGAGAAGTACTTTTGACAAAGCAACTATCAACGACATGAAAGCTGAGAGACTCGCAACAGGTTTCACCGAAGTGGCATCACTTACCGAAGGAAACTTCGAAACAGCGACAGAAGCAGTCGGGGTATACGAAACACCGATTAACGGAGTCGCCAAGCGAGTAATCGTCACTTATGATCATTTTGTAGAACGTACTACACAAAATTTGGCCGCTTCCAAATTCATGATCAAAGTAAAGATTGAAAAATAATCAAACAAAAATTCATTTTGGTAGCAACTACGACCAGAGTTGCTACCAAATAACCCCCTATTATCATAAATACATATGAACCGTACTATAAAAAAAGAGCCGTATATCTATCCTATATTCATTATGGGGTTTCTGTTCTTCATCTTCGGGTTTGTTTCCTGGGTGAATTCCATACTGATTCCTTATTTCAGGATAGGATGCGAACTAAACCATTTCCAATCATACTTGGTAACATTCGCTTTTTATATAGCTTATTTTATCATGTCAGTGCCGGCTTCTTTCTTACTGGATAAATCAGGAATAAAAAAAGGACTGGCTATCGGATTATGGACAATGGCATTAGGAGCGCTCTTGTTTGTACCTGCCGCATACACCAGGACATATAGTATTTTCCTGACAGGCTTATTCATCTTAGGAACCGGACTGGCTATTCTCCAAACTGCCGCCAATCCATACATCACCAATATAGGCCCGATTGAGAGTGCCGCCAAACGGATTAGCATTATGGGGCTATGTAACAAGTTTGCAGGAATCATCTCTCCTTTAATTTTTGCCGCACTAGTCTTAAAGACATCCGACAATGAACTATTCAGGCAACTCAATCAAAACATCCTGATTGGCGAAGAGCGCACCACCGCACTTGATGAGCTTATCGGCAGAGTTATGATCCCCTATGCAATCCTTGCATTCATTCTATTTGTGTTCGGACTGTTTATCCGCTATTCCTCTCTCCCGGAGATGAATCTTCGGAAACAGGAAAAAGAGGAAACCGTAACCCTGCAAAAGAAAGGCAGCATTTGGGATTACCCCTATCTGATATTAGGTGTTTGGGCTCTCTTTTTTCATGTAGGGACTCAAGTCATCGCCATCGATACGATTATCGGATATGCCGAAAGCATGAACGTGAGTCTCATTGACGCAAAACATTTTCCGTCGTACACTTTAATCTGTACATTAACCGGATACACAATAGGCGTCTGTCTCATTCCTAAAATCATTTCCCAAACCCGCGCTTTACAAATATGCACTATATTAGGGTTATTGTTATCCGTGGGAGTAGTAATAGTATCAAAAGAGATTGATTTTATGGGAATGCAAGTGGACATATCCATATGTCTTCTTGTATTGCTCGGGCTTCCGAATGCGCTAATATATGCCGGAATATGGCCTCTTGCCATCCATGATTTGGGGCGTCACACTAATTTAGGTTCCTCACTGCTGGTCATGGCATTATGCGGCAACGCTTTCTTGCCAATGGCCTATGGAGCTATTGCTGATGCATATGATGTACGTACAGGATACTGGGTATTGATTCCCTGTTTCATATATCTGGTCTTTTATGCAGCCTACGGTCACAAAATAAAAACATGGAAATAAAATGAGACTCATCAAAATATACAACTGTAAAGCAATAACGCCTTCTCATATTCTACCGGATGCAATGGTCATCGTAAAAGACGGAGTAATAGAAGAGGTGACAACAAATAGAATAGAAATTACTGATGCAAAAGAAATTAACGGAAACGGAATGTATGTTTCTCCCGGTTTTATAGATTTACATACACACGGTGCCGGCAACCACGACTTCATGGATGGAAGTGTAGAAGCCTATTTGGAAGCCGCACGTACCCATGCATGCCACGGCACCACATTACTGTTTCCGACCACTCTGACAAGCACCAATGACGCTCTTTTCAAGAGTTTTGCAAAGTATGAAGAAGCCTGTTCACGCAATCATCAAGGAGCAGCCTTTGGCGGAATACATTTAGAAGGGCCCTATTTTGCCCAAAGCCAATGCGGAGCACAAGATCCTAAATTCCTCAAAAAACCTGTTCCATCGGATTATCAGGAAATATTATCCTATACCAGCCACATAGTTCGATGGAGCATAGCACCTGAACTTCCGGGTGCACTTGACTTAGGCTGCTATCTTGACAAACAGGGAATATTGCCTTCCATTGCCCACACCGACGCCACTTACGAGGAAGTACAGAAAGCATTCGATTGTGGATACAGGCATATCACCCACTTTTACTCTGCCATGTCAGGAATTACCCGGAGAAATGCCTTCCGTTATGCAGGCGTCATTGAAAGTGGTTATTTAATGGATGGAATGACTATTGAAATTATAGCAGATGGAATACATGTACCTAAAAGTCTGATGCAATTAGCTTATAAAATCAAAGGCGCAGAGAACATTGCCTTGGTTACGGATTCGATGCGAGCCGCCGGCATGCCGGATGGAAAAAGTATTCTCGGCAGTATTGAAGAAGGACAAGAGGTACTCATAGAAGATGGTGTTGCCAAACTGCCGGATCGTTCTGCTTTCGCAGGCAGTGTTGCTACTACCGACAGACTGGTACGAACTGCCACTAAAATAGCCGAGATTCCTCTATGCGAAGCTGTCAGAATGACGTCGGCAACTCCCGCCCGGATTATGGGTATCCAGCAGCATAAAGGGAGTTTACAGAAAGGGAAAGATGCTGACTTACTTTTATTCAATGAAAACATTGAAATAAAAATGACCATGATCAAGGGAAATATTGTATACGAAAACCTATAAAAAGAAAAATAATGGAACTAAAAGTAGATAATTTATCTGTAAAAATAAGCAAAAACCGTATTTTAATGGGAACTCATGCAGCTTCCGAAGCCGCTACATGTTTAAAACGATTATTAGAAGAGAAAGAAACAGCCAACATCATATTCGCAGCCGCACCATCCCAAAATGAATTTCTGGATGCACTCAGCAAAACAGAAGGAATCGACTGGAGAAGAGTAAATGCGTTTCACATGGATGAATATATCGGGCTGGATAAAGATGCTCCACAAGGGTTCGGCAATTTCTTACAGGAACATATCTTTTCAAAAGTCCCTTTCCGGGCTGTTTTTTATCTCAATGGACAAGCGGATAACATACAGGAAGCATGTCAGGAATATACAGACCTTTTGCTAAATTATCCTGCCGACATTGTCTTTATGGGAATTGGTGAAAACGGACATATAGCCTTCAACGACCCACATGTAGCGGATTTTCAGGATCCATATTTGGTGAAAATCGTAGACCTTGATGAAAAATGCCGTCAGCAACAAGTAAACGATGGATGTTTCAGCAGTATTGCCAAAGTACCGACTCATGCACTTACGCTGACAATTCCTGCTTTATATAGAGCCGGCTACCTTTTCTGCATGGTACCCGGAAAAGCAAAGGCATGGGCTGTAAACGAGACATTAACAGGGGCAGTATCTCCCCGATGTCCGGCGTCCATCTTAAGAAATCATCCTCATGCCACATTATACATCGACAATGATAGTTCCAGCATATTCATGCCTAAATAGACTTATATGAAACACTTTATATTTTTATTAACCGTCATCCTATCGGGAATCACCCAAGTCCATGCCTGTGGCAAATATCCCATTATTCCTTATCCTAAAAGTCTGCAGGCTATGGAGGGATACTTTATCCTTAAAAACAATATGCAAATTTCAGTACCTTTCGAGAATAAAAAAGTACATCAGATTGCTGATGATTTCACCAAAAAGTTATCGGAAGTATCCGGCCTGTATCTGTCAATCTCTCAAGAGAACACAAAAGCAGATATCATATTCACAAAAGATAATTCATTAGGTAATGAAGCATATCTGTTAAACATAGCGCCGGAAAGAATCGTTGTCAAGGCGGCAACTCCCAACGGCTTTTTCTACGCAGTACAAAGTATCCTGCAATTATTGCCTGCGGAGATTTGCTCTCCGGACTTCATCGGGGATCATGTCACCTGGCAAATTCCTTGTGCCCATATCATAGATGAGCCAAGTTTCAGTTATCGGGGAATGATGCTGGATGTTGCCAGATACTTTATGCCCAAGCAATATGTATTAGACTTTATAGACCGGTTAGCCGCACAAAAGATCAACTATTTCCACTTTCATCTGACAGAAGATCAAGGATGGCGGATTGAAATCAAAAAATATCCGCGGCTCACTTCAGTAGGTGCATACAGACCCTATACCCAAACAGGATACAAACATTTCCATGCACCGGTTATTCCCGATGAAGTGGAACACCAAGGATTTTATACCCAGGAAGACATCAAGGAAATAGTAGCATACGCAGAGAAGCGATATGTTACTATCATTCCCGAAATAGAACTGCCGGGACATAGTTCGGCTGCGGTAGCCGCTTATCCGGAACTGTCATGCGGAATAAAAAAAGAATATGAAGTAGTAAAGAACTTCGGAATCTTTGATAATGTTTTCTGCCCGAAAGAAACAACATTCCAGTTCTTGGATGACGTATTCACTGAAGTCGCAGCCCTTTTCCCCGGAAAGTATATCCATATCGGCGGAGATGAATGTCCTAAAACAGCCTGGAAACAATGTAAGCATTGCCAGCTGTTAATAAAGAAATTACAATTAAAAGATGAAAGCAGCCTGCAAAGTTACTTCATCCACCGTGTGGAAAAAATACTAAACAATAAAGGTAAACAACTGATTGGTTGGGACGAAATATTGGAAGGCGGCCTGGCACCTAATTCCACCGTCATGTCATGGAGGGGCGAACGAGGCGGCATCGAAGCTGCCCAAGCAGGTCATCCGGTCATTATGATTCCCAATGCGGATACCTACCTGAATTATTATCAGGAAGATCCGGAATTTGCTCCGGTAGGTTCCGGCAGTTTCCTTCCCATGGAACAAGTATATCGTTTCAACCCGTTATCCACGCTACTAAAAGGCAAATTGAGCCAATATGTACTTGGTACCGAAGCTGCATTATGGACACCATACATGAAAAATCCCCAAATAGTGGATTATTATATGTATCCCCGTTTCTATGCATTCGCAGAAGTTGCCTGGGGCACAAACAAACCTGAACGCTATCAAGAGTTCCTTGCGAATATCGGCCCGCACTATAAACGTCTGGATTACCAGTCGATTCACGCTTGCCGCAATTATTTCGATGCCTATATCGATGGGGCATACAACCCGCGTACCCGTGCTTTCGAAATACGGCTTAAAGGAATGATGCCCGGCTCGGTAATTCACTACACATTAGACGGGAATGAGCCGACAAGCAAAGCTGCCATATACACCCAGCCCATTAAAGTAACAAAAGATACTCAGGTTAAAGCAGTTGTTTTTAAGAACGGAGCGCAAGTCGGCAAAGTCACACAAAAATCTTTTTTCGTAAACAAAGCAACAGGGAAAAGCACTTCTTCAAATGTAGCCTATAGATTCAAACCTGATAATCCCGGAGCCAAGGACTACAGCGAGTTTAATTTCTGTGGACTAACCAACGGTATACGCGGCTATTTAAACCACGTACATCCCTGGGTTGCCTTCAAACCAGCTCAATATACTGAAATTATTGTCGATCTTGATACCATAACCTCTTTCCATAAAATACGTTATGGAGTAATGAATGGATACGGGCAGGAAGCGGTTGCCCCCGAATCAGTGGATATTGAAATCTCAAACGATTCAATCTCTTTCAAACGGATTGCTTCTAAAAAGTTCACCTATACTATTAGTAATAAATGGCAAATGTTCGAACAAAAGTTTAATTTTGAACCACAAAAGGCACGTTATGTGAAATTGAGATTCAAGAATGGAAAATTACCCCACAAATTGGGTGGTTTCCCCGTTCCCGAAAAACGTGAAGGAGAATTGGGACTACTGTTTATCGATGAAATTGAAATAAAATAAGATTAATACAAATAGAGTTATGAGAACCAAACTGTTACTACTATTATTTATTATCTGCCAACAATGCAGCCTGTCATTGGCAACAGAAGACCCGGCCTCTAAAGCAGAGCTCACCGAAAAGCAGTTGCAACGGGCCGCTGAATTCAAAAAGGTATTAAGGACCAATGAAGGATACAGAAGCGGAGTATATATTTATACCAAACGAAGTATCAACGATTATCTGGCGACACCGGACATACTGGCAGCCCGCTTGGCAGTATTGGGATTTACAGATGTATATTTAGGTTCAGAGAAAGCCCTGTCCGGAAAATCGGATGATTACTTAAAATGGCAGAAGAAGTTCATTGAAGAAGCCCATCTATATGGAATGAAAGTACATGCCCTCAGACTGAGCAGTGCCCGCTTATATGTTGATGACATGCGTGTATTGGAAGATTGTAAATTAGTAAACGACTATAACTATTCTGTAAAAAAGAAACAGCGGTTTGACAGTGTATCGGCAGACTTGGAACCCCATATTCTCAAAAAAGGCTTTATAGACTATCCCAAAGGATTGACCCTATACTGGGATTCTAAAAACAATTTCGGAATAGGAAAAGACAACGACCTGTTATTGAAACGGACGGTGGAAGTAATGAAAATGGCACAAAAGGAACTGAAACCACTTCCCTTGAGCCAAGCATTGGGATTCTTTTTCCAACCAAGAGTGGACAACGGATTACTGAAACATGGTGGTGCCAAAGAATTCTTGCAATATTGTAATCAATTAATCGTCATGGCTTATAACTATAAAGCCGAACGGGTATTTGAGATGGCAAAACCCATCTTAACCGCTGCCGGAGACAAAGAAAAAACGGTCAGTGTATGCGTCAAAACAAGCCTAGGTACAGTCGGTGATGAAGGGCCTATTACTTCTTTTCAAACTCATGGTTGGGATTATATGATCAACGCACTCCAGTTTTTAATGAATGAATCGTCCCGGTTCGTATCTTTCAGAGGTATCGACATTTTTGAGTTTCAAGGTTTTGAAATGATGTGGAAAGACAATGGAAATAAAAGAATTAATCAATGAAACATATAGGGACATACTTCTTTTTATTCCTTTTACTGTTTGTCACCTCTTGCGGGGCGAATGAAGAAACAGAGGAAAAGCCCGGTAAGGGAAGTTCAGTTACAGACAATCAAATCTTGATTGAACAAGCTGATTTCACATCATCGACAATGGAGAGAGTAAAACAGTTCCAAGCCACTACTCATCCTACAAATTCCAGCCGGAACGGTATATATGTATATTCTAAAACAATAGACAAATACTTGGATGCACCCGAAAAGTTAGCCGCCCGAATCATTTTATCAGGATTCAGCGAAGTTTATTTATCTACCCCCAAATCGACCTTATGCACTATACAAAGTGCTAACTTTCAGTGGATGCGAACATTCATCTCATTTTTACACACATACAATATCCAAGTGTTTGCCTTATTGTTAAGCAATCCCCGATTATATACCAACCAAGATCTTCTTTTTGAGGATCTTGGTAACCTGGAGTTGTACAACCAGACGGTCCATAACTCCGAGAAACTGGATGGCGTTATGGCCGACCTCGAACCTCATACCCTTAAGTCGGAAAACGAACAGGCGCCGGAAGGACTGGACATATATTGGGACAGTAACAACCATTATGGCATCGGAAAAGAAAACGACCAGCTTCTCAAACGCACACTAAATATACTTCAACGCGCTTCTTTTGAGCTATCCCCCCTTAAGCTCAAAGAATCGATATCTTTTTTATATCAGCCCAAATATGATGAAGGTCGTTTGTCTTATGGTAGTACAACACAGTTTTTGCAACAATGCGAGTCCGTTCATGTCATGGCTTATTACAATCGTGCAGAAGTAATATGGAACCGTAGTCTTCCCCTACTTGAGGATGCGAATAAACTTTATAAGAATGCAGTAAGTGTATGTGTCAAAGTGAGTGTAAATACTTATGGTGATGAGGGAAATGAGAATACCTCCTTGCAACCCAAAGGCTGGAAATACCTGATTGAAACCCTATCCGATATTTATGCCCGTGGTAATCAGCATCCAAGTTTCCGTGGCATGGACTTTTTTGAATACGACGGACTGGAAATTATGCTAGAGAACACACTTGACACATTTTAAACGCAGCATTATTTTTGCAGGTTATAAAATAATTGTTTTTATTTGTATCGGTAATAGCAAACTGTTTATGCGTCATCATTCATCTGCTTTTCATATTCTACTTATTATATTACTCATTGCATATACAAAAGCTGTATACGCTGAGAATGTATCATTCGAATCCCTGACAACACGCCAGGGCTTGCCCCAAATGAGCGTACTCGATATTATTCAGGATGACCAAGGTTATATTTGGTTTGCCACCAGAGACGGTATGGCGCGATACGACGGATACTCGATAGATGTCTTTCAAAACCGGGCAAATGATTCCCTTTCCTTATCAAACAACTATGTAATATCGGTAGGAAAAGACAAAAAAGGAGCATTATGGATTGGTACATTGTACGGGCTCAACCGCTACTCTTCAGAAACCGAAGAATTTGAACAGTTTTACGCTAAAGAAGACGATAGACAATCTCTTAGTTCAAGTATTATTCGCAGGGTCTATATAGACCCTAAAGAGAAAGTCTGGATATGCACAGATAACGGGTTGAACCTGTTTGATCCTGACTACCGAAACTTTACCCACTATTCTCCGGACTCAACAAAAAGCTTCCGAATCAATACAATTATCGATCTGGATACCAACAACAATTATCTGGTCGGTACTGACAGCGAATTACTGCTTTTCAATCCTTCACAAAATAAGTTTGTTCCACTTCCCGATAAACAGATGATCTCCGGAATTAAAATATTGTATAAAGGTACAGATGGTTCCATATATATCGGTACAGCCGAAAATGGCTTGTTTGTATTAGATCGCCAATTGGACATTAAAGCACATTATGTAAATCAAACCTATAATCCTAACAGTATAAGTAATAATTCTATCAGATGTATTACCGAAGACCATGATGGCAATATTATAATCGGAACATTCAACGGAATTAACATCTTCAATCCTCTGAAAAAAACGTTCATAGCCTATCAGCAAAAATTCGATAATCAAAACGGGCTGTCTCACTTTTCCATACACTCCGCCTATTGCGATAAAGACAATACGATTTGGTTAGGTACCTGGGCAGGTGGTGTCAACTACTTCAATCTGCAAAACAATAACTTTTTCCAATTCTACACTCCTACCTTTGAAGGGAAAAGACTACTCGGTATTGTAGGTCCACTGGCCAATGATAATAATGGGATATGGATAGGGCTCGAAGGCGGCGGTCTCCTTCATTATGATATATCAAGAAAAGAATATACAAGGTACAATATCAACAATAAAGAAGGAGATTTTGATTTCCGTTCCAATATTGTGACCTGTCTATATAACAACGGTTCCATATTATACATAGGAACAAACAGCGGGAAACTCTCTCTTTTCGATATTCGACAAAGAAAAATACTTCGTACTGTTACACTACCCGGCGGGTCTTCTATCATCACTATTCATCCCGACTCCAAAGGCAACATCTTATTAGGTATTTCCGGTACAAGAGGGCTGGTCTACATTTCCGCAGACGGACAGATACAAACCTGTTTCTATTTGTCTTCCGGTAAAGAAATCACATTCAGTAATATTTGTTCTATTTTAGAAGACGAGAACGGCTATTTCTTATTAGGAAGTAATTCACATGGAATCTACCGCTACAACTTCCAGACCCGCGACTGTTCTTCTTTTCTACATACGGACAAAAACGGATTAAATATCTGTGTTAACCAGTTATATCGTGACATCAACAACCAAATTTGGGTAGCAACAGCCAGACAAGGTATTATCGGGCTGACAAGCGACAAGAAAGTCGCTCACCAATATACCATTGACGATGGCTTAAAATCAAACACTATTTGTGCCATCACCGGAGATGCAAACGGGAATATCTGGGCCTCGACCTTTTCTTCTGTAGCCAAAATTACTCCGGAAGAAAAAAGTATCAGTAATTTCACTGGATTCCAAGTCAATGAATTCGCATTACGCTCCTGCCTGCGCACAGACTCTATCTGCTATTTCGGAGGTGATATCGGCATCGTATCTTTCAATCCTTCCCACCGGAGCACAAATACCAACATCCCACCCGTTGTAATAAAAAACATCTCAATCAATAACAAGAGAATTCCACTAAAGCAGTTGAATATTCACAAAGATGCAATTGTAGTAGATTATAATGAATCTAATATTACATTCGATTATCGCGCCCTGAATTTTATACGTTCCGACCAGAACCAATATGCATACTATATGGAAGGGTTCGATAAGGACTGGATATATGTCAGTGACCGGACAATGGCGCATTACACCAACCTGCCCGCAGGAAAATATACTTTTCATGTAAAAGCCTGCAACAACGATAACGTATGGAATGAAGAAGGAGTCAGCGTCCGGCTGGAAGTATTACCACCGCCTTGGAAAACCTGGTGGGCGATAGGTATCTATATTCTTATCTTATTAGGCATCATCGTTTCATACCTGCATTATTTAAAAGTAAGAATAAAATTAACGAATGACGTACATATAAAGCAAATGGAGCAGGAGAACTCCGAGAAATTGCATAATGACCGCATCAACTTATTCACAAATTTCTCTCACGAGTTACGCACACCTTTGACTCTTATCATTGCCCCTTTAGAGGAATTATTAAACCGTCCGGATTTATCTTCTACTGTAAAAAAACCTTTGGAACTGATGTACAGCAATTCCAAACGTCTCCTATTTCTGATTAACCAGCTTATGGATTTCAGGAAAAAAGAAGCCGGTAAGATGAGTCTAAGAGCGGCAGAAGGTAACTTCTCCAAGTTCATAGAAGAAATTGTACTGGCTTTTCAGGAACTCACACACTCCAAAGGTATTACCCTTTTTTATAATCTACCGGATGCACCTATCAACCTATGGTACGACCGCGGACTAATGGAAAAAGTCTTGTTCAATCTACTGTCAAATGCCATAAAGAATACCCCTGATAGTGGAAGAATAGATATAGGAACCGTTTATAATGAAACAACCGGACAATCAATCTTATTGACAATAAAAGATACAGGCATCGGCATTCCACAAAACAAGTTAAACGCCATCTTTGACCCTTTCTATCAGGTCAACGAGTCAGATTCGTCCACTCCCGGAACCGGTATCGGGTTATATCTTACAAAAGCTATTGTAGAAATGCATAAGGGACGTATTTATGTAGAAAGCGTCCAAGGAAAAGGAAGTACCTTCTTCGTAGAATTACCAACTGGAAATGCTCATTTGTCCACAGATGAGATTATTGTAAACTACAAGGACAGTGAAGACATCACACGTTACATTAATTTATCATTAAATGAGTTTGACTCCAACGAACAATTCTATGAAACAAAGGAACAAGTTACGAACAAGAAGTATACGATATTAATTGTGGAAGACAACAAAGAATTACGTCACTACATAAAACAGAACTTATCAAAGTTCTATAATGTCATAGAGGCCGCCGATGGTGAAGAAGCCAAAATAAAATCATTCAGCTATATGCCTGATTTGATAGTCAGTGATATCATGATGCCTAGGACAGACGGTATTCAATTATGCCGCATCATAAAAGGAGACTTACGTACTGGGCATATTCCCGTCATCTTACTCACCGCACGGACTACTGTTTTGCAAGTAGAAGAAGGATTAAAAATAGGAGCAGACGATTATATCACCAAACCATTCAACATGACGCATCTGAAAGTTCGCATTACAAACCTGCTTACTTCCAGAGATAAATTAAAAAAAATATATAGCAAAAACTTTAACACACATGATATCGGCGCCAATATAACGTCGGCTGACGACCGCTTTTTACAAAAGCTATATGCCGTCATGGAAGAAAATATGTCGAACCCGGAACTAAACATTGAAAAGTTCTGTAATGAAATAGGAATGAGCAAGACCAATCTCTACTATAAAATCAAACAACTGACTAACTTCTCTCCTACCGAATTCATGCGACGGTCACGTTTACAAATGGCAGCACGCCTGTTAATAGAAAAGAAAATTACCGTTTCAGAAGTCTCGACTTTAGTTGGTTTCAACAGTCATTCTTATTTCTGTAGTTGCTTCAAGGCAATTTACGGCTGCTCCCCAACAGAGTATGTTGAAAGAAATGGGAACAATTAAAATAGCACTCCCATCAGCAGCGTAAAGAATCCCCCCAACTGCTCCTTAAACGTACGAAGAGCCAGCTCAATATGCTTTTCCACCGTGCGGATAGAAATTCCCAATTTATCCGCAATCTCCTGATTGGTCAATGATTTGAAACGGCTAAGACAAAACACACTCTTACGCTTGGGCGGCATGGCATCAATCACATTCTGCACTGCTTCGCACAGCTCCCTATAATCCGACTGCGTTTCTTCATGTTCCGAAGGATGCTCTAATGTCATCATATCTTCTGTCAGAACGACGTGCGTATTATATTTTGCCCGTAAATGATTAAATACTTCCCGTTTGGAGAGTACATAAATATAATTCTTGATAGACATTGTTTCGACCAGGGCTTCGCGATGTATCCAAATCTTCATAAATACATTTTGGATAATATCTTCGGCAGCCCCTTCGTCTTCTAACATTCCCTTGGCAAAAGCAAAAAATGTAGGGTAATAACGATGAAACAGGATTTCATAACTAGCCATGTCTCCCTCTCTCAACTGTCGTAACAACAATTGTTCCTCAATAATAGAAGATGATTCAGTTTTATCCATCATTTATACTTCGAAAAAGATTCCAGTCAACAAAGCTATTAATAAAACAGAAGATAGACTACCTCATCCAAAAAATCACATCATATTGTAATATACTAAAGGGGAATAGATAAGGGACAGTGTACTTCAGGTGACAAAACTATGAAATTAATATGAAAAATTCAAGCCTTACCACAAATACTAACGAAATTAAAAAAAAGTTCAATACTGATTACGTACCCTTGCCGGATGATGTGTTCTTCACTATAGAGACGGCTCACATTACACCATTGAATCAATTTTATTTAAAGAACATGAGAAATTTTCTACTTTTATTCTTGTTACTCATGCCCATGTTTGGCAGTTGCTCCGACGATTATAATGACTCGGCTGCATGGAAGGACATCGACGAAATCTATAAGGATCTCGACCAACTGAAAGAGAAACTCAACAACTTGCAACTGCAAGCGAACGCATTGAGTGAAATCATTAAAGGCGGTGCCATCACTTCCGTTACGGAAGCTGCCGATGGCGGCTTTGTCATCTCCTACAAAGGAACTGACAATGTAGAACACAGCTTCACAATCGCCACTTCCGACCAAATGATTTCCAGTCCGATTATCGGAATACAAGAAGAAGCCGGTATTCACTACTGGACTACTACAACAGGAGGGAAAACGTCTTTCCTGCTCGATGCCAACAATCAAAAAATCCCTGTAACAGGCAGTGCCCCGCAAATACAGGTGGACGAAAATGGATACTGGGTAGTAAACGGGAAACAAATTCTGGACAGCGACCGGAAACCTATCAAAGCAGAAGGGAAAACCACTTCACTAATCACAAAAGTAGAAATGAATGATAACGGGACGGCTTCTATTACGTTAGGAAACGGAGAGACATTATCAGTCAGCACGTTCACCTTATTTAATGTAGAATTCAAGAACGGGGAGCAGCCGGCAATCTCTCCTATTATTATAGAAGAAGGAACCAGAAACCTTACGCTGAGTTACAGCATTATCGGTAAAAAAGCAGCGCAAGCATTAATGCTTATAACACGCAGTGACGAGGGGCTGGAAACCAAGTTGAGCAGTACCGATAAAACATTGGCTGCCACTTTTGCCGATAGCTTTGAAGAAGGTGTGACGATGATTATGCTCTACGATGCCGAGGACAATATCCTAATCAAGCCGGTACGTTTTACGCTGCCTGTTGTTGAAAACGGCGGCATTGCCACCGGAACTGATTTCAAGGAATTCATAGATGCTGTCACCAACGGCAACAGTTTACGTAAGTTCAAGAATAAAGAAGGAGATGTAGTACTTCTGAACAGTATTGACATGCAAGGTATCACGCTGACAAGCGGTGCAGGAAGCCCGGTAGCCAGCAATACGACCAAAGCCAATACAAAAGTCGTTTATACAGCCGGAGAACAGACTTTCAACGGCGCATTTGACGGTAAGGGGTTCTCGATTACCAATCTGACCTTTACATATAACCTTGAAGACGGGAATATCGCCCATGGACTGTTCAACGCGCTCGGCAGTTCCGGTATTATCAAAAACCTGACCGTTTCGGGTAACGCCACCATCACAGGTGATGCTCCGCAAGGAGCGGCAATCGGTGGATTAGTAGGGTATTGCGAAGGAAGTATATTAGCCTGCACCAACAAAATCAATATCTCTTTTGAAGGAACAGACGCCGCCAATTTCGGCGTCCGGTTAGGCGGTCTGGCAGGTGTATTATTCGGGAATAAGATAGGCGACACAACGCAGGCAAACGGATGCATCAATGAAGGCATGCTGACTTGCGGAGCAATCGCTAACACAGCTTCCGGCGCCTATTCCGCATTCAATCAGGGCGGCATTGCCGGATATGTGGAAAATGACGAAGCCTATATCGGCTATGCTGTCAATAAAGGTTCCGTCAGTTCACCTTCGGGACGCGGCGGCGGTCTTGTAGGGACTTTGCAAGAAGGGACAATGGAAAATTGTGTCAATGAAGGATTAATCCAGGACGATGTTAACGACGTTTTCACCGGAACAAGCAAACGATACAATGTGAAACGTATCGGTGGACTGGCTGGCGGATTGAACACCGACAAAATAATCAAGAACTGCGTCAACAACGGAGACGTCTTTTCTCAAAACGGAAGCCGTGCAGGTGGATTTGTAGGTCACAATGCCGGATTTGTCCAGTCATGCACAAACAACGGCATCATCTTATCCGATGCAACCGCAGACGGTGCCAACAAGCACGGAGCCGGATGGGCATGCGGTTATAGCGGCACTAAAACCGGTGTGGATTATATTACTGACTGTCACATCGGTGGAAAAGTTGGAGATTACAGCACGTATAAAGAGAACCCGGGCGATGCTTCCGCAGCAACTTACAGCAATGCAGTCCGCCACGGAGCATTCTCCAAAGAAGCCAATAATTTCTCCAATCAGGATGAGGCATATTATGACTGGACGATAACAGAAGACCGTGAGATAGCGTCGGGAATTACATACAAACACTATTCGTTCACCAATTTCAACCAGAATATCTATGCAATCGAGATTGATATGAACAACCCGAAAGTTACATTCGAGACAGTAATGGCAGATGAGATTTGCCCGAACCCTAACGGGAATAATAACTCGAACAATGGAAAGATACTTCGCGAAACGCTTTCCGAGACTTGTGTAAGACGCAGAAATGAGGGAAGAGACATCGTGGTAGGAATCAATACGGGTTTCTTCAATTCCCATGACGGCTTTCCCAGAGGTATGCATATAGAGGAAGGAGAACCGGTGTTCGTCAATAATCCTCATGTGCGTTCCATCCTGACCAATCATGTCTGGGGATTCACCTTCTTTGATAACCGTACTGTCAGCTTCGAAAAGAGAGATTTCACCGGTAAATTCAAAGTCGGAGCCAAAGAATATGAGTATTATTCAGTGAATGATACCATTGTCCGCCTGGGCGGTAAGCCATCTTATGACGCCAATCTCTACACATTCAGGTATGTGAAAGAGCCTCATCCGGGACTGACTAATCCGATAGGCACCAAAGCATTGTTTATAGTAGGCAGAAACGACCAGCCACTGAAAGTTAATTCCGGTGATTTCGATGCTACTGTCACTCAAATCATTGACGGACGAAATGCTATTGTGGAAGCTCCGTACGTGACCGGTAAAAACGAATGGGTATTACAGGTAACAGGAGAGAAAGCGGACGAACTGGCACAAAGCCTGAAAAACGGCGATAAGATAAAAATCAGCGCAGAGCTTAAAATCGGTAGCTCTACCGCTCCCATCAAGGTTCATAATTCCAGTATGTACCGCTTCCTTTACAACGGAGTGTATGCCGCACCACCCAAAAAGGAAGATGCAGAAACAATCAACCCGACCACCAATCTTGGTATGACGCAAGATAAATCAAAGATGATTATTTTCTGTGTAGACGGAAGAACCGATAATGACAGAGGACTCGACTTCTACGAGGCTTACAGAGTTTCCAAGAAACTGGGACTATATGATGTTATCCGCTTTGACGGTGGTGGTTCTACGGTGATGTGGACTTATGAAAATGGTGTCGGCAAAATCATTAATCATGTATCTGATACCAATGGAGAAAGAAGTTGCATGAATTACCTGCATGTCAGAACACTTGAATAACGAATCAAATGAATGTTAATCACTGAATATATGAAAAAGTTAATAGGTATCTCATTATTTATATCCGCCTGCTTCCTGGGAAGCTGCAGTTCCTATGATGACGAACGAATATGGCAGGACCTCAACGATATAGAACAGACGATTGGAGATTATGAGTCTCTGACCCGTACATTGAACGAACAGATGGCTTCATTGTCTGAAGTGTTGGGAAGCTCATTCATTACGCTAATCAGTCAGGATGCTGACGGGAATTATGTCATATCTTACAGTAATGACGGTGGAGAAAACCACACCGTTACCATCGCCACTCAGGACGAAGTGACCAAGCTGCCCATCATCACCGCAAAACAAGATACTGACGGTAAACTCTACTGGGCACAGACGACCGATAAAGGAAAGAACTATACCTTCATCCTCGACGGAGACGGGAAGAAGTTTCCGGTAGGCGGAGTTATACCCAAGGTTCAGATAGACGAAAACGGATACTGGAGTGTAAACGGAACCAGCACCGGCGTACTGGCCAATGATGTAAGCAACCTGTTATTCAAATCCGCCTATATAGACGATAAAACAGGAGAAGCTGTATTCATTCTGGCTGACGGGCAGGAATTGCGGATGACCCTGCAAGAAGCACTCGGCATCCGGTTCAACAGCCCGGTGTACAATGCTGTTACAGATTACGCCACTCCGGTTCATATCCCATACGAAATATATGGAACCCAATCAGAGAATGCCTATGTAGACCTGTTTACCGCTTATAATATGGAAGTAAAAATAGATAAAGCCTCATCCACGCTTACCGCTATCATGAAAGAGGGAGCAACGGAAGGGAATATCCTGCTACTGGCAAGCGCAGGCAATCATACGATACTGAAATCGGTATACTTTACCTACGGAACTGCCATCCTCGACGAACCGCAGTATCAAGGACATATCGGTCCTATCCAACTCAAAGGGACTCAGATGGATATAGAAATGCAGATATCCGCCAATATATCTTATCAGGTCACCACCGAAAATGATTGGATTACTTACAAAGGCACCCGTGCGTTAGTGACAACAACCCACGCTTTCACCATTCTAGCCAACAAGACAGGCGACGAACGTACCGGAAAGATTACCTTCTCCAATTCACTCTACAATATTTCTTCCAGTATCAACGTCATACAGGAAGCGAAAGAAGTGGAAGATAAAGGCGGCATCAGTACTACTGCCGATCTTGTGAACTTTGCCAAAGCCGTAAACAACGGTTCAAGCACTTCGCGCTGGCAGAATGATGCAGGAGAAGTTGTCTTGCTGAACGATATAGATATGGCATCTGTTACAGACTGGACAGCGATAGGTGACGTAGATGCTTCCAACTACACAACAGCAGAACCTTATGTGGCGGTACATCCGTTTACCGGAGTCTTCAACGGTCAGGGATATGCCATTAAAAACCTGAATTGCAGTTCGGATATAACCAACGGAAGATTGTCCTACGGATTATTCGGTTCATTAGAAAATGCGACTGTCAAAAATCTGGTCTTAGGAGATGCAAATACGGCTGTAACCTGGACGATGAGCGGAACAGCACCCAAATATACCATCATCGCACCGCTTGTCTGCTTCGCCAGAAATTCTATAATAGAGGGATGCACCAACTATTATAATATAGACTTTACCGCCGATAATAAATCAGGAGAATTCGTAGCCCTTTCCGGTCTGGCAGGCACAATCATCAATACGACTATCGGAGGAGAATCCAAGACACAGAGTTGTGCCAACAGAGGATTCGTCCGCACCGGTCGTATCAGCAACACAGCCAACGGTGGTACGGGTATGCAGACAGCAGGTATCTGTGCTTTCATGGCAAAGGCAGAAGGCGGCAAGTTGAGTTATTGTACCAATTATGGCGATATCAGCAGTCCGACCGGAAGAACAGGCGGTATTGTAGCCACATTAATGTATGGCAATATATACAACTGCGACAACAGGGGAACCGTTGAAGACGATAAAGTAGGGCAATACGAGGGCAAAGAAATGAGTGTCACTTACAATTATAAGCGTATGGGCGGAATTGTAGGCGGTACGGATGATTTGCGTACGAAACCGGAATGTACAGTGGAATCGTGTACAAACTACGGTAACGTCATCACTCACCTGAGTGTCCGTACAGGAGGTATTATCGGTCACTCCAACATACAGATAATAGGTTGTGTGAACAAGGGAGCAGTACTCGGAGACGTATTCACCGAAGGAAACGGCACCAACAGACACGGACCGGGCTGGCTATGCGGCTATTCGGGAGCTTCCACCGCGATCTGGATTAACTGTAAAGCCTGTGTATGCGGCGGTTATGTAGGCGATTACAGCAAATACAAGGACAACCCGACTTCAGCACCGGACGCAACCAATGAAAATGCATTCTGCCATGCAAACAAGAACTACGATCCTAGTATAAACTTCTAAAAACAAAGGAATAAGATATGAAAAGAATATATATCTTCTGTTCGGTACTCCTTGGCCTTCTGTTAGGCAGTTGCAAGGATTATGACGACTCTGCAATTCAAGACAAGCTCAACGACTTCAAGGAACGAATTGCCGTCCTTCAAGAAAAAGCGGACAAGCTCAACAAAGATATTTCCAAACTGGGATATCTGACAGGAGGCAATGTTATCACTTCTGTCACACAAAATTCCGACGGGCAATATGTCCTTACTTATAAGGACAGCAACAACGAAGAAAAAGCTGTCATTGTAGCAACCCGAGAAGACGTTATCGAAATTCCCGTACTGGGTGTACGTCTCAATAACGAAGACCAGTTGTACTACTGGACAACGACTATCGGCAATGAAACGAACTGGCTCACGGACAATGCCGGCAAGAAAATTCCGGTCTGTGGTTATACCCCCGAAATGGGGGTAAACGCAGACGGTTATTGGACTGTAAATGGCGAAATCCTGAAAGACAGCAAAGGGAATCCGATTACAGCCACAACCGATGAGACCTGCATTTTCAAGAAAATAGCCAAAACCAAGGACGGGTATCTTGAAATCACTTTAGGCAACGGAGAAACACTGACACTGGAAATTTTCAATTCTCTGAATCTTAAACTCAAATCGGATGCTGTTACTACTGTGAGCGACACATCCAAACCATTAAAAATTGAATATGAAGTGACGGGAGAATCGGCAGAGGACGCAATTGTCGCCATTGCCCAGACAGCAAATGTAAAAGCAACGCTTGATAAAGAAACCCGCACCCTTACCGTAACATTTGAAAATAGTTTCGACGAGGGACATCTCATTATCACAGCCTATGAACTGCGCCATCTGGTAATCAGACCACTCTTATTCAAGAAAAATTAATCCTTAAAACGATATAAATATGAAAAGAAGAATCTTCTATGCCGGGCTTTTGACCTTGCTCACCCTAAGTTCTTTTGCCACAAATCCCGTTTCTCCGGAAAAGACATATGCGCAAAAGATTGTAGACGCCATTCACAATCCCAAAAGCAATTATGTGGTAGTAGTTTCTCATCGGGGAGACTGGCGGGATTACCCCGAAAACTCAATTCCTGCCATCGAGTCCATTATACGTATGGGAGTCGACGTAATGGAACTTGACTTGAAGCTGACTGCCGACAGCGTACTCGTCCTCTGCCATGACGGAACGATCGACCGGACTACCACCGGAAAAGGACGGGTAAGTGAAGTGACCTATGACTATATCCAAAGTTGCTACTTGAAAACAGGACACAACTGCCCGACAAAATACAAAATGCCGACCTTAAAAGAGGCATTGGCAGTCTGTAAAGACCGTATTGTAGTCAACATCGACCAGGGATACCAGTATTATGATCTTGTGATGGCTATCACAGAAGAACTGGGTGTAACGGAACAAATCCTGATTAAAGGGAAAAAGCCTGTTGACTTTGTAGAAGCCCAGGCTAAGAAATATAAACATGAGATGATGTATATGCCCATTATTGACATCAACAAACCAAACGGTCAGAAGCTGTTCCAGCAATACATAAGCAAGAAAATCGTTCCTCTGGCCTATGAGGTATGCTGGCAGCGGAATACTCCCGAAGTGGAGAAATGTATGCAAGACATTCTCGCACAAGGCTCCAAAATCTGGGTAAACACCCTTTGGCCTTCGCTCTGTGGCGGTGAAGAAGCAGGTCTGTACGATGATTATGCTTTTGAGCATGGGGCGGAAGTTTACCAGAAAGTGCTCGACTTCGGAACGTCAATCATACAAACAGACCGACCGGAGTTATTAATCAGCTACCTGAAGAAAATCGGACGTCACGATTAATTCTAAAAGATTGTAATACCATCAAGCAGCCCCATAAAAACAAGAACTATGATAAGGTCAGATTAAGAAAACAAATCTATCCCGAATAGAACACCTTATTCGGAAATAATCAACATAATATATTCACTGTTCAAGAAAAAAGATGCATTTTTGTATTTTAAACAGATACGCTATGAAGGTAACCAACGACATATTAAAAGATTATTTCTATGATAAGTGTTCTCACGAGGAAGAAATAGAAATCCAAAAGTGGTTGACAGAAAATGACAATGACCAGGTGGACCAACGTTTCCGTGAGATTATTTCTGAAATTCAAATGGAAGACCGTGAGTTATCTCAAAAAGCCTTTCTGAAATTTCAAGAAGCGACTCATCCCAGACAGGTTCGTACATTACAGCCTAAGTTCCGGCGTACCATTCACCGGATTCAACAGGTGGCCGCCGTCCTTTTCATCCCGCTTTTGCTTTTAGCCGGTTATTTGCTTCTCAACAAGAAAGCGAATACACACTGGAATGATATCACCGTACCCCACGGTATGCATCAGACGCTCACTCTTTCGGATGGCACCAGGCTCCATGTCAATTCAGGCACACGGGTTATCTACCCATCCGAGTTCACAGAAGATAAAAGAGAAATCTTTGTCAGTGGCGAACTCTTTGCCGAAGTGGCCAAGAACCCGGACAAACCTTTTATCATCTCTGCCGGTGACGTTCATGTGCAGGTGCTGGGTACAAAATTCAATCTTCGCGCTTACGGAAACATCGAAACCATAGAAGTCGCACTCGTAGAAGGTTCGGTACTGTTCAAGACTCCCACTCATCCCAATGAGCTTCTGACAAAAGGGGAAATGATTCAGTATAACCGTATTTCACAAAAGATTGTCCGCGATACATTCCTTGCCAATATGTACAAGTGCCCGGCCAAAAACGAAGGATTCTATTTCAGTAATCTTCCCCTTAGTGACATTGTGAAGGAACTGGAATATTATTTCGATACCAGAATCATCATATTAGATCAAAAGTTAGCCGATAGTAACTATATCGCTTACTTCACTAACGGGGAAACTCTCGATGAGATTCTATCCAATCTCAATACAGACGGACAAATGTCCATAACCCGAAGTCAAGGAGTAATCATGATTACCTCTGCGACTCAATAAAATCAGCAGTAGTGTAACCTAATATGAAGCAAACTAATATTTATAGAAAATATATATCAACAATCTGGTTTGCTTGTGTGATGATCATTTTCTCTCAACCCGTTCTAGCACAAGACATAACCCTACAATTACAGAATGTTACAGTAAAAGAAGCGATAGAAGCCTTACATAAAACAAAGAATTATTCAGTTGTAATCAGGTCATCCGAAGTCAACATGAGTAATAAAGTGTCTGTCAATGCCAGAAACGCTACCATCAATACAATTTTGGACCAAATATTCGTGGGACAAAATGTCAGTTACACCATTAACGGGCATAGTATCATTATCAGCAAAAAGGCGGGAACAGCCCAGCAAAAGCCCGGTGAGAAAAAGAAACAACAGACAATCGCCGGCATTGTTTATGACGAAGAAGGTAATCCTGTCATCGGTGCTTCCGTGATTATCAAGGAAACCGCACAGGGAGGTATCACCGACCTGGACGGTAAATTCTCTTTGGAAGCCTTCATCCCTTCTACAATAGAAGTATCGTACGTAGGATACGAGAAAGCTACTGTACACGCAAAAGACGGGCAAACGAAAACCATCCGGTTGATACCTTCCAGTCTGATGATTGACGAAGTGGTCGTGGTAGGTTACGGCAGCCAGCGCAGAAGTAACCTGACAGGTGCGGTATCAACGATTTCCAGCAAAGACTTGAACAATCGTCCGGTAGTATCGGCCGCCAACGCCTTGCAGGGAGCCGACCCGGCTGTAAATCTGACTTTCGGTACCGGTTCTCCCGAATCGGGCTATTCTTTGAACATTCGTGGAGGCATTTCCGTAAACGGCGGCTCTCCGCTAGTGCTTTGTGATGGCGTAGAAGTTCCCTTGAATCAGGTGAACGCCAATGATATCGAGTCTATTTCAGTACTTAAAGATGCTTCATCCTGTGCTATCTACGGAGCAAAGGCTTCAGCAGGTGTCGTGCTTATCACAACCAAATCGGGCAGTGCGGCAGCGAAAGGGAAAGCAAAAATAAGTTATAACGGCCGTTTCGGATGGACGCAGAATACAACATCTACCGACTTTATCCGTACAGGATACGATTATGTCACATTCGCCAATAAATTCTACAATGCATACAACGGGGTTAATATGTATCTGTACGAAGATGAAGAACTTCAGAAACTTTATGACCGCCGGAACGATATGACCGAAAATCCGGAACGCCCATGGGTAGAAATCGGAGACGACGGTAAGTACTATTATTATGGTAATACCGACTGGTACGGCTATTTTTACAACCGTACCCGTCCGCAAATGGAACATAATGTTTCCATTACCGGTGGCGGTGAGAAAGTTAATTACTACATCAGCGGACGTTATTACCAGCAGTATGGTATGTTCAACATTGACAAGGACCTTTACAAGGACTACTCTTTCCGTGCCAAGATGGACGCCCAACTGAACAAATGGATTAAATGGTCGACAAACGTCGGGCTGGACAATAACAATTATAAATATAACGGAACGTCCAATTACGCCATGACCATTGCCCGCCTGGAGTCGAATATCAGTCCGTCATTCGTACCCTTCAATCCAGATGGCAGCATCGTGCAATATACCAACCAACTTTACGCCAACTCTCCTCTCGGAGCCGGTGACGGTGGATATCTGACGTCCCAAAGAGGGCACAATACGAAATCAAGAACACTGTTGTCCGTAGTCAACCAAATAGACCTGACTTTGCTGGAAGGACTTACACTGACCGCCAACTATAGCTATCAGCAAAGAAAGCAACTATACCGATACCGGAACAATACATTCGATTATTCACGCAGCCAGGGAGTAACGCAGACCTTTACTTCCGGAAGTATTTTCAACAACTACGAAGAAGATGAATCTTTTCCGGTCACCCATATGCTGAATTATTATATAACTTATGAACATACATGGGCCAAAAAGCATAATTTCAAAGCAGTGGCAGGAAGCCAGTATGAGACCTACCGGAATGTCAATAAAGACACGTCCATGACTAATTTATCCAATGATAACCTGGACTCATTTTCCGCCGTAACTCCCGAGAGTGTACTTACCGTGTCACAGGATATCAACGCTTACAAAACCCTTGGTTTCTTCGGACGTGTCAACTATGACTACATGGGTAAATACTTGCTTGAAGTTTCATGCCGTGCCGACGGTTCTTCCCGGTTTGCACAAGGCGACAGATGGGGTGTGTTCCCTTCCATATCAGCAGGTTGGAGAATCTCGGAAGAAAAATTCTTCAAGCCGGTAAGCGATTGGTGGAGTAGCCTCAAACTGCGTGCATCTGTAGGTAGCTTGGGAAACCAACAAGTAGATTATTATGCCTACCTGCAAACCATTACTTCCGATAACCAGTTCAATTATACTTTCGACGGGGAAGGCAAAGCATATTACGCAAAAATATCCAACCCGATCTCTTCCGGCCTGACATGGGAAACAGTTACCACCTATAACATCGGAGTTGATATGTCATTCCTGAACAACCGATTAAACGTGAATGCCGACTATTATGTTCGTAAAACAACCGATATGTTAACAACCTCGTTAACTCTGCCCGATGTGTATGGCGCTTCCACCCCGAAAGCCAACTGTGCAGACTTACGGACAAACGGCTGGGAACTATCCGTTTCCTGGAACGACTCGTTCAAAGTAGCCAACAAGCCTTTCAGATATGGGATACAAGCGACATTGGGAGATTACCAGCGTACCATCACCAAATACAATAATCCCGACAAACTGATTTCCGACCACTATGTAGGCAAGAAGATGGGGGAAATCTGGGGATATCATGTCGACGGATTATTCAAAACAGATAAAGAAGCCGCGGAATATCAGGCCAAAATTAATGATAAAGCCGTCAACGGGCGTGTTTACAGTAGCAAAGTGGACGGTTATCTGCGTGCAGGCGACGTGCGCTTTGCCGACCTGAATGGTGATAACGTGATTGGAGCCGGAGCCGGAACAGTAGATGATCCGGGGGACAAACGTATTATCGGAAATACAACTCCTAGATACAATTACTCTTTCCGCCTGAATGCAAGCTGGAGTGGTATTGACGTATCCGCCTTTTTCCAGGGAATCGGGAAAAGAGACTGGTATCCACCCCATAACTCGACATCACAAGGAGCCAACTCCTTCTGGGGCCCTTACTCCTTCCCTTCCACCTCATTTGTAGAAAAGTCATTTCCGGATGACTGCTGGACAGAAGATAACAGGAACGCTTTCTTCCCACGTATCAGAGGATATCAGTCCTATTCGGGAGGTTCACTCGGCACAGTCAACGACCGGTATATACAAAACATAGCTTATCTGCGTTTCAAGAACCTCTCCATCGGATACACCTTGCCTGTCAGCAAACGTATCTTCGAAAAAGTTCGCATTTACGTGTCGGGAGAGAATCTATACTATTGGTCGCCTCTGAAGAAGCACAATAAAACGATTGACCCGGAGTTAGCTATCTCCAGCAGTACCTATCAGAATAATACAGGTTCGGGGTATGCTTATCCACGCGTTTACACAGTGGGAGTAGATATTACTTTTTAATTAATGACTAATCAGATATAGTATGAAAGCTATCAACAAAATAATAATTTTGGGAATGGTCACCGCACTATTCAGTAGTTGTGACTTAACCCTTCTGCCCGAAAACGCAGTGACACCGGAGAATTACTTTAAAAATAAATCTGATCTGGAGTTGTGGACAAACCAGTTTTATACATTATTGGACGAACCGGATGCCGCAGCAGGAACGAATGCCGATGACATGATTGACAAAGGGATGGGGCAAGTAATCGAAGGCACCCGCTCGGCTGCCAGCGAAACCGGATGGTCGTGGTCGAAACTCCGCCATATCAATTACTTCCTGCAACATTCTTCCAACTGCGACGACGAGACAGCCCGTGACCAATATAACGGTGTGGCACAGTTCTTCAGAGCTTATTTCTACTTTGTAAAAGTACGCCGTTATGGAGACGTGCCCTGGTATGATCAAGTATTGGGTTCGGAAGACCAGGAATTGCTGACTAAGGCCAGAGACTCCCGTGAGTTCGTCATGGACCAGGTTCTCAAAGATTTTGAAGATGCCGCTGCCAACTTACCAGTCAAGAGTACGGAAACCCGAAACACAAGAGTCACCAAATGGGCAGCGCTGGCATTTGCCAGTCAGGCGGCACTTTACGAGGGAACGTACCGGAAATATCACGGTCTGGACAATTATGAGAAATACCTGGAAATTGCCGCAAGCACTGCCAAACGATTTATTGACGAAAGTGGGTTCAGCCTGTATAAAGAGGGAACGGAACCTTATCGGGATATGTTTTGCGCAGACAATGCCAAAACAACGGAAGTCGTACTGGCAAGAGCCTACAACTTTGAGGGGCTGCAACTGTCACATTCCGTACAATTCAGTATTGCCAACCTGCAAATGGGATTTACCCGCCGATTCATGAATCACTATCTGATGGCGGACGGTACACGTTTCACAGATAAGCCGGGTTATGAAACGATGTTTTATACAGACGAGGTGAAAGACCGTGACCCGCGTCTGCAACAGACCGTACTTTGCCCGAACTACATACAGAAAGGGGAAACGACTGTCACCGCCAACGACCTGACCGCCTACTGCGGTTACAGACCTATTAAATTTGTAAGTACCAAAGACCACGACGGAGCAGCTAAAGGTACATCCGACTGGCCTCTGATGCGGGCAGCGGAAGTTTATCTGAACTATGCGGAGGCCAAAGCCGAATTGGGCACACTAAAACAGGAAGACCTGGATATCTCCATCAATAAAATTCGTGAACGGGCAAAAATGGACGATCTCATTCTGGCAGACGCCAACAACAATCCCGATCCTTACCTAGCAGCCTGTTACCCCAACGTCGACCAGGGAGCAAACAAAGGTGTCATACTTGAAATCCGCCGGGAACGTACCGTTGAATTGGTTATGGAAGGACTCAGACAATGGGATTTGTTCCGTTGGAAAGAAGCAAAGCAAATGTTCAACCAATATGTTCCTTACCACGGTATCTATATTCCCGGTGTCGGAACCTATGATATGGACGGTGACGGCACACCTGACCTGGAAATCTACGAAACAACAGCCACTTCACAATGTGACAACAAGAAGAAACTGGACAAAGACATTTTTCTATCCGAGGGAACGTCCGGCTATATTGTCGGATTCCCCAAAGTCACTTACGGCAAAGACTGGAAAGAAGAAAGGGATTACCTATGGCCGATACCTGCTGACCAACGTGTACTGACACAAGGCGTTCTCACCCAAAATCCAGGCTGGGAAGATGGTTTAAGCTACTAATCAAAAGACAAATAAGATTTTTCAGAAGAAGGTGTATCGAGCGGTTTCGATGCACCTTCCCTCATAACTATTGCCTTTTCCGGGCAAACAACACCCTAATTATCATGTTAAAAAGAATCATAAATTTCTATCGTATCAGCAGCCCCGCTCCCATCTTACAGGAAAATTCTCATAAACTCAAGAAACTGCAATGGGCTACCTTTTTATCCGCTCTTGCCGGATATGGCATTTATTATGTGTGCCGCCTCAGCCTGAATGTAATCAAAAAGCCCATTGTCGACGAGGGGATTTTCTCGGAGACTGAACTAGGCATTATCGGCGCAGTGCTATTCTTTACTTATGCAATAGGGAAATTCACCAATGGTTTTCTGGCAGACCGCAGCAACATCCGACATTTTATGTCCACCGGGCTTTTGGTGACTGCCTTGGTCAATCTTTGTTTAGGTTTCGCCCATTCGTTTATATTATTCGCAATCCTGTGGGGAATCAGCGGTTGGTTTCAGTCGATGGGAGCCGCTTCATGTGTCGTCGGACTCTCACGCTGGTTCAGTGATAAAAAGCGAGGGTCGTTTTATGGATTCTGGTCTGCCAGCCACAACATCGGCGAAGCTATGACGTTTATAATCATAGCATCTATTGTCAGCGTACTCGGATGGAGATACGGATTCTTCGGAGCGGGAATCATCGGCCTTATCGGAGCTTTAGTTGTATGGAACTTTTTTCATGACACACCCGAAAGCGAAGGGATTCCTCCGGTCAATCATCCGAAACAGAAAGTAGAAGACGCCATAAATCAGTCCGATTTCAACAAAGCACAACGGCAAGCATTAAGTATGCCCGCAATATGGATATTGGCCTTATCCAGCGCACTCATGTATATCAGCCGTTATGCAGTCAACAGTTGGGGAGTATTCTATTTGGAAGCGCAAAAAGGATATTCTACTTTAGACGCAAGTTTTATCATTTCCATCAGTTCTGTTTGCGGAGTTATCGGCACCATGTTTTCCGGTGTCATTTCGGACAAGTTCTTCGGTGGGCGCCGCAATATGCCTGCACTAATCTTCGGGCTTATGAACGTAGCCGCCCTCTGTTTGTTCCTTCTCGTTCCCGGTGTACACTTCTGGCTGGATGTAGCAGCAATGGTTCTGTTTGGAACAGCTATCGGTGTACTGCTCTGTTTTCTCGGCGGGCTGATGGCTGTCGATATTGCACCACGTAATGCATCGGGAGCCGCCTTGGGAATTGTGGGAGTTGCCAGTTACATTGGTGCCGGCATACAGGATATCATGAGCGGTATTCTTATCGAAGGACATAAAAGTATCATTGACGGTAAGGAAATCTACGATTTTTCTTACATCAACATCTTCTGGATTGGCGCTGCATTACTCTCCGTCTTTTTCGCATTGTTGGTTTGGAATGTGAAAACAAAGGATTAACGAAGCTGTCAGTATCATAAAAAACGTGAGTTCTTTTCGTCCTCATATGAATTTATTTCGTATTTTTGCGTGGACATCCCCTTTTTTGATGTTCAGGAAGATTATTTGTTGTAAAAGCAAAGTGAAGATTGATTTATGAGTGACGAAATTAACGAGATACCGGAAGAACATTCAGACTACAAACCGGCGGACGCGCGGGACGAAAACGTAAAACATCAACTGACAGGCATGTACCAGAACTGGTTTCTGGACTATGCTTCGTATGTGATTCTTGAGCGCGCTGTTCCCCACATTAATGACGGTTTTAAACCTGTTCAGCGACGTATCCTGCATTCTATGAAGCGTCTGGATGACGGACGATATAACAAAGTTGCCAACATTGTGGGACACACCATGCAGTTCCACCCGCATGGTGACGCTTCTATCGGAGATGCCTTGGTGCAGCTCGGGCAGAAGGATTTGTTAATCGACTGCCAGGGAAACTGGGGTAACATCCTCACCGGAGACGGTGCCGCCGCTCCCCGTTATATCGAAGCGCGCCTGTCCAAGTTTGCTTTGGATGTTGTTTTCAATCCCAAGACTACCGAGTGGAAACTGTCTTATGACGGACGAAACAAGGAACCGGTCACTCTTCCCGTGAAATTCCCGTTATTGCTGGCACAGGGAGTGGAAGGTATCGCCGTCGGACTTTCTTCCAAGATACTGCCACACAACTTCAACGAACTTTGTGATGCCTCTATCAGCTACCTGCGTGGCGAAGAGTTCCAGCTATATCCCGATTTCCAGACGGGTGGTTCCATTGATGTAGCCAAGTACAACGACGGAGAACGCGGCGGAGCTGTAAAAGTACGTGCGAAAATCAACAAGCTTGACAACAAGACACTTGCCATCACGGAGATTCCTTATGGCAAGACCACTTCATCCGTTATCGACTCCATCCTAAAAGCTGTCGAGAAGGGAAAAATCAAGATCCGTAAGGTAGACGACAACACGGCTGCCAACGTAGAGATATTAGTGCACCTGGCACCCGGAACGTCATCGGACAAAACAATCGACGCCCTCTATGCTTTCACCGATTGCGAAGTAAGTATCTCGCCCAACTGCTGCGTAATCGACGACAGCAAACCCCATTTCCTCACCGTCAGCAAGGTTCTGAAGAAATCTGCAGACAACACACTCGACCTGCTGAAACAGGAGCTGGAAATCAAGAAGGGCGAAATACTGGAAGCCTTACACTTCTCTTCTCTCGAAAAAATATTTATCGAAGAGCGCATTTATAAGGACAAGGAGTTCGAACAATCCAAAGACATGGATGCCGCCTGCACACATATCGACAACCGCCTGACTCCTTATTATCCGCAATTTGTCCGTGAAGTGACCAAAGAGGATATTCTCAAACTGATGGAAATCAAGATGGGACGTATCCTGAAATTCAACTCGGACAAAGCGGACGAACTCATAGCCAGAATGAAAGAAGACATCGCCGAAATTGACGACCATCTGGCACATATTGTAGACTATACCGTCAACTGGTATCAGATGTTGAAGAACAAATACGGCAAGAACTTCCCGCGCCGCACGGAACTGCGCAACTTCGACACCATCGAGGCCGCCAAAGTAGTGGAAGCGAACGAAAAGCTCTATATCAACCGCGAAGAAGGATTTATCGGAACTGCCTTGAAGAAAGACGAATTTGTGGCTTGCTGTTCGGATATTGACGATGTCATCATTTTCTTCCGTGACGGCAAATACCTTGTCACGCCTGTTGCCGACAAGAAGTTTGTGGGCAAGAACGTTCTTTACGTCAACGTATTCAAGAAGAACGACAAACGTACAATTTACAACGTGGCATACCGTGACGGAAAAGAGGGAACGACTTATGTCAAACGTTTCGCCGTAACTTCCGTAGTCCGCGACCGTGAGTATGACATCACACAGGGCACACCCGATTCACGTATCACTTATTTCAGCGCCAATCCGAACGGAGAAGCTGAAATCATCAAGGTTACGTTGAAACCTAATCCGCGTGTACGCCGCATCATCTTCGAACAAGATTTCAGCGAAGTGGGCATTAAAGGCCGACAAGCACGCGGTATCATCCTCACCCGTCTACCGATACACAAAATCGCCCTGAAACAGAAAGGCGGTTCTACGCTCGGAGGACGTAAAGTATGGTTTGACCGCGACATCCTCCGCCTCAACTATGATGCCCGAGGTGAATATCTGGGTGAATTCCAGAGTGAAGACACCATACTGGTTGTTCTGAACAACGGTGACTTCTACACCAGCAACTTCGACTTGAGCAATCACTACGAAGATAATGTAAGCATCGTTGAGAAGTTCGATCCCAACAAGGTATGGACCGCCGCACTTTATGATGCCGACCAGCAGAATTATCCGTACCTGAAACGTTTCTGTTTTGAAGGTTCCAGCCGCAAACAGAACTATCTGGGTGAAAACAAAAATAACCGCCTCATCTTGCTGACCGATGAATACTACCCCCGCCTGGAAGTTGTATTTGGCGGACACGACAGTTTCCGTGACTCGTTGGAAATTGATGCAGAAGAGTTTATTGCTGTCAAAGGATTCAAGGCTAAAGGAAAACGCCTCACTACCTACACGGTAGAGACGATTAACGAACTTGAACCTACCCGTTTCCCCGAGCCCGAACAGCAACCGCAGGAAGAACCGGAAGAAGAGCCGGAGAACTTGGATCCGGACAGCGACAAAAGCGAAGGGGATATCATTGATGAAATCACCGGGCAGATGAAATTATTCTGATGAAGAAAAAACTAATATACTGGGGGCTGGCAGGATGCATCCTGTTCGCCCTCTGCACAAAATTACAAGCTCAGACCGACAGTCTGCAGGCTCATCGCTATGTAACACGTGCTACCATGTACGGTGTCGGATTTACTAATGTGTTTGACACCTATCTTTCGCCACAGGAATATAAAGGAATCGACTTCCGTGTTTCCCGTGAGACGATTCGGATGACCAAACTGTTCGATGGAAATGTTTCCGTACAGAATTTCTTTCAGGCAGATATCGGTTATACGCACAACCGTGCCGACAACAATAATACATTCTCCGGTTTGGTCAACTGGAATTACGGTCTTCATTACCAGTTCCGGCTGACAGAGAATTTCAAATTACTGGCAGGTGGATTGATAGATGCCAACGGTGGCTTTGTCTACAATCTCCGGAACACCAACAACCCCGCTTCCGCTAGAGCTTACGTAAATCTGGACGCTTCGGGAATGGCAATCTGGCATCTGAAAATCAAGCGTTATCCGATGGTGTTACGTTATCAGGTCAACTTGCCTGTAATGGGAGTGCTTTTCTCACCGCACTACGGACAATCCTATTATGAGATATTCTCCTTGGGCAACTCTAATGGAGTGATTAAATTCACTTCCCTACACAACCAGCCTTCACTCCGGCAGATGCTTTCCGTTGACCTTCCGATAGGATATACAAAAATGCGCTTCAGTTATCTGGCCGATTTGCAGCAATACAAAGTAAATAATATCAAAACACATACCTACTCCCATGTATTCATGGTAGGATTTGTGAAAGACCTATACCGTATCCGAAATAAAAAAGGAACAGGTTCTTTGCCATCATCGGTAAGAGCTTACTAAGAGAACTAAAATTTAATGTTGAAATTTCAAAGCGTGAGAAATAACAAGAATGAAAAATAAGATTATACAACTACTTTTGCTAATCTGCTGCTTACCAGTACTGACCGGTTGCATTAGGGAGGATGAGTACGCCAATGATCCCATAGGCAACTTCGAGCAACTATGGAAGATCATTGACGAACAGTATTGTTTTTTGGAAGCAAAAGGAATTGACTGGGATGCCGTTCACGAAGAATACAGGAAGCTAATCATACCGACCATGTCCAACGATGACCTGTTCGATATTCTAAGCCAGATGCTGTATATCCTGAAAGACGGGCATGTCAATCTTTCTTCTGCCAAACGCACTTCTTTCTACGATGACTGGTATCAGGGATACGACTGGAACTACCGGGAAGATATTCTCTATCAAACTTATCTGGGTAGTGCCAGCAGTGGTTATTACACGGCTTCCGGACTGAAATACAAGATTTTCGATAATAATATAGGATATATCCGTTATGAAAGTTTCAGCGCCGGAGTCGGAAACGGCAACTTGGACGAGGTTCTCCTTTATCTGGCACCTTGCAACGGATTAATCATTGATGTACGCGACAACGGTGGTGGAAACCTGACAAACTCTACCCGCATTGCCGCCCGGTTTACCAATAAAAAAACGCTGACCGGATACATCCAGCATAAAACCGGACCGGGACATAATGACTTCTCTAAGAAGGAACCGATTTATCTGGAACCATCCAGCAGTATCCGCTGGCAGAAGAAGGTCGTCATATTAACCAATCGCCGTTGCTACAGTGCGACAAACGATTTTGTCAATGCAATGCGTAGCATAGAAGACACAGAAATTATCCAGGTCGGTGACTGGACGGGAGGTGGTTCGGGACTTCCTTTCTCATCGGAATTGCCGAACGGATGGAGCATACGCTTCTCTGCCAGTCCACACTTCGACAAAAACGAACAACCGTTAGAAGAAGGTATCGCACCGGATATTGCCATCAATATGTCTGAAGCAGACCAACTTAAAAAGAAAGATACCCTGATTGAAAAGGCATTCGAGATATTAAGTGAATAACTTTATCACCGAATTATTTGTCAAATCAGAAAATCTTCCTATCTTTGCACCGCTAAACAAAAAAGCTACATATGCGGATGTGGCGTAATTGGTAGCCGCGCCAGACTTAGGATCTGGTGCCGTGAGGCGTGTAGGTTCGAGTCCTATCATCCGCACAGAAATAAAACTAGAAGCCTTCAAGATACTCTCTTGAAGGCTTTTTAATTGATTGGATATGAATAAACATCAACTTTGCTGTATCGGTCACATCACACTGGACAAAGTGGTTACTCCACAAAACACGGTCTATATGCCGGGCGGGACTGCCTTTTATTGTTCGCACGCCATCCGTTGTTTCAATGATATTGACTACGCATTGGTGACAGCAGTCGGTGCTACCGAAATGAACGTAGTAGAACAACTACGCGAAACAGGCATTAATGTTACCGCATTGCCCAGCAAGTATTCGGTATATTTTGAAAATATCTATGGAGATAATCCAGACGACCGTACCCAACGTGTATTGGCAAAAGCAGACCCTTTCACCGCTTCCCAACTCAAAGAGATAGACGCGGAGATTTATCATCTCGGTTCTTTACTGGCTGATGACTTCTCATTGGAAGTAATCAAAGAACTTTCTCAGAAAGGATTGATAGCGGTGGACTCGCAAGGTTATCTTCGCGAAGTACGTGACACGCACGTGTATCCGGTAGACTGGACAGATAAACGGGAAGCACTTCAATATATCCACTTCCTCAAAGTCAACGAACACGAGATGGAAGTACTGACAGGTCTTGCCGACCCACACGAAGCCGCCCGCCGATTATACGAATGGGGAGTAAAAGAAGTATTAGTCACACTCGGAAGCATGGGTTCGCTTATTTTTGACGGAACTGCCTTCTATCGTATCCCGGCTTACCAACCCGAAAAAGTAGTAGACGCGACAGGATGCGGAGACACTTATACCATCGGCTACCTGTACCAACGGGTATCAGGCGCAAGCATTGAAGACGCAGGACGCTTTGCGGCAGCCATGTCTACATTGAAAATTGAGAAATCCGGTCCTTTCAGCGGAAGCAAAGAAGACGTCATTCACTGCATGACGACTGCAAAAGAAATGTTTTAAACAACAAAACATAGAATAATTAAAACCAGACAAAAGACAGGGCCTGTTTGCCCTGTCTTTTGTGTTAAAATCGAGCATTCTTTCTTTTTCCAAAATCTTTTTGGAGTCTAGTTTGTTTCCTTTGTTACTTTCGCCGGCGCAGACGGCAGAAAAAAAGACTTCAACCTAAATAGTAACAAATGGAAAAATTTAATGCAATGAGGACTAGATTTTTACAACATCTTCAGACAAAAACCATCAAGCTAAAGGGCGTCATTGCGCTCGCTTGCCTGCTACTGGCTTCCGCATCTGCCTTTGCACAGACAAAGACAGTGACAGGAACAGTGACAGATGCCGCCAATGAGCCGTTAATCGGCGCATCGGTACTCGTACAAGGAACTTCCACCGGAACTATCACAAATATGGACGGTAAGTACTCAATCTCTGTCACTCCGGACGACATACTGGTATTCTCATACGTAGGTATGACCACGCAGAGCATCAAGGTAGGGACACAGAACGTTATCAACGTCACCTTGAAAGAAGACTCGCAAGTACTGGCCGAAACAGTCGTTATCGGATATGGTAGCGCTAAGAAAAGAGACTTGACAGGTTCCATCACCAACATCAAAGGAGAAGAACTGGCCAACAAACCGGCGATGAACCCGCTTTCTTCCCTGCAAGGTAAGGTGGCAGGTGTACAAATCGTAAACTCAGGACGTGCCGGTGCCGACCCGGAAATCCGTATCCGCGGGACAAACTCCATCAACGGATACAAACCCCTCTACATCGTTGACGGACTGTTCAACGATAACATCAACTTCCTCAACCCTGAGGACATCGAATCTATGGAGATTCTGAAAGACCCGTCATCCCTCGCCATCTTCGGTGTACGTGGTGCGAACGGTGTTATCATCATCACCACTAAGAAAGCGAAAGAAGGGCAGACATTGGTCAATATAAACACGTCCTTCGGTTTCAAGAAAGTAGTGGATAAAGTAAAAATGGTGAACGGTTCACAATTCAAGGAACTGTATAGCGAGCAGCTTGCCAACCAAGGAGATGATCCGTTCGATTATACCGGATGGGACGCAAATACCAACTGGCAGGACGAGATTTTCCAAAACGCTTTTATCACCAACAACAATATCAGTATCACCGGTGCTTCACCCAAACACAGTTTCTACCTGGGTGTAGGTTACTCCTACGAACAAGGCAACATCGAGCATGAGAAATTCAGCAAGGTAACCATCAATGCCAGCAATGATTATAAAATCACGGACTTCCTGAAAGTCGGCTTCCAGTTCAACGGAGCACGTATGCTTCCCGCTGATTCCAAACAGGTCTTGAATGCGCTCCGTGCCACTCCTATCGCTCCGGTTTACAACAATGAATATAGATTGTACACTGCCCTGCCCGAGTTCCAGAAGGCACAAATCAACAACCCGATGGTAGACGTCGAATTGAAGGCGAACACTACCAAAGCCGAGAATTACCGTGCTTCGGGAAATATCTACGGCGAAGTGGACTTCCTGAAACATTTCAATTTCAGAGCTACCTTCTCCATGGACTACGCATCCAACAACGGACGTACCTACACTCCTATTGTCAAAGTGTACGACCCTACTGTCAATGGTGACATCGCCACTTTGGGAACAGGAAAAACGGAAGTCAGCCAATTCAAGGAAAATGAGACGAAAGTACAAAGCGACTATGTGCTGACATATACCAACAGTTTTGACAACGGCAACCATAACCTGACGGCTACCGCAGGCTTCACTACCTATTACAACTCACTGAGCCGACTGGACGGAGCACGCAAACAGGGAGTCGGACTGATGATTCCGGACAACCCCGACAAGTGGTTTGTCAGCATCGGAGATGCCGCCACTGCCACCAACGGAAGTACACAATGGGAACGTAGCACTTTATCCATGCTCGCACGTGTCATTTACAATTACAAAGGCAAATACCTGTTCAACGGGTCGTTCCGCCGGGACGGTTCTTCAGCGTTCTCCTACACGGGCAACGAATGGCAGAACTTCTTCTCACTGGGCGGCGGCTGGCTGATGAGCGAAGAAGAATTCATGAAAGATATCAAGTGGCTGGATATGCTGAAGATTAAAGCATCTTACGGTACGCTGGGAAACCAGAACCTGGACAAGGCCTACCCTGCCGAACCGCTGTTGAGCAACGCTTACTCTGCCGTATTCGGCAAGCCTTCCATCATCTACCCGGGATACCAACTGGCATATCTGCCCAACCCGAATCTCCGCTGGGAAAAGGTAGAAGCCTGGGAAGCCGGATTTGAGACGAACCTGCTCCGCAACCGTCTGCATTTCGAGGGTGTTTATTACAAGAAGAACACCAAAGACCTGCTGGCAGAAGTTCCCGGCATCTCCGGAACAGTTCCGGGCATCGGCAACCTTGGACAGATTCAGAATAAAGGTGTGGAAATGGCAGTAACCTGGCGTGACCAGATAGGCGAATGGGGATATACCGTCAGTGCCAACCTGACCACTATCAAGAACGAAGTGAAGAGCCTCGTGCAGGAAGGATATTCCATCATTGCCGGAGACAAGCAGCAGAGTTATACGATGGCAGGTTATCCTATCGGTTATTTCTACGGATACAAAGTGGCGGGAGTTTACCAGTCACAGGCCGACATCAACTCATCCCCTGAGAATACGCTTGCCACAGTCACCCCCGGCGATTTGAAATTTGCAGATGTCAACGGTGACGGCAAGATTACCCCGGAAGACCGTACGATGATAGGTAATCCTACCCCGAAAGTAACTTATGGTTTCTCTCTCGGAGTGAACTACCGCAACTGGTCGCTGGACATCGACATGATGGGACAAGGCGGAAACCAGATTTTCCGCACATGGGACAACTACAACTTTGCCCAGTTCAACTACATGGAACAACGTCTGGGACGCTGGCACGGTGAAGGAACCTCCAACAGCCAGCCATTGCTGAACTCCAAACATTCCATCAATATGCTGAATTCGGATTATTACATTGAAAGCGGTCGTTTCTTCCGCATCCGTAATGTACAACTGGCTTATGCATTTGACAAAAGCCTGCTCGCAAAAATCCGCCTGCAAGCTCTCAAAGTATATGTCAACATACAGAACCTGAAAACGTGGAAGCATAATACCGGATATACCCCCGAACTGGGCGGCACCGCCACCGCATTCGGAGTAGACAACGGCAGTTACCCTGTACCGGCAGTTTATACATTCGGAATCAACTTAACATTCTAAAACTATAATCATATGAAACTGGATAAATATATATTTTCAGCCCTTATTGCCGCTACCACACTGTTTCTGGGCAGTTGCAGCGACTTTCTCGACCGCAGTCCGCAAGGACAGTTCACCGAAGACGACAATCCCAACGCACTCGTCAACGGTAAGATTTACAATGTTTACACAATGATGCGTAATTATAACATTACTGCCGGGCCTCCCGCATTCGCCATCCACTGCTTCCGTTCCGAAGATTCGGAGAAAGGAAGTATAGCCAGCGACGGTTCCGACGTAGCGGAAATGTACGATGATTTCATATATACTGCGAACAATGGCCTGCTGGGCGCCTACTGGGGACAGAATTATGCCATCATCTACCAGTGCAATGACATTCTCAAATCCATTGCAGATAAAGAGACTGCCGGACAAACGGAAGCTGAAGATATTATCAACAAAGGCGAGGCCTCTTTCTTCCGTGCTTACTGCTACTTCAATCTGGTAAGGGCTTTCGGCGAGGTGCCTCTCGTGACGTACAAAATCAACGACGCTTCGGAAGCCAATATTCCGAAAACAACCGCCGATAAAATCTACGAGCAGATTGACAACGACCTGAAAACCGCTGAGGAATCACTGCCGGAAACGTGGAGCACCGAATACCTCGGACGCCTGACCTGGGGAGCCGCACGTTCCCTGCACGCCCGTACCTATATGATGCGCAACGACTGGAACAATATGTACACAGCCTCTACCGATGTCATTAAAAAAGGGCTTTACAATCTGAGAACCCCGTACAATGAGATATTTACGGACGAAGGTGAAAACAACGGCGGCTCCATCTTCGAACTGCAATGTACCGCCACCACCGCCCTTCCTCAAAGTGATATTATCGGCAGCCAATTCTGCGAAGTACAAGGTGTGCGCGGAGCAGGCCAATGGGACTTGGGATGGGGATGGCACATGGCAACAGAATATATGGCGGAAGCCTACGAACAGGGCGACCCGCGTAAAAACGCCACCCTGCTCTACTTCCGTCATTCGGACGACGACCCGATTACTCCCGAGAATACCAACGAGCCTTACGGCGAATCCCCGGTTTCTCCGGCAACGGGCGCTTACTTCAACAAGAAAGCTTATACCGACCCGGCTTTGCGTAAAGAATATACCAACAAAGGTTTCTGGGTAAATATCCGTCTGATCCGTTATGCAGACGTATTGTTGATGGGAGCCGAATCCGCCAATGAAAAAGGTATCCCCGGCGAGGCCATCGACTATCTCGAACAGGTACGCGCACGTGCCAGGGGCACGAATACCAACATATTGCCAAAAGTAACGACTACCGACCAGGGAGAACTGCGTGAAGCCATCCGTCACGAACGCCGCGTGGAACTGGGCATGGAATTTGACCGTTTCTACGACCTGGTTCGTTGGGGCATCGCCAAAGAAGTGTTGCATGCAGCCGGAAAAGTCAACTATCAGGACAAGAATGCCTTGCTTCCATTACCTCAGACTGAGATAGACAAGTCCAAAGGAGTGCTGGTACAAAACCCGGATTATTAACATAACATGAAACAATAATATAATAGAACGATATGATAAGTAAAAAAACAATATTGTCACTTCTTCTTCTCGCTACCGGATTCCTGACTGCCACGGCACAAAAGTCACCGCAGGATATGAACCGTTTCATCGACGTATTGATGAAGAAGATGACGCTGGAAGAAAAGATAGGTCAATTAAACCTTCCCGTCACCGGAGAAATCACCACCGGACAAGCCAAGAGCAGCGATATTGCCGCTAAAATCAAAAAGGGCGAAGTAGGCGGACTGTTCAACCTGAAAGGAGTGGAAAAAATACGCGAAGTACAGAAACAGGCAGTGGAACAATCCCGTCTGGGCATTCCGCTATTGTTTGGCATGGACGTTATCCACGGATATGAGACAATGTTCCCTATCCCGCTCGGTTTGTCTTGTACCTGGGATATGGCAGCCATCGAAGAGTCTGCCCGCATTGCAGCCGTAGAAGCCAGCGCCGACGGAATTTCCTGGACATTCAGCCCGATGGTGGACATCTCGCGCGACCCTCGCTGGGGACGTGTATCCGAAGGGAACGGCGAGGACCCGTTCCTCGGCGCCATGATTGCCGAAGCAATGGTACGCGGCTATCAGGGAAAGAATATGCAACGCAATGACGAAATCATGGCGTGCGTGAAACACTTTGCCCTGTACGGTGCAGGTGAAGCAGGACGTGACTATAACACCGTGGATATGAGCCGCCAACGGATGTTCAATGACTATATGCTGCCTTATGAAGCAGCCGTCGAAGCCGGTGTAGGCAGCGTGATGGCATCGTTCAACGAGGTGGACGGAATACCTGCCACCGCCAACAAATGGCTGATGACGGACATCCTTCGCGGACAATGGGGATTCAACGGCTTCGTTGTAACCGACTATACCGGAATTTCCGAAATGATAGACCACGGTATCGGCGACCTTCAGACCGTATCCGCCCGTGCCATCAATGCCGGAGTGGATATGGACATGGTCAGCGAAGGTTTCGTAGGAACATTGAAGAAATCCGTCGAGGAAGGCAAAGTATCTATGGAAACATTGAATACCGCCTGCCGCCTCATCCTGGAAGCCAAATACAAACTCGGTCTGTTTGACAATCCTTATAAATATTGCGACCCAAAACGTCCGGCACGCGACATCTTTACGAAAACGCACCGTGACGCAGCCCGCAGAATTGCTGCCGAAAGTTTCGTCCTCTTAAAGAACGACAGCCCCGACGGAAACCCGAACGGGAATCCGTTATTGCCATTCAACCCCAAAGGGAATATCGCCGTTATCGGCCCGCTGGCCGACAGCCGCAGCAATATGCCGGGTACATGGAGCGTAGCTGCCGTGCTCGACCGTTGTCCTTCATTGGTAGAAGGACTGAAAGAGATGACCGCCGGAAAAGCGAATATCATGTATGCCAAAGGAAGCAACCTGATTAGCGATGCCGCCTATGAAGAACGTGCAACGATGTTCGGCCGTTCACTGAACCGTGACAACCGCACAGACCAGCAGTTGCTGGACGAAGCCTTGAACGTAGCCCGTCGGTCGGATATTATCATCGCAGCCCTCGGCGAATCTTCGGAAATGAGCGGTGAAAGCAGCAGCCGTACGGATTTGAATATCCCCGACGTGCAACAGAACCTGCTGAAAGAATTATTAAAGACAGGCAAACCGGTAGTACTTGTACTATTCACCGGCCGTCCGCTCACGCTGAACTGGGAACAGGAGCACGTACCTGCCATCCTGAATGTATGGTTCGGTGGTAGTGAAGCTGCTTATGCTATCGGCGATGCCCTCTTCGGCTACGTCAACCCGGGCGGCAAGCTGACCATGACTTTCCCGAAGAACATCGGTCAGATACCTCTTTACTATGCGCACAAGAATACCGGACGCCCGTTGGGACAGGGCAAATGGTTCGAGAAGTTCCGCAGTAACTACCTGGATGTGGACAATGACCCGCTTTATCCGTTCGGATACGGACTTTCTTACACCACTTTCTCTTACAGTGATATTGACCTGAGCCATTCCAGCATGGATATGAACGGTTCACTGACCGCAGCAGTGGAAGTTACCAATACCGGCACATGGCCCGGCTCGGAAGTCGTGCAACTCTATATCCGTGACGTAGTAGGCGGCAGCACCCGTCCCGTGAAAGAGCTGAAAGGTTTTCAGAAGATATTCCTGCAACCGGGAGAAATGAAAATTGTCCGCTTCAAGATTGCACCGGAGATGTTGAGGTATTACAACTATGACCTGCAACTGGTAGCTGAACCGGGCGACTTTGAAGTGATGATTGGCACGAATAGCCGGGATGTGAAAACCGCTAAATTCACGTTAAACTAAACTTGTAGGCACGGTAATCCGTGCCTAATTTAATAAACTATTACCCTGATTATGAACGATAAATATAAAAGACTCGCAGCAATGAGCGCACTCCCTCTCATGCTGCTGTTCCTGTCCACCGTTGCCCTGACTTTCCAAAACTGTAAAGGGAAAAGCAAAAGCGACAACCTTTCCGCCGTCACCGATTCACTGTCGGACGATGCCTTGATGGATACCGTCCAACGACGTACCTTCCTCTATTTCTGGGAAGGCGCGGAACCGAACAGCGGTCTTGCTCCCGAACGCTATCATGTAGATGGTGTATACCCGCAGGACGATGCCAACGTAGTCACTTCCGGTGGCAGCGGCTTCGGCATCATGGCTATCCTTGCCGGAATAGACCGCGGCTACGTCACCCGTGAAGAAGGACTGGCACGCATGGAACGCATCGTCTCCTTCCTCGAAAAAGCCGACCGCTTTCACGGAGCTTATCCGCACTGGTGGTATGGCGATACCGGAAAAGTGAAACCTTTCGGACAGAAAGACAACGGCGGTGACCTCGTAGAAACCGCCTTCCTTATCCAAGGACTTCTTGCCGTACACCAATATTACGCAGACGGCAACGAGAAAGAAAAAGCACTCGCCCAACGCATCGACCAAATCTGGCGTGACGTCGACTGGAACTGGTACCGGAAAGGCGGGCAAAACGTCCTCTACTGGCATTGGAGCCCCACTTACGGCTGGGAAATGAATTTCCCCGTACACGGTTACAACGAATGCATGATTATGTATATCCTTGCCGCCGCTTCGCCAACGCACGGAGTACCTGCCGCCGTCTATCATGACGGATGGGCACAGAACGGCGCCATCGTCTCTCCACATAAAGTAGAAGGAATCGAACTTCATCTCCGCTACCAGGGAACAGAAGCCGGCCCGCTTTTCTGGGCACAATATTCGTTCCTCGGACTCGACCCCGTCGGGCTGAAAGACGAATACTGCCCCAGCTACTTCCACGAAATGCGTAACCTGACATTAGTCAACCGTGCCTATTGCATCCGCAACCCCAAACATTATAAAGGTTTCGGCCCCGATTGCTGGGGACTGACCGCCAGTTACTCCGTAGACGGATATGCCGCCCACTCACCCAACGAGCAGGACGACAAGGGAGTCATCTCTCCTACCGCCGCCCTCTCATCCATCGTCTATACACCGGAATATTCCATGCAGGTGATGCGCCACCTCTATAATATGGGCGACAAAGTATTCGGTCCCTTCGGATTCTACGACGCTTTCAGCGAGACGGACAACTGGTATCCGCAACGCTACCTCGCCATCGACCAGGGCCCTATCGCCGTCATGATTGAGAACTACCGCACAGGCTTGTTATGGAACCTCTTCATGAGCCATCCCGATGTACAGGCGGGACTGACGAAGCTGGGTTTTAATACCAACAAACAGGATGTGAGACAGAAATAGATGTGAGACAGAAATAAAACTATCCATCCTTCAATATCCAGGTATTTTTTTCTATATTTGCACAACAGAAATGATGTGTGATTATGGAATTTAATAAAGAAGGATATTTGCCTGAAGGAATTCACACGCTCAGTTGGGAAGAATTTGAAATAACCTTCGGATTCAGCCCCAAACGTAAAGAACTGCTGGAAGGCTTACTTCAAGTTATAAATATACTAAAGATTTGCGGTTGCGAAGCTATCTATATCGACGGTAGCTTCGTCACCGACAAACTGGAACCCGACGACTGGGATGCCTGCTTCAAAGGAAGTGCACAATCTCTTAAGACACTGAAAAGACAAGAGCCTTGCCTGCTCCTCACTGACGATTATAAACTGCGGGAAACGCAAAAACAAAAATTCAAAGGAGAGCTATTCTTCTATAGCCTTTATGCAGGCTTGAATATCTCCTATCTGGATTTCTTTCAAGGAATAAAAGGAGCAAAGAGGAAGAAAAAGGGAATAATAAAAATAAATCTGAACTAAGATATGATTAAGAACGAAAGCCAACTGACACGCGCCAAACAGGAAATGGAAGAGTTGCTGGATGCCTTGTATCAGATAAAAGGAGAAGAACTGACCGACCGTATGCAAAAAGCAGCATACTGCTGCCGTTTGAAAGACTTGAGTTCGGAAATCGAAGAATTCGAGAAACTAAGAAACCGGCAATACCTGTCTTTCACAAACGAAAACCTTCCTAAATCTATCATAGCCTTGCGTATAGCTTCCGGATACACCCAAAAGGAACTGGCAGACAAAATAGGAGTGCCGGAACAACAAATCCAACGCTATGAACAACAAGAATATGGTAAAGTTAAATTTGAACGAGTCGTACAAATCATACGGGCACTCGCTAAAAAATGCGAATTGAACTTTCAACTTAGTGCCTCCGGCCAAATTCCTGCTCCATTCCAACAGACGGAAGAATCAGCCAGAGCCACTCGCATCGCCAAAGAAAGAGCTTCACTCATGCTAATCATATAAGAGTTATGAAAACATTTACTTTTTATTCATACAAAGGAGGAGTCGGACGCACATTGGCGTTAGTCAACATAGCCAATCGCTTGGCTGAATTTGGAAAGAAAGTGTGTATCCTCGACTTTGACTTGGAAGCTCCGGGGTTGCAAAGCAAATATGCCAAAGAACTTCAACAGCCTATCGACAAAGGATTGGTGGATTATATTTATTCATATGCCGTGGAAAATGTACAGCCCCGTCATATATCAGATTATATGGTTGACATTCGTTTAACCAACGCAATAAATACCATCCATTTATGTGCGGCAGGCAATGTTGACTCAAGTGATTACTGGAAAAAACTCGCACGCATCAATTGGTGGAACTTATTCTACGCAGAAAACAGTTACGGCATTGATTTCTTTCTGAACCTGAAGAAACAGATAGAAGAGGAACTGGCTCCCGACTTCTTACTGATAGATTCCAGAACAGGAATCACGGAAATGTCCGCTATCACGATGTCCTTGCTTGCCGACGACGTTGTCTTTCTAGCTGCCAATAACGAAGAAAACATCAAAGGCTGCTGTAAAGTCCTGAACTCGCTCTCGGCACCGGAAAACAACCTGCTGGGAATCAAGAGGACCTATCATTTTGTCCTGACCCGTATCCCTCTACCGGACAGTCCCGATGAAAAAGTAAAACATAATATCATTGTAGAGCAAAAGACAAATATCATCAAAGAATGTCTAGCACAGAATGGCATCACCCTCGAAAGCGCGAATGTAATCCATTCGGACCGCTGCCTGGAAGAGAACGAGCTTTGCAACACTTCTTATATATACGAAGTCTCCAAAACTTCTTCCGTCAAAGAATATATGGCCTTGTATGATTCTTTGGTAAAGAATTATTTCTCAAAAGAAGACCTTGTCACTTTTGACGGATACAAGCAGCTTCAGTTAGAAGTAGACAAAGCATTACGCTACTATAAAGAAAACGATACCCGTTTCATAGAACAAGCAGAATTGCTGATTGAGAAATATCCCAATTTTTCTTATGGATATTCATTCCTAAGCAACTATTATTATGCTCGTTTCGAACTTCAGAAAGCATTGGAATTTGCAAGTAAAGCGACTAAGACCCTTGGTCCTGAACTGTTCTCTATCCAACTAAAAGAGGTTTACTTGAACTTTCTGTTAGGAAATTATCGGAAAAGTGAAACCCTCCTGAATAAGATTTATGACGAAGGTTATGAGCTTGCACAATTTCTCAAGATACAGATAGAGCACGTCCTCTATCACAATGAAGAAAAAGACATGGAAGCGATTGCCCAATTAATAAAAGCCCATCCAGATAATGCAATATATTATAACGAAGAGGCAGCAATGTACAATTTCTATAAGAAATACGACAAAGCTCTGGAATCGGTCAACAAAGCCTTCGAAATCGACTCGGAACTGGATATAATATATATCACTCTTGCAGAAATCAAATATCGCATGAATGAGAAACTTGACTTCTACAGAAATATAGAACTTGGCCTGAAATACAACTACGACCTGCGTTGGGTGAAGTATGATGCAATGTTCTATATTTACAAAGAATGTCTCGAAGATGAAAGATTCCTAGCCATACTGGATAAATATGACATAAGACACGTCATATCCTTCTGGCTAAGTTGAGCAGTGGTGGTCTTACTGACCACCGCCGCCACCGGCACTTCCTCCACCGCCCTCACCACCTCTCACATCATCATTACTGATGCTGCGGGCAGCTTTCTTCACGCTGGCTTTCAGCTCTCCAATCCGGTAGCCGATACTGAACCCGACATAACGGTTCGGATACTTTCCGCTACTCTTCGATATAAAATTGTCGCCTTTCGTATGGCTGTTATACGTTCTGTACTTCTCAAAGACATTGCTGCAATATAGGTTCAGGCTGAGACGGTCGTCCTTCAGGAACGAACGGTTCACTCCGATGCTGTAATACTGGTAGCCGGAACCTTTTCCCTGCAAACTGATATACGGAGTCCCCCCGCCTCCATTCAGGCTCAAACGAATTTTCAAAGGAAGCGTATGCTGGATACCTCCGTGGCAGGAAGCGTTCCATCCATAATTGTGCAACCCTTGCGCCTCACTCTTCAAATCCCTGTAACTTCCGCGCCCGTTCACGTAAATACGTGTTTTGGAAGAAGCGTTCCAGTTCAGATAAAGGGACAATCCGGTATCCCGATTCTTGCCGATATTATCATAAGTACTGTACATAGCCCCGTCCGGCGCCCTGTGTTCCGGATTATTGTCAAAGATTTCTCCGTCCTCATTGTTTATCAGCCGGCTTACCCTCTCTATCCCATTATTGCCGAATGAATGGCGCAACGAAACGTTTATATTGAACTTGGCACTGAAATTACTGTACGCAATATCAAAAGCATGGCTTTTCTCACTCTTCAAGTCCGGATTTCCCTGACTGATAGACATCGGGTCTTGATTATTAAAGTAAGGATTCAGGCTCCAGATTCCCGGACGCCAGATGCGCATATTATAACCGGCACGCAGATTCTGCGTCTTGCCGATTTTCATCCCCAAAGAGACGGAGGGAACCAAATCGCTGTAATTCGTATGGAAATTCTCACCCGGCCCTACGATATATTTCACCCGTTGTATGGTCTGTTCATAACGTACTCCCGGTTTGAAAGAGAAGTCCTTATACTTCAATGTATATCCCACATAGGCTGATAAGATATGGTTCAGATGACGGTACTCACTGCTTCGGTTTTCATTGTACACATAGTCGTCGCTCCCGCCTGCCGCCTCATAGAGCGCGTTGTCACTGCTATTACGGCGGAAAATATATTTCGCCCCCGTCTCAACGGTATGCAATTTCCCTATCGGAGTCGTATAATCTACCTGGAAAGTCTGCTCCATCGTATTCGTCTTTCCGTCCGAATGATAATTTTCCAACCGCAATCGCTCAGCCAGTTCGTCTTTCTGTTCGTCGGGAAATATATCCAGATAAACATTGTTAGAATTATCAGTTTGAGGTTGCGTATTTATCTTATAGGATAAGGTAAGCATCCGTTGTTTATTCTTCCGGGAAGTACGCTGATAATCTATATTCCCATTTATGGAATACCACGAATTTTCACTATGCCCATCCGTCCGGTAACGATAAGCAACGTCCTCATGATCCGTCCTATACATTACCGTATTTCCGTTATTGTTGCTCTTATCACTGCTGCCATACATCCCGAAAGCCACCGTCAGCAGCCTCAACGTATCAATCTCATAGCTCGCTTCCAAATTGCCATACTGAAAATTCCCTTTTGACTTGGAACTGCTTTGAGATTCGAGAAACTTCTCGTCCCTCGTTCCCGGCTCGTAATTCTCACGGTAACTGTCCGAGTAGCTGCGCGGACGATTATTATAATCATAATTATAATTGACGGAAACAGTCATCTTACCCTGTTTCACCATCGCATAAGTACCGGCCCCGACTCCGTTATTACTGGCATTTCCCCGAAATGTAGCCGTATATCCCTCGAATCCGCTACCCACCGTAATGATATTCAGAATACCGCCTACGCCTTCCGCATCGTACTTCGCCCCCGGCGAGGTAATCACCTCAATATATTTAATAGTATTTGCCGGCATACTTTTCAGTACTTCTTTCGGATTATTGCTCATCATGTTATTCGGCTTTCCGTTCACATGTATCTTGAAACTGCTGCTTCCGTTCACCTGCACATTATCTTCCCCATCTACCGTCACCAAAGGAACTTTGCGCAGCATCTCCAGAATACTGTTCGACTTGGAGTCGGGGTCGTCTTCAATGTTATATTCTATCTTGTCCACATCTACCTTCACCAAAGGCTTCTGGGCGACAACTTCCACTCCCTTCAATTCATTATTGGCTTCCGAAGAATACAACGTCCCGAGGTCGACTATTTTCGTAGAAGATCTCAAAGTGAAGTCTTTCACAACAGGAGCTTTACCTATCGAAGAAATACTGATTACATAATCGCCTGCCGGTACATTCAATTTCTCCTGAAACTTACCGTTTGCCCCGGTCACCGCCATTTTTACAGCTTTGTCCGGAACGCCTTTCTTGGTAATCCTGATGGTGGCATACGGTTCTCCCTCTTGGGTTAACGAATCCAGAAGAACGCCTTTGATGGTAAAAGAAGGAGCTACAGCTTTTTGCGCCCACCCCGCCGCAAATGTAGCAAACATGAATAGTAATAGTAGCAACAGTCTGTGTTTCATGACTAGAATGATTTAGTTTTTTATTTATTAGACGCAGGACATTCTGAAATGCTGCAAATGTGGGGATAAAAGTAGGTGGTCTCGTGTCAATTACGAAACGTTCGGAGTTAAGAAAATAAAACGAATAGATAAAAATTCTTACTAAAGCATTACAAATGCCCTACAAAGCTTCTCCTCTTCGGAAAGCCCTGCGGATGGTAAACACGTTTAAGACTTCTTGTTCGGCAACAACCGTCTCAGACTTCTGCGCAGTTTCTCCAACCAACCGTCCCGATATCTGCCGCATCATCTCTCCGCAGTAAAATCGCTAAATTTTGATTCTGAGAGATGAAACTTTACATATTCCCTAAAAAATAAAAACCGCTTTCCGCAAGTTTCACCACGCTGACGAGCAGAAAACGTATTGCAAATATAAATAAAGCGTGGAACTGCAATATCTGTTTTGAAAATAGGAAAAAGAAGTAAGAATTGAAAAGAAAAGCATAACAAAAGCAAATATAACCACTAATTTACAGTGCTTTATGTGGTATCAGTTTCGGGATTGACTTCTTAATTTGTTTTAATCCGTTTCAAGTTTCTTCGGGATATATGGGAACATATATGGGAATTTATATACCTTTGCGATGTGAACCAAAAACGCATTGCCGATGAAAGTTTCCGTCTATCTGAAAAAGTGTTCCTTTACGACCTCGAACATCTGCTTCCGTGTCCGTGAGAAGAATGTGGATATAAAGGTGGTTTCGTCTCTTACAGTTCATGACAAGTACTGGGATGCAGATACCCTAAGTTATAAACGCACGACAGCCGTACCTGCCACCGACCAAAAACGCCTGCCCGAGCAGATTGCCGCCATCATCGAGAAAGTGGAGAAGACCTTTTCGGACAAGGCGGACAGCAAATGGCTGAAGCAGGTTATCGAAGATGTGCTGTATCCTGCACGCGCCTTCGAACGCAACCATCCAACTCTGCTCTATCGTGTTCATGAATATTTGGAGAAGTACGAAGGGGCTGATAGAACCAAAGAGCATATCATACGTTTCGAGCGCAAGATGTCCCGCTATCACGACTACCAACGGGAAATACTGGGTAATCGTGACTTCACGCTCTTTGTGGAGACTGTCACACTGGAACAGATGAACGGTTTCCGGGATTATGTCGCGAATGAGTACCTGCTGCGTCAGGAGCATCCTGAGTTCTATGTTCCCCGTATGCTTATCAACCACAAACCCAAGCCGCTCTCCAACACGACCGTCATCAACATTATGAACTTCTTCTGTACATTCCTGCACTGGTGCAAGAGGATGAAGTATTCCGACAACGAGGTGTATGCACTCTACGGCTGCAAGGAACCGACATACGGGGACCCGTTCTACCTTACTTCGGAGGAAAGGAATGTCCTGTACGATGCGGATTTGAGTGACAATCCTAAACTGGCGGTCATCCGGGATATATTCGTGTTCCACTGCTATATCGGCTGTCGCGTCGGAGACCTTTACCGGCTGACAAGGGAAAACATCAAGGACGGCTTTCTGGAATACATGCCACAGAAAACGAAAAAGTGTCAGGCAAAGACAGTCAGAGTCCCCTTGCACGAAAAGGCCTTGAAGATACTGGAACGCTATGATGTAAACGCGGACAGGCTGTTTCCTTTCAAGCCCATACATACCTATAATCTTGGCATACGAGAACTTTTGAAGTATTGCGGCATTGACCGTATGGTCACCATCCTTGACACGCACGGCTATAATACCGTACAAAAACCATTGTATGAAGTCGCCAGCAGCCATACGGCACGCAAGACCTTTGTAGGCAACCTGTACAAACAGGTCCCCGATCCGAATCTGATCGCTTCCCTGTCGGGACACGTGGAAGGAAGCCGAGCGTTCAGGCGATACCGCACCATAGACGATGACATGAAGCGGAAACTGGTAGAAATGATAAACTAAGAAGGAAATATATATGAAAGTAACGGCATTCATCAGAAAGACATCGGCCAAGAACAATGTGACGGATCTGGCACGTGTCTATTTCCGTGTCCGGGATATTGGCGGAGTCGATATAAAAGCGGCAAGCGAGCTTTCCATCAGCCCCAATCACTGGAGCGCGGAGAAACAGGGTTACAAGCCACGTGTGGCTCTGGTATCGGAAGAGAAGCGGATGAACTTTGACAGGGACATCCAGCAAATCACCCACCTTATCACAAAGGAGTACCACCGTGGTGTGGACGGGAACTGGCTGAAAAGACTGATAGAGGAATACCACCATCCCGATATCAACGCAAGGGGCGGCAACAAAGCCGAAGAATACCATCTCGTCTATCAGATCAGCCGGTATATCGCAGAAAACACTTTGGCGGACGACAGCTACAAGCACCATCTTGGCAATATAGACAAGATAAGCCGTTACGAGCGTTTCCAGCATGAAGTACTGCATCGCAGAGGCTTTAAGTTGTGTATTGACACGATTACCGCCGATGATTTGCGGGAGTTCAAGAGCTGGCTACAGGAGGAACATAATCTTGCCGGACAATATCCATTGTTCTATAAGGATGTGGAAAAGCAGAAATACGAGCAGATCCGCTCCGAGAACAGCATTACAGGCTATTTTTACCGGATAAGGACGGTTGTCAAGTGGTGCATCAAGCGCGGGCTGACAAGAAACAATCCGTTTGACCAGTACCAGATAACCCAACCTATGTACGGCGACCCGTTTTATCTGACCCTCGAAGAGAGGGACAGGGTTTACTATGCCGACCTGAGCAGTCTGGGGGCCACCCATCCGGTCTATCGGGACATATTCATGTTCCAGTGCCTGATCGGTTGCCGCGTCAGCGACCTGAACAGACTGACCAAAGCCAATGTTGTGGACGGATGTGTGGAATATATTCCACAGAAGACCAAAATGGAACACGCCAATACAGTCAGAGTTCCGCTCAATCAAAAGGCTTTGGACATACTGGAGAGATATAAGGACTTGGAAGACGCATTACTTCCCCGGTTCTCTCATTTCGGTTACAACAAGAAGATAAAGGAGATTCTCAAATATGTGGGCATAGACCGCATGGTGAGAGTCCTCGACCCGAAGACACGCGAGGATGTGGCACGGCCTCTATACGAGGTGGCAACCACCCATACGGCACGAAAGACTTTTATAGGCAACTTATATAAGCAGGTCAAAGACCCGAACCTGATCGCCTCCATGTCGGGGCATTCGGAAGGTAGCCGGGCTTTTGTACGATACCGCAAGATTGATGACGATATGAAAAAGGAACTGGTAAACCTATTGGATTGACCGTTTCCCTCTTTTCTAATATCCCCTTTTATACTTGCCAATAATATAATACACTATGAATATGGATGAACGAAAATTGACATACGACCAGTTCAAGGCGGATATCCTTCATTGGAAGAACACGCACAGAGAGGAATACAACCGTTTCGCGCGACTGATGACAAACGGGGACGAGAGGCAGTACCTTGACATCTGTAAGGCCATATTCAGACAACTGCCCAGAATCAAGACTGAATGGGAGTTATGTTGGGATGATGACAGTAAGGGCAATTTTGAGAATATAGACCTCATGTTCAAAGAGGATGCAGTACCCAAGCGGATAGTGGAGTTATACCATGAACAGAGGGAGGAGAGTAATCCTTTGCATGATACAGCTCCGGCCACATTATGGGACAGGATAAAATCCATTTTCAGCAGCAAGCCCGAAGAACCGCGCATTATCCTTTCAGCACCTCTTGTGTTGAGTTGGCTGTACTACGGAAAGAGTTTCGAGGCGATGGTCAGCATGGTCAGCAAACAGGCAGGGAGTCCGGAAGCAGACGAAGCGGACAGACAAAGCTGTTCTTTTGTTACCCGACAAATCATTAGCGTATCCATCAAAAGTGGTTTCCGTACCCGTGCCGACTGGGACGAATATTTAGCCATGAACGAAGCCGTTAAAGAAAATCGCATCGGTGAATGGGCCTTGCAATCCGCAACAGCTGAAATGGAATCCGATACAGACAGTAACATTAATGGCGCGGAATCAACAGATTCCGGCATTGATGCAACATCAAAGATACAGCGTACAGCCGGAAGGAAAAAGATACAGGAACGACCTCTTATAGATTATCTTAATTGCAAGAATAAAACGGGGGTTCTACAATGTCTCCGCAGTTTTGTTTCCATTAACAGGAGTGCCGTCCATCAGGCATTGCCGTACTATGTACTGAAAGAATTGCGGCTGGTGAACGGTATGCATACCGCCAAGGAATACAGTGTTGGATTGACCCTGCAAATTCCGGATTTGCCGTCTTTGAAGAGCGAAAGTGCCATACGACAGGCCGTTGGATCTCTGAAAACGGCAAGGCACATAATCAAGGACGGGAAAGACCAGTCCGCACCACTTATAGAAAGTGACGAAAACCGGGGACTATTCCGGACATTAGCAGAGGAAATCAGTGGCATTATCAGAACAGATGAAGAAACAGATATTGCAGAATAAGGTAAAATAAGGCTGTTTTATATTGTCATGCAGTCTTAAATTGTCATGACGATTTAAGACAAAGCATTATATATCAATTAGTTTAAATTCATACATACTTTTGCACCGTCAATCCTTTCCCCGAAGGTTGGCGGTGCTTCTCTTTTACAAGCCATCGGGAGTGAGGCATCAGGGAACTTTTACAGATGGTCGTGATAAATTTCAAAACTGACATTTATGATTACCATAGAAACTCTGGTCGAACAGGGAGCTAATGTAAAACTGGAAATTACTCCCTCGGACCTCAAAATGTTTGCCGAATCCATCGTACAGCGTACCATCCTGGCACAGCAGGAAGAGCATAAGGCAGTAATGCAGCGTGAAGCGGAAGAAGTCTATCTCAACACGAAGCAAGTCCGGGAACTGCTGAACGTATGCGAAGGTACGCTCAACCTGTGGGCGAAGCGCGGCTACCTCGTGCCTGTCAAGGTAGGCAACAAGAATATGTATGCCAAGTCAGATGTACGCCGCGTGCAGACAGGGGGCAAGTCCGAAAGTGTAACATCCTATTGCAAGAAGAAAAATGGCTGACATGAAAAACAGCCGGCTTGAACTGTGCAACCGAATCCGCATGGAGGCGGAGCATACCGAAGACACAGGTTTCCCTTTGGACGCATTCCCTCTGGCCGTACAGTCCGTTATACTTGACATGACCAAATACGAGAACTACGTGATTGAGTTCATCGCGACGTCCATGCTGTCGGCAGCATCGACAGCCTTGGGCGGTACTTACCGTATCCGTATCAAAAGCGACTGGCAGAGCAACGGCGCACTGTACATCATTCTGGTGGGCCGGCCCGGACTAGGCAAGACCCCACCGCTGGAAGCTGCATACCGTCCAATCCGTAAACATGACTATGCCCTTTTCAAGGCGTATGAGGCAGAAGTGGAAGCATGGAAAGCGGCAGGAGAAAACGGAAAGAAACCTGTTCTTCACCGTACCATCGTATCCGACTTCACGCCCGAATCGCTTCTACAGACACATAACAACAATCCACGGAGCGTTGCCATTCTGGTGGACGAGATCATGGGCATGTTCAATTCCGCCAACCGTTACACGAACGGGCAACTCATAGAGCAATTGCTGACCGCATGGAGTGGCGGAGCCTTGGATGTAATAAGGATAAGCAATTCCACTCCTGTACATATAGAACGCCCGTGCATCAACATCATCGGGACTGCACAGACCAAACGTATTCACGAACTTCTCAAAAGAGGATTCGAGGAAAACGGACTGCTTGACCGTATCCTGTTCGTGCTTCCCAAATCCCGGGAAGTGTCAAAATGGACAAGCCGGGATGATGACGGAGAAAAGACCTCTTTGGCTGCAAAACGTTGGGAAAAGATACTGGACAAGGTGCTTGCCTTGGATTATGATACAGAAACGGAAGGAGATGGAATGGAAGAACACGCCGCCCATGTGCTTTCCATGAACAGTGAAGCCAAAGAGTATTTCTTCTCCTGGTGGAACGAAAAAGTGGAACGTATCAACCGGATAGAGGATGATGCCGACGTTGACAGCCGGGAGATGAAACATCCGGCTCACGTGGCACGGCTGGCTCTGATTATCCAAGTCCTGCGGTATGCTTCCGATGAAAGCCACCTGCAGTTTGTGGATCCGGTGTCGGTGAAAGCCGCTATCCGACTGAATGACTATTTCGAGGATTCATACATACGAATCCGTTCCTTCGTGGCAGACAATACTTGTGAAGAGCCTCCCAAAGTATTGTTGTCGTTGTTACCCGATACCTTCGATACGAAAACGGCCATAGCGGTCGGTAAGGAACTGCAGAACATCAGCGAGCGCACGGTGATGAACTATCTCAGGGAGTTGTGTCACTGCAGGCTCTTGAAAAAGTCCAAAGCCGGGCATTACGAGAAAATGGTGTATGAATCCGGTAAATATTCCATAAACGAAAATGAACCATCAACCAAAAACTGCAATGAATGACCCGCGTTGCAGCTTGCAGTTTCTTCAGTCTTGCAGTCTTGGGGCTCTAAAATGATGTTTTCCTGCAAAGCTGCAAGAACTGCAGACTGCAAATGGCCTTTGGGATTTGCAGTAATCAAAAACGAAAGCATTATGAGTGAGTACAGATTCCATCTTCAAAAATACAGACCGGGCAGTAAAAAAGTGTGCCCAAAGTGCGGCAGAAAGTCCTGTTTTACCCGATATGTTGACGGGAATGCGCAAATTACATTCCCTAACCATGTGGGCAAATGTGATCATATCAACAGCTGTGGCTACCATTATACCCCAAAGGAGTATTTTCAGGATAATCCAACCATCAAAGAAACCATGATTGAACAAAATAACAGAAGCGACACCCCATCAAGAGCCGTCAAGCCAATAGCGAAGCCATTATCTAGTTCTGCACCACAGACTTCTTATCTTCCCTCTGATTGGGTTAGCCAGTCCATGCAGAAGTTTGACGTCAACCCTTTATACCGATATCTAACCAAAGTGGCAGGCAAGGAGAAGACTGACAGGCTGTTCAATCTTTATAAGGTCGGTACATCCAAGATGTGGAACGGGGCAACCGTTTTCTGGCAGATAGACATCAACGGTAATGTGCGGGCAGGCAAGATTATGGGTTATGATGCTAAGACCGGGCATCGAATCAAGCATCCGTTCAATCAGGTAAATTGGGTACACTCGGTTAAGAGGATTCCGGATTTCCACATGAAGCAGTGCCTGTTCGGTGAACACCTATTGTCCGAAACTTCAATTCCGGCAAGTACTGTTGCCATTGTAGAAAGCGAGAAGACAGCACTGATTGCCGCCCTTTTTATTCCGGATTTCGTCTGGCTTGCCACAGGTGGAATGCACGGCAGTTTCAACAGCAAAGCCATGCAGGTGTTGTGTGGGCGTGAGGTGATTTTGTTCCCCGACCTGAAAGCAACAGAGGAATGGAAACGTAAGACAGCGATGCTCCACTCCATTTGCAAGCGTGTCACTTGTTCCGACCTGTTGGAGAAGATGGCGACCGACAGGCAGCGCGAAGCCGGGTTGGATATTGCCGACTTCCTCCTGATGGAAGATACGCCGCAGATGGTTCTAGCAAGGATGGTGGAACGCAATCCTGCATTGCATACCTTGATAGATACATTCGACTTGGAACTTGTGGATGCAGGACAGGAGTAGAGCGATGGAAGAATCAGACAGCTTGCTGTCTGTGTAAAAAGGGGTTGTAAAATCCCGTAGCTTATTAGGGCATTTTCACCGCTTTCACTCTCTGAGTGGCAGTCAAAAAGCCCATAAGCGGAGGGATACCCTCCCAGTACACATGTCTGCCTGTAGCACATTGACGGGATTTTACGAACCATAACACAGAAATAATAATCGCAAAAACGCAAAAAATATGAGCAACACACAATATGCAGTCTGCCACCTGCAACGTGGCAGCGGCAATGACTCTGGTATGTCATGCCATATAGAAAGGAAGGATGCCAAAGGCAAGGTATATGTCCCGGCCAATGCCGATGCGAACAGGACACAGCTTAATCGGGAACTTATTGCATTTCCTGCCGGAGTAAAGAACAGGACGGATGCCATACAATTCAGAATAGACCATGCTGGATTACATCGCAAGGTGTGCTACACATGGATGAGAAAACTCCACACTTACATGCCACTATCGTACCCATTGTAACCACAGAAAGACTTCGCAAAAAGCGAGAGGGCGATAAGAAGTATGAAACGAAATCCGGTGCTCGCTTATCGGCAGATGATGTGATGCGGCGAGCCAAGTTACATGAATATCAGAATAGCTATGCAGTAGCTATGAAGCCCTTCGGATTGGAGCGTGGAATTGTCGGTTCTACCGCCAAGCATCAGGTGAACTCAGAATACTACAAGCTACAGATGAATAAGTATGAGGAAGACATTGCCAGATTACAAGCTGATATTGAACAGGCAAAAGAAGGCAAAAGTACAGTCCTGTCATGGTTCGGCAAAGGAGATTTGGCTAAGGCGAAGAAAGAACTCGCAAGCAAGGACGAACAGATTGCCAAACTCAAAAGTCAGATTAAAATGCTTATGGCAGAAAAAGCCCAACTGCAAGAAAAGCATAAATCAGAGATTGAACAATTACGGAATGGTTATCAAAAAGAAATAGACAAGGCTATCCATCGGGCAGAATCAGCAGAACAGCAATCAAAAGAAAAGGATTCTGTAATAGACAGGCAGAACCAACGTATTGACCTGCTTGACCGCAAAGCCAATCCTCACAGATATCAACTCTCATCCGGTGCGGAACTTGTGCATTACAATATTTCAAACATGAGGAATCCGTCCATCCATATCTGGACGAAAGTTGGCAATGAAGAATATGATACAAGGACTTATATAGAATATTTCAGTGATATATGGGAGCGGTTTAGCAAGAACGAAGCTACCGCTTATGAACTCATCAATGAAGTCTTTGAGCCACATGAACAGGTCAATGAGGTACAAGCCAACCTTCTCGGAGTAGCCTTTGAACTTGCTATAGGTGGTCAGGCACAAGTCCATGTTGGTACAGGTGGAGGTGGTGCATCTTCTGAACTTCCTTGGGGCGAACAGAAAAACAAATCAAAATTGAATAGATAAGCCATTTATTTTCACAAGACTTAGTAAAATTATCAGTACCTTTCCTCTAAAAAGAAAAATCCCCTGCTCTTATATTCGTATGTAACTTACT
>NZ_CABUHK010000012.1 GCF_902491285.1 uncultured Bacteroides sp. | reverse complement strand
AATGGAATCGACCCTAATTTTATCTTGCAATAAAAAGGTTTATCGGACAGCAATATAATAAAATAATAAAAAAAGAATTTGAGCGAAGCTAATGACAGACGATATAAGTATTAAGATGACTACTTAGAATGAAATAAACCAATAAAATTATGAACAGAAGAATTAGCTTTTTCGCTGCCCTCTCCCTCTCTTTTTTCGAGAACCTGGCAGCACAGAATCTGCCTCAATTAGGCAAAGCAAGTATAGACGAAGTCATATCAGCCATGACTTTTGACGAGAAAGTGAGCCTGCTTGTCGGTGCAAGAGACGATGATAACCCCGAAGTACCCGACACGGTAACCGCCGTAGTGGGGTCTACACAGAAACTAGTTCCCGGAGCAGCCGGAACAACGCACGCTATTCCCCGGCTGGGTATCCCGGCTATCGTGGTAGCCGACGGTCCCGCCGGATTGCGCATCGATGCCCACCGGAAAGGAACCGACAGTACTTTCTATTGTACCCACTTCCCGATTGCCACTGCACTCGCATCCACATGGAATATACCATTAGTGGAAAAAGTCGGTCACGCCATCGGTAACGAAGCACGTGAATATGGAGTAGACCTTCTCCTGGCCCCCGCCACCAACATCATGCGGAATCCACTCTGCGGACGTAATTTTGAATATTACTCCGAAGACCCGTGGGTATCGGGAAAAACTGCGGCAGCCATGATTCGTGGCATACAACAGAACGGCGTAGGTACTTCTCTTAAACATTTTGCCCTTAATAACCAGGAGACGAACCGGGTAGAAAACAATGTATTGGTTTCTCCGCAAACTATGCATGAACTGTATCTCAAGCCTTTTGATATAGCCGTCCGCGAAGCGAAACCTTGGACTATAATGAGCTCGTACAACCGTATTAACGGTACGTATGCTTCGGAGAATTCTCTATTGCTCGACACCATTCTGCGCCAACAATGGGGATTTCGGGGAACTGTAATGACCGACTGGTTCGGTGGGAGTAATCCCGTCCTGCAAATGCAGGCAGGAAACGACCTGCTGATGCCGGGCACACAAAAACAACAAAACTCTATCAAAGTAGGTGCCCGTAAAGGCGAGATTTCTATCTCCGTACTCAACCGGAACGTAAAGAACCTTCTTGAACTCATCTCCCGTTCCTTACGTTTCAAGAAACTATCATACAGCAATGCCCCCGCTCTCGAAGCGCATGCACATATCAGCCGCACCGCCGCTACTGAAGGTATGGTATTATTAAAAAATGAGAACCATGCTCTCCCCATAGATATCTCCCATATCCGGAAAGTGGCAGCTTTCGGCATCACTTCTTATGACTTTATAGCCGGTGGAACCGGTAGTGGCGACGTGAACCGCGCCTATACCATCTCTCTCACCGAAGGGCTTACCAATGCCGGATTACAACTGGACAGCACACTGATACAACAATATCGCAACTACATAGCCATCGAATCTACCAAACTCCCGCCTGCCGAATTCGGAAAGCCTGTACAACGCATCGCAGAAATGCCGGTATCCGACACCGTGATTCAGCAGCAGGCTGCGGAACAGGACATAGCTATCATCACCTTAGGACGTATCTCCGGAGAATTTGCCGACCGTTCGCTAAAAAACGACTTCTATCTTTCCGATACCGAACATGAATTAGTGGAAAATGTTTGTATCGCTTTCCATGCACAGGGCAAGCAAGTAGTTGTCATCCTCAACACCTGTGGCGTAGTGGAAACTGTTTCATGGAAAAACCAACCGGACGCCATTCTCGTCTCCTGGCTTGCCGGACAAGAAGGTGGAAATGCCGTAGCCGATATTCTGACGGGAACAGCATCTCCCTCAGGCAAACTGACTATGACCTTCCCTATCAAATACGAAGACGTCCCTTCCGCACCCAACTTTCCCATTGCGGGAAGCACGGCAAGCACCGACTCCACCCGTTACGAAGAAGGGCTCTTTGTAGGTTATCGCTATTATGATACCTTTCACAAGCCTGTCTCTTATCCATTCGGTTACGGATTATCGTACACTCAATTTACATATAGCAATCTGGACGTCGTCAACGAAGGAGGCAATATCCGCCTTTCCTGTCTCATCACCAACGCAGGCGATAAAGAAGGAAAAGAAGTAGCGCAAATCTATGTCTCCGCACCGAATAACGGACAAAAACGTCCATTGAAAGAACTAAAGACATTTGCCAAAACCAAGCTTCTGCAACCGGGAGAGACAGAAAAAGTAACCTTTATTCTCACGAAATCCGACTTAGCGCAATATGACGAAAATACCGGCAAATGGAAAATACCGGAAGGCACTTTCCGACTGTTCGTCAATTCTTCTTCCGCCGACTGCAAACTGGAAGGAAAATATATACAAACATATGGCATTTATTTATGAGTGCCGTATATATATTTCCTTTTCGCAAACGCCAATTCTCATTTCTTCCCCGCCCGGTATTCCTGCGGAGAGACTCCGGCATGACGCCTAAAATAACGGGCAAAAAAAGAAGAATTAGGAAAGTTCATCCGTTCCGAAAGTTCAGTTACCGTCAACGTTGTCGATTTCAATAAGGTCTTGGCTTCACGAACTGTGAAGTCTGCAATCCAATAAGCGGGAGTATGTCCTGTGACTTGCTGTATCACTCTTGCCAGATATTTAGGAGTGATACAAAGACAATCGGCATAGAACGCTACATCCCGGCGGGAAGAAAAATACTCATGTAAAAGGCGGAAGAAATTCTCTGTCAATTCTTCCCGATGTGTAGCGGTCGCCTTCATCGGATGATTGGCATAAATCGCACTAACTTCGGCAGTAAAAACATATATCAAAGCACAAAGTATTTCCTTATAAGATGGATGATTCACTAAATGATAATGATGCAGAATTGCAGTGTGTCCTTCTGCCAGGTGTCTCCTTTCTTCAGCAGAAAGAAGGATAAAGGGAGTTTGCTCCATCTTTTCCGTTATCAAGGCAGGTAGCAGATAAGGAAAATCGGTCATTGCGTCGAACGGAAAAGCGATAGTAAGACATCCATAATCGGAAGATTGCGATACAGTGTACAATAAATGAGACGGTAACAGGGTCAATAGCCCACCCGGCAACAAGGTATAGGAGCAACCGTCAACTTCTACTATCGCTTGTCCGGAGACGGTCAAAATAAAAACAAGCCCTTTCACTGTGTTACGTTGAGGCGCATCCATAGACAGGAAGTGCAATAAAGCGCCCGGCTGTTCAGAAATATAGAAGGTAGTTATCATCGACAAACCGTTTTTCTTGATTTCACAGGCAAATGTAGCGTTTTGTTTTCGAATGTCCACGCGAACCGACAACCTATCTTCGCACATATACTCCATTGCACAAAAATGAAACTTTCGTGCAAAAAGGCTACACTCTATTCAATATTTATTTATCTTTGCCACCGAAATGGTTCGGAATCCGTAGCCAACGGACGACGATTAATAGGGAATCGGGTGCAAATCCCGAACAGTCCCGCTGCTGTGAAACTCTGTTCAATGTCTTATTAATGAACTAATTTGACGCCACTGATGTTTTTTTATCGGGAAGGCAAATAAGACAAGAGTCAGTCAGAAGACCTGCCACTTCGCGTAAAACGTTCTTCCGCCTCGTGGATTAGGAGAAAGAACATCGTTTGTTAAGCCCCAAATCAATAAAATACTGTGTTTTCACCGGGTGGAATATGTCCGCAAGGTGGAAAGGCATAAAATAAGTATGTACTTAATTTAAAAAAGTATGATAAAAAGAATCTTAGTAGCCAATCGCGGTGAGATAGCCGTGAGGGTGATGCGCTCCTGCCGGGAGATGGAAATAACGAGTATCGCGATATTTTCCGAGGCAGACCGGACTGCAAAGCATGTGCTCTACGCAGACGAAGCATATTGTGTAGGTCCCGCCGCATCTAAAGAGAGTTATCTGAATATAGAAAAAATTATCGAAGTGGCGAAAGCGAACCATGCAGACGCCATTCATCCGGGATATGGATTCCTGTCCGAGAATGCTAATTTTGCACGGCGCTGTCAGGAAGAAGGCATTATCTTTATCGGACCCGATCCGGAGACAATGGAAGCAATGGGCGACAAAATTTCCGCCCGTATCAGGATGATTGAAGCCGGAGTACCCGTTGTGCCCGGGACACAAGAAAACCTAAAAAGTGTGGAAGAAGCCGTGGAGCTTTGCAATAAAATCGGTTATCCGGTGATGCTGAAAGCTTCTATGGGTGGCGGTGGAAAAGGGATGCGCCTTATCCACAGCGCGGAAGAAGTGGAAGAAGCCTACACAACTGCCAAAAGTGAATCACTCTCTTCTTTTGGCGACGACACGGTTTATCTGGAGAAGTTTGTGGAAGAGCCTCATCACATCGAATTCCAGATTTTGGGTGACAAGCACGGCAACGTAATTCATCTTTGCGAACGCGAATGTTCCGTACAACGCCGTAATCAGAAGATTGTGGAAGAAACACCTTCGGTTTTCGTCACTCCGGAATTGCGGAAAGATATGGGGGAAAAAGCCGTGGCAGCCGCCAAAGCAGTAAACTATATCGGAGCGGGAACCATCGAATTTCTTGTTGACAAACACCGCAATTATTACTTCCTTGAAATGAATACCCGCCTGCAAGTAGAGCACCCGATTACCGAAGAAGTAGTAGGTGTAGACCTTGTGAAAGAGCAAATCAAAGTTGCCGACGGACAGATGCTTCAACTGAAACAGGAAGATATCAAACAGCGCGGACACGCTATCGAATGTCGTATCTGTGCCGAAGATACGGAAATGAATTTCATGCCAAGTCCCGGAATCATTAAGCAGATTACAGAGCCGAACGGCATCGGAGTGCGTATTGACAGCTATGTATACGAGGGATACGAGATTCCTATCTATTATGACCCGATGATTGGCAAACTGATTGTATGGGCTACCAATCGCGAATATGCTATCGAACGGATGCGTCGCGTGCTCCATGAATACAAGCTGACCGGAGTCAAGAATAATATCAGTTACTTGCGCGCTATCATGGATACGCCCGACTTTGTGGAAGGTCATTACGATACCGGATTCATCACCAAGAACGGTGAACACCTGCACCAATGCATTATGCGCACCAGCGAACGTGCCGAGAATATTGCACTGATTGCCGCCTACATGGACTATCTGATGAATCTTGAAGAGAACAGCGGTGACACTACCGACAACCGTCCTATCAGCAAATGGAAAGAATTCGGATTGCATAAAGGCGTACTTCGTATCTAAATTTAAAAAGCAGTTAATTATGGAAATTCATATAGGTGACCGAGTGGCCGAAGTGGAACTGGTCAGCAAGGAAGATAACAAAGTGATACTTACCATTGACGGAAAACCGTTTGAAGCGGACGTGGTAATGGCGGAAAACGGAACCTGCAACATCCTTATGGACGGTCGCAGTGCAAACGCGCAGCTCATCCGCAAGGAAAACGGGAAAAGCTATAAAGTGAACACGCATTACAGCAGTTTCAATGTCGAAATCGTAGACAGTCAGGCGAAATACCTGCGTATGCGCAAGAAAGGCGAAAACGAACAGAACGACCGCATCACTTCCCCCATGCCGGGGAAAGTAGTAAAAATCCCCGTTACGGCAGGACAGGAAGTGAAAGCAGGAGACACTGCTATCGTTATCGAAGCCATGAAGATGCAGAGCAACTATAAAGTGACTTCGGATTGCCGCATCAAAGAAATTCTGGTTCAGGAAGGTGATAACATCACCGGTGACCAGACATTAATAACATTAGAACCGATTGCATAAACTAAAAAAGAATTGCATCATGGAAGAAATAAACAAAGCATATACCACGTTCCAGGAACGTGACCGCATCGCTTCCCTCGGGGGTGGCGCAGAAAAAATAGAAAAGCAACACGAAAGCGGCAAGATGACTGCCCGCGAACGTATCGAGATGTTGCTCGACAAAGGAACATTTGTCGAATTGGATAAGCTGATGGTTCACCGTTGCACCAACTACGGCATGGACAAGAACAAAATTCCGGGAGACGGCATCGTATCCGGTTACGGAAAGATTGACGGTCGCCAGGTTTTCGTTTACGCCTATGACTTCACCGTTTACGGTGGTTCGCTTTCCGCATCCAACGCGAAGAAGATTGTAAAGGTACAGCAACTGGCTTTAAAGAACGGTGCTCCGATTATCGCATTGAACGATTCAGGCGGCGCACGTATTCAGGAAGGTATCGAAAGCCTTTCGGGATATGCGGATATTTTCTATCAGAACACAATGGCAAGCGGTGTGATTCCACAAATCTCCGCTATTCTCGGTCCTTGTGCCGGCGGTGCCTGCTACTCCCCCGCCCTCACCGACTTTATCTTTATGGTAAAAGAAAAGAGCCACATGTTTGTGACGGGGCCCGATGTAGTGAAGACCGTTATCCATGAGGAAGTCAGCAAGGAAGAGCTGGGTGGCGCCATGACTCACAGCAGCAAAAGCGGAGTGACTCATTTTATGTGCAACACCGAAGAAGAACTGTTGATGAGTATCCGCGAACTGCTTTCGTTCCTGCCGCAGAACAATATGGACGAGACTAAAAAGCAGAACTGTACAGATGAAACCAACCGTGAAGACGCTACTCTGGACACTATCGTCCCGGCAGACCCGAATGTTCCTTATGACATGAAAGATATCATCGAACGGGTGGTAGACAATGGCTATTTCTTCGAAGTTATGCCGAATTTTGCAAAAAACATCCTCATCGGTTTCGCACGTCTGGCAGGTCGTTCGGTAGGTATCATCGCCAATCAGCCCGCTTATCTTGCCGGAGTGCTTGATATTGACGCCAGTGACAAGGCAAGCCGTTTTATCCGCTTCTGTGACTGTTTCAACATTCCGTTGATTACATTCGAAGATGTTCCGGGATTCCTTCCGGGATACACGCAAGAAAACAACGGTATCATCCGCCACGGTGCAAAAATCGTTTACGCATTTGCAGAAGCTACCGTTCCCAAGTTGACCGTTATCACCCGTAAGGCTTACGGTGGTGCTTATATCGTAATGAACTCCAAGCAGACCGGTGCCGACGTAAACTTCGCTTATCCAAGCGCGGAAATCGCAGTAATGGGTGCGGACGGTGCAATCAATATCCTGTTCCGCAAAGCCGATGAAGAAACGAAAGCGAAAGAACTGGAAGCCTACAAGGAAAAGTTTGCCACCCCGTACCAGGCTGCCGAACTGGGATTCATCGATGAAATCATCTATCCGAGACAAACCCGCAAACGTCTGATTCAGGCATTGGAAATGACGGAAAACAAGATGCAGACGAATCCGCCCAAGAAGCATGGAAATATGCCCTTATAACAACTAGATAGGTACTTGTCAAAGTACCACCACCCAAAACGGACTTACACTGATTCTGAGGATTATTATTCAAAGAATCGACGTAAGCCCGTTTTTTATTTCTGAAATTCGTTCTGCGATATTATATCAAACAATGAATGCGTTACATTAAACACAATATGTTACATTAAATAAGGAGCAAGATACTTCACCAGGAAATAACCGCCTACCACCAGCCAGATATAAAGAAGAAGTGCCAGTACAAAAGGTTTTGCCCCCGCCTTTCTGAATTTATCAATACTCGTTTCCGTACCAAGTGCAGTCATTGCCATTGTCAGCAGGAAAGTATCCAAGGTATTGATTCCCGCAACCAACTGCGCAGGCAGCAAATCAAAAGAATTAAAAGCGATAACTCCCATAAAACCGATTGCAAACCAGGGAATGGCAATCTTCTGAAATTTCTGTCCTTTCTGTGCCTGTCTCTTTCTCGCTCTTGCCACCATGTAAGTAGTAATCAGAAGCACGGGAACCAGCATCATCACCCGAATCATCTTCACGATAATCGCCGAATCCGAAATACCGTTTCCCATAGCGTCACCCGCTCCCACCACATGAGCTACTTCGTGGAGCGTGGCACCTGTATAGATTCCCATCTGGTCGGGAGTCAACGCACAAATTCCATTCCGATAGAGGAAAGGATATAAAAACATGGAGATAGTTCCGAAGATTACTACGGTAGAAACGGCCACTGCCGTCTTATAAGGTTTTGCCTTAATAGTAGACTCCGCACCGAGAATGGCGGCAGCCCCACAGATACCGCTTCCAATAGAAGTAAGCAATGCAATGCCCTTATCCATTTTCAATAACTTACCAAGATAAATACCGCCACAAATAGTCACCACCACAATAATAACATCAATCAACAGAGCAGGCAATCCGATAGCCAGCACATCCTGAAAAGTCAGTCTGAAACCATACAGGATAATACCAATACGCAGAATTTTTTTCGAGCAGAACTGTATACCCGGTACCCAAGTCTCGGGAAGATTATTCCGCAAGCTGTTAGCATAAAGCATACCCAAAATGATACCTACAATCATCGGACTGAAAGAGAGACTTCTCACGAAAGACATCTCACCAATGTAAAACGCCGCACAAGAGAACAGTGCTATCAACAAGACACCGTGCAACATGCTGCTTCTTTTTTCGTTGAACATAAATTACTAGATTTTAGTGATACTGAATTTATAACTCTGCAAAGAAAACCATTTTTCACAAAAATGGTTCACAGTATTTTATTATGCCGGATAATCTCCGGTTATACTTATCTGCAATAAAAAACGGCACCTCGATTCACATCGCAGCACCGTCACAACACAAACACAAAATAAAACACGACAAAACTACTATGCAATCTTCCTGTTATGCCGGGGAGGCATATCTTGCTCACCTATCTATATTCGCATACCCATAAGAAGCTTTATCAGGCGATTTGCATAATTAAAAACATACTCATTTGGATTTTTGTTCACGGAAGCTCAAAAAAAATGAGACAGAAACTGGGTTTTAACAAAAAAACGGTAACCATACCTCTTTTTTTATTCGGACAAACCAGCATGGCATCAAACAGTTATCAGCTCTTCTTATTCTCTTCCTTAAATCGGGTAGGTGTCATTCCTTTGATTTGTTTAAAGGAAGTGCTAAAATATCGAGGATAAGAGAAACCTACTTCATAAGATATTTCATTAATATTCATGCTAGTATTTGTAAGCAGAAAAACAGATCTCTCGATACGTAACCGGTTAATATAATCATTAACTCCCAAACCAGTCAGCGACTTCACCTTATTATATAGAGAAGCTCTGCTCATAGCCATCTTGTCCGTCAGGAATTTAATAGAAAGTTCTCCACCCGCCATATTCTCATTGATAAGCGTATTGAGCTTATTGATGAATTCCTCATCCTCCTTGTTGTTTTTCTGTTGAGTTTGCTGCTCTGTTTCCACCATCCGGTCATCATCCACTTCCTTTGACTGAATATCGGACAAAAAGATTTCTGCAAAGTTATCTTCTTCGCCCTGCTGTTTTTCTCCTTTACCGCTAAGCATATCGTTTAATACAGCTTGCAAGAAATGGTTCACACTACCTTTCATATTACGTTCTTTCCGACGGTAATGAATATAACCTATACTTGCAGTCATAAGGATAAACAGAACAGCGACCACACAAATAAACCAAACAGTTTTATACCAAGGGGGAGTGACAACAATACGTATCAGTTCCTTGGATGGGGTTCGGTTCCCACTTTTTGTATTACACGAAACTCGTATTGAATAATCTCCTGCCGACAAGGAAGATAAATTCAAAACCGGCTCATAACTTTCAACCACCTGTGTACCTCTGCCTTCAATAGTATATTGCAACATGTATTTCTGAAACACATCCCTGTTCTTTATCCGGAAGTGAACAGAAAGTGAATTATAATTCCAAGGTATCTTTATGGTGTTTTCTTTTACCTTCTTCAAAAAAGGACTACCATTAAAGAGGATTTCGGACAGATATATTTCCGGTATTTGAGTTTCGGTATATGGAATATCCGTATTAATCTTAACTAGTCCTTCTGAACCTCCTAAATAGATATAATCCCTGTTAGATTGCTTTTGGTATGCAAACAAAATTTCGTTAGGGGGAAAACCGTCTGAACTGTTCCAAAGGATAAACCTATTCTCTTTAATGATATAAGAATACAAATGATTCTGGGCACAAATCCATAGACGCCCCTTCCCGTCAGCAATAAGAAAGGAAATGCCATTGAAAAGCCTGGTACGGATACGATGATACATTTTGCTCTCCAAGTCAAAAAATCCAAGTCCTTTGTTAGTACTGGTCCATATCATACGATTGTTGTCGTAGGACATGGAAGTAATAAATTCATCTTTTTCCAACTCAAACAACAGTCGGATACTATCATTTTTCTGATCGACCCAAAAAGCCTGATGAGCACACTTTAACAGAGAAAAACTATCATTGGAATATGATAGACAAAGTGCATCATTGGAAAAGTCATAATCACGATCTGTTCGCATCCTTGAGAATGTACGGTCATTAGTGTGATATACATAAGCGCCATAACTGATGATATATATCTTGTCGTCCGAGACCTGATTGGCCAAAGGAAGATACCCATAAAAACATTCTTTATTATTAGTTTCTTCATCAACGATAATGAAAGGACGATACTTATGTGTTTTTTTATTGAACAGAAAAATACCTTTAGTATATAAAGACACCATCAGTTCAGTCTCAGACACTTCAGCAATAGAAACAACTTTATCACCGTAGGTAGAGGGGAAATGGGTAAATTTGTCTGTAAACGGGTCATATAAATTAATACCTCCTCCATCCGTTCCAATCCATACTTTACCGTCCCTTTCTTCATAAAGGCTGATAACAGATTTCTCGCTAAGTCCGTTAGTATTGTTCAAGATTGCGTCTTTATAAGTCTTTATATACGTTTCCTTAATACTGAATATCCCTCCACGCACACTTCCCGCCCATAAATTTTCTTTCATGTCTTTGTACAGCAAAGTAATAGAATTGACCGGCAAGGAAGAATAATCCCCCACTATGTGTTGCAATTGTGAAAACTGCAAGGTTCGAGGAGTGAATAAATTGATTCCACTTCCGTCGGTTGCCAGCCATATGTTGCCATTATATTCTGCAATATCCAACACATAATTGTTTTTTAACCCGGAGTTTTCCTTTGTGTAATGTTTCAGCATTTTCCCTGTCCGGTCATAACAGTAAAATCCATCTCCATAAAAAGCGGTGTAAATGTGCCGGTCTGCTGTTACGTATAACGATGTCAATAGATTCAGACTGCTTGAAATCAAAAGGGTAAATTGCCCGATGCGACAGTCATATAAATAGATTCCCTTCTTCCGAGTGCCTATCAGAATCTTGCCATCTTCGAAATAAAGCATCTTCTGAATCCTGTAATCGACCGGATTAATATCTTTGCCTTCTTCTTTTTCTATATGAATCGTTTTTAATCTCTTGCTTATATAATCATAGCAATGAATGGTATTCTCACTACCAAACCATATTCCACCTTCGACTTCCACAGATGAATAAATAATGGAGGCGTTAACAGTATTAAACCGGTCTTGTTCATCATCATACAGAGCTAGTCCCTTTGAAGTCGATATCCAGAAATTCCCTAAAGAATCCTCTGCCAGATGATTGATATAGTTACTCGGGAGAGAATGAGGATCACCCGAGTGATGCAAGTAAGTTTTTATCCCTTCCTGGGTATAGCTATTCAATCCGCTTTTGGTACCTACCCACAGAGTACCTTTATGGTCCAGCAAGATAGATTGAGCAGTAGTTTGAGAAAGACCTTGTTCAATGGAGAGTTGAGTAAATGAATAATTAACAGTGTGTTCAGAAGAAAATAATTTTACCTCTGCCAACAGAAATAATAGTATGATTAAGGCACGATACATTGTAATTTCATTTTCTGCAAAAATACTTTTTTTTCTTATCATTAAAAATCTGTACCTCATTTTTTCATCAAGTATTCATAAAAAAAGAGAAGATTTTCCCACAAAAAACACTGAAATCTTCTCAATTAGACAAGATTTGACTCAAATTATACGATTTCTGAGTCATTTAAAAAAGAAAAAAAATACGTTTGCGTGTTAATTATTTAAAGTAAATTCTGTGAACCAAAATTAAAGCGTATGAAAAAGGTTATACTTTTATTGTTATCAGTATGTAGTATATTTGCTTGTACTCATACTCCTAGATGGGAATTAGTGTGGGAAGACAACTTTGATGGTACAGAGCCCGACACTACTGTATGGAGCCGCATATCTCGCGGCAAACCGGATTGGCAAAATACCCAGTCGTTTGATGACCGCTGTTATGAAATGCGTGACGGTCTTCTTATCTTAAAAGGCATTATCAATGACAACACAAAGGCAGATACTGCCAAATACCTGACCGGAGGATTATGGACCAAAGACAAACGTGCTTTCCACGGAGGACGTATCGAAGTACGTGCCAGACTACACGGAGCAAAGGGAGCATGGCCTGCTATATGGACATTGCCTTATGAAACAGACAAATACTCATGGCCTATGGGAGGAGAAGTGGACATTATGGAACGTCTGAACCATGACTCTATTGTCTACCAAACTGTACACTCGCACTATACCTATACACTAGGAATAGAAAATAACCCGAAACACGGAAGTACTATATCCATCAATCCCGAAGACTTCAATGTATATGGGGTGGATTTTTGGCCGGACAGTCTGGTGTTCCATGTCAACGGAAAGCGCAACTTTGTTTATCCCCGGATTGAAACCGAACAAGAAGGACAATTTCCTTTCAATATTCCTCAATATCTATTAATTGACATGCAGCTAGGAGGCACGTGGGTTGGTACGGTAGATCCAGCCGACTTGCCCGTAGAGATGGAAGTGGACTGGGTGCGCCATTATCAATGGAAATAAACACACACTGATATCTTTTAGTTATGAAAACATCAGTATTAAACAATAAAGAACCTATTAACTTAGTTAAATTTAAAATTATGAATGGACAAAAGCGAAATTTATTCCGTATGTTTTTAGCAGGCGTCCTCATGCTGTTATCTTTTACAGCATATGCACAGGAACGCACAGTGACAGGTAAGGTGTACGATGCAGCAGGCGAACCTATCATAGGAGCCAGCGTAGTGATTCAAGGTACAACACAAGGAACTATAACCGATATAGACGGTGCTTTTCAGTTGAAAGTACAACCTTCACAAACGTTGGTTGTTAGTTTTTTGGGATATAAAGATGTAATCCTCCCCGTAGGAAACAAAAACGATTTTAAGGTAACTCTGGAGGAAGACTCCAAAAAACTTGACGAAGTGGTTGTGGTGGGATATGCTACCCAAAAGAAAGTGAATCTTACCGGTTCTGTAGCTTCAGTATCCTCCAAAGACATTCAGGATATTCCAGTGGCTAACACAGCTACTTTGCTGCAAGGCCGTTTGCCAGGATTAGTACTGACTCAGAACGGCGCACAAGCCGGTAATGACAATCCGGAAATAAGGATTCGTGGTATTGGTACTTTTGGCAACAACAATCCGATGGTATTAATTGACGGCGTAGAGGGCAGCCTTTCACAAATATCCGAAATCCCCTCTGCGGATATCGACAATATCTCCGTATTGAAAGATGCAGCATCCGCGGCCATCTACGGTGTGCGTGCTGCCAATGGTGTGATATTGATTACCACCAAGCGCGGACAAGCTTCCAGCAGAGTAAAAGTATCCTACTCGGGAAGCTATACATTACAGACCCCAGGTATCGTTCCTGACTATATAGACAGTTATAACTGGGCTTTAATGAGAAACGAAGTAAACCCTGATACTTTCTCACCGGAAGCTCTACAAAGACTGAAAGACGGTTCGGATCCCGACCATTATGCAAACACCAATTGGCTGGACGCTGTATTGCGCAATGCCAGCATGCACCAACACCATTTATCAGTGTCGGGAGGTAGTGAAAACACGCACTTCATGACCTCAGTAGCATACTCCAACCAAGAGGGTATCATGATGAAAACAGGAGTAGAACGTTTCTCTTTCCGTTCAAACCTTGACACTCGCTACAAACGTTTCACATTCGGGCTGAACTTGTCCGGTAACAAAAACAACGTAACAGCTCCTGCTGTTGCACCTTCGGGTGAAGGCGGTATCATGCGTTTTGTCTCCTGGTTCACTCGTCCTACCGTGCCAGTAATGTACTCCAACGGACATTATGGCTATGTAGACGGTTCGTCAATGAGTGCTGAAATGGTGAAAAACCCCGTAGAGTTGATGTCCTTGGGACATCGCAGCAACGAATATTGGCGTTTCAACGGTAAGGCATTTGCCGGTATTGAACTGTGGGACGGATTGAAGTTCCAGACAAGTCTTGCTTATGCTTTCGACCTGAATGCGACTAAGTCTTACACCCCCAAATCTCCTGCCCGCTATGATGCGGATGGAAACATCGTAAAAGCGGCAGGAGAAACTAATAAGGAAGAGGATTATTGGTACCGTAACGCAACATGGACAAACGAAAACTTGCTGACTTATAACAAGCAATTCAACAAACACAACATCAATGTATTGTTGGGACATTCGGTCATCGGTTCACGTTTTTACAAAACAACGGCCTCCATACAGGGTTTCCCAACCGAGAATATTTATGAGCTCAAAGGAGGTACAATCAATCCGGGAGCAACAGGAGAATCCGAAGAATATAAGCTTCAATCATTCTTCGGCCGTGTAAATTACAGTTATGATGACCGATATTTATTCGAATTCAATATCCGTCATGACGGTTCCTCACGTATGCCTAAAGCCAATCGTTATGCCACATTCCCTTCATTGTCTGCTGGATGGGTATTCTCGAACGAAGGGTTTATGAAGGACTATAGAAACTTCTCCCTCGGAAAGTTGCGTCTGTCATGGGGTAAATTAGGAAATCAGGAAATCGGCAACTACGCTTATGCGGCTACTTTGGGTGCAAGCGGAAACTACTTTTTCGACCAAAGTAAAGACAAGCAGGCGGGTATGGTACAGACATCCGTTCCCAATGAAAACATTAAATGGGAAACAACCCGTTCTGTAAACGTCGCTCTCGACCTTGGATTCTTCAACAACAGGATACAGACCACCTTCGAGTGGTTTGACAAAAAAACTTCCGATATTTTGATGCAGTTGGCTATGCCCGGCATTTTCCTGGGTTCTCTCTCCGCTCCTTATCAGAATGTGGGTGCAGTCCGTAACCGTGGTTGGGAATGGACTGTAAATTACTCCGACAGCAAAGGTGACTGGGCTTGGAATGTCGGTTTCAACCTGTCACACGTAAAGAATGAAATCCTTGAAATGGGGGAATTGGAAGAAAAAATTGACGGCAATACAATCAACCGTATCGGCAACCCTATCGGCGCTTATTTCGGATATAAGGCAATAGGCATCTATCGTACGGAAGCCGACTTGCAACGTACCAATTCGAAGGGTGAAGTTATCAAACAAAACGGTGTGGCTCCCAAATTAGGCGATATCATGTATGCCGACTTGGATGACAACGGTAACATTACTCCTGAAGATCGCGACATTATAGGTAATCCGTTCCCTAAATATTCTTATAGTTTCAATCTAGGTGCATCTTGGAAAAACTTCGACTTGTCTACTTTCTGGCAAGGAGTGGGAGGTATCTACCGCTACAGTTGGGAGACTTCTACCGACATTCGGGGTAACCTTACCAACCGTTGGGTGAACCGTTATTCGGCTGACAACATCAACGCTCCCATGCCTGCATTAGGAAACACCATGAACGATTCTTATTCTTCATTCTGGCTTGAAAAATCGAATTACCTGCGTCTGAAGAATCTGGAATTCGGCTATACTTTCCGCCAGACCGAACTTGCCAAAGTCGGTATTTCCAGCATCCGAGTTTACTTTGCCGGAAGCAACCTGTTGACATTCACACCTTTGAAGAACTGGGACCCGGAAAAGTCATCGGGTGATACAAGAAATGACGTACATCCCAATATGCGTACTTATTCATTTGGATTAAACATTCAATTCTAATTACAAGGAGGACAAATATTATGATTAAGAATACAAAAAATATATGCAGAGTTTTACTATTATCCGGAATGTTATTATCTGCCAGCGCATGTTCGGACAGTTTTCTACAGACAGATTCTCCGAACCAGCCTTCCCAAACGACCTATTGGCAAACCGAATCGGATGCATTGATGGCACTGACCGCTTGCTATGACGCCATGCAGAGCCAGAACTTATATGATGACAATATTGACGGCTGGAAATTCGGATTCCTAGGACGCGAAACCAGCACAGACAATGGCGATCACACATGGGGCAACTGGATGTTGGGCAGTTCCATTTCACAATGCACTTCAGCTACCACCGATGAGTGTTTCTCAATGTACTGGAACGCTAATTATGAAGTTATCAAACGATGCAATATGTTAGTGGAAAACGTAGAACGCATACCAATGGAACAGGAAAAGATAGAAGCATACAAAGCGGAAGCAATAGCATTGCGCGCCCTGATGTATTGCAATCTGACTTCCGTTTTCCGCGATGTACCCTATCTGACAAAACCTCTCACTCTGGCAGAATCCCAAGCAGCCAAGACAGAACGCAGCCAGATTATCCCTTCCTTACTGGAAGATTTGAAAACATGGATTCCCAAGCTCCCCGTGATAGGAAAAGCGCAGACAGGACGTCTGACTCAAGAAGCGGCTTATGCCATTATGGGACGAATAGCCCTCTTCAATCAGCATTGGGACGAGGCTATAAATGCCTACAAGAACGTAGTTGGCAAAGTACAACTTTTCAAAGCGGGCGACGGCAGCGACCCGGCAGCTAACTTTGCAGATTTATTCAAGGAAGCCAATGAAACAGCCGGGGAAGTGTTACTGAGTGTTCACTACAAAGGTCCGGGATTGGGTGAAGGCAATTGTTTTGGAGTTTGCTGGTCTGCTCCGATGAATGCCATCGAAGGTTCGATGAATTTATGCGATGATTTTTATTGCACGGACGGATTGCCAATTGACAAATCTCCTTTATTTAGGGGTAGTCTTGACAAAGGAGCGCATACCAAAGAGAATCCGGATATGGGACGTTATGAGAATCGCGACCCTCGTCTGAAAGCAACATTGATGCTACCGGGTATGGAATGGAACGGAAAGTTGTACACTAATAACTTACCGGCCAGCTCTACATGTTGTATTCGCAAATGGTTTACTCCCGAAAATACAGCAAACGAATATGACGGTAGCCTTGATTTCTATGTCATCCGTTATGCAGAGGTGTTATTGTCGCTCTCTGAAGCTATGATTGAAAAAGGCGGTTACTCCCAAGCGGAAGTTACCCGATATATCAATGAAGTCCGTGACCGCGTAGGCATGCCTGCCGTGGAAGAAGTAGAAGGAATCAATCTGAAACAAGAAGAGCTACGCTCCATTGTACGCCATGAGCGCCGTGTGGAACTTGCCTTTGAAGATTTACGTTTTGCCGACCTTTATCGCTGGAAAGATTTTGAGAATGCTCAGAAACGTATGCAGGAAGACAAGTCATTCTATGGCTTCGGAGTAGTCGAACGCGGTAATCTGCGTGGAGCACAGGATTTGGTATGGCCTATCCCACAAAGCGAGATTGACACAAACCCGATGTTAGAACAGCACAGTGAATGGAAATAATACTGCCTGATTATTGCAGTATATAAACAAAGAGTAAGCATGAAGCCGGAATAAATTGTGGCTTCGTGCTTACTCTTTGTTTATATACTGCGCAGACATTTACTTGTTTCAAAAATGTCTTTCTGTCATACAAAAAAACGGTACCTCGATTCACATCGCAGCACCGTCACAACACAAACACAAAATAAAACACGACAAAACTACTATGCAATCTTCCTGTTATGCCGGGGAGGCATATTCGCTGACTTGTATATATTCGCATACCAACAAGCAACTATCAGGCGATTTGCATATATAAAACATTCCATTTTCGTTTTTGTTCATGAAAAAGATGTCTTATACTTATTTTTTCTCCTTGTAATCTTTCAGAAAACCTTCCATCAGCCATTTAGCCAATGCCTGCCGATTGGAATTTATCACCAACCGGCGCTGGTCGAAGGTGTTTTGTATATTACCCAGTTCCACAAAAACGGAAGCGGGAGTAGTATGTGAAAGCACATACAGATTGCGTTCGTTCACTGTCCCGGAAAATCCCCGGTTCGGCTGATGTTTTCCGTATTTTGATTCAAATGTGTCTTTCATATTATTCGCCAGACGTTTACTTTCCGCTTTCTTGTTCGAATGATAGAAAAAGACATCTGTCTGTTTTCCTTTGCTACGGCTGTCTATATGGATAAAGATTGCCCGGCAGTAGGAGTAATTCTTACGGTCTTTCTGGTAAAGGGTATTTATCTTATTGCAACGTTGCTGAAGGCGCTGTACCTGATTTAACGGAATCGGATCGCCCATGCAAGTCTCCCGTTTGCTGTTCGACAGATATGAATCATCACGGATACCGTCTTTAGCATCTTGAATGATAATACGGACTTCCGCTCCTTCCTGCATCAGGTTACGCGCCAGACGAAGGGCGATGTCATAAGCATATTCGTCTTCGTGAAGTTCGTGCTTCCCCACGCGTCCGATAGCTCCGGGGTCGGGTCCGCCATGTCCGCTGACGACATAAAAGCAAGCACCTGCAAGACGGTTGGAAGTGACTTTGACATTTGCCAGTTCCTTTCCGAACAGGGGTTCGTTAATAGTAGTTCCTATTTTCGTCGTTTTGGCTTTCGAGGATTTCTGTTGGATTCCTGCACCTTTAGCGGTTGTATTTTTAGCCTCTGTATTTCCGGTGGAAGTTCCCGACGATTTCTTTACCGGTGGAATGACGTAGGTAACACCCACTTTTAAGACATTATTCTTTCCCAGTTTCTGCTTGTTCAGTTCGATAAAGTCATCATAATATTTCTTCGGAGAACGGTTGTGTCTCAACAGGAAAGAAGAGATACCTTCTCCCGACTTCGGAGTAGCCTTCTGCTGCGCCCAAAGTGGCGTACCCGAAAAAAGAAAAATTAAGAATAAAAGAATATAGAGTTTATTTTTCATATCTACACAATTATCTCCTTCACGTGAGTATCATTTCACTCATAAACAGGGCAAAAATACAATTATTTTCCCTACTTTTGCGCCATTAAAACATTTTTTGAAATAAATCATTAAAACCCGATAACATTATGGCAAAACAATTCAAGCCCGAAACCCTGTGCGTACAGGCAGGGTGGACGCCTAAAAAGGGCGAACCACGCGTATTGCCCATCTATCAAAGTACAACTTTCAAATACGATACCAGCGAGCAAATGGCACGTCTTTTCGATTTGGAAGACAGCGGTTACTTCTATACCCGCCTGCAAAACCCTACGAATGACGCTGTTGCCGCCAAAATTGCCGCTCTCGAAGGTGGTGTAGCCGCCATGCTGACTTCCAGCGGTCAGGCTGCCAACTTCTATGCTATCTTTAATATCTGCCAGGCAGGTGACCATTTCGTTTGCTCTTCCGCTATCTACGGTGGTACTTTCAACCTGTTCGGCGTAACTATGAAGAAACTTGGCATTGACGTCACTTTCGTCAGCCCGGATGCCAGCGAAGAAGAAATCTCCGCAGCTTTCCAGCCTAATACAAAGGCATTGTTCGGTGAAACAATATCCAATCCTTCTCTCGAAGTGCTGGACATTGAAAAATTTGCCCGTATTGCACACAGTCACGGTGTTCCTTTGATTGTTGACAATACTTTCCCGACTCCGATTAACTGCCGCCCGTTCGAATGGGGAGCAGATATCGTTGTTCACTCCACTACCAAATATATGGACGGACACGCTACCAGCGTAGGCGGCTGTATCGTAGATAGCGGCAACTTCGACTGGGATGCTCATGCCGATAAATTTCCCGGACTTTGCACACCGGACGAGTCTTATCACGGACTGACTTATACAAAAGCATTCGGCAAAGGTGCTTATATCACTAAGGCTACTGCACAATTAATGCGTGACCTCGGCAGTATCCAAAGCCCGCAAAACGCTTTCTTACTGAACCTGGGACTTGAAACGCTTCACTTACGTATGCCTCAGCATTGCAGTAACGCACAGAAAGTAGCCGAATATCTGTCCAAGAACGAGAAGGTAGCCTGGGTAAACTACTGCGGACTGCCGGATAATAAATATTACGCTTTAGCACAGAAATATATGCCGAACGGTTCCTGCGGAGTTATCTCTTTCGGTCTGAAAGGCGGACGCGATGTATCTATCAAATTTATGGATTCATTGGATTTCATCGCTATCGTTACTCATGTAGCGGATGCACGTAGTTGTGTGCTTCACCCGGCAAGCCATACGCACCGTCAGTTGTCGGACGAACAGCTTATGGAAGCAGGAGTACGCCCGGACTTGATTCGTTTGTCGGTAGGTATCGAAAATGCGGATGATATTATCGCAGATATCGAACAGGCACTGAATGCATAAAGACTGATTATTAAAGTATTACATCATACAAAAAGAGACGGAACTCAATATGCATTTGAGTTCAGTCTCTTTTTGTATGATGACAAAGCGACGGAAATACGTATCCGCGCTTTGCAATGATTCTATAATTCTGCTGGTCTGATTCCGGAAGAACTCGCCAACACTACATAAAGCACTTTTACGTCCTCTTCTTCCGGTAAGGAGACTCCATCCCAATAGCGAGAATCCGTAACCTGTTCCATCCAATAATATCTTGTGGGTCCTATATCCCTAGTAGAAGGCTGACGAACAAATGAAGGCTCAAAATAGAATTTATGTAATAATTTATCAGCACCATTCTGATGCTGATAGAAAGAGAAAGCCAACTCTGGTTTGCCAGTTTCCAATTCCTCATCAAGGCTTACTTCATAAGTACCTTCAACACGTATTCTCCCATCAATATCCTTCAATTTAAAACTCCCCTTGCCCTCTTGCAGGAAACTATTCACATCATCCGGTTGCATGATACAGACATCCTGTTCCTTCAAAAATGAATATGATTCCAACATTACCTCATTCAACAACTTCAATAGTTCTTTATTTTCCTCCGCTCCTGATGTCAAAAGCTCATTACCCACACTTATAGCAAAACCTGACCAGTTCATTCCACAGTAGAAAGTCGCCACTCCATATGAAACCGTAACAGGCAGAACAACACTGTTCCCTTTCTTATCACTGACAGTAACAGTGGCCTTTCCTTTTTTACCATGTGAATTTATCAATAATCGGTCATTGCTGACAGTTGCCGTCACAATAGTTTCATCCGAACTCTGTGCAGAGTAACCGCCTTTTCCATTAGCAATTCCAATATCTTCCGTTCCCCGTCCGTTGAGATACAAAGTTGTAGAAGAAATCGTGTTCGTACAAGTTCCCGGTTCATTGATAAGTTGTGAACCGCTGAATAAAATAATCTCTGCATCATCCTGACAAGCAGACATACAGAATGTCATAACAGACAAAAGAAAGAAGCCCAGTAAAGTTTTTGTTTTCATGTTTTCAGTTATAAGTTTGTCTTTTTTATATTGTTTTGCAAAGATATTAAAGTATTATGTAAAAAAGAATCCTTTATTAAGGAAATACATAATAAAAAAGGTGCGCCTTCGATAACTCTCAGACGCACCTCCACACTTCATACACAAACATTAAATTTATCAGGCTCCAGGTGCTCGTCTATATAGCGGATGCCCTCTACCTTAAAAAGCCCCCGCAAAAGCGTATAGTTCAGCATCCGTTGTACTAGATACGGAGTACCTTGCAGACAACTCTGATAGATTACCTCCTGCAAATCAGGCGCAAAACGATCCGGGTCGACTCCCGGAAGCAAATAACCGCAAATCTTGCAGTGCGTCAGTACATCAATAAGCTGCTGTAACCAGAAAGCCTCTTCCCGCTCAAAAGAAGAACGGTATTCTGTATCTGCGGCAATATCCAGCAGTAAGGTTTTACCCAGCGAATGCAGCAGAGTAAGGTATCCGTTCACTGTTATGAAAAGTAAGTCCATACACGAACTGTCCATTCGTACCTGCTTTTGTTGCACATGACTTCTTATCTCATTGGCAAAATCTGAAAGACAAATACGAAACAGACAAGTCTTGCTGGGGAAGAGTTTGTAAAGCGTGCGCTTCGACATCTTCATCCCCTTGGCTATATCATCCATAGTCAGTCCGCCGGCACCGTGCAGGTACATTTCCCGCTTGGTGTAGTCGAGTATCCTACCTCGCAGTGCTTCAGGATTCATACATACCTCCTTACATTCTGCCGCCGCCCAGAGCCTGATACAGAGTAATCACGCCCTGGATTTCGGTGAAGCGGTTCGCCACTTGTGAAAGTTGCGCACTCAACAGCGTTTGCTGTGCTGTCAATACTTCCAGATAGGTAGTGCTGCCATGCTTCATCAAAAGACTGGTGCTCCGGGCAGCCGTTTGCAGAGAAGTAACCTGCTTGTCATAGTAAGCAGCTTTCTCACGGGCAGTCTGATACTGTACCAATGCTTCATTTACTTCCACGCCTGCATTCAGCAATGTCTGTTCAAAGCTGAGACGGGCTTCTTCCTGTTGCGCTTTCGCTATTTTCAACTGGGCGATGTTAATACCTTTATTAAACAAAGGTTGCGTCAGGGAAGCTATCGCAGAAGCGACAAACTTGCCCGGGTTGATAATCATGCTTCCGGCACTGTTAGTCCAACCGGCACTACCACTCAACGTAATGGAAGGATAGAAAGCGGCACGGGCTGCATTCGTCGTATAGAACGCCTGCGCCAAAGAGAACTCTGCACTACGCACGTCAGGACGGTTGGAAAGCATCTGCAAAGGAATACCTACGGAAAAATTCTCCGGCAATTGCTGATTAGCCAGTTTTCCCCGTTGTATTTCGTGGGGAGTTTCCGCCAATAACAGAGCCAGTGAGTTCTGCGCCTGATTCACTTGTTCTTTCAGACTGAGAACCGTCGTACATATATTATAATAGGTAGCCTCGGTCTGCGCCAGCCCGGCTTCGTTCATCATACCGGCGTTCTTCATGGCACGGGCGGTTTTCACGCTCTCTTTCCAGGCAGCTTCGGTAGCCACGGAAATCTCGTATTGGGAATCGAGCATCAACAATGTATAATAGGTATTCGCTACGGCAGCTACCAACTGCGTTTTCACGGCTTGTTCATACTCCTTGCTCTGTTCGTAAGCTGCTTTCGCACGACGTTTGGCAGTGGTCACCTTTCCGAAGATATCCAGTTCCCAAGAAGCGGTCACCGGCAACGAATAGGTCTGCGCAGCCTTGCCACGGTCGAAGCTGCTTACAGCTCCTTCCGGTGCGAGAAACAGGGAAGGGAGATAAGACAGTTTGGACGTCATCAGAGCGGCTTCCGACTCTTTGACACGCAAATGCGCCGTCTGCATATCCGTATTCCGTACCAGAGCCGAATCAATCAGGTTCTGCAAGTACGGGTCGGTGAACACTTCCCGCCAGGAAAGGTTACCGAAGTTTGCCGTATCGGTGGCAGCGAGGGATTCGCTGCCGTAAAGTCCTTCGGGGACTTCCGATACCGGTTTGTATTTATTGTAGATACCGCAACTGCTCAATACAAGCGTTGCTGCGGATAAGATTATTATTTTTCTCATTATCAATTATTTTTTCCAGCTTTAGACTTTTCTTCTTCACTTATCTTGATTTCCTCTTCAATCTGCCAGTCCTCGGTAGGCATGCTCTGCACCGGACGCAAGCGTTCCTGCAACCATTGGAAAGCGATAAACAGGGTAGGCACAATGAAAAGCAGTGCCAGCGTTCCGATAGTCATACCACCGACTACACCCGTACCCAGAGAACGGTTACCGTTCGCCCCTACTCCACTGGACATCATCAACGGGAACAGACCGAAAATCATTGTCAAAGCCGTCATCAGAATCGGACGCAGACGGGCTTTAGCCGCACTTACAGCAGAAGCAATCAGTCCCATACCTGCCTTACGGCGTTCGGCTGCATACTCGGTCAGCAAGATGGCTGTTTTCGCAAGCAGACCAATCAACATAATCAAACCTGTCTGCAGATAGATATTATTCTCCAGCCCGAACATCCAGGCGAAGAGGAAGCTACCCATCAATCCGCAAGGTACGCTCAACAGAACGGCAAAGGGAATGATAAAGCTCTCGTACAGCGCACTCAGGATAAGGTAAATCATCAGGAAGCAGATACCGAAAATAATCATCGTCGTACCGCTCTGCTGGTTTTCCTCACGGGTGATGCCGCCGTAATCATAGCCGTATCCTTTCGGAAGTGCCTGTTCGGCAGTTTCCTGTACCGCCTTGATAGCGTCTCCGGTACTGTATCCGTCTGCAGGCATGGCATTCACCGCAATGGAGTTGTACATATTGAAGCGGCTCAACGATTCCGCACCATAGCTGCGAGTCAACGTTACAAACTGGCTCAACGGAGCCATTTCCCCATTAGACATACGTACAAACGCATTATCCAGTGAATTTTCGTCCAAACGGAACATCGGGTCTGCCTGAATCATTACTCTATACACTTTGGAGAAACGGTTGAAATTGGACACATACTGACCGCCGTAATAACCGGACAAAGTACTCAACACCGCATTCGGCGTAATTCCGGCACGCTTACATTTGGCAGCATCCACCTCTACCGTCCACTGCGGATAACGCACGTCGAACGTAGAATATGCCATTGCAATCTCCGGACGCTGATTCAGTGCACCCAGATATTGCTGGGTAGTCGTAAAGAAGTCGTTTACATCACTGCCCATTTTATCCTGCATATGAAGTTCCAGCGCATTCCCCATACCATATCCCGGAATCATACCCGGAGAAATGGCAAAGACACTCGCATCCTTAATATCAGCCGTGCGACCGTACACCTGACCGATGACTGCCTGCACATTATCTTCATCATTCGGACGTTCGTCCCATGGTTTCAACTTCAGAATCAACATACCGAACGAGCTTCCCTGTCCTGCCAGCAATCCGTAACCAGACACTTTCTGCACGTGCTTAACCTGCGGAATATCCATCACTCGTTTTTCAATGCGTTCCATCACTTCGTCAGTAGTCGCCAGCGAGCTACCCGCCGCCGTACTTACATTGACAAATACCACGCCCTGGTCTTCGTCCGGCACCAGACTGGTCTTGGTCGTATTCATCAGGAATACCAGCAACACCACGGAACAAGCGAGCAACGACCATGCCAGCCACCTGCGTTTGATAAAGACCAATACGATATTCTTATATTTCTCTATCAGTATATCAAAAGCCGAATTGAAAGCCTTACGGAAGCGTGCCGCAAAATTATTCTTCTGCGTACCGTCTTCATTAATATAGGGTTTCAGCAACAGGGCACACAACGCCGGGCTCAACGTCAACGCATTGACAGCCGAAATACCTACAGCGACCGCCATTGTCAGACCGAACTGCGTATAGAACGTACCGGAAGTACCGCCCATGAAAGACACCGGAATAAATACCGCCATAAACACCAGAGATGAGGTGATTACCGCATTGCTGATACCTTTCATTGCATCGATACTTGCCATATAGGATGACCTGTACCCCACGTCGAAGCGTGCCTGCACTGCCTCGACAACAATAATGGCATCATCCACCACCGTACCGATGACGAGCACTAACGCAAAGAGCGTCAACAGGTTGATACTGAATCCCGCTATCGCCATGAAAGCGAACGTACCGATAAGCGAGACAATCACTCCCACCAAAGGAATCAGCGTAGAGCGGAAGTCCTGCAAGAACACATATACCACCAGGATAACCAAGATGATAGCTTCAATCAACGTCTTCACTACTTCATGGATAGAAGCGAAAAGGAAGTCGTTCGAGCTCATCATCTGCGTCAGTTTCACCCCTTTCGGAAGATCTTTGCGGGCTTCTTCGAGAAATTTATCAATGTTCTGGTTTACTTCGGTCGCATTGGAGCCTGCCGTCTGGAACACCATGCACGAAATACCCGGATGACCGTCCATACCGCCATGATAAGCATAGCTGTCCTGTCCCAGTTGTATCTCGGCAATGTCCTTCAGTTTCAGGACTTCTCCATTGTCAGTAGAGCGGATGACGATTTCCCCAAATTCTTCGGGGGTAATCAGACGTCCTTTATATTTCATCGTGTATTGATAAGTCTCGTTGGAGTTTTCACCGAACGAACCGGTTGCCGATTCAATATTCTGTTCGGCAAGCACACCGGTGATGTCAGACGGAATCAGCTTGTATTGAGCCATCACGTCCGGCTTCATCCATACACGCATACTATACTCACCACCCATAATCATCAGGTCGCCCACACCCGAAATACGGAGTATCTCCGGTTTCAGATTGATGCTGATATAGTTGGAAAGGAAGTTTTCATCATAACTGTCGTCCGGACTCGAAAGCGAGAACATCTGCAAGATACTCGTCTGGCGTTTGGAAGTGGTCACACCGACCTGGGTAACTTCCGCCGGAAGCTGTCCCGTAGCCCGCGACACGCGATTCTGCACGTTGACGGCTGCCATGTCCGGGTCTGTCCCCTGTTTGAAGTACACGGTAATGCTCACCGTACCTGCATTGGTAGCGGTAGAAGTCATATACGTCATATCTTCCACACCGTTGATAGCCTCTTCCAACGGTGCTATTACACTCTTCTGTAAAGTTTCCGCACTGGCACCATAATAAGTGGTACTCACCATAATGGTAGGCGGGGCAATATCCGGATATTGCTCAACGGGCAGACTGAACAGCCCGATGATACCCACAACGACAATCGTGATAGAAATGACTGCCGATAATACGGGGCGTTCAATAAAGGTTCTTAAATTCATGGATGATTCCTCCTTTGTTTAATTTTCAGTAGTAGTTGTTGCAGGTGCCGCAGCGCTCTTTGCCTTGATAGGCGTGCCTTCACGAAGCAATCCTACACCTTCCGCAACAATCACGTCGCCGGGAGCCAATCCCTCGTCTACAATAAATTCACGGCCGCCGTTCACACGAGTCACTTGTACCAGATTCGATTGGGCCTTACCGTCTACTACCTTATATACATATCTCTTATCCTGAATCTCGAAAGTAGCGCCTTGCGGAATTACCAACGCCCCCGCTTTCCGAACAGGAATAATCACATTTCCCGCACCGCCGCTATGCAGCAATCCTTCCTTGTTGGGGAATACGGCACGCAGGCTGACAGTACCTGTCGAGCGGTCGATAACCCCGCTGATAGATTCGATTTGCCCCTGTTCGGGATAAGCCGATTTGTCATTCAGTTGCAAGTCGATAGCAGGCATGCTTTTCAACGCTTCCTCTTTCGAGCCATACTGGCGGATAAGTCCCAGTAACTGGTTTTCCGTCATTGAAAAATAAACGTACATATCCGAATTGTCGGAAACCGTAGTCAACGGTTCGGGGAGGCTGGAGCTTACCAATGCCCCAACACGGTAAGGCAATGTGCCTACCACTCCGTCCGCCGGACTTTTCACTACCGTATAAGAAAGATTGTTACGGGCGCTCACTTCCTGCGCTTTTGCCTGTGCCAGTTGTGCTTTGGCGGACAGGAGAGAATTCTTCGCCGTATTGAGGTCGAAAGAGGAAACTACGTTTTCCTTATACAGTTCCTCTTTACTGTTATAAGTCAACTGTGCCGTAGCAAGAGAAGCCTCGGCAGCTTCTACATTGGCTACCGCCGTCTGCCAGGCAGCTTCATACGGCACCTGATCAATGATGAACAATGTCTGTCCGTTCTTCACACGCTGTCCTTCCGTCACACAGACTTTTGTCAGCGTACCGCCTACCTGCGGATAGATATCAATATCCTGACGTCCGCGGATAGTCGCCGAGTACGTGCTCGAAATCATCCGATCGGTCGGAGAAACGGTCATTACTTCATATCCTGTTTCCATTTGTGCCGGTGGAGCTTGTTTACAGCCTGTCGCAGCAACCAGACAGCAGAGTAACAATAGTCCCTGCTTCACTTTACTAATCTTTTTACTCATTGTATTACCTATTATTTTTTTGAACGCGGCAAAGGTAGACTCTTTTCTTCATAGAAAACTGGTCATAGTGTTTTGAGTTTTGTTCATTTTCGGAACATCAAAGCTAATATTTAGTAAAAATGTTCTATTTTTGCCGCCTAAACAAGAATTGTATATGAAAAAGAGAGAATCCATACTAGCCGTACTCCAAGAAGATTTTGTGGCAGGAGTCGACGAGGATCTGTCACCTATCATGCATCACCTGTGGAAACTGGAAGGGGGAGCTATCTACTTCTGCCGGAGCGGGTGGGCGCATGCCACGATTGACTTGAAAGATTATGAAATCGTAAAAAATACCCAAGTAGTGCTCTTGCCGGGAACCATCATCCGCATCAACGGCACCAGCAGTGATTTCAGTGCTTCTTTCTTCGGTTTCCCAAAAGAAATGTTCCGGGAAGCCTGTCTCCGGTTCGAACCTATCTTTTTCCGGTTTATCAAGGAAAAGCCGTGCTATGTGCTCCCCAAAGAAAATACCGGAGCTATCAAAGGGCTTATCCATGCGACAACGGCTATCTACAACGACCGCAAAAACCGTTTCCGAAGCCAGATAGCCAAGAATCATCTCCAGTCGTTCATGCTGGATATTTATGATAAGTGTTACCGTTATTTCGACAGACAGGAAATAGAAGGAGGAAGCCGCCAGGATGAAATTTTCAAGAATTTCATCGCACTGGTACACGAGAATTGTATCTCCCAGCGGGAAGTCGGTTTCTACGCCAACAAGCTCTGTATTTCCACCAAATACCTGACGGGTATCTGCCGCAGCGTAACGGGTGAACCCGCCAAGAAGATTATCGATGACTTCGCCATTCTTGAAATAAAGGTACTGCTTCAATCCGGCGAAATGACGATACAAGGAATAGCGGATAAACTCGGTTTCCCCGACCAGTCTTATTTAGGAAGATACTTCAAACGGCACGAAGGAATATCTCCGAAAGAGTATCAGAGCAAGTACTCGATATAAAACAGAATTAAATTCCACATACCGCTACTTTCACCATTGTCCGCCGTATTGCCCACAACGCGCACAGCAGTGAACAGACAGCACATACTACAAATGTCACTCCGGTAGATAAAAGTATATTCCCCAGTCCTACCAACGGAGAGACGATTCCGCCCGAAGCGAAGCAGAGAGCACCCAGCAAAGCGGAAGCTGCCCCGGCGTAGCGGCGTTCGCAATCCATAGCCAAAGTAGTGGAAGCAGTGAAGGTCAGCCCCATCATAAACAGCAGTGCAAACATAAGCAGTTCATACGTCCAAAAGCCACATCCGCCATACAATGCTATCATCATGCAGACCGACAGAACCAGCATGCCGATACATCCGGTCAGTGTTCCATTCTCTGTCCGCCGGAATTTCACTGAAAGGGCTGCCGCCACTCCGATAGCTACTGCATTCACCGCAAAGCAAATACTAAAAGCGAATGGAGAAAATCCGTAATGTTGCTGTACAATGAATGGTGAAGAAGCGATGTAGGCAAACAGGATGCCTTGTGCAAAAGCGAGCTGCAGCACATAAAGCATATACCGACGGTTATGGACAATGACGCCGAAACTACGGAAAGTGGAAACGACTCCTGCCTTTGAACGTTTCTCTATAGGCAACGATTCTTTAAAACGGATACAGCCAATGCCAAGTACGATACCGATAAACAGTAATATCACAAAAATGCCCTGCCAACCAACGCTTCCGGTCAGCAGTCCGCCAATGACCGGGGCAGCGACAGGGGCAACTCCGTTTATCGCTCCGATAACAGCCAGCATCTTAGCCAGTTCCTTTCCCGAAAACTTGTCCGTTGCCACCGAACGGGAAATAACGATTCCCCCCGCTCCTGCTATACCTTGTATGAACCTTAAAGTGACAAACGAATAAATGTCCGGTGCAAAAAGGCAGAATATGGTGGAGAGAACGAACAGCACCATTGAAGCCAACAACAACGGACGTCTGCCGTACTTATCACTAAGCGGGCCGAAAAAGATTTGTCCGGCCGCCAATCCTATCATACTGGTAGTAAGTCCCATTTGCACCATTGGCAGGCTTGCAGAAAAATAGTCCGCCATCACCGGCAGACTAGGTAAATACATATCCGTTACAAAAGGTCCGAACGCTGATAACATTCCTAACAGTATCAGCAAAAACACCTTTGAGTTCTCCTTATTTATTGCATTCATAATCAATTGTTTTTTTAATCGGAGACAAAGGTAAAGCATTTGTTCTGCCCGCTTATAGACTAATTCCGAACAAAACAGGGCTTTTTCAGAACAGACGTATTAATAAGTACTTCTTTCACCTGTAAGTTGTACTTGTTCCTATTAGTTTAAGTACATCATATACAGTATTCATGTACTTGGTTACAATGATTCTTGTACATCTTTCCCTCTTTTCTTCTACATGATATCCCCAAAAGGATTCGTTAAAAAACATTATATTTACGCATATACAAGGTCACAACTTAGCTATTTTTTTTCATAATTTTGCAAATCGAAAATAGAAAAGCAGGTATCAAGATGAAACTAAAGCATTATCAAATAGCCACTCGTTATAAAAACAAAATGGATGACTTCCACGGTTGGGGTGTAGCTGTACAGATTTGATAATTTCCAAAAGAACTACTCGCCATGATGCGAAATGCCACCTCACCGGAAATGGCATGATACAAGAGCGCATATTTATCATTATCAATTAAATTTCTTTTCATTTTATGAGCAAAAAAAGATGGCTCATAGTAGCGCTATGCGTAGTACTATGCAGCCAGGGTTCATTTGCCCAAACGCTTAACAGGAAAGTTTTGGGCATCAACGAAATGTTCCGTCTGGCAGACGAGAACAGTCAGAGTATTCAAACGTATAAAACCGGAAAGGAAGCTGCTGATGAGGCCTTGAAAGCTGCCAAGTCACAACGTCTGCCGGACATCGGCGCGTCGCTCTCTTTCAGTTATCTGGGTGACGGATATTTGTGGAACCGTGACTTCAAGAACGGGCAGAACATTCCGATGCCTCATTTTGGCAATAACTTTGCACTGGAAGCACAGCAAGTCATCTATGCAGGTGGAGCTATCAACAGCAGCATTTCACTGGCAGAACTAGGGCAACAAATGGCTGCTTTGGACTGGCAGAAAAACCGCCAGGAAATACGTTTTCTCCTGACCGGCTACTACCTGGATTTATATAAGCTGAATAATCAAGTACAAGTATTGCAGAAGAACCTTGATTTGACAGAAAAAGTGATTCGCAATATGGAAGCGCGGCGTACACAGGGAACAGCTCTGAAGAATGACATCACCCGTTATGAATTACAAAAGGAAACATTGAAACTGCAACTGGCAAAGGTACAAGATGCGTGCAAAATCATGAACCATCAACTGGTAACGACCCTGCATCTCCCTGCCGGAACGGAAATTATCCCCGACTCAACTTTGCTGGACGAAGAGGTAAAAGCACTGGTGGAAAATGACTGGCAACTGCTGGCTTCACAGAGTAATGTAGGTTTGCAACAAGCCCTACTGGCTGTGAAAATGAACGAGCAAAAGGTGAAGTTGGAACGTTCGGAGTTACTTCCTAAAATTGCGCTTGTAGCCGCAGAGCATTTGGACGGTCCTATCACTATTGAAGTTCCAGTACTCGATAATAACTTTAATTACTGGTATGTAGGAGTAGGAATCAAATACAACCTTTCTTCTTTATTCAAGAGCAACAAGAAAGTGCGCCAGGCCAAACTGAATGTACGCAGGGCACAAGAGGAATATTCTTTAGCACAGGAACAGATAGAGAATGGTGTCCAAGCCAATTACGTCAACTTTCTGACCTCTTTCACAGACCTTCGCACGCAAGAGAAAAGCGTGGAGCTTGCCGACCAAAATTACAGTGTAACCAGCAACCGCTATAAGAACGACCTTGCGCTGCTTACAGATATGCTCGATGCCAGTAATATGAAGCTGAGTGCTGACCTGAACCTGGTCAATGCACGCATCAACGTGATTTACAGTTACTATAAAATGAAATACATTACACATACCCTTTAAAAATATAACAAGATTATGATAGCTAGAAAAACCCAAAAGATTATATACAACATTCTGATTCTTTGTTTTCTCATTGGTGGTGCCACTTATGTTTGTTCCCGGTTCATTCATTTGGGAAATATCGAATATACCGACAATGCACAAGTGAAACAGCATATCACACCTATCAACACCCGTGTACCGGGCTTTATCAAAAAGATATGCTTTGAAGAATACCAGCAGGTACGCAAAGGGGATACGCTCGTTATCATTGAAGATGCTGAATTCCGTCTTCGTGTAGCCCAGGCGGAAGCAGACCTGGCAAATGCCACTGCGGGACGCCAAGCAACCACTGCCGGTATCGCCACCACCCAAAACAATCTGAGTGTAAGTGATGCAAGCATTGAAGAAGTACGCGTACAAATGGAGAATGCCAAACGTGAACTGAACCGTTTTGAGAAGTTATTGAAGGAAGATGCTGTGACAAAACAACAGTATGATAATGTACATACAGCTTATGAAGCAGCCAAAGCCCGTTACGAACAAGTGTCACGCGCCAAACAATCCACTTCTTTGGTGAAAAATGAACAGACGCACCGCCTAGGGCAAAACGAAGCAGGTGTCCGCCTGGCAGAAGCAGCATTGGAACTTGCCCGGCTGAATCTTTCGTATACGGTAATCATTGCTCCGTGTGACGGTACAACCGGAAAGAAAGAGATTCTGGAAGGCCAATTGGTACAACCGGGACAGACCATGGTCGATATCGTAGACAGCAGCGACCTGTGGGTAATCGCCAATTATCGAGAAACCCAACTTTCCAATATCAGGGAAGGCGCCGAGGTAGATATGACAGCCGATGCAGTGCCGGGTGTTACTTTCAAAGGAATTGTGGAATCCATTTCCGATGCTACCGGAGCAGCGTTCTCAATGATTCCGCAAGACAATGCGACGGGGAACTTCGTAAAAGTGGAACAACGAATCCCCGTCCGTATCAGTCTGAAAGGGAACAAGCCGGAGGATTTAAAACGCTTGCGTGCCGGATTCAACGTAGAATGTGAGGTGAAATATTAACGTATGGGAGCACCTGTTTTAAATGGGCCTTTCGTGATGCCTATGTTCCGTAGCTTTGTGCCGCGGAAGATGCAACCGTGGATTTATCTGTTCATAGCCGTCACTTTCCAGCTTTCGGGTGGCGTGTATTTGGGAGCCTTGAATCAGATGATTGGTGGCATGGCACTGATGCGTGAGGATATATTGATGTGCTTGTACGCCAATCTCGCAGGCATGGCCATCTATTTCCCTTTGTTGTTCCGTATGAAGTTCCGTTTCACGAATAAGACACTGCTTACATCGGCGGCATTGGGAGTGCTGCTTTGCAACCTGATTGCTCCGCATATTACTTTCCTTCCGCTATTGTGGCTGATATGTTTCATCGAAGGTATATGCAAGATTCAGGGAACCTTTGAATGTATGTCCAACATTCAGTTGTGGATGACCCCCAAACGGGATTTTACCGTTTTCTTTCCCTGGCTTCATATCATTGTACTGGGCAGTATCCAGTTGTCGGACTTGATAACGACTTATTTAATGTATCATTACCATTGGACATACATGAATCTCTTCATTGCAGGATTGATGCTGATAGTCCTGCTGATACAATTCACCTGTGTGAAGCATTTCCGGTTCATGCGTAAGTTTCCCCTGTTCGGTATTGACTGGCTGGGGGCAGCACTTTGGGCAGCCTTATTAGCCGAGATAGCTTACCTCTTCAACTACGGCGACTGGTACGACTGGTGGAACAGTCCGGTAATCCGCCAATTGACGATAGCAATCTTTGTCACTTTAGGGTTCTGCATCTGGCGTATGATGACTATCCGCCACCCATTCCTTGAACCTAAGATGTGGAGTTATCGTTACTTTTTACCCTTGTTGGGTTTAGTCACATTGGTGGAAGCTTTTCTCGCAACCGAACACGTTTTAGAGGAAGTCTTTTATGAAGAGGTGATGAAATATGAAGAACTGGTAAGCGTACAACTAGACTGGTTTGCTATAATCGGCATAGTAACCGGTTGCTTGTTCTCTTATTGGTGGATGCACATCAGACAGTATAATTATGTACGCCTCATCATAGTCGGCCTCATAGGACTGATCGGCTATCTGGTCGGTTTCTATCTGACGCTCTCCACCGATATTCATATATCGCAGCTTTATATGCCGACGATATGCCGCGGTTTTGCCTATGCGGTGTTAAGCGCCACTTTCATGGTCTGCTTGGAAGAGATTATGACCTTTCAGCACTTTTTCCAAAGTTTAAGCGTGTTCAATATGCTTCACATGGTAGTCGGCGGCGTATTAGGTTGTGCAGTCTATGCACAGGGACTAGCTTATTACGTTCCTGACAACCTGGCACGTTACGGTTCGGCAATCGACCATGTATCTTTCAGCAGCAATCCGTTTAATCTCGGTCACTATATGGAAGAATTTATCAGTCAGATGATGGAAGTGAGCATCAAGCAGATCTATGGCTGGGTGGCTTATGCCTGTATCTTCCTCTTCCTGTTGTTGCTGCTTTATGATTTCCCGGTTCGACGCTCTCTGAAAAGTATGCCGAGTTGGAAAGAGGTGGCAAGGGAGGTGAAAAACACGTTCTGGCGCACTACACATACACCACCGTCAGGGAAAGAATAATAAAAAACTATAACCCCGTTTATTGACTATATATTACAAAGCAAACAGAGTTTATGCAGATTCGTTACAAAAGCCAACCTTTGAAAGAAACTGCATAAACTCTATTTTTTTCAGACCTTTCCTCTATATCTTTATAAAGATCCGCTTTTTGTATAAACCCCATACAATCAAATAATTGAATCCGATAAACAGAAGTCCGTAAATCAGAGAGGCCAAATGAGCATCGAGACCAACAGCTAAGATGAAAGTATAAATCTTCTCCTGTAGACTAATTCCACCAACTGTGATAACCTCAAGCAAAGTAGCCAACACACCGGCAACCACATAGATAAATAACGGATTCGTACCAAAGACATGGAAAAAATACCCCCACTTCTGTTGTTTACGAATATCGATAAGCCAGGTGAGAAACACAAGAAACAAAGAAGCAAAACCACAGGTCACCAGAACAAAAGTCGGACTCCATACCTTCTTATTCAACGGGCAGCCGTAACTAAGTAACCATCCTGCAAATAAAAGAACGATGCCCAGTACGGATATCTGTAACAGCCGGTGATGAACCTCAGTCTTTTCCCGCAATATATTTCCGCAGAAATAGCCGATAATCACTTGCGCAATACACGGTAAAGTACTTAACAATCCTTCCGGATCGAAAAAGATACGTCCGCCGTCCGGCAACCACTCCCGATACAGATGAGCTTCTCCGAACAAAGTCCGGTCTGTTACGGCAATAATATTCTGCCCGGAAAGTTCAAATCCGTGTCCCAAAGCCAACAAGATAGAATAAGCTATCAGAATAATCACAGATGCCCATGCCAATTTTGCTGTACGCCGAATACTCATAATCAACAAGGAACCAAAAAAGTAAGCCAATGCCAGTCGCTGCAACACTCCTAGAATACGTATATGCGAAAGAGGCTGTTCCACTCCTGCACACACCAACGAAAACCAAGAAAGAAAAAGTCCCAACGCAAACAAGACCACTGTGCGCCGCACCAGTTTGGTGATAAAGCTACGGCTGAAATGATGGTCGAATTTGGATAAGGCAAAACTCATGGAAACACCCATTATAAACATGAAGAACGGGAAAACCAAATCTGTCGGTGTCAGTCCATTCCATTCAGCATGCCGCAAAGGCGCATAAATAGATTCCCATGTTCCGGGGTTGTTCACCAAAATCATTCCGACGATGGTGATTCCCCGAAGTACGTCTAATGAAAGTAAACGTTCTGATTTCATATCATTCTGATGACACCGGGATTAAATAAATCCCGGCTTGGTTAAATAAAATCCATTTGCATTCAACCATCTGACATGCCATTTCAGACGATTGGTAAAATCAATCCAGTTACGGTCACTTCCCCATGCCAATTCTGAAAAGGCCTGAAGAGAAGGGAATACATGCTGACCGAACTTCCGTTCATTAGGAATCATTTCTGTCCAGACACAAGCTTGGAAACCTAACACATTCTGCTTTATGATACCCGGGAACTGAGGTTCGAACTCAAAGTTATACAAAGAACTTAACCCTTCGTCCGAAGGCGTCGCACTCAAGTAGAAACGAGACCATTCCATAAATATGATCGGATACCCTTTTTGGGTAATCTTTCCCGGTTGATCGGGCAACCAGTCGCGCCAATAAGTATAGATCAAGTCCTGTGGCTCTTTTTCAAGAAAAGCATCGTCCCATCCCATCACTTTCTTTCCTTTGCCTTTCACATAGTTCATCATGATCTTCACAAAGCGGTTTTGCAGTTCATCCACTTTTTGATAACCTTCCTGCTGCATCAATCGCTGACATGCTTCACACTGTTCCCAGTTATCCTTTTCCACTTCGTCCGCTCCTATATGAAAATATTCCGAAGGGAATATTTCAACCATCTCATCAATAATGGACTGCACAAACTGGTAGTTTTCCAAGCGGGAAGGACAGATAGGATAAGAGAATTCTTCTCCCCAACCTGCTTCCCCCGTACACGACAATTCGGGATATACTTTGATAGCCGCGGAGAAATGTCCTGGCATATCTATTTCGGGAACAATATCAATACCTCTTTCCAATGCATAACTCACCAGTCCTTTCATCTCTTCCTGCGTATAATAGCCGCCATATTGTGAACCGTTTCTCACAAAACGGGGATCTATCTCGTAGTTATAATCCTGCTGTGCAAGTTCCACACATCTCTTATCATACTCATCGAAGTCACGCCAGCTTCCTTCCTGTGTCAGCAAAGGATACTTTTTCACTTCGATGCGCCAGCCCTGATCATCGGTCAGATGCAAGTGAAGCTTGTTGATCTTGTAAAAAGACAAACAGTCTATCACCTTTTTCAGATAATCAACCGTAAACATATGGCGTACCACATCGATATGGAATCCGCGCCAGTCGTATTTGGGAGCATCATTTATATCTACCACCGGAAGATATTTCGAGTTTCCCGAAGTGAAGGAATTAGCTTGTTCGAGTGCTTGCCTCAACGTCTGGACTCCCCAAAGAAGCCCGATTTCCGTTGAATAATAGATACAGGCTCCCTCTTTGCTAACGGTCAGGCGATATGCCTCTTTGGGCAAATCAGACTCTTGTTTCACCCGGATAAAAGCATCATCGTTGGAAGCATCACTTACTGAAAGAGACAGTTCCTCTTCCAGCGTGGTCTTCAGCAGTTGTGACGTAGAGGCCGGGATATTCCGGCTAACAGTCACATTCTGCGGAAGAGCGACCACCGACTCCTTATAATCAACTCTTTCCGGCAAAGGCATTACCGACAAGCGGGTCGGCACCCGGTCCGGATATCCCCCATTATTATTGTCATTGCATGACAATGATGTAATCGCACCTATTCCCAACAGGAATAATATACCACATCTTTTTATCTTATTATAGTTCATAATTTATCTACTTTTTGTGGATTAATTTACTTTGAGAGTGCCAGTCACACTTTCTTTATTCAAATAAAATAGTTTAGCCTTCACTACAGAAGCATCACAGGCTACAGGAACTGTCCAAAGCTCCGAATGGGGAGTAGGTTCTGTTCCATCAGTCGTATAGCGTATCTCTCCTCCCCGGACAGAGGTGTTAGCATAGAGTTTCCCCCCTTTGATGCAAAGTCCGGGATGAGGCAAACGGAAATTAATACTTCGGGACGCCCAATGAGGCATTTCCTTTTCACTCGCTTTCGAATAGAACAGAGCCAATGCCTTATTGAAAGCCAGACGTTCTTTCTCTCCTGTCAGTGTACTCCAAGCGGGAAAAGCATTCCACCCACGTTCCACCAGTCCGAGGATTTTAGGGAAAGTATAATATTCCACCCATTTAAAATCACGGATGGTTTCTGCAAACAGTTGCGCTTGCACTCCTTGGATATGTTCCTTGCCAGATGCGGTCAAAGTCGTTTTCCCTCTTCCCGCGATGTCCAAATCCACCGGATTACCTGCCATATCAGTACGCGAAGAACGATAGATATCATATGGAAGCATGGAAAAGCCTTTGGATTCATCCACATATCCGGCCCACGAAAGCCCTCTTTCATCGGGATGAGCATCATAAGCCAAATCCAGATAAAAGTTGTTCACGTTACAGAGAATCACCGGATAGCCTTTGTTGGCTACCTGATAAGGAATTTCATCCGCTTCCCATTCGGGAACTGTATTCCAGCAATATACACCTGCTGCCAATTTGTTCAGATGGCGATCGGCAGCTTCCGGATGTCCTAACGCCACTTCCTGCCAGCCGCTGAACTGCACATGATATTGTTGCAGATAGTCTGCCATTTTCGTTATGTAATATTCAGACAGTTCATGCGCACTCGTCATTCCATGTTCATCCATAAATGCCCGGCAGACAGGCGAACCCATCCAAGCTCCATCAGGCACTTCATCGCCTCCCAAGTGAATGGTAGTCAAAGGTACCTCCGCTTCTTCATACATAGCAATCAGCTCACGAATCACTTTTTCCATAAACCGATACGTGGAGGGCAATGCCACATTCATCACGTTATCCGTATAAGACTGTGCGGAAACATAGCGGGAAGTATCTTGCGCGTCACTCAACAAATATTCGACGGCCTTTTCAGGATCGGTGTTTATATATTTATGATAACGTGCTTTCATGGACACAATTGCCGCCCGTGCATGCCCCGGAGACTCTATTTCCGGGATCACACGCACATGTCTTTGAGCTGCATAACGCAATAAATCTATAAACTCTTCACGAGTATAATACCCGTTGCCAGAGGTAGACGCAGATGGATCATAGTTGCCATCGTAGCCCGGATACAAACATTCCAGTTCATCCGTGGTGTGTCCCCGACGTGCACCGACCGAAGTCAGTTCTTCCAGACCGGGAATCTGAAGACGCCAGCCTTCATCATCCGAAAAGTGGAAATGCAGCACGTTCAGTTTATAAGAAGAGATAGCGTCTACCAGTTTCTTTAATTGGTCTGCCGTCGTGAAGTTTCTGGCAATATCCAACATTTGTCCACGGTATGGCAAGTCGGGATAGTCCCGGATAGATACAGCTTCCAAACGAAACGGTTTCTCTTGTCCTTTCAAGAGAGAGAGCAAGGTTTGCGTGCCATTGAAAATGCCGTGCGAAGTAGGAGCTGAAATATTGATCAGACTATTTCCTGTGTCCATCCGATAGTATTCGTCATTCGCAGCCGTCTCCTGTTGCGGCAAATAATCCAGATGAACCGTTACCGGTGCTTCGGAAATGACTTCCAACCCATAGAGTGTTTCCAACTTTTCTTTCAGCAATCCTGCTTCGTTGGCAAAATCGGGATGAAAAGTCAGTTTCACCTTATTTTCTATGGTAACGTCTTCTTTACCGACAGCCGGAAACGCTTCCTTTACTGACGGGAAAATATCAGTTTGTTGCAACTTGGCAGTAGTCTCTAACGCCAAGTTTGAAGCATATATTCTATCAGGTGCAGGATACCAGCTTTCCGACTCCATTCCTTGCAGCGGATAGATAGTCAGCCCGACAGGCAAGGGAGTACCTTGCTTGCCGCCTGCCTGACTCACCCAGTAAGTACCTTCGGGAGCATGTGACAGTTTTTTCAGTCCATTGGTACAACAGAACGTCACAATCAGCGAGTCTCCCGGTGCCAATGGCTGGAAGTTTTCCGCCGGATACATCCGGAAGAAGTTCGCATTTACTACCTCTACCTTGACCGATGCAGATTCGTCTTGAAGAATCTCACGAGGCAACTGCGAATAATAGATGATCCAGTCCTTTCCCAAAGGAGCATCTGATATATTCCTCAGGATAAATGAGTTCTCATAGTAGCCGGGCTGCACTTCGGCAGCTCCCATCTCCCAAGTCAATGACACGGGGGCTTTCGCCCCGTCAGCCGATTTACAGCCGGTCATGAGCAGCAGGAGACACAGACTTCCCCCTATCGTATATAGTATATTTCTCATAGGCTTTCCTGTTATTCTATATATCACTCTTTCAGACATTAATCACTCAATCGTTCGATGTGCAATGTTTCTTTGCCTACTCCCTGCGAAGTGTCGAAAGTCAGACGGTAATAGCCAGGTACGAAGCCGTCGCCACTCGTTATTCCATTGGAAGCCGATATTTCAATTCCATCCGTATCACCGGATAATGAACCTTCTTGCAGCAACATACCTTTATCTTTATTCCATTGCAAATCGCTATAAATTTCGATTTCAAAAGACTCCCATTTATGAGTATTACTCAAATATACGGTAGTCTGATACTTCTGTTCACCAATCGGGACAATATATCCTAACTGCAATATATCTTCCATATTCCAGCCATCATTGGTATCATAATCCGTATTCCAGATAGGAGCACTAGTGAATCCATGTCCAGCCAGCCAGAAGCAAGCAGGTGCCACATCGCCCATCCGGGCAACCCAAATATAGTTATATTTAGAAGAATAATAGATTTCCCAAGTACCTGATTTGCGCAGGAAGGTAAACTTACCATTGTCCGGATTATAACTAAAGAAATCGCGGTTGTAAGCATGTTCCACATCTTCAAATCCACTCATTTCAAATTCTTCACCTTGAGTAAAGCTAATCTGGGCACGGAAAAGTCCTTCACTGGCTATCAACTCGGTTTCTTTAATTTTCAGGTTCTTCTGGAAACCGACGACACCCAATTTAAAAGTCATCACGTCGAAAGTGATCTGTTCAACAAACCAATCCCGGTAATCAAAGGCAAAGCTGGGTCCCGATGCTTCAATAAGGACAGCTGTATTACTCTTTTCAGCAGCTCCCCAAATCAATTCCGCATCGTCCAATGATTCCGTAGTGGAGATTTTTCCAGTCAGCTCCATCGGATAGCCCTCTTCCGAGCCGGAAACTTCCGTAAGATACAGATAAGGATTCTCTGCGCTTCGGGCCATTTCTACCACCTCACCATTATAGTGAAGATAGAGCACTTCCGGAATCTGTGGACGGACGATATGGAAATCAAACGTTTGAGTGACTTCACTACCTTCCACATTGATGGCAGTCAATACTACTTTAGCTTCCTGGTTCTCTTCCAAGTCTGCCACAAACGGAATATAAATTCCTTTCTCAACAATCGACACATCAGTGCCTTTCGTACGGATCGACTGTGAACTTACCAAGGTTTCACCTACCATCAATTTCACTTCCAGCGTAGACAAAGGAGTCTCCGGATCGTGAATCTTTACAGAGAAATAAAGAGAATCAGCTGCAGGAGTCTGATCGGTAGTCGAGAATTGTAGTCCTGATAGTTCAGGACATGAATATGGATACTTCACCCGACCATCTTCTTCGCTACATGAAGCCAGCCAGCAAACGGTTAGCCCCAGCAACCATAAAAACAAATTATTGTGTTTCATCATTTTTTCTTTTAAAGTTTTACGTTCCTCTTTTCATTAATAACCTTCATTTTGAGTCAGATTGGTATTTTTATCTTTCTCTCCTTGAGGAATCGGCCACAACTGCCGGAAAGCCTGCAAACCTGCAAACAGCAATCTGCCATCTTTGTCTTTATGTTTCTGCATCACTTCCAGCAAACGGTTATTACGCACCAGGTCAAACCAGCGCTGACCTTCCATATACAACTCCAATTGACGTTCATTCTCTACCGCCAAGCGGCCCCTAGCCTGTCCCATATTCTCATCCAGAGAAGAGGGAGCAAACCCCGCACGTTCTCTAATGCCGTTCACGATTCGAATCGCTTCCGGAGTGCGGTCTAACTCTACCAGTGCTTCGGCTTTCAACAAGAGTATATCCGCCAATCGCATCAGAATAATGTTGGAAGTCTTCTCACGAATTTTATAAGACAACGGATAACTGTCTGCCGGCCAATAGGTGTCATAAGGAACCGATTTCCAAAGGATACTGGATGCATAACGAGTATCTTTCTCCTTGTCGAATTTAGCAACCAAGTCATGAGTAGGCGTACAATAACGTCTCCAGGTCACCGAGCCGTCGTCTTCTTTCAGCAACACCCAATAAGCCCAGTTGGGAGCATCGGAGGTGTAATAGACTTCAAAGATACTTTCTGAAGAGAATTTCTTGTCAGGTTGCCACAACTCATCAAAGTTGCTGACCAGCGTATAACCCTCCGCTATCACTTTGTCGCAAGCCTCAACCACTTTGGCATAGTCGCGTGTTGATTTCTCTCCTCTGGTTGCCAACACCTTGGCACGCAAAGCATAAGCGGCGCCTTTGGTGGCCTGGAAAATCCCCTTATTCTTGCTTACCAGATAACGAATGGTATTTTCCTCATTCAGATCATCCAGAATCTGATCATAGATTTTATCTGCGGCAGAACGTTCCGGATACATCACCGGATACCATTTATCCAGGTTCTCGGCAGTAATGGTCGGAATCAAATCCAGCACCATCGGAGCATCTCCCCACAAACGGACAATATCAAAATATGCCCATGCCCGCAAGAACTTGGCTTCCGCAATGACACGGTTACGTTCTTCTGCTACAGTAGAAGAAGGGTCCATCATTTTCGTATTTTCAATCACACTGGTTGCAGTACCCGCCATCGAATAATATTGCGACCAGACCAGTTCCACTTTATAGTTGGTAGAGGTCAGTTTCAACAAATCAAACTCCTGTTCGGCCACACCATCTCCGCCAATATAGCAATTATCGGACTGCACATCTCCAATGGTGTAATTTTCCGACTGGAATATATCTGCCTTAAAGCTTTCATATACGCCCTGCAACTCGGCTTGCGCATCTGCCAGACTTCCATATTTAGACTCCTGATCTTCTGTTCCGGTACCCTCCTGCATAAAATCCGATTGCGGTTTCTCATCCAGAAAATCACTGCATGAAACAAATAAGACACAGAGCACGACATTAGCTAACTTTATTATGTTTTTCATTTTCGCACCTATTAAAATTCAACATTCAAACCAAAAATTACCGCCCTCGATTGAGGATAAGTACCATAGTCCACTCCTTGAGCAACGGAGTCGCCTCCAAAAGCATTTACCTCAGGATCGTATCCCTTGTATTTTGTCAATGTGAGAAGGTTCTGCCCGGTGACGTAAGCCTGCAATTGGGACAGATGTATCTTATTCAACCATTTCTTTGGAAAATTATAGGATAAAGTGACTGTTTTCAGGCGCAAATAAGATCCATCTTCCACAAAACGGGAGGAGTTGTGATTATTCTCCGTATTACCAACGCGGGGGACATTGGTAATCATACCCGGTCGTTTCCAACGTTCCAATACACGAACCGACTGATTTCTAAAGTCTGTCATACCTTCCATATCGATGCGCGACGCGTTAAAAATCTTATTGCCCTGACTTCCCTGCAAGAAAACAGACAAGTCAAAACCGGCATACGAAAATGTATTCGTCATACCGTAAATGAACTTGGGTTGGGCATTTCCCAAAGTGGTTCGATCTTCAGGATCAATAAAACCGTTACCATTCAGATCACGATAGATAATATCCCCTGTTTCCGGATCGACACCTTCGGATATATACCCAAAGAATGTTCCCAACGGAAGACCTTCTTTCAGGATGACAGCTTTCTCCTTGGATTCATACATTTCAGCATAATAATAGACTTTATTCAAGCCGAGCTTCGTCAACTTATTCCGGTTGAAAGAGATATTGAAATCGGTATTCCACTGGAAGTTACCTTTAAAATTCTGGGAAGAGACAGTGAACTCCATACCTTTATTCACCATTTCACCATCGTTTCTTGTCACACTGCTCGGCACTACATTCTCCGGTAAGCTGACAGTCAGTAACAAATCGGTTGTTTTTTTGTAGTAAGCGTCCACTGAGAAGGATAAGCGAGAATCAAACATTGTCAGGTCGAGTCCCAGATTCCATTGGCTTGTCTTCTCCCAAGTCAGTTCTTTATTGGCCGCCGAACCGGGTTTAATGGCAAGTCCCGGATATAAATTACCTTCCGAAACCGGCAGTTTACTAACACTCATGGCAGCCATGTAGGCATAGTTTCCAAAACCTCCCTGATTACCGTTCATACCCCATCCGGCACGTAGCTTCATGTCGGTTACAATGTCTTGCAAAGGTTGCATGAACTTCTCGCCTGAAATTCTCCAGCCAGCGGAAACAGAAGGAAAAGTACCCCAACGATGTCCCGGAGCAAAACGGGAAGAACCGTCAGCACGGAAGTTAACCGTCAGTAAATAACGGCTGTCATAATTATAAGCTACGCGACCCAAAAAAGAAGCCAGTGTCCATGCGGAAGCAGAAGAACCGCAAGCATCCTTATCCAACTGGTTGGCGGCACTGATGGAATGAATATCGGGATAAGAATCCGCCAAGTCGAAACCTGCCATCCAAGAAGCGTTATATTGTGCACGCTGCTGGGTAGCTCCTCCCATAACAGAAATGTTATGTTTGTTGAATGAACAATCATAGGTCAACAAATTCTCAAAAAGCCATTCAAAGTTTCGGGAGAAACTCTCTTCCACGCGTCCTTTTGTACCCCGTCCGTCCGAAGTTGAAATCGGATCCAGATAGTAGTCCCAATGCTCATTAGTCAGTTCAATTCCAAAAGTCGTTTTAAACTTCAGACCTTTGTATATGTCAACCGTGAATCCGAGCGAACCATTAATATGATCAGTATTCGTGTTACTGTCCGCAGCATTGGCAGCCAGCGGATTCAAGATACGCGCACCGTAAGCCTGTTCATCGTATTCATTCGGATCATACGGATTCCACTTCTGCATAAACGGAGGAGTATTCACTACAGACAAGATGGAACCGGCACGTAAAGAACTACGGCTCTCGTTCACCCATTGTCCGCCCGTATGCGAATAAGCAAAATTAAGCGCCATTTTCAACCATTTTGTTTGCTCGCTATCCAGATTCGCGCGAAAATTATACCGGTTGAAATGAGCCTTCTCCACAATACCTTGTTCGTCAGAATATCCTCCGGACACAAAATATTGCAGTTTCTCACTTCCATTTGCCACAGACAATTGATAATTCTGATTGACACCCGTACCGAAGAATAAATCAGTCCAGTCCACATAGCGTGTTTCACTTTCAGGGATATTGGGAGCAACGTCCGAAACAGCTTTCAAGTCTTTCATCAGGTCTTTATATTGCTCCGTATTCAAGGCATCTATCTTCTTCCCTAATTTAGAAAAACCCACATAAGCACTCATTTTCACTTGCGGTGCACCAATCTTTCCTCTTTTAGTAGTAATCAACACTACTCCATTCGCCGCACGTGCTCCGTAAATAGCTGCAGATGATGCATCTTTCAGAATTTGCATACTTTCAATATCGTTCGGGCTGATATTCGAGATGTCATCCGACGGCAAACCGTCCACTACGTACAACGGTTCATTGGATGCCTGTACCGAGGTGGCACCTCTCACCCGGATTGTTACACCGGATCCCGGCATACCCGATGGTTGCACAACTTGAATACCTGCCGCCTTTCCCTGAATTGCTTGTGCAGCCGTCATGATCGGACGTTCTTCAATATCCGCTGTAGAAACCACAGATACCGCAGTTGTAATGTCTTTCCGTTTCATAGAGCCATAACCCACTACGACAACCTCTTCCAGTACTTGTGAGTCTTCACTCAAAGATATATTATATACGTTCTGGTTATTAACCGTATGAGACTGGGAAACGTAACCTATATAAGAAAAACTGATTTTTGCCCCTACAGGAGCTTCCAAGGAGAAACGCCCGTCTATATCGGTGGCAGTTCCAATATTCTCTCCTTCCACTCTCACAGTGACACCAATCAAAGGTTCCCCCCGCCGGTCGGCTACGACACCGGTTATTGTTTTCTTATTTCCTTTCCGGGAGGTGTTCTGCCCGGTTTTGAGGGTAAGCACCACTTGCTTGCCCGATTCTATTTTATAACTAATAGATGATCCTTTGAAAACTTTTTCTAAAACTGTATCGATACTTTCATTGTTCACTGTCAACGAAATCTTTTGATCCAATCCGGGAAGCTTATCTGTATAAAAGAAGCTATAATCAGCTTTCTTCTCAATCACTCGTATCGTCTGGCGTAATGTCTGATTCTTCACAGAGAAAGTGATCTGCGCACTAACCTCTTGAGACACGAACAACAATATACAACAGAACATAACAAGCTTGAATATGATATGTAATTGTTTTCTCATTAGTAATTAGCTTTAAATTCTTTAAAATATAAGTCTGAAAGCCAGACTTTTTATTATCTTTGTCAAACCGTGATGCAAAAAGGATTCCCTTTCCCTTATTCGTTATAAGGAAAGATTCTTTTTTACTATCATGTATAAACCGTATTTGATTCGGGGTAGAATTATGCTGCTACATAGTTCTACCCTCTTTTTTTATTATGAGGTGTCTTCCATAAATCGTCATTTTTAGTTAATACTACTTCCTATTCTCACCGTATCTCCCTCTAACTCATAGGTTATAGGATAAGTAAGGCTTATTATGTAAAATACATTATGCAAGCTGCTGTTCCGAATGGTTCCGGAAAACGGCACATTCTTCAGTTTTTCCGAGTCAAACACGACTTTCACTCCGTACATCCGCTCCAACGTAGTCGCAATCTCCGCTAAAGGCGCTGAATTAAAAATCAACATATTATTCCGCCAGAAATCGATTTCACGCATATCCGAGATGGCCGATTTAATAAATGTCTGCCTGTTCTTATGATACTCTACCTTCTCTCCGGGTTTCAACAATATGGCATTCGTTTCATTAGAAACCCTGACACTTCCTTCTGCCAGCAGTGTCGTGACGGAAAGATCGTCACCATACCCCTTCACATCAAAAGTGGTTCCCAGTGCTTCTATCTCCAAGTCATTGCAACAAACGATAAAACGCTTGTCTTTGTTTTTTGCCACTTCAAAATAGGCTTCTCCGTCTAAATAAATCTTTCGGTCGGATTTGTTGTATTCCGCATCATAAGAAAGATGAGTAGCCGAATTTAACCAGACTTTCGTTCCATCAGGTAAAGTAAGATTCGCTTTCTGCCCGTAATCTACTGCAACCATGAAAGGCTCCTGTGATAACTTATTAATATGTTCTACTCCCCAATAAGTGGCCAGGCCCAAACAAACCGGCAATAATATGGTGGCCGCCACCTTATATATAATAGGTTGCCAACGCCGCTTCTTCGGATACAAAATTTTGGGTTCATCCAAATTCTTCTGCAAATGATTCCACATTTCCTCTTCCACTGTCTTATCTATTCCGACAGCCGCTCCTTTCCACATTTGCTCGCAAAGCGAATTAAACTTCTCCCGAATTCCCGGTTTACGAATCCATTCAATAAGTATCCTTCTTTCTTCAGAAGAGGCCTTCTTCTTGAAGAATTTTTCCAATAGTACTATGTAATCGTGTTGCTCCATAATTTTCCTGTTCTATATATACTAGTCTTGAGAGAAAGAAAAAGACTACAAGAAAATGGAGATAATTTAGATATTAACTTTTATTAAAAGTTCGATATTAAATATTATGCAAGAAAAAAGAGACAGAAAAGGCAATCATCCCCAGTTTGTCACGCAAGAAATCCAAAGAGCGGTGTACCTGTGTGGCAACAGTCTTTTCCGATATATTCAACTGTTCAGCTATCTCGCGATAATTCAGTCCGGATTTCCAATAAAGCATAAATACCTCCCGACGGGCAGGAGGCAGTTCTTCTATAAGTTTCAGGATATACTCTTCTAAAAATAAATAATCCAACTCTCCGTCTATCTCTACCGATTCGTCAGATGATTCATTCGACAGTTTATCCACATAATTTTGAAGCAGAAGTTCACGTCTTACATAATGATACACCATATTTTGGGATATTTTAAAAAGATAGCCGTCAAAATTCCCTTCCGGATCAATATTAAGCCGCTTCTCCCAAATTTGGAGAAAAATATCCTGCGTAATATCCTTCGCCACCCCGGCATTGCCTATCATAGAAAGAACAAAATTATAAATGCGGGCATTGTATGCACGATACAAGGCTTCAAAGGCATTTTTATTCCCATCTTTTAATAATTGAAGTTGTTGGGTGGTTATCATTATCATATAAGGTTAAATCATATATGGACTCAAAAATAACGAAATAACTAAAGACGGCAATCAAAGCACTCGTTAAAATTTCAATAAATCAATATCGAAGCCTTTAAAAAAGAGTAGGATATAAACACGTAACCAATGTATATCATATCATAAATTCAGTCTCTTTGATATAAAATTAATAGAATTTACTAACCATCGGCTACAATTTCTAACTTTTATTCCTACATTTGCAGCCAAATGATAACTTATTAATAAATAATACAGATACTATGGCTAAAATAACCAAAGAAGCCGCTTTGCTCTACCACTCACAGGGCAAACCTGGTAAGATTGAGGTAGTTCCTACCAAACCGTACAGTACACAAACAGATTTAGCACTCGCATATTCTCCCGGCGTAGCAGAACCATGCCTCGAAATAGAGAAAAATCCACAGGACGCGTATAAATACACTGCGAAAGGTAACCTTGTTGCCGTTATCTCTAACGGTACAGCCGTACTCGGACTGGGTGATATAGGCGCATTGAGCGGCAAACCGGTAATGGAAGGCAAAGGTCTGCTTTTCAAAATCTATGCGGGTATTGACGTCTTCGATATCGAAGTGGACGAGAAAGACCCCGAAAAATTCATCGCAGCGGTGAAAGCTATCGCTCCTACTTTCGGTGGTATCAATCTGGAAGATATAAAAGCACCGGAATGTTTCGAAATCGAACGCCGTCTGAAAGAAGAACTGGATATCCCGGTGATGCACGACGACCAGCACGGAACGGCTATCATCTCCAGTGCCGGACTGGTAAACGCCCTGCAAGTGGCCGGAAAGAAAATCGAAGATGTGAAAATCGTTGTTAACGGTGCAGGTGCATCTGCCGTATCTTGTACTAAATTGTATGTTTCACTGGGTGCACGTCTCGAAAATATCGTCATGCTGGACAGTAAAGGCGTAATCAGCAAAACACGTACCGACCTGAACGAACAGAAAAGATACTTCGCCACCGACCGCACAGATGTCCACACACTGGAAGAAGCAATCAAAGGCGCAGATGTATTCCTCGGCCTGTCGAAAGGAAATGTGCTGAGCCAGGATATGGTGCGCAGCATGGCTCCGATGCCTATCGTATTTGCACTGGCTAATCCTACGCCGGAAATCTCCTACGAAGAAGCGATGTCAGCCCGCCCCGATGTATTGATGGCAACCGGACGTTCCGACTATCCGAACCAGATTAATAATGTAATCGGTTTCCCGTACATTTTCCGTGGCGCATTGGACACGCATGCCAAAGCGATCAACGAGGAAATGAAGATTGCCGCCGTACACGCCATCGCCAATCTGGCAAAACAGCCTGTACCTGATGTCGTAAATGCAGCCTATCATGTAAACAACCTCTCTTTCGGCCCGGAATATTTCATCCCGAAACCGGTAGACCCGCGTCTCATCACAGAAGTTTCCTGTGCCGTAGCAAAAGCCGCTATGGAAAGCGGAGTAGCCCGCACCGAAATCAAAGACTGGGACGCTTACTGCGTACATCTGCGTGAACTGATGGGATATGAGTCCAAACTGACCCGCCAACTGTATGATACAGCCCGTCGCCATCCGCAACGTGTAGTGTTTGCCGAAGGCATCCACCCGAATATGCTGAAAGCTGCCGTTGAAGCGAAAGCCGAAGGCATCTGTCATCCTATCTTATTAGGAAACGATGAAGCTATCGGCAAGCTGGCAGAAGAACTCGACCTCAGCCTGGAAGGTATCGAAATCGTCAATCTCCGCCACCCGGACGAATCGGAACGCCGCGAACGATACTCACGCATCCTTGCGGAAAAGCGTGCACGCGAAGGTTTTACTTACGAAGAAGCCAACGACAAGATGTTCGAACGCAACTACTTCGGTATGATGATGGTAGAAACCGGAGATGCCGACGCATTCATCACCGGGCTTTATACAAGATACAGCAACACTATCAAAGTAGCCAAAGAAGTAATCGGCATCCAACCCGGATTCAATCATTTCGGAACGATGCACATTCTTAACTCCAAGAAAGGTACTTACTTCCTGGCAGATACCCTGATCAACCGTCATCCGGATACGGAAACCTTGATTGACATCGCCAAACTGGCTGACAAGACAGTCCGTTTCTTCAACCATACACCGGTCATCTCGATGCTGTCGTACTCCAACTTCGGTGCCGACACCTCCGGCAGCCCTGTCAAAGTACACGGAGCGGTGAGCTATATGCAAAAGGAATATCCAGAACTAGCTATCGACGGTGAAATGCAGGTGAACTTTGCCATGAACCGCGAACTGCGTGATGCCAAATATCCGTTTACCCGCCTGAAAGGTAAAGATGTGAACACACTGATCTTCCCGAACCTGAGTTCTGCAAATGCCGGATACAAACTGCTGCAGGCAATGGATCCCGACACAGAATTTATCGGCCCTATCCAGATGGGATTGAACAAGCCTATCCACTTCACTGACTTCGAAAGTTCCGTCCGCGACATTGTCAATATCACTGCCGTAGCCGTGATTGACGCTATCGTAGACAAAAAGAAAAAAGAAAGCAAATGAGAAGACCGTTATCAAAATCACAAATAGTTTGCGTCAGCCTGCTTTGGCTGGCGCTTTGCTATTTAGTTCTCACAAAAGCAGAACGGATTGACGGAATGACGCTAGTAATGCTTATCATTTCGGCAGCATTAGTCTTTATTCCCGTCTATAAGTCTATCAAAAAGAACAAATAAATATCTTTTTTTTCACTTTTAATGCGATAAAATATCAAATTTGATGTTTTATCGCATTTTTCTTTATAAAATGTTTGCCAGTTCAAATTTTATCTTTACTTTTGCAACCGCATAAGAGAAATAGATAATCGAATTTTAAACAACCAATAAAAGAAAAAAAGATTATGAATGCAGCAAAGGTATTAGACGATCTGAAAAGAAGATTTCCCAATGAACCGGAGTATCATCAAGCAGTAGAAGAAGTACTTTCTACGATTGAAGAAGAATACAACAAACACCCGGAGTTTGATAAAGTAAACTTGATCGAACGTCTGTGTATTCCTGATAGAGTATATCAGTTCCGCGTGACTTGGATGGACGACAAAGGTAACATTCAGACGAACATGGGTTACCGTGTTCAGCATAACAACGCGATTGGCCCGTACAAAGGCGGTATCCGTTTCCATGCATCTGTAAACCTTTCTATCTTGAAGTTCCTTGCCTTTGAACAAACATTCAAAAACTCACTGACTACCCTGCCTATGGGTGGCGGTAAAGGTGGTTCCGACTTCTCTCCGCGCGGTAAGTCAAATATGGAAGTAATGCGTTTCGTACAGGCTTTCATGCTTGAATTATGGCGTCACGTGGGTCCTGAGACTGACGTTCCTGCCGGTGACATCGGTGTTGGTGGTCGTGAAGTAGGTTTCATGTTCGGTATGTACAAGAAACTGGCTCATGAATTCACCGGAACATTCACCGGTAAAGGACGCGAATTCGGCGGTTCACTGATTCGTCCGGAAGCTACCGGTTACGGTAACATCTATTTCTTGATGGAAATGCTGAAAACTAAGGGTACTGACTTAAAAGGTAAGACTTGCCTGATCTCCGGTTCCGGTAATGTTGCCCAATATACTGCAGAAAAAGTTCTCGAATTGGGTGGCAAAGTGTTGACAATGTCCGACTCTGACGGTTATATCTTCGATCCGGACGGTATCGACCGCGAAAAGCTGGATTACATCATGGAACTGAAAAACCTGTACCGTGGCCGTATCCGCGAATATGCAGAGAAATATGGCTGCAAATATGTAGAAGGAGCTCGTCCTTGGGGCGAAAAAGCTGATATTGCCCTGCCTTCTGCAACTCAGAACGAACTTAACGGTGACGATGCAAAGAAATTGGTTGCAAACGGCGTAATTGCTGTTTCCGAAGGTGCAAACATGCCTTCTACTCCGGAAGCTATCAAAGTATTCCAGGATGCTAAGATTCTTTACGCTCCGGGCAAGGCTGCCAACGCCGGTGGTGTATCAGTATCCGGTCTTGAAATGACTCAGAACTCTATCAAACTGAGCTGGAGTGCTGAAGAAGTTGACGAGAAGCTGAAAAGCATCATGAAGAATATCCACGAAGCATGTGTTCAGTATGGTACTGAAGCTGACGGATACGTAAACTATGTGAAAGGTGCTAACGTAGCCGGATTCATGAAGGTTGCCAAAGCAATGATGGCACAAGGTATCGTATAATCAGCGTATAAGATATAACAAGCTATAGTTTATAAAAAACTCCCGTCTTCCCAAAGGAAGAACGGGAGTTTTTTTATGCAATTCCAACAGAGCTGTCTCCCGTCTCTCAGCCCAATTATTCCGGTGAGAAAAATAAATAGCAGCCGGTAGATACATTTATTCATAGTTATTCTCTATCTTTAGATAGAAATTATCTGTTTGACAGACAAGCAAAACAAGCCTATCTTTGTTACATATTACAAACCACGGAATAAAAGGATAAGGGAACTACGGTTTTAGTTATGCTTAGCTTCCGACTAAAAAAACTATTTATGGAAAAGAAAAAACTTACTGCTGCGAACGGACGGCCCGTCGCCGACAATCAAAACTCGCAAACCGCAGGCCAACGCGGACCTGTGATGTTACAGGATCCCTGGCTTATCGAGAAGCTTGCCCATTTTGATCGTGAAGTGATTCCGGAAAGACGTATGCACGCCAAAGGTTCAGGAGCTTACGGAACTTTCACCGTTACCCACGACATTACGAAGTACACCCGTGCAGCTATTTTCAGTGAAGTCGGAAAGCAAACAGAATGTTTCGTACGTTTCTCTACGGTAGCAGGGGAACGTGGAGCCGCCGATGCAGAACGCGATATCCGTGGTTTTGCCATGAAATTCTACACAGAGGAGGGAAACTGGGATTTGGTTGGAAACAATACACCTGTATTCTTTTTACGTGACCCGCTCAAATTTCCAGATTTGAATCATGCCATCAAACGTGACCCCAAGACGAACATGCGCAGCCCCAATAGTAACTGGGATTTCTGGACGCTTCTGCCCGAAGCTTTGCATCAGGTTACTATCACCATGAGCCCCCGCGGTATTCCTTATTCTTATCGTCATATGCACGGATTCGGCAGCCACACTTATAGTTTTATCAATGCAGACAACCAACGTATCTGGGTGAAATTCCACCTGCGCACCTTGCAAGGTATCAAAAATCTGACAGACCAGGAAGCAGAAGCTATCGTTGCCAAAGACCGTGAATCACATCAACGTGATCTCTTCGAGAGTATCGAAAAAGGCGATTACCCGAAATGGTTATTCCAGATTCAGCTAATGACAGAGGAAGAAGCGGACAATTATCGCATTAATCCGTTCGACTTGACCAAAGTGTGGCCGCACAAAGACTTCCCTTTACAAGATGTCGGCATCCTTGAATTGAACCGCAACCCGGAAAACTACTTCGCTGAAGTGGAACAAGCAGCATTCAACCCGATGAATCTTGTAGACGGTATCGGATTGTCTCCCGACAAAATGCTACAAGGACGTCTCTTCTCTTATGGTGACGCACAGCGTTACCGTCTTGGAGTGAATGCGGAACAAATCCCAGTAAACAAGCCACGCTGCCCTTTCCATGCCTATCATAGAGACGGAGCAATGCGCGTTGACGGGAACTATGGTTCTGCAAAAGGGTATGAGCCGAACAGCTACGGCGAATGGCAGGATTCTCCCGATATGAAAGAACCGCCTCTCAAAGTAACAGGCGAAGTTTACAATTACAATGAACGTGAATATGATGATGACTATTACAGCCAACCGGGTGACTTGTTCCGACTGATGCCGGCAGACGAACAGCAATTATTGTTCGAGAATACAGCCCGCGCCATGGGAGATTCCGAATTGTTCATCAAACAGCGCCACGTGCGCAATTGCTATAAGGCCGATCCGGCATACGGAACAGGAGTTGCCAAAGCACTGGGCATTGATCTTCAAGAGGCTTTGAAAGAATAAGAAATAAAATGATGAATTGAACGAAAGACTGTCTTAAAATTCCAAGACAGTCTTTTTTGTATATTATTCCCGACAGTTATATTTCCTCTTGTGAATAGTCAAAGCATATCACCTTATCTATATTCTGATAAAGAAACAACCGCACTCTGTTTTTTATTCATTTCATGTACGGTTATGGACTAACTGTTTTCGGGCTTAAAAAAGAATAAAAGAACGGGATTATCCCCGATACATTTTAATAAATGCAGTAAAAAACATGTTTTTAGAGATTAAGAGCTTTTTGAACGATGAATTAGGATGTGTAAAACGAGAAATGTAAAATAGTTATTTGGTTAATACATAGCATAATATACCTTATTATATTCTCAAACAATTCTCACTGCTATGAGAAAAAATACTCATCGCGATGAGAAAATATTCTCATAGGGATGAGTATTAATTCCTATCACCGTGAGAAAATGTTCTTATCACGATGAGAAAATATTCGAGTTAGTTTCTATTCATTTCCGCACGGTTCACTCATTTCATCCTAGCCTATCGTTAAACTTATCACTCGTTCGAGAACTTGCATTCCAGCCTTTTGTTATAAAAACATATATACTAAAATAGAAGCTCTAAGAATTATAAACAAATAGTCTTATCCTAGCAAAATCTGGTCTGTTTTTTCCTTTTAAACCAACGAAAAACGTATATTTATCTCTTCCCAAATATTAATCATCATAATCATACTCCAAACTAAAATCATCAACCCACAAAGTACTACCATCTCCCCCTGTAAAGTAATCACCATACTTACTTGCCGTACATACTAACACCAGATATTTAGGAACACGACTAGTAGAACGGTAAACTAAAGGTAAATCCAACTCCGTATATTGAGGTATAGTTTTCCCTGAAATAAATTCCGCATAAGCAATGATATTCGAATCATTCTTATCGAACAATTTACGTTCACTCTTTTTAGTTCGAATTTCCACAGGCTCATCCCAATCACCTAAAGCGATATAAATATGACAAGAATCAGGTCTACCTTTCAAATAACTAAATTCAGAAGTTGATTTATCGATAGTTACACTTGTATATTTAATATGTCCTTTCAAGCGAGTTGGTCGTTCTGTAAATGGCTTACCAAAACTAAGAACTCCATCAGTAACATCTGTTCTTAAATAATCTCCGACAAACAAGTTACCAGCAGCAAATTTTAACACAATATAAACAGATTTCAACTGTGCAGCCTTACCCGAACCATTCCATGTATCAAGTACTGGAATCGTATTACTGGTACCAACAGTGGTAGCACCTTTGTTACCCGTATCCCAATAACCTTTCTCCATTCCTTCTGCCCATGGTTTCCAAAGTATCTTGTTATTTCCCTTATCCTCTTTACTCCAATCTTCGAACAAACTATTCGGAATTTCGACAGCCTTTCCTGTTGTAAAGGAAAGTTCTGTACCATAATCAATTCCAGAATAAGCCCGACAAACATATTCTGTCTCCGCCTTCAAATGAGGAATACGTGCAATAAATGCCGCCCCATCAAATGTTATATAAGATTTATCTACCTTTTGCCATTCAATAGCAGAAGCCTCACGGATTTCAAACCCATTATCCGCTCCTTCAAGACCTTCACCATATAACCATGCTACATTCACCCATCCATCTGCCCGCTTCGTGTCAGCATTTTTATCTTTACGATAAGCACGCACTTCCCACTCTTCTTCAAAGAAATTTTTATATTTCACTAAGATTTTAGCAGAGGCGTAATTGGAATATACTGTCCAATCTAAAGAAGGAATTTCAGTACTTCCATTATAAGTAGAGCCGACAGGTCCCAACTTCAGTTCAAGCAATTGCAGATCTTTCCATTTTGTATCTTTTGTCACATAAGCCACAGCCAACCGCTGTTCCTCATTAATCTCAGATACCCCAACCTGATTTTGGAGTTTATAAGTCCGGTCTATATTACGGTTGGCAAGAATACTCCATTGATAATTTTGATAAAGTGACAATGTGACCTTATAAGGAGTCGTCAAATCAATAATATCGTTCACCGCAAGCGTACTTTCAGCACCTTCCGTCACAGTAAAGGCAGTGACTTGAACTTTTTTCAAGTCCTGCGTCTCTTCTATATTAAGTGTAACTGTACGGTTATCTTCGGAAATGACAGCATTCCCTCGTTGTCCAGTCACTTGCATTTCTACAATAGACAATGCAATCTGCGGGTATCCTATATCATTTTTGATACAGCTTTGCAGTAAACACACAAATACTGCGCTAAGAAATAAATTATATATAATACGCATCACCATTACATGCAAAAAATTAAACCAATATTTATATTAAACAGATTGATCTTAAAATCAGCACCGCTAGACCGTCGTTTCCCAGTTTCTCCCAAATTATTGCTTTGTTTCTCCGACCTATATTTGAAACCCACAACTCCAAAAGAAAGCTCTGCACAAACATTCTGTGTTATAAAAACAGCAACTCCCGGATTGATACCCAAATGCAATTCATTTATCGTCGTATCCGTCCGCTTATATTCCGTTCCTTCTCCTCTGGCAAAACTTGATGTCCCATTCAAATATGTTAATGTCGTCTCATTAAATAATCCGAATAACTTCCCCCTATCAAGCCCGACATACGAACGATGGAACAAACCAAAAGAATAAAGATCCTCCGCATACCTCATATTACTCAACGAGAAATCCGACTCTTCATCAATATTAAGCGATATATTTCCTAAATCAGCAATTGTATGATTATATCCGAGCTTTACTCCAACCACAACATTATCCTTTATTACATAACCAACAAAGGGCTTAACAGAAAACGTCTTAAAGTTACAATCAAAATCCTTTAGCATGGAGAACAGCAAACGACTGTCGTCACTATCAAAATTAACATAGGAGAAAGTCAGACCACCGATCCATTTTTTCTTAGGAATAAACCGGTAACTCACAATTCCACGGTCAAAACGTCCTATTGGTTTTATACGAACCAAGTTAGTGTTCTCCACAATATCTTTATCTTTCTTTCTCTCCAATTCCGCTTTATCCAAATAAATGGTATCACGTATTATAATTGTATCCCGTTGTTGTGCCGAAAGTGTCTGTACTCCAGCCAACACAACCATTACACATATATAGATTAATCGACTCATTATTCCTTCCTTATAAATAGAATGCTATACCTAATCCAATGGAGAATAGGTTAATTTTAAAGTTTGCCGAACTTGACGAACGCTCTCCGATATATACTTGATCTGTAGTCTGTTTTACCTTACTAAAATCTAGTCCAAGTACTCCAATACTAACCTCGACTGCTGTAAAATTGTTTATAAATGCAACAATACCAGGAGCAACTCCCAAACCAAAATCTGTAGTCTTTGAGTAAGTTCCAGTCAGCGAAGTATTATCCTTCGTAACGATCTTGGACTGACTTCCACCGACTTCCAACCTCGTTTCTGCAAAAAGAGCAAAACGCCTGCTTGTTCCTAAGTTGATATAATTTCGAAGAATCCCAATAGCACCATATGTATGCTTCAATTGATACATATCATTCACATCAAATTTAGTATCCTCGTCAAGATTCAAAGTCACACCATCTAATTTTGTTAATGTACGCCCATAAGAGAAACGCCCTCCGGCAGCCACATTATCTTTAAATGCATAACAAAACATCGGGCTCACCTTAAAGGTATATCCATCCGAATTAAAACCGTCAATTACCAGGAATTGGTAGTTCTGCTCGTTGTGTTCGGAATAAGAAACCGAACTACCCACAATCCATTGTCCTTTCGGAACAAAAGTACGAGCCTCTATATTACGTTTAAACTCTTGTGCCTGGGCAGTCATCCCCACCATTAACAAGATATATATTAAAAACTTTTTCACGTGCAATATTTATTTGATAATCAACAGTTAATATACAAGTTCTACATCATCTATCCACATAATGCTTCCCACGGCCCCGGCAAAATAATCTCCATAACGACTAGATGAAGCAACCATCACAATATATTTGGGCAAACGAGTGTTATCACGATAATTCAGAGGAATGACAATCTCTGCCATTTCAGCGTCTTCGCCAATATCCTCCGTAAAGATACGCTCACCATAGGCTATTATATTCTCATCATTCGGATCAAAAGTACGTGTATTTTCCGGATGATTAAAATCTGTCTGCGCAACGACAGCCCATTCATATCCTGGAATATATTCACCACCCGTTCCAGACCAATCACCTATAGCCACATAAATGATTCCCTGATCTGGCTCCCCTGAAATCAATCCTTGCTCAGGCAATGGGTTAGTTACCGCTTTAGGACGATACTTAACATAGACACGTAAAGCTGACGGACGAGCAGTAAAAGGACGCCCCCAACCTAAGACACCATTTCCTTTCAATCCATCCATTATTGTTTTCAAATATCTGCCAGCAAATAGATTACCTGCTGCAAACTGTCCGATCCCCAAAACTTTGGCATCTGTTGAGGTTAACTTGGCAGAATATTTTCCACTATGTCTAATAGAAGCATCGGCAACCGTAATATCGACACTCGCAGATTTGGAACCATGATTTCCTGAATCCCAAAAAATATCACTTTCGGCAGATGAAGGCGCAATATAGGTAGGAACACTTCCCGACCAATATTCAAAACTACTATTTCCCAATTGCAATGCTTTTTCCGTAGTGAACGTACAGACAACTGTAGATAGTACATCACCATCCATTAATTGATATTCATACTTCGTGTCAGAAAGTAATCCTGTCACAGCAGACACACTCTGAACGCTCTGTCCGTCACGAACGGCATCTACTATTTTCCAGTCTTGTTCATCCGCCTTACGATAGCGGAAGGCCAATATACCTTGTGGCTCACGACCGGGAAGAACACTACCATACAAAGTTGCTTTTGTTGCCCACACTTCATAGACCGGAACAGGCTCTGTTTGTACGGTAGCATTTGAAACTACCATCTTCCAGTTTGCTGTACGCATCTTATTATTTGCGTCTGTCGCAGTTAAACTAATTGCATAAAACCCTTCATTAACCGTATATTTTCGAATCAAATCAGCAGACAGAGTCAGATTCAATGCATATCCTTTGGATTCTGCTTTTTCATCAATCAGTATTCCACCTGCTGTCAACTGAGTTTTTTGTTCCTCTGTCAGATTTTTCAAGTCAAAAGAGTTTTCACTTGTTGCCAAAAATTCAGGAAACTGTTCAGATGAAAGAAGTACCTGTTGCAAAGCAGAAGAGCCAGTAATATTTATAGTAACATCCGAACCACTTTCAGTAGCAACATAACTTGTGGCATCCAGATTTAAAGTTTCATCTCCATATTTAGCAGTAAATACCGGGCGACGGTAATACATAACCTCTTCTTCAATGATTTCCAACGGAGTGGCATCCACTTGTAAATGTAAAATAGCTCCTCCGGTATCAGGATTTCCCACCTCAATATCCTTATATTCATAAGTCAACTGATAAAGAGTGGCTGCTTTTGCTTGTGGAATAGTATCAATCTGTGTATACGGACGTCCTGCAATATCAGTTGCCGAAAATGTACAAAACAAAGTATCGCAATCGGCTGGAAGAGAAAAATATCCCATTGCTTCCAAATTATCCGCATTAAAATCCAATATTCCATTTTCTGCCTTTACGGCTATTGACACAGCATATTCTTCTTTAAAAACAGTTTTCAAAGATTCACCAAAAGCAACTTTTGTTACTGTGTTCGCAATATTGCATATTACATCTACCGGGGTTACTTTTGCTCTTTCGACAGTGAAAGGTTTAACTCCCTCATAGAACTTTTTGGTAAACGATGCAGCCACAGAATCTCCGGCAGTCACCCGTACCCGGTATTCACCGGAAGGCAATGTTATTCCTTCTTCCGGAAGTTCTGCCGTGCCCAAGTATTTACGAATCAACTTATCCGTATCATAAATTCGAATTTTACAATCTTTTGCCAAAGCATTTTCTTCATCAACAGTCAGAGAACGAGTAACAACCACCTGCAAGTCATTTTTCATCTGTACCTCCAAACGAAGCGTACCTTCTCCGCCATAGCCTATATTTTCATCACTCTGACAACCAGTTAAAGCCAGTAGGGATAAAATGATATATTTATTTATCTTTTTCATCATACTCCTTTACTTCATTTTACTTGGTATTCAACGTCAAAGTAGCTGTAGCAGATGCATTTGTTACATCTTTCACCGTAATCTTAAACTGATGCATGCCATGATATACCTGCAACAGTGGAACAAATTTTGTAATATTAAAAGGTACCGTCTCTGTTGTTTTCACTTCATCTCCAACCGGGAAACCTAATGAAATCAAGTTATTTTTATGATCCTCATCTGCCGGCGGGTTTGCCAAATCAAAGGATGTAGCACCAAACAACTCTACTACAGCCGCCACAAAATCGCTATCAGTACTTGTAATCTCCACAATCACATTCTTTATTCCTCTGGAAGCCAACAAATTCACAACAACAGGACCATCAACCTCTTCATTATAGTCATTTGCATCAATTGGAGTATTCAAATCAAAATTCTTATTACCACTTGTCACAGTAGGGTCAGTACCTTCCTTATCTCCTCCTGATGGAAAGTCGTCTATTCCCTCTTCCTTTCCGGGATGAACAGAACCATCCAACTCTACAATATCACAGGTAACATCATACTCAACGGACGGATTGACAACTCCTCCTGTGCCCGGATCACCATTAGCATCCCGCAATGTATAAGTAATAATCAACTGAGAGCCAATATTTATATTAGGAAAGGATTTATTAATTGGCACATCTAGTTCATCATCAAGCTCACCTATAAAGTTCGCATCAATTACATTACCACTCGCTTCCGCAGGAAAATAACCGGCACGAGTTTCATCTTTTTCAAAATTAAGAGAGTATTTATTATTAACAGTAACTTTAATATTAGCCTCATCCCCCAACAATTTCCTGAAATTCTCATCATATTGGATAGTCACCATGATACAATTCAATGTACAGTTAACCGTTTCAAGATTAGTAATCTGATCTTTCTGAATCTCAAAATTCTTCGATCCTTCACAATAGGGTTCATCAAATAAAGCTGTATCAACATTAGGAGCATGAGCTATCACTTTATATTTTCCCACCTTTAACTGAAAAATCTCAGGAAGCTCACTATATTTCCATTCCGAAACCAAAGTTTCATCTTCTGCATTATAGATGCCTACTATATAATTACTGGGATCTACTGTTTCAGCACGAGATACTGGAGTAGCATTTACATTTACCGACAGTCCCATAGAAGCCAAATTCACTTGTCCATAATCATTGGACTCTTTTCCAAAATCCATGTTTTCGCGATCACATGAAGTAAGTATATGCATACTCAAGATTAAAACGATTATTATAGATACTATTTTATTCATAGCACATTTTTTTTAATTATATTCTAACTTTATATTGTCAATATACAACTGACTTCCAATATATTCACCATCACTTAAATTCATTCTTGAAGGTACCTTGAAATATTTGTATTCTGTTACAGTTCCTGATTTGAATAATATATACAAATGGGTAGCCTGATGATGAACATCAACATAGTTTAACTGAATTTTCTTTGGGGTATATTCAGCAACAATCCCCCCTTCTTTAAGATATTCATCCGCTAATACTATTTTATTATCTCCCTCTCTATGTTCAACAATCACTCGAATTTCAAAATTATCATTACTTTGTTGTTTACCCGACGCAGGAGTATACTTATAATAGAAAGATAAAGCCGCAGGACGAGAAACAAAAGCATAAGGAATGTAGGTACTCTCCGGACTTTCTGAATATTCTCCTAAATAAAGATAACCAGGATCCACTCTTTTCATGCTTCCATCCCAAAAAGGACCTGGAGCTGTAGTTCCTTTACCCCAACCTATAGTTCGTATTAATGCTGCATAATCTCCTTCATAACAATCAGCAGTCTGAATCGTACCGGAATTTGCGATATAAGCATAAGCACTGGCAATACCTCCACCACCATCAGCAGTAGTTTTCTCATTAATAGTATTCCAGCCCTTAGAGCTTTCACTATTCCATGGGAACCATTTACGCCACCAGTCATTTGTTCCGGTTTCATAAGACCACTCTTCCATATTGGCATTAGGAAGCTGCATTTCTTTTTCCGTATGAATCGTCAAAAGATTAGAAGTTCCAACAATATCACCTTCTTTATCTCTATTTACAAATCGACAAATCAATTTTTCGTTCGATGGAAGGCTTTTCAAATATATTTCTGTTCCCGATAACGAATAATCCGCAGCACTCCAATTTCCTTTTTTAGAATATTGAAAATCCCAGCCTGTTTCCACCACCTTATCTACCTGTAGCGTTGCTTTATTATTCCAAACATCACCAGGATAAGCCAAACTAAGTGTATATAATGGAGATTCAACAGTACTTTCTACCGACTTCATCCGACGAAGGTAGTTAGCTTCTATTTGCATTACGGAAGTCTGTGACTCAGGCAAAACAAAAGTCAGTTGATGTTGTTCCTTATCAGAGTTTATTTTCTTTGGAGTAATAGCTTGCTTGCTATCACCTACCTTCAACCAATAATTAACTTTTAATGGATCTCCATCAAGCGTCATATTCACATTCACTTTGGTCGTACCATAAGCAATTGTAGGTCCAGTAGTAATTGCAAACTTATTATCCAGACTATTCACTTTGAGAGTCAACGGTTCTTCATTGGTTTTTGAAAGTATATCAACCGCATTTAAAGTGAAAAGATGTTCTGCGTCCCCTTCTTTATATTCCAAGAAAGGGATAACATTTGTAAAATCAATCATCGCTATCTTATCCTTCTTGTCACTTAGACCTACGATTTTCAATCCTAACCCTTGCATTTTTTCTAAAATCTCGGCAGGCACATTAGCCAAGTCCACCGACTCCGGCCATCCTTGCTCAATCAAAGTATTGGAGTGAGTTGTCAAATTACAATGGGCAATCCCACCAGCCGCATTCAAATATGCGTAAATCTGTGATGATTCTGCACTTTTACCTTCAACAACAGACAATGCTTCTGTCCCAAATCCATTCGCTTTCAGATAAGGAGCCGGAGCACTTAACGCTTCGTCAGAAACATCAATTGTTATTGGTTCCTGATTTGGAATATCGTCACTGAACGATATATTTACCATTGATGAACCTGCATCCACATCAAGCGTCAAAATATAAGCATGACGGGCTTCTGCAAAAAAAGTTTTTGCTTGCACAGTCACTTCCTGACTGCTACCTTGCTTTTTGCGAAATGTTGTACGGACTTGCAGCTCTCCTGGTTTAAAATATCCATAACGTTCTTCTAATTTTTCATACTTAACTATATTATTTAAAGAAGAAGTAACCTCGGAAGAGTAAGAAGAAAAGAATTCTTTAAAAGCATCCGTATAAGCAATCTTTAGTTTTGCATTCGCTAAATAGCAAGTCACTTTCACATTAGTCGTTTTTCCTTTCGATATAGTAAACGATTGATTACCTTCAAAATATGGTAATTCGAATCCTTCATTTTCGACATCACTATACGAAGCAACTGCTGTATAATTTCCCGGACGAAGTGTAAGCTCATCATCAGACCGAAAATCTGCCAAAGTAGCCCATTTCCCACGAAGAGTTTCTCCTTTAAATATGGAAAAAGAGAAATCATTTACATCAGGAACTCCCTGTTCTGTTCCGTCACCCACCCGAGTATTGGTTCCCACTACCACCTCGGGATTTGCATTAACCTGTACATGTAATGTCCCACTTCCTTCACTACCTTCGTCACGTTCTGAAGAACAAGAAAAAAACAGAGGCAAAAGACATATACAAAAAGCTAGTTTTACTAGTTGTCTGTTACTCATCTCTCTAGAATCTCTAAAATGTATAAAACTGAACGCAAAAGTACAGTTTTACTTCTTTATAATAAAGTATCCAAAGAAAGTTTTATTCCCCAATATGAAAAAAGGGACACAAATAAGTTTACGTATCTAAAAAAATGACTATTTTAAAGAGGTAAAACACAAAAGTTCTGTCTTTCATATGAAAAACAGAACTTTCCTTATTCAAGTTGAGAGTGTTAACAGAACTTATTTGTCGATACCCGGTATCAGGACGACTCCGAGCTTTTTCTTCCCGTCCATCTTGACAATCATCGGTTTTTCAAAACGGACGTGACGAAGGTATTTTGTTTCTTCCACTGCCGGCTGCGCGTTGAGAAATTCCTGATTATAAACCCCATCGTTCATAAAGGCATTGATGGTGAAATAGCCTACTCCAAAAGAAGTCAAGTTCTGGAAGAAGTGCGTGCCCTGACTGGGGTCTACGCGATAGTTGGTCAATCCGGCTTCTACGATTACACGGGCGGCGGAGATATGCGGCCACTTCACCGGGATACCCAACCATGTGTCACTGCTTCCCCAACGTCCCGGCCCGACAAGGACATAATTCTTGCCTGCGTCCAGGAATTGCTGGTTTATCTTCTCTATCTCCCAGGCAATAGCCTGATTATTCGAAGCACTGTAACCGTCGGTCTTGACATAGACAACATCACAAATGTCATTCATAACGCCATGTCCCAATGAGTTATACGAACGAAGCACTACATCCTCATCCGGTATCTCGTTCAAATCTTCATCCAACATCTCTTTACTATCTACGATAGGTCGGATTTGCAAGAGATAGAAAGTACCCGTTTTATCTTGCTCACGGCTCAGCGTAGCCGCAAACTCTATCTCAACGGGACGACGCATTTCCTGCTCACCATATTTCAACACTAATTGAAGAATACGTGCCAACGGGAAAACATCATGTTGAAGGATATTAGCAAACGTAATCACTTTACGGCCGCCCGGATACAAGCCATCCCTGATAATTTGGTCATACGGGTCATATGTAGAAGCGATGTAGCGCAAAGCGCCGTCATTTTCCGCCTCTTTCACATGAAGTTTCAAGAGGTTGAAGCCGTCGTCGATAGAAAAATCATGCCCTGCGTTCTTCAAGTCCAAAGCATAGAAACGGGTTTGTGTTTCTTTCAGGGCTATTTCCATTTCGCTGGTTTGTAACACCTGATTCGGATGATAAGGAGAGAAACGGAGAGTCATGCCACCGTCCACAATATACTTTCCTAATCCTAAAGCCAGGTTTACCGTTCCTTCTTCCGCCTTTTCATCGCCTAACGGATAATAATTCAATGAACGGGCTACACCGGACATGGAAGGATAATAGCGGTCGCCATACTGATTGCCCACCACTTCCTGCAAGATTACAGCCATTTTCTCCTGGTCGATAACATTCGAAGTAGCCTGCATATACGCTTTGCTGTCGCGGAAATATACCGAAGCATACACTCCTTTGATAGCATCGGAAAGCATACGCAACATCTCATAACGGTCGTCCAGATAAGGAATCATATATGTATTGTAGATTCCGGCAAACGGTTGATAATGAGAGTCCTCTAATAAAGAAGAAGAACGGATGGCAATCGGAGACTTCACTACATCGAAGAAAGTGAAGAAATCCTCTACCAGTCTGTCCGGCAATTTTGCTTTCAGGAAATATCTCAGAATCACATCATCGTCTGCATCCGAAAGGGCAATCTGATACAAATTATTAGTATCCATAAATTCATCGAATACGTCGGTACAGAGCACCACCGTCTTGGGAATGGCAACCCGCGCATTTTCAAACTCGTCAAACTCAGGATGACGCTTCACCATATTGTCGATAAAAGCCAGTCCGCGCCCTTTTCCACCTAATGAACCGTCACCGATACGGGCAAAATTGGAATAACGGTCGAAACGGTCGCGTTTGAAGACCGCCACGACCCCTTGATTCTTCATTTTGCGGTATTTCACGATAGCTTCGAAGATAATGCGACGATGAGCATCCACATCCTGAAGACTGCTCCAGGTGATAGGCTTCAAGAACTCCGCCACAGGAAACATAGCCCGCGAATAAAGCCAGCGGGACACGTGATTACGGCTAATATGATACAGGAAAGATTCGGCAGGCACGGCAAACAGGATATTCTGCAACTCTTTCAGATTACGTACGTGCGCTATCTCCTCACCCGTCTCGGGATTGCGGAAAACAAAATCACCGAAACCGAAATTGTCGGAAACAATGCGGCGCAAATCAACGTCCATCTTCTTCGAGTTCTTATCAATAAAACTCGCACCGTATTTCGCTGCATAAGAAGAGTTTTCCGATTCGGAAGACTGGATAATCAAAGGTACAAACGGGTCGTTCTTCCGTATCTCGGCACATAACTTGATACCTGCCAGACCGTCTTTCTCTCCCCGTTCCACTTTCGGGAAACGCACGTCGGTAATTACACCTAATATATTATTCTGATATTTGTGATAAATCTCCATCGCTTCCTGATACGTACGCGCCAACACGATTTTAGGACGCCCGCGCATACGAAGCGTACGCTGGTGCGCATTCAGAGCTTCCGTAGAAAATTCCTGGCTTTGCTTCAAAACGAACTTATACAGGTTCGGAAGAATGGAAGAATAGAAACGGATACCATCCTCTACCAACAGAATCAACTGCACACCCACTTCCTGTACGTCATGCTCCAGATTCATTTTATCTTCCATCAACTTAATGATGGACACCAACAAGTCGGTATTGCCCAACCAGCAGAACACATATTCGAACGCGCTCAAATCCTCGTTGATGATTCGTTTCGTGATACCATGACTAAAAGGAGTCAGGATAACGATAGGAATATGCTCATATTTCTCCTTGATATGCCGACCGATGTCAAAACTGTCGTTATCTCCCGTGCCCGGCATACAAATCACCAGGTCGAATGACATACTTTCCAACTGCGCCAACGCTTCCTCTTCCGTAGACACCTGCGAGAACCGGGGCGGATAACGCAGAGATAATGAAGTATATTCATTGAAAATCTTCTCATCGATGCGTCCGTCATCTTCGAGCATGAAAGCATCATAAGGGTTGGCTATTAACAACACGTTAAAAATTCGCCGGGTCATTAAATTAGCGAATTGCGTATCTTTGAAGTAAAGCTGGTTTAATTTATATTTACTGAGCATAAAATAATTCTCCTTTCTTATTCAAGTCGTCATTCTTCAAAATCACATTTTGCAAAGTTAATTCTTTAAATCTCATTTTCCACCATCTTCTTTATAAAGTTTACTTGTTTATCTCTTATTATTTTGTAGATTTGTAACTTTAAGTTTATTCAAAAAGACTTTTTATTCACATGAAAAAAGTAACTTTATTAATGAGTGGAATCATGGTGATGTCATGCGCTCCCCAGCAGAAAAAGCTAGTCTACCCCGAGACGGCAAAGGTAGACACAATAGACGTGTATTTTGGCACGCAAGTACCCGACCCTTACAGATGGTTGGAAAACGACACCAGTGCAGCTACTACCGCCTGGGTAGAAGCACAGAACAAAGTGACGAACGAGTACCTGAGCCAAATCCCTTTCCGGGAAAACCTCTTGAAACGATTGACGGAACTGGCCGACTATGAGAAAATCAGCGCCCCAATCAAAAAACATGGAAAATATTACTTCAGCAAGAACGACGGTTTGCAGAACCAGAGCGTATTCTACGTACAAGATTCTCTGGACGGTGAACCCCGCGTATTCCTCGACCCGAACAAACTGTCGGAAGACGGCACAGTAGCCCTCACAGGCCTTTACTTCTCCAACGACGGCAAATACGCCGCTTACAGCATTTCGCGCAGCGGCTCGGACTGGTCTGAAATTTATGTAATGGACACCGAAAGCGGCAAACTGCTGGAAGACCACATCGAATGGGCTAAATTCACCGGTGCCGCCTGGCAGGGAGACGGCTTCTATTACAGCGCTTACGATGCTCCAAGCAAAGGAAAAGAGTTCTCCAACGTGAACGAAAATCATAAAATCTATTACCATAAAATAGGTGAACCGCAATCGAAAGACAAACTGGTTTATCAGAATCCGGCTTATCCGAAACGCTTCTACACTTCTAGCACCAGTGAAGACGAACGCATCCTCTTCCTGACAGAATCCGGTGCCGGAAGAGGAAACAATCTGTTCATCCGCGACCTGAAAAAACCGAACTCCCCTTTCATCCAACTGACTACCGACCTCGACTACCAATACTACCCGATTGAAGTAATCGGTGACCAGATTTATATCTACACTAACTATGGCGCACCGAAAAACAGAATCATGGTAGCCGACATCAACCGTCCCAAATTGGAAGACTGGAAAGAACTCGTCCCCGAATCGGAAGCTGTCCTTTCCAATGCAGAAGTGATTGGCGGCAAACTGTTCCTTACCTACGATAAAGACGCTTCCAACCATGCCTACGTTTACAGTCTCGACGGCAAGCAATTGCAGGAAATCGAATTACCGTCACTCGGCTCTGTAGGTTTCAGCGGTAACAAGGATGACAAGGAATGTTTCTTCGGATTCACTTCTTTCACCATTCCCGGCGCTACCTATAAATATGATATGGACAGCAACACCTACGAACTATACCGCGCCCCGAAAGTACAGTTCAACTCGGACGACTTCGTGACCGAACAAGTGTTCTATCCCAGCAAGGACGGTGTGAAAATCCCGATGTTCCTTACCTATAAGAAAAACCTGAAGAAAGACGGCAAGAATCCCGTATTCCTCTACGGCTACGGTGGCTTCGGCATCAGCCTCAACCCAAGTTTCAGCGCCATCCGCATCCCGTTCCTCGAAAATGGCGGAATCTACGCCCAAGTCAACCTTCGCGGTGGCAGCGAATATGGCGAAGACTGGCACGTAGCGGGAACCAAAATGCAAAAACAGAACGTATTCGACGACTTCATCTCTGCCGCCGAATACCTTATCGACCAGAAATATACCGACAAGGACAAGATAGCAATCGTAGGCGGTTCCAACGGCGGTCTGCTGGTAGGTGCCTGCATGACGCAACGCCCCGACCTGTTCCGCGTTGCCATCCCGCAAGTAGGTGTAATGGATATGCTCCGCTACCACAAATTCACCATCGGCTGGAACTGGGCAAGCGACTACGGGACAAGCGAAGACAGCAAAGAGATGTTCGAATACCTCAAAAGCTACTCTCCGCTGCACAACCTCAAACCGGGCACTAACTATCCCGCAACCCTCGTCACCACTGCCGACCACGACGACCGTGTAGTTCCCGCTCACTCATTCAAGTTTGCCGCTACCCTGCAAGCAGACAATGACGGCACGAACCCCACACTCATCCGCATCGACAGCAAAGCCGGACACGGTGCCGGCAAACCGATGGCGAAAGTGCTGGAAGAACAAGCAGACATCTACGGATTTATCATGTATAACCTGGGAATGAAGCCGAAATTCTAAAGCGCGACTTTCTATTTGCAAACACATAGAAGCCCCGTAGCCTGTATTTTACATTACAGGTCACGGGACTTTGTGTTTTTCAACAGAGAAATATGACATTTTATTATTAATTAATCAAAATATCCGCTTCAAAACAAGCGACTTTGAAAAATTTTCCTATATTTGCAGTGAGTTAGTTGACATTTTATCAGAATTAACCTTTTAAAATATAGTATCATGAACATCCAAAAAATCATGTCCTCTTTAGAGGCAAAGCATCCCGGTGAATCTGAGTATCTTCAAGCAGTAAAAGAAGTTCTTCTCTCCATTGAAGATATATACAATCAACATCCTGAATTTGAAAAAGCTAAAATCATAGAAAGACTGGTAGAGCCCGACCGTATCTTTACTTTCCGTGTGACGTGGGTAGACGATAACGGTGAAGTGCAGACCAACCTCGGTTATCGCGTACAGTTCAACAACGCTATCGGCCCGTACAAAGGCGGTATCCGTTTCCACGCTTCCGTGAACCTTTCCATCCTGAAATTCCTCGGTTTCGAACAGACATTCAAGAACGCGCTCACTACCCTGCCTATGGGTGGCGGCAAAGGCGGTTCCGACTTCTCTCCACGTGGAAAGAGCAATGCCGAAATCATGCGCTTCTGCCAAGCGTTCATGCTGGAATTGTGGCGTCATCTCGGCCCCGACATGGATGTGCCTGCCGGTGACATCGGCGTAGGCGGACGTGAAGTAGGCTATATGTTCGGAATGTACAAGAAGTTGACCCGTGAATTTACAGGCACTTTCACAGGAAAAGGATTGGAATTCGGCGGTTCCCTGATTCGCCCCGAAGCTACCGGTTTCGGTGGTCTGTACTTTGTCAATCAGATGTTGCAGGCAAAAAACATTGATATCAAAGGCAAGACAGTATCCATCTCCGGATTCGGAAACGTTGCCTGGGGCGCAGCAACCAAAGCCACCGAACTGGGTGCCAAGGTAATTACCATCTCAGGCCCGGACGGATATATCTACGACCCGGACGGCATCAGCGGCGAAAAGATAGATTATATGCTTGAACTTCGTTCTTCGGGTAATGACATCGTTGCTCCTTACGCGGAAAAATATCCGAACGCAACCTTTGTAGAAGGCAAGCGTCCGTGGGAAGTAAAAGCGGATATTGCACTCCCTTGCGCGACCCAGAACGAATTAAATGGAGAAGATGCTCAAAATCTCATAAAAAATGACGTACTTTGCGTCGGAGAAATTTCCAACATGGGCTGTACGCCGGAAGCCATCGACCTTTTCATCGAACATAAGACGATGTATGCCCCGGGTAAAGCAGTCAACGCAGGTGGTGTAGCCACTTCCGGACTGGAAATGTCCCAAAATGCCATGCACCTGAGCTGGAGTGCCGCCGAAGTGGACGAAAAACTCCACGCAATCATGCACGGCATCCACACGCAATGCGTGAAGTACGGTACGGAACCCGACGGATACATTAATTATGTAAAGGGTGCCAACATTGCCGGATTTATGAAAGTAGCTCACGCAATGATGGGACAAGGCGTTATTTAGAAGACTTTGTTTAGTTGTATTTGTATTTGTGGTTTGCGCTGCTCGCCTCCTGTGACAGGACGCGGGCAGCGCTATTTTTTTGAAATTAACCATATTTTCCATGGAATTAATTATCTTTGTGGCATCAATAGGGTAACTAATAGTTCTACAATAAATATTCATGTAACAAATAAATAAAGATGCTACAACCCGAATTAAAATTCCGCCGCGATAAGATTCGCAGTCTGATGGCGTTACAGGGCATTGATGCCGCGCTAATCACTTGTAATGCAAATTTAATTTATACTTATGGCTGCGTAGTCAGCGGTTATATTTATCTCCCTCTCCACTCACCTGCATTGCTGTTTTTCAAACGTCCCAATAATATCACAGGCGAGCATGCGTTCCCTATCCGTAAACCGGAACAAATTGTTGATTTGCTGAAAGAACAGGGATTGCCGATGCCTGCAAAATTGATGCTGGAAGGCGACGAACTTCCCTACACGGAATATTGCCGTCTGGCAAGCCTGTTCCCTGAAGCGGAAGTTGTGAACGGAACCCCACTGATTCGCCAGGCACGCAGTGTAAAGACTCCTATCGAAATCGAAATGTTCCGCCGTTCGGGCATCGCCCATGCAAAGGCGTACGACCTGATACCAAGCGTATATCGTCCCGGCATGACAGACATCGAGTTTTCTATCGAGATTGAACGCCTGATGCGTCTACAAGGTTGTTTGGGCATCTTCCGCGTATTCGGACGCAGCATGGAAATCTTCATGGGCAGCGTGCTGACCGGAGACAATGCCGGTTATCCTTCTCCTTATGACTTTGCCTTAGGCGGTCAAGGTCTTGACCCTGCCCTGCCGGGTGGAGCCAACAAAACCCCGCTGAAAGAAGGACAAAGCGTCATGGTAGACCTGGGCGGCAACTTCAATGGATACATGGGTGACATGAGCCGTGTATTCTCCATCGGAAAGCTACCTGAAGAAGCTTATGCAGCTCATCAAGTCTGTCTCGACATTCAGGAAAAGATTGCCACCATAGCCCGTCCGGGTGTTTCTTGCGAGAAGTTATATGATGCAGCCATCGAAATAGTTACCGCCGCTGGATTTGCAGACAAATTCATGGGTATAGGCCAGCAAGCCAAGTTTATCGGTCACGGCATCGGGCTCGAAATCAATGAAGCTCCGGTACTCGCCCCCCGTGTCAAGCAGGAACTGGAACCGGGAATGGTGTTTGCCCTCGAACCGAAAATCGTTCTGCCGGGCGTAGGGCCTGTCGGCATAGAAAACTCTTGGGTAGTCACCAACGAAGGAATCGAAAAACTGACTAATTGCAATGAAGAAATTATCGAATTAAGCTGATATCTGCATTAGGAGGACACTAATAAAAGGCAAAAAGCATATACAATGAGAAAGCCTCGATAAAAAGAGGCTTTCACTCTGTCATTTAAAACAGACCTTTTCAATATACTTTTTAATACATACATTAATAAACACACCCATTCTATCAAAAAATTTAATCAATTTAATAACACCCCCAACAAGATGATGAAACAACCTTTGATTCTAACCCTTGTATCTTCTGTTGCCTGCACAGTAACCGCAACGAACAAAACGCCGGAAAAGACAACACCGACAAAGTCAAAAACTCCTAACGTCGTATTTATCTACGCCGACGACCTCGGCTACGGAGACTTGCAATGCTACGGAGCCAAAAACGTAGAAACGCCCAACGTCAACCGACTGGCTGAATCAGGCATTCTTTTCACAAACGCCCATGCCACAGCCGCAACCAGCACCCCTTCCCGCTATTCCATGCTGACGGGCGAATATGCATGGCGCAAAAAAGGTACAGACGTAGCTGCCGGAAACGCCGGAATGATTATCCGTCCCGAACAATACACGATGGCGGATATGTTCAAAAGTACAGGATACACTACCGCTGCCGTCGGCAAATGGCATCTTGGACTCGGAGATAAAGCCGGCACACAAGACTGGAACGCTCCCCTGCCCTGCGCACTGGGCGATTTAGGCTTCGACTACCACTACATCATGGCTGCCACAGCCGACCGTGTCCCCTGTGTATACATCGAAAACGGGAAAGTAGCCAACTACGACCCCAGCGCCCCTATCGAAGTAAGCTACCAGAAGAACTTTGAAGGTGAACCTACCGGAAAAAGCAACCCTGAAATGCTGTATAACCTGAAGCCCAGCCACGGTCACGACATGTCCATCGTCAACGGGATTTCCCGTATCGGCTACATGAAAGGCGGCGGCAAGGCACTCTGGAAAGACGAGAATATAGCAGACTCACTGACTACCCACGCCATTCGGTTCATTGAAGAAAACAAGGATAAACCTTTCTTCCTTTATTTCGCAACGAACGACGTACACGTTCCCCGCTTCCCTCACGACCGTTTCAGAGGAAAGAACCCGATGGGACTGAGAGGTGACGCTATCGTACAGTTCGACTATTGCGTCGGCGAAATCATGAACACACTGGAGAAACTGGGATTGAGAGAAAACACCCTCATCATCCTTTCAAGCGATAACGGCCCGGTAGTAGACGACGGATATGACGATAAAGCGGAAGAACTACTCAACGGACACAGCCCCGCCGGACCGCTGAGAGGTAACAAATACAGCGCCTTTGAAGGCGGAACCCGCATTCCTGCCATCGTCAGTTGGCCTGCCGGAGTGAAAAAAGGCATGACTTCGGACTTATTGGTTTCACAAGTCGACTGGTTGGCTTCTCTGGCTTCACTGACCGGAGCCATTATGCCAAAGAACACCGCACCGGACAGCTATAACTTCCTCGGAAGCTGGTTGGGCAAAGAGAAGAAAGACCGCCCGTGGGTTATCGAGCAGGCTTCCAACCACACTTTATCCGTCCGCACCAAAGACTGGAAATACATCGAACCGAGCAACGGACCGAAAATGATTCAATGGGGACCGAAGATTGAAACCGGAAACTCCAAAGAACCTCAACTCTACAAAATGCAGGAAGTAAAAGAGGTGACCAACTATGCTTCCCAGATGCCGGAAAAAGTGACCGAACTGCAAAATATTCTCCAAAGTGTACGCGACGGAAAGGATATAATAGGCAAATAATTCCGGGCACTCATACATTCAACCTTAAAAAACATACATTCAACTTTTAAAAATCAAACAACCTAATGGATTATAAATCAATCTCAATAGTTGGTGGCACACTGCTCTTATCCACCCTGTCCGCCAATGCACAGAAAAAGACTGCCCAACCTAATATTATATTTATCCTTTGTGATGACATGGGATACGGAGATTTGGGATGCTACGGTCAGCCGTTTATACGCACTCCACATATAGACGCTATGGCAGGCGAGGGCATACGTTTCACACAAGCGTATGCAGGCAGCCCCGTCAGCGCTCCTTCGAGAGCCTCGTTCATGACAGGACAACACAGCGGTCACTGCGAAGTACGCGGCAACAAGGAATATTGGGGAAATTCCCCCATCATCATGTACGGAAACAACAAAGAATTTTCCGTAGTGGGACAGCATCCTTACGACCCTGGCCACATCATCCTGCCGGAAATCATGAAAGACAACGGCTATACCACAGGTATGTTCGGCAAATGGGCAGGCGGCTACGAAGGCTCCTGCTCCACTCCCGACAAACGGGGCATAGATGAGTATTACGGCTATATCTGCCAGTTCCAGGCTCACCTCTACTACCCCAACTTCCTGAACCGTTACAGCAAAGCGCTGGGCGACACAAGCGTAGTACGTGTCATTATGGACGAGAACATCAAATATCCGATGTACGGTCCCGAATACCAGAAACGCCCACAATACTCCGCCGACATGATTCATGAGAAGGCAATGGAATGGCTGGACCATCAAGACGGCAAACAGCCTTTCTTCGGTATATTTACTTACACATTGCCTCATGCGGAACTGGTTCAACCGGAAGATTCTATCCTGAACGAATATAAAGCGAAATTCGACCCGGACAAAGTATTCAAAGGCAGTGAAGGCTCACGCTACAATGCCATCACGCATACACACGCCCAATTTGCCGCTATGATTACCCGCCTTGACTATTACGTAGGCGAAGTCCTGAAGAAACTGAAAGAGAAAGGACTGGACGAGAACACACTAGTCATCTTCTCCAGTGACAACGGCCCTCACGAAGAAGGCGGAGCCGACCCCACTTTCTTCGGCAGAGACGGAAAGCTGCGCGGACTGAAACGCCAATGCCACGAAGGCGGCATACGTATTCCGTTTATCGCCCGTTGGCCGGGACGTGTACCCGCAGGTGAAGTAAACGACCATATCTGTGCTTTCTATGATTTAATGCCTACTTTCTGCGACATAGCCGGCGTCAAGAACTATGAGAAGAAATACCGCAACAAGGAGAAAGACGTGGATTATTTCGACGGAATCTCTTTCGCTCCGACATTACTGGGCAAGAAGAAACAGAAACAGCATGACTTCCTCTACTGGGAATTCAACGAAACGAACCAGATAGCCGTGCGCATGGGTGACTGGAAGCTAATCGTCAAAAAGGGAAAACCGTCCCTCTACAATCTGAAGACCGATATTCACGAGGACAACGACATAGCCCTGCAACATCCGGACATCGTAGAAAAGATGAAAGCCATCATCTTTGAGCAACATACTCCGAATCCATATTTCTCTGTGACATTGCCCAAGCAGTAACCGCAATTACCAGAAGAAATAACAAGATAAGCGATTATTATATTTCAGGCACGGATTACACGGATTTCACGGTTTTTGTTAATCACATCACAAATGATTAGCTACCGTATAATCCGTGAAATCCGTGCCTGAATAATATTCTTAGATAAGGTCGATTTTATTTAACCCTACCCTTTATATCAACTTATATCAGCGCACCGGCACAACCCCATCTTCTTCGCCCGCTCCATCAGATAAGCATGGGCAGCTTCATATTCATTGGGAATCACACCGTCCAGAATAGCATCCTTTATCGCGCTTTTCAGCACACCCACTTCCCGACAGGGTTGCAAACCGAAGATTTCCATAATCTCCTCTCCGCTCACCGGCGGTTGGAAATTACGTACCCGGTCTTTTTCTTCCAAGTCTTTCAGCTTCTGACGTACCAACTGGAAATTATTCAGGAAACGCTGCTTGCGTTCCATATTCTTGGAAGTAATATCCGCTTCGCAAAGCATCATCAAGTCATCAATATCATCGCCCGCCTCAAAGAGCAAACGACGCACTGCCGAGTCCGTCACCACATCATCCGCAATGACAATAGGGCGCATATGCAGACTGACCAGCTTCTGCACATACTTCATCTTCTCATTCATCGGCAACTTCATCTTCCGGAAGATATTCGGAATCATCTTCTCACCAATGAAATTATGATTATGGAACGTCCATCCCGCCTTCGGCTCCCACCGTTTCGTGGCAGGCTTGGCAATATCGTGCAGCAAAGCCGCCCAACGCAACCACAGATTATCAGTCTTCTTGCTGATATTATCCAACACCTCAAGCGTATGATAAAAATTATCCTTGTGCGAACGCCCGTTCCGTGTCTCCACCCCTTGCAACGCTGCAAATTCCGGGAAAATCAACGGCAGCAACCCGCTACGGTCGAGGTCGATAAACCCTTTCGAGGGAATCGGTGAAAGAATAATCTTGTTCAGTTCGTCCGCAATGCGCTCACGGGAAATAATCTCAATCCGTTCCTTGTTGCGGCAAAGGGAGTCGAAAGTATCGTCATCAATATAAAAGCCCAACTGCGTGGCAAAACGGATGCAGCGCATCATGCGCAACGGGTCGTCACTAAAAGTAATATCCGGGTCGAGAGGAGTACGAATCGTCTTCTCCTTCATATCATCCAAACCGGCGAACGGGTCTACCAGTTCACCGAAACGCGCCTTATTGAGACAAACCGCAAGAGCGTTGATAGTGAAATCCCGACGATTTTGGTCGTCTTCCAGCGTACCGTCCTCAACAATCGGCTTGCGCGAATCCCGCTGGTACGACTCCTTACGTGCGCCGACAAATTCCACTTCCGTACCTTTATATTTAACCTGTGCCGTTCCGAAATTCTTGAAAACAGAAACGTGCGCACCCCGTCCCAGACGTTTGCCGAGTGCTTCCGCCATTGCAATTCCACTGCCTACAACTACTACATCTATATCTTTAGAGGGACGTTGCAGAAAAATATCGCGAACATAACCGCCTACCACATAGCACTCCAAACCGAGCGCATCCGCCGTTTCGGCTATCTGTCCGAAGATGGGTTCGCTAAATTGCTGCTTCAATTCCTCTTGAGTCAACTCTATCATTCCTTTTAGTTATACGTTTTGAGGGTGCAAAATTACAAAAATAAGGGATATATTTGTACTTTTGCCGTTAATAAGTGAACAATGAACCATAAACAGGCCGTCTGTCCTGGATAGTAAACCGTAAATAATAAAATAGTAAACAAGACTTGTGATGAAAAAACTGATTATCCTCTTTTGCGGCACGCTGGCACTGGCTGCCTGCGGCAACGGACTTGAGAAAAAAGCCAATGAGAAACTGGCAATTGCCAAGGCTGCCTACGAACGTGGCGACTACGAAGAAGCCAAGTCGCAAATCGACAGTATCAAAATCCTCTACCCCAAAGCCTTCGAAGCACGCAAAGCGGGACAGGCACTGATGCTCGACGTAGAGACAAAGGCACAGCAGAAGACACTCGCTTACCTCGACAGCGCTTTCCAAGCAAAAACCGAAGCGTTCAACGCCATCAAAGACAAATTCATCCTCGAAAAGGACGCTGAATACCAACAGGTAGGCAATTATCTCCACCCTGCACAGACCGTCGAAAAGAACATGCACCGCTCCTTTCTCCGCTTTCAGGTGGACGAACAGGGCAACATGAGCATGACTTCCATCTATTGCGGCGCAGGCAATATCCATCATGTAGGTGTCAAAGTGATTGCCCCCGACGGCAGCTTTGCCGAAACTCCGGCTTCCAAAGACAGCTACGAAACGACCGACATGAATGAAAAAATAGAGAAAGCGGACTACAAACTGGGAGAAGACGGAAACGTTATCGGATTCATCAACCTCAACAAAGACAAGAATCTCCGCGTAGAATACCTCGGTGACCGTGCCTACAAAACAACCATGAGCCCGACCGACCGTCAGGCTGCGGCATCTGTCTACGAGTTGGCACAAATTCTTTCTGCCATGCAGCAGATTAAGAAAGAACAAGAAGAAGCCAATCTGAAAATCGAATTTATCAATAAGAAAAAAGAACGGAAAGCGCAGGAAGCAGCAACCGACAAGTAAAAGAAGCATCCTCGGCTAAAGATAAAAGAGTTGACGGGAACAGTTGCGATTTTTTCATATCAGCAACTGTTCCCGTCAACTCTATCATAACGTTCTCTATTCCCTGTTCCGAAGAAACGACGTTTCCTCATATAAAGAAACGGTGTACTCTGTCCTCATAAAACGGTGTAATCTCTCAACCCAAAAGAGCGTAGACTGCCACAGCCTTATTTCACCCTTCTATTCAACTGATTATTAGCCTTTTCCTGCTTCGACTTACCCACCCGTTTTCCGGAACTCTTCTTTTTCCCCGCTCCGGGCTTTGCCTTCCCGGCAAAAGGATTATTACTTTTTTTTATTGGCATAGCTTACTTCTTATTCTCCTTCATAAAACTCACCCAAGAACCAGCGAGCCACAAAATCCCAATTCTCCTGTAGCAGCGCCTTTCCATTCTCGAACGGGAACTGCGCGTCCGGCAGCAGATTATGTTCCATTCCATACTTCAGCAAGTCGAACGGACATAAACCCTCTTCGCAGAACATTTCATACGCCCCTTCTTCAGCCGCTTCGGCATTATAAAGCGGATTATTCCCGTCAGCAAAGAATTCGGCAACATCAGGGCCTATCAACAACCCTTTCGGATTGCCGTAAACAACGAAATTATCAAACTCCGCCAAATCCGGCAACAGAGCATCTTCCTCATCTTCCCACTTCAACGAATGTACAAAGAAGAATTTCAGTGCGTCATACGAATCGAAAAACAGGAGCGACTCCCCTTTGCTCGCTTCAAAGAAGCGTTCCACATTGGTCGGCATCTTCTCCCCCGGCAAAGCTGCCGGCAGAGGTTCGCGTTTCTTCCGCATCAACTCCGTTTCCATCATCCAGCCCGGCGCAAGGTGTTCGCTGATAGGAGCCGATTCAAAAACAGCGTCCAAGCGTTCGTAAAGCACCCCCGCAAACTCCAGCAAATCCGCGTCCATCGGATTCTCCACCCAGTCGAAATCATCACCGACCGGCGAATTGATAGCCCACAGCAGAAAAGCGATGTCCTCACGGTTGATTTCGTCCGGCAAGTAGTCCTCAGACAGCGGATAGAACGGCAGATAACGGCCGTAATTCTCCTTATGCCAATGAATAAACTCCCGCCAGTTTCCCGCGTCCGCCACGCAATCTTCCAGATACAAGGCACACGACAAAGCCACCCGTCGCTGGTCTTCCACCATTTCCCTGCCTTTATACATATAAGAGTTCGCTACCAACGGCAACAGTTCATTTGCCAAATTAAGATACCACTCATCCGTAGCCGTCACCTTCGCACGACCATGCATCTCAGTCCATGCCCGCATATAAATCTTCTGTTCCTTCATCGTTAAAGTCGTTACAATCATTACAATCGTTTCAAGGCCAGTTTAATAACCTTTTCCACCGGAGCATCCGGCTCTTCCTTCATTATAGCCAACACCACCTTCTGCGAAGGCGCAGCGGCAAAACCGAGCATCGTCAACGCAGCCACAGCCTCTTCCTGCACTTCCGCATTGGCAGCTTGCAGCAACATGCCCCCGGCACCGGCAACGCCGCCCGAGGCAGACATTCCCATCGTCTTAATCTTGTCCTTCAGGTCGACAATCACACGCTGCGCAGTCTTCAGACCGATACCTTTCACCGTCTTCAGCATATTCGCGTTCTCGGTGCTGATTACATTCACCAGTTCGGCAGGCGAAAGAGCGGAAAGAATCATGCGCGCCGTATTCCCGCCGATGCCCGAAACAGAAATCAGCAACAGGAAAATCTCCCGCTCCTGCTTCTCGGCAAAGCCATACAGCACATACGCATCCTCACGAATCGCCTCGTAAATATATAACTTACAAGTTTTTTTTCCCTGAATAGCCGAATAGGTATTCAAGGATATATTGGCAGCATATCCCACCCCGTTACAGTCGATTACCGCGGTTGCCGGACTGAGTTCGGCAAGCTCGCCTCTAATATATTCTATCATAATGGGAACAAAGATAAAACTTTCCCGCCACAGATTATCCCGTTTTCTACAGATTATTCGTTTTAAGAGCCCGACGGTTAAAATCTGACGCACGCACAAGGTGTATTCCACGCAATCCATAGCGAATCTAAAAAAAAATAAAAATAATGCAGCCCGTAAACAATCCTTCCTAATAATTTGTTTACTTTTGTGGCAGAAACAAAGAAAAATGTTCATATAAAACCAAGAAAAGAATGAAAAAAGTAAGAGCCGCCATCGTCGGTTATGGCAACATTGGACACTACGTACTTGAAGCGTTGCAGGCAGCGCCTGATTTCGAAATAGCCGGAGTCGTTCGTCGTGCAGGAGCAGAGAACAAACCGGAAGAGTTGGCAAACTACGCAGTAGTAAAGGACATTAAAGAGCTGGAAGGCGTAGACGTGGCAATTCTTTGCACGCCCACCCGCAGCGTTGAGAAATATGCAAAAGAATACCTGGCTATGGGCATCAATACCGTAGACAGTTTCGATATCCACACCGGCATCGTCGATTTGCGCCGCACACTGGACGCAGCCGCCAAAGAACACAAAGCCGTATCCATCATCTCCGCAGGCTGGGACCCGGGAAGTGACTCCATCGTGCGTACGATGCTCGAAGCGATTGCCCCGAAAGGCATCACTTACACCAACTTCGGCCCGGGCATGAGCATGGGACACACCGTAGCCGTGAAAGCCGTCGACGGTGTGAAAGCCGCCCTTTCCATGACCATCCCCACCGGTACGGGAATCCACCGCCGCATGGTGTACATCGAACTGAAAGACGGATACAAATTTGAAGAAGTAGCCGCCGCCATCAAGGCAGACCCATACTTCGTGAACGACGAGACACACGTGAAACTCGTTCCGAGCGTAGACGCGCTGCTCGACATGGGACACGGTGTAAATCTCACTCGCAAAGGCGTATCGGGAAAAACGCAGAACCAGTTGTTCGAATTTAACATGCGCATCAACAACCCCGCACTGACCGCACAGGTACTGGTATGCGTGGCACGCGCTTCGATGAGACAACAGCCGGGATGCTACACTATGGTGGAAGTTCCGGTCATCGACCTTCTTCCGGGCGACCGTGAAGAGTGGATTGGACACTTAGTATAATATTTTATCCATCCGATAAATAAAAAATAGAGAAAGGAGCACCACCTTTCTCTATTTTTTTTATCTTTGTGGGAATAGTACTAAAAAAAACACACTAACAATGGGAAAACTATTCATTCTCTGCGCATTACTATTCCAATTCCTGTCGCCCGTTTACTCGCAACAAACAGACACAGACGTCATCAAACCCAGTATGAAATACGGCAAACCCACCGAGGAAGAGCTGAAGATGACCACCTACGCACCGGACACCGCCGCAACCGCCGTCGTACTGTACACCAGAAACAACGCCCGCTACGACCTGCTGAACAATGACTTCCGGCTCGTGTACACCTATGAGGTAAAAATAAAGGTACTGAAATCCGAAGGCACGTCCTATGCGGACATCATCATACCTTATTATTCTAAAGAAAAAGCAGGCGGCACCATGAAAGAAAACATCACCCAGCTCGACGCTTCCGCCTACAACCTCGAAGACGGCAAGATAGTACGCACCAAGATGAAACGCGACCTCGTCTTCGAAGAAAGGCTCAACAAGAGCTATATGCAGATTAAATTCTCCATCCCCGCCGTCCGTGAGGGAACCGTATTCGAGTACAAATACCAGCTCAACTCCGACTTCTATTACAGCATCAACCACTGGGAAGCGCAGAGAAGCATCCCCGTCATCCACACGCAATATGACATCACCATCCCCGAATACTTCCTGTTCAACCTCGACATGAGAGGCTCACATTCACTGAACATGAAAGACCAGTCCGAAAGCCTCTCCTACACGCTCCATTACCAAAACGGACAAGTGGAACAGCTCCTCTGCACCGGACGCCACCTGAGCTTTACCGGCAAGCAACTGCCCGCTCTCCGTCCCGACAAATACGTATGGTGCGCGGACGATTACATGAGCGGTGTCGGCTTCGAACTGCGTGGAATCAACTTCCCCGGTTCACTCTACAAATCGTTCACCAATACCTGGGAGACTATCGACAAGATGCTGCTGGAAGACGAGGACTTCGGCTCCCTGCTCAAAATGCGCAATCCCTACCGCGACGAAATGGCGGCACTGGGGCTCGACAAACTGACCGACAGGCAGGACAAGATTGCCGCCATCTACACCTTCCTCAAAAAGAAAATGTCATGGAACGGACAATACGGACTTTACGGCAGCGAAGTGAGAAAAGCGATAAAGAACGGAACCGGCAGCAACGCGGACATCAACTTCGTACTCATGAGCATGCTGCACGACGCGCAGATTCCCTGCTATCCGGCCGTGATGAGCCGCAAGACGTTAGGGATTCTTCCACTCTCGCACCCTTCCATCCAGAAGCTGAACACGTTCGTAGTCGGCATAGCGGACACGGACAGCACCTTCGTATTCCTCGACGGCTCCGTCACCAACGGATATATGAACACACTGCCGCCCGTACTGATGGTAGACCGTGCCCGTCTCCTCAGCAAAGCGGACGGGGGCAACTGGATAGACCTCAGCCAACTCGGCAAGAACCAAATCCGCTCGTCCGTCAATGCGCAGATTCATCCCGACGGACGAATAACGGGAATCCGCCAGACCGGATACATCGGACAGCACGCCGCCAACTTCCGCAGAAACTATCATGCCGCCAAGGACAGCGCGGAGTTTATCACCAAACTGGAAACGGAAGAAAACATCAAAGTGAAAACATTCTCGACAACAGGTACGAACGCTTTCTCTTCCACCGTAAAGGAGAGTCTCGAATTTGAAAAACAAGCGAACGTGAACGACAACCTGATTTACATCAATCCAATGATTTTCCTGCACGCCAGCAAGTGCCCGTTCACCCAGGCCGAACGCCAACTGCCGCTGGAAATGCCTTATGCCGAACAAATCATACAAGTGACCAACCTGACCATCCCCGAAGGATATACCGTCGACGAACTGCCGGCTCCCCTGAACGCGTTCACGGAAGACAAACAAGGATTCTGCCGCTACCTCGTACATCAGAACGGCAATCAGCTCATCATCACCTACTCGTTCAGCTCCAACAAGTTGCTTTATCCCACCAGCGAATACAAGTTGGTGAAATCCTTCTGGGAACTGATTGCCGAGAAAAACAACGAAATATTGGTACTCAAGAAAATATAACCGCCGTAGCCGGCGTAGCGCCGGAGCAAGGTTTCCATTCGGTATATTAGTATTTTAGGCACGGATTACGCTGTTGCTTTATATAATCATATTTCTTAAAACCGTGAAATCCGTGTAATCCGTGCCTAATTTAAAATTATCATTCATGTGACACAGCACTTACAATGCTTAATCTTTATATATTATGAAACATCCCAATCAAACCAACTCTATAAAGCACTTCATAAAGAAAGTACCCGCCCTGTCTTACGTCATTTTTTGCCTGAGCCTTCAGGCAACGCCCGCCCGCGCACAAGACACGATGAAGGATGCCAACTCCGTTGTCACGGACGCCCGGACAGAAATCCTCTGCAAATCCATGACCCAATCCGTAGAAAAGGAAAGCCGGACTATCACCATACTCAACCGCAAAGGACTGGAAGACGCCACCTTTTATTGCGGATGCGACATGTTCCGCTCCCTGCAGAAATTCTCCGGAGAAATCATCAACGCTTCGGGACAGACCGTGCGCAAGATAAAGAAATCCGACCTTCAAAAGAGCGAATACAGTTCCTCACTCACCACAGACGATTATTTCTATTATTACGAGTGCAACTACCCTTCCTTCCCCTTCACGGTGAAGTACGAATGGGAAATGAAATGCAACAACGGGCTAATCGGCTACTCCACCTTCGTCCCGCAAACGAGCTTCAACCAGGGCGTAGAGAAAGCCGCCTACCGGATTGAACTTCCCGCCGGACAAGGTTGTCGCTATCGTGAATTGAACACGCAAGGAAAAGGAATCGAAGTGAAAGAATCCACCGGCCCCGAAGGACAGCAAGTAATAGAAGCCACCGCCCTGCGGCTGTCTCCCATCCTCAGGGAACCTTTCGGCCCAAGCTCCGCCGCATTATTCCCCCGCGTCTATTTCGCCCCTTCGGCTTTCAAGTACGACAAATCCGAAGGAGACATAAGCACCTGGCAAAAGTACGGAGCATGGCAGTACCAACTGCTCGACGGACGCGACCAGCTCACCGACCCTTTCCGCGCCAAACTGCACGAACTGACCGCCCACTGTTCTACCGACCGGGAGAAAGTGAAAGCCGTCTACGACTATCTCGCCAAGACCACCCGCTACGTCAGTATCCAGTTAGGTATCGGCGGCTTGCAGCCTATCGCCGCCACGGACGTCTGCCGCACGGGGTTCGGCGATTGCAAAGGCTTGTCCAACTACGCCCGCGCCATGCTGAAAGAACTGGGTATCCCCTCTACTTACACAGTCATCAGCACCACCAACGAACGTTTGCTCCCCGACTTTTCGAGCGCCAACCAGATGAACCACGTCATTCTGCAAGTCCCGCTTCCGCAGGATACGCTTTGGCTGGAATGTACCAATCCGCAGCTTCCTTTCGGCTACGTCCATCAGGGCATTGCCGGGCACGACGCCCTATTGATAGAACCGGAAGGCGGCAGGATACACCGTCTGCCCACTTATCCCGATTCGCTGAATACGCAATGCATCGTCGCCGACGTCACCCTCTCCCCCACGGCGGAAGCGAAAATATCGGTCAACGAAGTGTCCCGCCTGTTCCAATACGAAGACGAAGCGGGCATCGTGTACCTGCCACCCAACAAGCAGAAAGACCGCATCCGCTCGGACATCAACCTGTCTCAGGCGGACATCCTGAACCTGCAAATAAAGGAGTGCAAAGAGGCAGCCCCGTCCATCACCTTCGACTATTCCGTCAACAGCAACCAATACGGGCATAAGACGGGAAACCGCCTGTTTATCCCCGCCAACATTTTCAGAAAAGGATTCAGCGTCCCTTCCGTCACGAAGCGCACGTATCCTATCCATATCAACTACGGCTATTCGGACACGGACAGCATCTGTATCCGCTTGCCGGAAGGATATGCCATCGAAGGTCTTCCGAAACCTATTGACGTAACGGGCAAATTCGGGAGTTTCCACTCCAGTGTCGAGGTGAAGGACAGAGAGATACATATCGTTCATCGTTTATTCATGCCGAAAGGGATTTATGCTCCCGATGAATACGAGACATTCATCGGCTTCCGTAAACTGGTGGCAGGGCAATATAGTGGCAAAATCATTCTAAAAAAGGAATAAGCGAGATAATTCGTTACGGAAAATAAAGTATCTTTGCGACTCAATACTTCAAAAAAAGGAGAACGTTGGAAAACAAAAGATACAATAATATAGAAGAATGGGCGAATACGCTCAGTCATGGAGCAGGCATCCTGTTGGGAATCGTAGCCGGATATTTCTTGTTGGAAAAGGCTTCCGTGAACGTCGAAGCGCAATGGGCAGTGCCTTGCGTCATTGTCTATCTGGCAGGGATGCTTTCGTCTTATGTCAGTTCCACGTGGTATCACGGCAGTCGTCCGGGGAGAGTGAAAGAGTTGCTCCGCAAGTTCGACCACGGTGCTATCTATCTGCATATTGCAGGTACTTACACGCCTTTCACGCTGCTCACACTGCGGCATGCAGGCGGATGGGGATGGGGAATTTTCTCTTTCGTATGGTTGTCGGCTGTTATCGGTTTCATTCTCAGCTTTAAAAAGCTGAAAGAGCACAGCAATCTCGAAACGGTCTGTTATGTGGGCATGGGCGCTTCGATACTGGTTGCCTTGAAACCTTTGCTGGACCAGTTGGAGATGGCAGGAGCCGCTCCCGCTTTCTGGTGGCTGATAGGCGGTGGAGTTTCTTATATTGTGGGAGCTGTATTCTACTCATTGCGCAAGCCTTATATGCATGCCACGTTCCACCTGTTCTGCCTGGGCGGGAGCATAGGACATATCATCGCAATCTGGCTGATACTGTAAAACGTAATCAGTGTAAAAACAACCTATATAAAAAAACATCCCCAAATCCCCTCAATACAAAACTTCTTTTATTTATTCCATTATTTCCACTCCATATTCTCATTGAATATCAAAAAAAACATATATCTTTGTCGCACGCTTTCCGCGTCATCAGCGAGATGAAACAAGCAGAAAGCCGTTTTTTATTCCATAAAGGAGTAATCAACGTATTATCTCTCAGTATCGAAAACTTAGCACTTTTCATTAGACGGAGAGATGATACGGCAGATACTCCACGTAAAACGGATGTATATCAACATATCTGCAAGAGATGTGTTATATATAAACGATTGGCGTGGGTGTCTGTTGTTATCATTATCTCGTCAAAGGTTTGCTAAGGCCTCGATACTGGATATATGATACAACAGCATTCATGCCTTTCTTATATCCGGTTGGTCAGTTTTCATTTACCCTAATAAATGCCCTAACCAGCAGTTCCGCACCAAAAGGAAACCTGAAAGCATGAATGCTCGTTGCATCATTCCGCTAATCGTTATTTACTCCCAATCCCCAATGATTAAACACATGAAAAAACAAATACTATGTCCAAAATGATTAATATAGAAGCAGCAGCACAAAAGTATGAAATCCAGCAAGATACCATTCTTATCTGGAAAAGAATCTATCACTCCTATGCCAAAAGAGGGGAAGAGATTTTGATAGACGAAAATGAACTCAAAAGGTTCTTGCGTTGGAGAAAGGAGAGCAGGTTTTCGGAAGAATACCTCGAAGAATTGGAGAAGCAATACCACAATGCGACACTTGTGAACGAGACGTATTGCGAAATCATTGAAAAGCAAGAAAAAGAATTAGAAGAACAGGATGAAAGAATTGCCGAACTGGAAAAGATAAAAATATTGATAGATAGGGAACTGGCACATGTACAAACAGTTTATGAAGCAATATCTGCAAACTATAATGAATCCTGCAATAGCAGTTGGATAACAAAGTTATGGGAAAAAATCATAAAATGAACCCGTCAACAGCACAAACCCACAAACCGTAGGGACAAAAAAAAGGCTATCTATCCCAGACAGCCAATCTTTGTTAACCTTAAATCTAATACTATGAAAAACACAGTACAAAGATACGGACTTTCGGCATATCTCCAAATTTTCGGGGCAAAGCAGAACGATTTATAACACGGTTTAATAGAATACAGGGGTTCGTTAACATTTAACGCTGTTAGGTTAAAAATTAACTAACCACTAACTAATATTTGAGATAGAAATCCGTTTACTCCTAGATATACTCCAATAACGATTTATACATTTGTCTCGACTCTCTATTCACGTCATTCATTGTGAGATACTTGAAGCCATTATTTTCATAGAACTTTATAGTTCGTTGAGTATTATCATTAATAGCGTCTACAGTTATAAACTGACAGCCAGTCTTGTTTTTCCTAATAAAACTTTGTACTAACGACCTGATAAGAAAAGTACCAATACCTTGGTCTTGAAAATCTTTATCCACGGCAAGTCTTCCTATTTTTGCTGCTGGATACATCTTTTGGTTTAAAAATCTTTCCCAAAAATCAAACTCAATTTTATCTCTACAACCTTCCATCTCATCAGCAAAATCCTGGCGATCTGATATCTTTAACAAATCATTGGCAAGGCTGTAATAAGCTATTATCCGATTTTCAGTTTCCAGCAACGTTGTGGTATAGCGAAGATACTTTAAGTATATTTTCGAATCAGCAAATAAAAAATCGTTCAAATCGGTATTCCCGCAATTGAACGACTTAAACTCATAATCTGTATTTAAGTGGGTTACTGTTACTTTTCCCTGTTTCAGCAACTTCCAAAAGTCAATAGAATGTTCCACCAGAAATCGATACTAACAAATTATAACTTTCTTCCATCTCTCTGATTTCCTTTTTCTTTGCAGCCTTTTCTTCGGGCGTAAGCTTCTTGGTAAGAGATTCCAAAAGTTCTTTTCTAAATCTTTTAGCATCCTCACCTTTTATAGTAGGAGTATTTTGAATCGGACGTGCCATTATTTGATTATCAGTATATTTATCTTATTGATGCTACAAATATACACACATACAATCACACATACAAACAGAGCATCATTAAATCCACCTTAAGCTATAACTATTTAACGAATCAGACCATTAATCCGTTAATTAGTTAACACATTAACAAATAAACAAACCTATCCGTTCACCCGTTATATATTAACGTGAGTTCGATATAAGGGTTAGAATTATTTATTTGAAAATTAGGAACATAG
>NZ_CABUHK010000011.1 GCF_902491285.1 uncultured Bacteroides sp. | reverse complement strand
TAAAATTTTGATAACTGAGATTTAAGTGGAAATTACCGACCCACTGCATGCTTACCTACCATTTCTGCCCGCTGTCAAATCCAGTCAACCCCAAATTTTCATTCGTACAGAATAGCGATTGTTCAGAACGCTTTCCAAGAGTGCAAAGATAGGAAATGTTTTCGGAATTACGAGAAGACGTTAGCAAATATTATATCAAAGCACTATCTTTACGGAGCAAATTTATTCTTAACACAAAAATATATTATGAGAAAACTTTTACTGACCAGCTTATTTCTAGGAAGTTGTGCACTCCTCCCGGCACAAAAAACGACTAGAATACCTGATGTTTATAAACCCGTCCGTACGGAAATGTACAAGAAAGGATGGATAGATTTCAATAAGAATGGTGTTAAAGATACCTACGAAGACCCGGCAGCACCTATCGAAGCACGCATAGAAGATTTGCTCAGTCAAATGACACTGGAAGAGAAAACATGCCAAATGGTGACTCTTTACGGGTACAAACGGGTTTTAAAAGATGACTTGCCTACTTCCGAATGGAAAAAACAGCTTTGGAAAGACGGTATCGGAGCTATTGACGAGCATCTGAACGGTTTCCAGCAATGGGGACTTCCACCGTCGGACAACGAATATGTATGGCCAGCTTCCAAACATGCCTGGGCACTGAATGAAGTACAACGTTTTTTTATCGAAGAAACACGGCTTGGTATTCCTACCGACTTTACCAATGAAGGGATTCGCGGAGTGGAGAGTTATAAAGCTACCAACTTCCCTACCCAACTGGGCTTGGGACATACATGGAACCGGCAACTTATTCATCAGGTAGGACTGATTACCGGACGTGAAGCCCGTATGCTGGGATATACCAATGTATATGCCCCGATACTCGATGTAGGACGCGACCAGCGTTGGGGACGCTGCGAAGAAGTGTATGGAGAATCTCCTTATCTAGTTGCGGAATTAGGAATCGAGATGGTGAAAGGCATGCAGCATAATCACCAGGTAGCAGCTACCGGAAAGCATTTTATCGCTTATAGCAACAATAAAGGCGCACGCGAAGGAATGGCTCGTGTCGACCCGCAGATGTCACCGCGCGAAGTGGAGATGCTTCATGTCTATCCTTTTAAAAGAGTTATCCGTGAAGCAGGATTACTCGGTGTGATGAGTTCTTATAATGACTATGACGGCTTTCCGATTCAGAGCAGCTATTACTGGCTGACTACCCGCTTGCGCGGAGAAATGGGATTCCGCGGATATGTCGTTTCGGACAGTGATGCCGTAGAATATCTTTATACCAAACATGGGACTGCCAAGGATATGAAAGAAGCCGTTCGCCAAAGCGTGGAAGCCGGATTGAATGTGCGTTGTACGTTCCGTTCGCCGGATTCGTATGTATTACCTTTAAGGGAGTTGGTCAAAGAAGGGGGATTGAGCGAAGAAGTTATCAATGACCGTGTACGCGACATTCTGAGAGTGAAGTTCCTTGTCGGCTTATTCGATAATCCTTATCAGACGAATTTGAAAGGAGCGGATGAAGAAGTAGAAAAGAAAGAAAACGAAGAAGTCGCTTTGCAAGCCTCCCGTGAATCTATCATACTCTTGAAAAACGATAAGAATGTATTGCCGCTGGATGCTTCAAGTATCCGAAAGATAGCAGTCTGCGGTCCGAATGCGGATGAACATTCGTATGCACTCACTCATTACGGCCCTTTGGCAGTAGAGATTACCTCTGTCCTAAAAGGTATTCAGGAAAAGATGAAAGACAAAGCAGACGTACTTTATACCAAAGGATGCGACTTGGTAGATGCCAATTGGCCGGAATCCGAATTGATAGACTATCCTCTGACAGATGAAGAACAAAAAGAAATAGATAAAGCTGTCAGTCAGGCAAAACAGGCAGATGTAGCAGTCGTAGTATTAGGCGGCGGACAGCGTACATGCGGAGAGAACAAATCCCGTAGCAGTCTCGACCTGCCCGGTCGTCAGCTCGATTTGCTGAAAGCGATAGTAGCTACCGGAAAGCCTGTTGTACTAGTGCTAATCAACGGGCGCCCGCTTTCTATCAACTGGGCGGATAAGTTTGTTCCTGCTATCCTTGAAGCCTGGTATCCGGGCTCCAAAGGTGGAATAGCGGTAGCCGACGTGCTTTTCGGAGATTATAATCCGGGTGGGAAGCTGACTGTCACTTTCCCGAAAACAGTAGGACAAATCCCGTTTAACTTCCCTTGCAAACCCTCATCACAGATTGACGGCGGTAAGAATCCGGGACCGGACGGCAATATGTCACGCGCCAACGGTGCATTATATCCTTTCGGATACGGGCTAAGTTATACTACTTTCGAATATTCCGACTTGGAAATCTCTCCGGTGGTTATCACTCCCAATCAAAAGACTTATGTCACTTGTAAAGTTACCAATACCGGAGAAAGAGCAGGGGACGAAGTAGTACAACTGTATGTGCGTGATGTACTGAGCAGTGTCACCACTTATGAGAAGAACCTTGCCGGATTTGAACGGGTACATCTGAAACCGGGCGAGACAAAAGAAATTACTTTCCCTGTCGACCGTAAAGCACTGGAATTATTGAATGCCGATATGCATTGGGTAGTAGAACCGGGTGATTTCACATTCATGATAGGAGCCTCTTCTACGGATATTCGTCTGAACGGAACGCTGACTGTTGTTGAACCGGGGCAAACACCTGCCGCAAACACAACCAAAGCCAGCAGCCCTGTCAGCGCCAGCACCAACGCAGAAACAGCGGATAATGTTATTGACAATAATTTAACTACATCCTGGGAAGGCAATAAAGGAGATTACATTACCTTTACCTTACGGAATGGAGCTAAAATAGACGGAGTATCCATTGCCTTCTCCCGTGATAACGGACTGGAGACAGACTTTGAGATACAACTATCCAGTGGCGGCGGACAATTCCTCACTGTATATTCCGGTACTGTGAAAGAGTACAACAAACTGTTGGACTTCCGTTTCAAAGGAACTACCGCCAGCGATTTACGCATTGTATTAGATAGTGACCGGATAGGGGTAGCAGAGGTAAAACTACCTCAATTAAAGAAGTAATAATCAATACGAAAACAACCCATATGATAAAATTTATCGCCACTATCTGTATAATCAGTATGACCACAATCAGTTGCACATCAAAAAAAGCTGCCCGGACTGAAAGTCCCGAATCAGTGAATCAGGAGTTAACAATGCTCGTAGGCACATATACCATAGGAGACAGTAAAGGACTTTACAGCTACCGTTTCGACGAAGAAACCGGGACAGCCACCGCACTCAGTGAAGTGGAAGTAGAAAACCCTTCCTATCTTGCACCTTCTGCCGACGGAAAATTTGTGTATGCAGTCAGTGAGTTCAATAATGAACAGGCTGCCGCCAACGCATTTGCCTTCGACAAGGAAAAAGGGACTTTCAAATTGCTGAATTCACAGAAGACCGGTGGAGAAGACCCTTGCTATATCATTACGAATGGAAAGAATGTGATAACCGCCAATTATAGTGGCGGCAGTATCTCCGTTTTTCCCATCGCAAAAGACGGTTCACTCCTGCCCGCTTCCGATATTATAAAATTCGAAGGTTCGGGAGCCGACAAAGAACGGCAGGAAAAGCCACACTTGCATTGTGTCCGTATCACTCCGGACGGTAAATACATGTTTGCCGATAATTTAGGGACAGACCAGATACATAAGTTTATCATTAATCCGAACGCAGATGCAGAGAACAAAGAGAGTTTTCTCAAAGAAGGTTCTCCTGCCGCCTTTAAAGTGGAAGCCGGTTCAGGTCCCCGACACTTGACGTTTGCCCCGAACGGCAACTATGCTTATCTGATAAACGAACTTTCGGGCACGGTAATCGCTTTCGGATATAAAGATGGAAGCTTGGAAGAGATTCAGACAATAGCCGCCGACACAGTCGGAGCAAAAGGTAGTGGCGATATTCATATCAGCCCGGACGGTAAGTTTCTATATGCCAGTAACCGGCTGAAAGCGGACGGTATCGCTATCTTCCGTATCGACTCTGAAAACGGGAAGTTAACGAAAACAGGCTACCAACTGACAGGGATTCATCCGCGTAACTTTATCATTACGCCTAATGGAAAATATCTATTGGTGGCTTGCAGGGATAGTAATGCGATTCAGGTTTATGAAAGGGATACAGATACAGGATTACTATCGGATATACATAAAGATATAAAGGTAGACAAACCGGTTTGTGTGAAATTTGTGCCGTAACTTATGGCATAACTGACAAAAAAGTTAGCCACAGCCTATTCAGACAAGGGATTATTCTCACCACAGTGAGAATAAATACTCATAGGAATGAGAAAAAGTTCTCACTGCGATGAGTATTTTTTCTCATTGCAGTGAGAATACTTGAGAATTTTTGATACGGTTTCACTTGACTATCAACGGAACAATAAATCTATTCTTTCCACAATAATTCCCTTGTTCTTCCGGTTGCCGATATCGTAAAGCTCATCCCGAAGTGAAATCTGAACAAAGTCGATAATCTTCCAATCCAATGCAATACCATTATTCTCTTGTGCGGAAGCCGGATACCAATAAGGATTCACTCCCGGCCAGTCCTGAGGCAACATAGCCGCTTTAGTAGGTACAAGGTCAGATACCGGAATTAGAATATCTGATGCTTCGGCTTTCAAATCAAACGCAGTACCATATCCCCTGCCCTCTTTATCAACAAGGTTACAGATTGCTCTATCCGTACCGTTCAATCCATGAGCACGGATACGGATATACGCAGGAGCCGTCCTACTCTTACTTCGACAGGCCATCCGGTCACCTATATAATGGGAGAAAGTCACATCACAAGGAGCTATATAATCTTCCTTTTTCTCCAAATCTGAAACAAAAAGCCGAAAAGCAGGCAGTAATTCCTCTCCTGACACTACCGTGCTGAACTGTGATTCGGGACTTCTGAACGTACGTGTACGACGGATATGTTTCCAGTTGTCCTGTGCCCCCAAAAGGGATAAAGGAGTTGTTTCGTTTACCAAACGCATAGCATAAGTAGCTTGCTCATAATAGTCCCACCGTTCGGGAGTACAGTATGTCTTTTCCGGAAACAAGATTGTATCTTCTCCCGTGTCTACACCAAAATGATATTCATAATCCCCTTTAGCAAGCCAACTTAAATCGACTTTCGCTGTATAAAAGAAACCGTCTTCCGCTGTCATTGGTACGCTTTTGCATCCCCAAGGTTTCAGCATCAGGTAGACGTTTACCTGTTGAGGACGTTTGGGGCCGAACACTTCACACCGGAATGTCACTTCCTTATCAGAGGTAAACTCCGCCCACGTATGATTAACTATTTTCCACTCTTTCATCGGAGTTTGATAGAAATCCTTGGCGGGAAGTTCTTCCTTACTAACCAATTTCCCATCCGTCAGCAGATACTTTCCGGGCAAGACAGCCATTTCTGTTTCAAGACCGGGGAGCTGTATCTTTATTTTCCGTTCATTATACGCTGACTTTCTTGATACCCTATGCTTGTTCAGCATTTTGTAAGGGTCGTCAACTTCCATAATATCAGGGTAAATTTCCAGTTGCCAGGTATTATTACTTTGTTTATCCAGGAAATAAATACCTGTCCCCGAATAACGCACCACCGGAGAAGAGCCTACCCCGGCAATATGCTTCAATGCTTCCGGATTCTTGGGACGGGTGGACGTAGTATTTGAATAATAGAACATATCTCCGGAGTTCAATTCACTCAACTGCCCATCGTAACTCACCCGAAAGTTATCGAAAGTATTATTATCAGGATAATACCCGAAGTGCTTGCCACGCGGAACACGACGCATCACTTCGGCGGCAATCATACCGCTCACCGCTTTTGAAGGCGTAAAGACCATATTGAAAAAATGAGTCTGCCAGCCTAAATTCATCGGAGCCGTACGCAGCATATCATAAGAAAAGACTGCAGCAAACTGAATACCGCCCCGCCGGAACTCGCGAGCCATAGCCGGATACATAAAACCGGAAGCCATATCAGTAGCATCAAACTCATAAACGATTTTCGCCTTTCCGCTCAAATCGGGATGAAGCATCTGCTCGTAACGGTCAACAAACAGCAAGCCGTTCCCTTCAATAGAATGATTGTTGTTCAACGCACTCGGATACCAGGCATAGGTAGAGCCTTGTATGTCCGATTTCCGAATGGCAGAAGCTACGCGGAAGTCCTGACTGACATTGTAGAAAGTCAGTTTTTTACAACCGGTGCTACGGATTGCCTTACACATCCGGTTGATATATCGTACCATGCCGGAAATATCTTCCGGGAACTGGGCAGGTTCGTTGATAAGCTCGACAAACAGAATGTTCGGTTCATCCTTCAGGCAATGACCGGTGTACGGATTACGATGATTCAGCAATTGCTTTATATAGTTTTCCTGTGCACGAATGGCCTGTTCATCATGAATCAGTGCACTTTTCGGATAATACTTCGCCAGCCCCGTATTCGTCGTGTCACTCATTTCCGGCCATTGTGAATCATAAGTCACGATGGGACTAAGCAGCATATAAATGTCCCTTTTACTCGCTTCGGCTATAAGATAGTCCAACAGATGCAAATGTTCATTTTCCTGCAAATTTCCTTGGCGGTCTGTATTCTGATAGTCTCCCCAAAAGCAAAGACGTAATCCGTCCCAGTTCATGCGCTTGAAATGTTCCAAGTCTTCCACAATCATTTGTTTGCGTTCACCGCCAACATAACCTGCCGCACGGAAATCGCAAGCTGAAGGCAGGCAATAATTGGCACCGAACAAGGCTACTTCCTTTTTATTTTCCGTCCAACGTATCACACCCTGCTTGTCCATATATACCTTCTCGGCACAATACCCCATTGTGCTGAGAAGAGTAACCAATAATGTAAATAAGCTTTTCCTCATAAATTTAGGAACTATTTATTTATCTTCACTTGATATTGAGGGATAATTTCCACGTTCTTAATCTCAAGCACTTGTCCATCTCCTTTAAAAGCAGGAATTGCAGACTTGGGAAAATCTTGCAAACAAGTAGCGTCCGAACGCAAAGGACGGAAGTAAAACGACATAGCTTCTTTGTTCATCATTTCTTTGTGGCGATTAAGGCCAATCATCCATGGCTGGGCATGCCAGAATTCATCCTGTACCATCTTTCCACCGAGAAAAGCCATCGCCACATCGCCCGTATAGTCTATCTTCATGAAGTACTCATTCACCTGCGGCACATGGACGGTATCGCAGAAGGCTACGGTGACACGACGGGTTGTTATCCTCTCTACGCGACATTCGGGACTGACAGTTTCAACTTGTACTGTCTGTTGTTGCCATCCCTTTGCCGAAGGATACAGGATATAGTCAAAGGCATTATTACCAAGTTGTTGCAAAGTAATGCCCTCCGCTGTCGGCAGTACGGTAGCAGTCGTTATCAGCAGCTTCCCGTCCACCTTGATAGCATTGAGTGCCTGTTCGTGATTCAGTGTCGTTATCTTTATTTTCTTACCGTTGCGGGGTGTTATGGTGACAGTACTTCTGAGACCGCTTGTAACGGCATATTTAGCCTTACCTTTGACCGTTCGGGCATCAAAACAATACTCTGGTTTCATACCTTCTGGGGCGAAGAAAATGTAGTGGTCGACACCGTTATCATTGATTTTCATCAGAGGTTGTGCCGTAGCATAACGGAGTTTGGCATTTCCGAGCATCATGTTGAACGGCAAAATCATACTTTCATCTTTCGGCAACATAAAAGTTCCCTGTTCGGGTATGCGCAGTGTTTCACCACGAAGATTCAGTTGCAGTTGCAGTCCATCCATATCATGACGCAATGTGTCATGGTCCTGAAAGTTTATCATAAAAATGAATCCGCTGTCGTCTTTCATCCGGGCAGCGTAACGCAACTCGTCACGATTGTCGGGTGTCATCTTTTCCCAACCGTCCGGCAACACAGTTTCCATAGGAGCAAGATAACTGCCGAAGTCGGCAAGAAACGAATGGATGGTACGCAGGTAACGATAAGACGGATGTTCCAGTCCGAACTCGCCAAGGGGAGCCTGGAAATCATAGGAAATCTTGGGCATTCCCATCGGTTCGTCCTGATAGCTTCCTATATTATCCTGACGTAACGGAGTGCTACCGCCGTGGTACATATAGTATCCGATACCGTTGCTTCCACTACCGAGCGTACGAATCATTAATGCCTGGGCCGCACGTGCCGTAACGATAGGTCTGCGCCGATAAATCATCTGTATGCCGGCACCCATTTCTGCACAGAATGAAGGAAACCGTTCCGCATCGTAACGTACCGGAGCATAATCAGGTACACGGTGTATATCCTTAAACATACAGAACGGTGACATTCGCGGTTCTTCCCAAAAAGGATATGTGTAGGCAGATGTCACGGGGATTGCTTCATTGTCGATAACAGCCGCATTTCCCCAACCAGTGGCGGTATAGAAGGGAGTGATGATGCCTTCTTCCTGTGCTATTTTTTTAAGAGTACGCATATGTTCTTCCCCAAGTTCGGCAGTAGTGACTTTCTTATCCATCACACTTACACCAATCATTGCATAGTCAATGTCATAACTTGCCACTGTAAAGTCCAGCGGTTCACCGGGATAATTTACCCCCCAGGGAGATGCGGAATGTTGCATCTCATTTTCTATCTGACAACCGATTATCGGGCCACCGTCCTTATAATACAATCCTTGCAGTTGCCGGCCTATCTCATGATAGAGCCTTTTTACATAAGAGAGGTATAGCGGCTGATTGCTGCGTACATCCACCGGACGGGCGAAAAGCCAATCAGGCATAGAGCCGTTACGTATTTCACCATGACAGAAAGGACCTATGCGCACTATTACCGGCATATCATGTTTTTTGCAAAGTTCTATGAAATGACGTAAGTCCTTATTGCCACTCCAGCAAAACTCACCTTCCTCTTCTTCATGCAATCCCCAGAAAATATAGGTTGGCAATACATTCACCCCACCGGCTTTCATCTTTATAATCTCCTGTTCCCATTGCGCACGTGGATAACGGGTAAAATGGAATTCTCCCATAACGGGTATCACAGGCTTTCCGTCAATAGACATATAATAGCTATTTACGGAAATGTTTCCACCTGACGGGTTAGTACCGCCCATTTTAAGGTGCCCCGTATATATAGTCTTCTCTTTTGCCGGAGCAGAAAGCTCATATATCTGCTGTGCATGAAAAGTTGTAGCGTATAGAGCAAGTGCCAAAGCTGTATAAATCTTATTTTTCATAATAACTGTTTTTTATGTAATTCTTATGTATAGGTCTTATCACTATCTATCATAATTATTTTGCTTGATAGCCCCTTTCGACTCATCAATGAAACTCTGTGGAATCCAAAAGCGATTGTGCCCTTCGTGCACATTGAAGTAGCCACGACCTTCGGATTTATTAATTGCGTCAATGCGATTATTCGCATATTCCACGTACTTCCCGAAACGAATCAAGTCCTGGCGGCGAAGACCTTCGAGATAGAATTCATGTCCGCGCTCTAAAAGCAGGGCATCATTGAAGGCTTCCTTTGAAGCGGTCTGTGCATCATCCAGAACCGGCAAGTTGGCACGGTTACGAACACGGTTTACCAAAGCAATCGCTTCCGTCGTTGGGTTGCCCTCGTTACGGTTGATACACTCGGCAAGTGTCAACAACACATCAGAGTACCGATAGATAACCACGTCAATACCGCTTTGCCCGTCTTTCATATCCGGGTCCATCCCGTATTTCAGAGGTAACGCCCCTTTTGCCAACTGGCTGCTGTTTGTACGGTCTATCTTCTCCCCTTTCTTATTCGTATAACTAGTCACTACATTTTTCAAGCGCAAATCACCTTCTTCAAATGTGCCATAAAAGTCCCAGGGCATCACATAACCGCCCCAACCAGTCGCCTTTTCAGCCCACGGATAATCAGCGGGAAGCACCTCGACAGTCATATAATTCGAATACCAACTAGCTGTATTATTGCAGGCCAGTTGCAGAATCACCTCATTATTGCCTATTCCCTCTTTGGAGAAAATAAAATTATAATCAGGCTGCAAACTATATACACGCCCTTCCATCTCCATCAACTCGCGGGCTAAAGTTTCCGCTTTGTCAAAATAGCCCTTTATCATGTAATATTTCAGCAGAATCATACGGGCAGCCCCTTTTGTCATGCGTCCGCGCGCTTCCGCCACTTCAGGCAAATCACGAATCGCATCCCGCAAATCCGCTTCCATCATCGCGTCATATTCTTCTTCGGTCAGCCGAGGCAGATAGACAAAAGTCTGAGGGTCGTCCAACACTTCGTCCGAAGCCACCGGTACAGGGCCGAACATATCATAAAGGTAAAGCCCCATCCATCCGCGCAAAGCCTTCGCCTCGCCCGAATAAAGTGCCTTCGCATCTTCACTCACCGGAGAGTTCTCAATACGGCGGATGGTATTGCGCGCTTTGGAAAGGAAATTATAACGTTCGAAATTCGAGTAAGCATGATTCTGAATACTCCCGCCCACAGTGGCATACCATTGCTGGAAATAAAGTTCGTCCGACTCCCACGCCCAGCAGCTCCAAAGCACATCGGTCGTCATATCACCAATAATCTGATACCCCATGTAATCCGCCGAATAAACAGCTTTGAAATCACCGGGATTAAAATCGTAGTAGAGCGAGTTGACCGCCAGTTTCAGGTCAGTCTCCGTCTTAAAGAAGTTTTCCGGAGAGATTTCGGTATAATCCAGACGTTCCAGTTCGCAGGAAGTCATCGAAAACAGCATCAAGGCTGTTATTATATATTTCATTGTTTTCATACCCAGTATATATTAGAATTTCACATCCAGACCGATAGCAAACGAAGACTGGTTCGGATAAGCTCCGATACCGTTTCCAGTTTCAGGGTCCATTCCCTTATAAGGAGTAAATACAGCCAGATTGCGTCCGGCAGCATACAGCCTGACTGAACGAATCTTGTTCTTAAACCATTGTGCGGGGAACGTATAACCGATTGATACATTATCCAACCGCAGATACCAAGCCTTTTCGAGGAAAAAGTCACTCTTGCTCGGGTCCACCCCAGAAGACGCTTCCGCCACTCCCGGCAATGTCCCCATCGGATTGGCAGGCGACCAGCGGTTCTTCACTTCTTTCAAGACATTGATGCCATACGTAATGTCCTCAATACCATATATGGACTGTAACTTGATGTCGTTCACCTTCCATCCGTTCAAAGAGCCGTACAAGTAGATGTTAGCGTCCCAGTTCTTCCACCGGAATGTATTGTTGATACTGAAAGGAATCGGAGTGTTATTCGCCAGTACCACCATATCCGCCTCATCCAATATTCCGTCTTCGCCCGCAACCCGGATATAGCGACCTTCGTTATCACGCATTTTTTCTCCATTCTCATCGAGTTTATAACCATACAAGTCCTGATAAAGAATAGCTCCGGCACCGGATTTCTGCAAATGCTTGTAGGACTGGTCCATCTGAATCAGACCGTTCGTTTTGTATCCGTAGATGTTGTCCCATCTTTCCACATAGTCCTGATAAACGGCAGGAATAAAATCCGGGTCGCGCTTCGTGGTGTGGTTACGGTAATAGGAAAAATTGACGTCAGTAGTCCAGCCAAAGTTCTTGTTGTCAAAGTTCACGCTATGAATACCTATATCAATCCCCCGTGCACGGTAAACGGTTGCCGAATTATAGTCTATCGCCTTCACCTCGTGATAAGACATCAAATCTTTAGACAGAATGACATCTTTGCGCAGACGTTGGTACAGGTCAATAGAACCGGACAGGCGGTTGTTGAAGAAACCGAAGTCAATACCGAAGTTATAATCGGTCAGCGTCTCCCACTTCAACTTATCGTTGCCCAGCTTGGAGATAGCCATGCCATTCACCAGGCTTCCGTTAGGTGCAAATGCACCTTGCGAAACTTTATAATAGGTATTGATGCCGGTCAGGTTGCCCGCATTACCGGTTTGCCCCACACCTGCACGAACTTTGAGGTTAGTCAGCCAACTGATATCCTTCATCCAGCTTTCTTCATTCATACGCCAGGCCGCCGATACTCCCGGGAAAGCGCCCCATTGGTGTTCCTTCGAGAAGTTGGACGAACCGTCTACGCGAAGATTGACGGTCAGCACATATTTGGATGCCAGCGAATAATTCAGACGTGCCAGGAATGAAGCCATCTCACTGGCTCCTTTATACGAACTGATAGTCGGCTTTTCCTGTTCGCTCGTCCCGATATTGTTCATCAAAGAGCCGTCATAAGGGAATTGCGAAGCAACAATACCCATCCCTTCCCAAGAAGACCTTTTATATTCGAAACCTGCCATCAGGTTTACATCATGAATCTCATTGAAAATTTTGGTGTAATTGGCAATGGCGTTGAACAGGTTCATTTGCGATTTGGCATTCTGCTTGGAAGCCTGCCCGTCCATGCTATATCCCTTTTTCGTTGTGGTGGGAATGTATTGGTCGGCCTGCACATCTTTCATGTCGAAGCCGACGGTAGCCTTCAACAGCAAATCCTTGATGGGGCGGAACTCCAGATAACCACTGACAAAAAGGTCACGGCTCACTGTCTGGTCGGTTATGTCCAACAGGGAAACCGGATTCGGATAAATGTCGCGAATCGGATTAACCGAGAACTTTCCTTCTTCGTCATATACCGGTACGGTAGGAATAAATGTCATTGCCGAATAAATCAATGCCGAATTGTCCTGCCGCTCATTGCCCAATGGCACGTCGTGATATTTAATCTGGGAGAAAGTAGAGTTGATACCGGCTTTCAGCATGCGGTTGATAGTCTGGTCGACATTCAGACGCCCGGTGATACGGTTCATCGAGTTGTTTTTGGCGATTCCCTGATGGTCATAATAACTCAATGAAAACAAATATTTCGTAGCGTCCGTACCGGCAGAAACCGAAAGGTTATGTTCGTTTACGATACCTACACGGGTCACTTCATCCATCCAGTTCGTTCCGTCGCCTACAAAATTAGCAATCTGCCCGCCGGTATATTTCTTTTCATCCCCACGTCCCAGTTCATCAAACACCTTATTCTGTTCAATCATGAAATCACGCGCATTCAGAAAGTCCGGTGTGTCTTTAATGTACTGGAAAGCAACCGAACCGGAATAAGAAATGTCGGGTTTACCTGTTTTCCCCCGTTTGGTAGTAACCAGAATCACACCGCCCGAAGCATCCGAGCCGTAGATGGCAGCAGCCGAAGCATCTTTCAGAATATCAATCGTCTCTATATCATTAGGATTAAGGTTAATCAGGGCATTGTCTTTCTCACCACCGCTATATGCTGTTCCTGCCGTCACCGTTTTGGAAGAAGCCTGCGGCACACCGTCAATCACAATCAACGGGCTCTGCCCGGAAAGACCGCCCCGGATGGATATATTCATCGAAGCACCCGGATTGGCACTGTTTTGCGTGATATTCATTCCCGATGAACGTCCACGCAACATGGAGCCAACCGAGGCTGACGCAGCCGTCGGCAATTCATCCGCTTTGACAGAAGCCACCGCACCGGAAATACTACTTTTCTTAGCCGTACCGTAACCGACCACCACAATCTCATCCAACGTTTTATTGTCTTCTTTCAATATAAACTCCATCGGTGTGGCGCTGGCTTTCTTCTCCTGAGAGATATAGCCGATATACGAAACCGTCACCGTTGCTCCCGAAGGCACATCCGAAAGATTAAAACGACCGTCCAAATCTGTGATAGAGCCATTGGTAGTGCCTTTCACCACTACACTTGCCCCGATGATAGCTTCACCCGCCGGGTCTTTCACTACTCCTTTCACCTGAATACTCTGTGCAATCAGTGAAGTAGCCATCAACAGGAAGGACAATAGAAGTCCCGCCTTTTTCGTAATTGAATATCTTCTTTTCATACCTGTTTCATTTTATTCTGTTACTTTCTTGATTGTAGCCCACAGTTCGGCTGTATCGAAGGTGACTTTCACTTTCCCGGCATAATCGGTCGTGAAACTGATACAACTTCCCGTTGCCGATTCAAACCACCAGTTGCCGGCCGTATCAGCGCGGAATACCCGTGCCCAACCGCTCGTGTAGAAGCAATACTGACGGTCGCCGGCATAATCGCCTAAAACGGCAGTCTCCACCTCATAACGATAAGTATCCGTCTGTGTCATCTGGTCGGAAGCTCCCCAATCGGCAAAGCTGAAACCCGTGCCCGACATCCAAAGAGGTTCGGTGCAAGTGCCCGACGGAATCTCCATATTCCAAAAACTGTACGTATGCCCATTCAAATCAATCCAAACGCTATAATAACCTTTCTTCGGAAGAATGACAGGAACTACATAACCATTCTTATTCATCAGTTTACTGCTGACATAAGGGCTCGTTCCGTACAAATCTCCATCCATCGACTTCACCGGTACAAAGAAAATCTCCGTATTATCAGCCGGAGCGTAGAATTTGCCTTCATATTGATATTCCCCTTTACGGTCCATGTAGCGATAATAGCCGTTCACGTAGTCATCAGGATTCTCACCGGCGTTGACAATATACATCTGCGCATAGTCCTGAATCGGGTCTTCGTCTTCCGCCAGCATAACAACGACCGTCGTATTGACAACCGTTTCATTTCCACCGGTATCCGTTATAGTCAAAGTGACCGGAAACTCTCCCGTAGTAAAATCGACAGTACGTTTCAATTCACCACTCCGCCCTGTGGCTTCCGCTGTTTCGTCTATTTGCATGCCCGGTATTTGCAGACGGATATTCTTCAGTGCACGGTCGTCGGTAAACTTCACGTTCAGATTCCAGATTCCCTTATTCGTCGCAGTATTGAAATCCACCGCTATACGTGCCGGAAGCTGTGTCTGCATAACCGGACTTTCCATATCCGCAACATAAGTCAATAAAACATTCTTCTTTGTCTCCCATCCGTTCACATCACGAATCGTTATCAATAGATGTTCCTCGAAAGTCGCGGTTTCCGGCACAATCAGCCGATAGTCATAATTAAAAACCTTAGGCTTCTGTCCATTCAAATCATAGACTTTATGTATCCCCCAGTTTTCACAATTCAATGTAATACTAGCCAGACCGGCATAGTTGGAAGCTGTTCCCGACACTAACACCGTATCACCGGGAAATGTCTCTATCTCTTCATTTGCCACATAAAGACCGGGAGCCACATCTTCCTTATCATCATCACAACTGACTGCCGGACAGACGAGTGCCAGCAACAGAACTAGTTTTCCGATTGTTATTAAAACGTTCTTCATGGTATATTCTTTTTAGTTATTATACTTGAATGCATCCAACACTTCCAATCTATTCCCCGAGAAATCGAACAGAGTGGTATTGCTAACATAATTCTTGGCACCCAATTCCCATCCCATGCCTTCAACTTCAATAAAAACAGGGTCCCAATAAAGAAAGCCAAGTATGCGACAGTCTTTCGCCTGCTTTATCTCCTTCACAAGTTCGAATATAAAGTTCTTTTGCCCGAGGGGAGAGAAATCCGGATACGGGCCATTATCCGACAATTGTCCCGGAGTTCCGTCAGGCAAAGTTCTGTTCCAGCTATAGCCGGTTTCCATAATCAGGATATCCTTATCGAACTTGGCAGAGATATAATCCGCCCATTCGCGCATCTGTGCAGCACTTTTCTGTGTCCAGAAAGGATAGTAGGAAGCTCCGATTACATCATATTTGGTATTCCTGTTCTTCAGTTCGCCAAAATACCAGTTATATTGGGCTTTGTCCCCGGCGGCGTTCAGATGAATGATTACTTTCGAATCTTGCGATACCGCCTTCACTGCATCATAACCCGCATTATACAATTCGGAAAGTTGGGCGAAGTTTTCGTAACTGCCTTCGGGATATAATATGCCGGCTTGTGTTTCGTTGCCTAAAGCCACAAATTCGGGAGTAGTACCCTGCGCTTTCATCTTATTCATAAAGCTGAAAGTAAAATCATAGAGCGCTTTCTTTAATCCGGCAAAGTCCAGTCCTTCCCAATCATGCGGTTTAGTCTGTGTTTCTCCATTCGTCCAGTAATCGCTATAATGGAAAGTCAGTTGTATCTGCATACCGGCTTCTTTAGCCCGTTTGGCCAGACGTAAAATATCATCAGGACCGGAAATACCTTCGGGCAAACGGTTCGACGGAGAATAATCTGGATTTCCGGGGTCATTGTACAGACGGAGACGGACGATATTAAAACCATTGTCCTTGAGAATCCCGATGCAGTCTTTTTCTTCCCCGTTTTCATAGAACTTGCCGCCCATTTGTTCTACATAAGTCAGTTGTGATATATCACCGCCTTTCAGCAGGTTATATTCCTTCTCCGTTTTCTTCAAACGCAGCCCGTCGAAACGGCTCCAGTTTGCTTCGGCAGATTCACTGTATATTTCAATTTCGCATTTTCCGCCTTCTACTTTTATTCCGCGCACATAGGAGCGAATCCAAGTAGAGGGAGATGCCTGCAATGAAGTTATTTTCTTTGTATCATTGCCGGCTGCCACATAACAGGCTATTTGTCCTCCGGTACTCTTATAATAAAATTCAAGGTCATAAACGCCATCTTCCAGACCGTTGACAGTCTGACGGGTGGATACCTTATATGCCGAAGCTGCCCCATAGTGTAAAGCATAGCTTCCTTCACAACCTCCCTTCACCACTTTTGCAGCAGAATTATCCCCGCTGACTGTCCATCCTTTCGGAGAAGCTGTTTCAGCAGCATCTTCCTCAAAACTGCCGTTGGGTACTTTCACCACTACAACAACAGGTTCAGGGTCGGCAACTGCCACGGGGTCGTCCGAACAAGCGACCATAGTACACACAACGGAAAAACCAATGGCAATAAAGCCGGTAATTTTCATTATTAAACAGTTTTTAATAGTTCTCATATCATTGTTATTTAAGGTTTAATATAAAAACAGGAGTTCGTGACGATGCCTTTCTAAGCATCGTCACAAAGTTGTCCTATCCTATCAGGCTCCGAAAAGCCTGAATACCCTGATGATTAATATCCAATCTTTCTACCTCACTTAATAACCGGACGGATTTCTCCTTTTGGCCCAGTCCCCAATATCCTAATGCCATCATATATTTGCAGTGAATTACATTCCTTATCGTCAAGTCATCCTCCCAAATCAACAAGTCGGGTAGCGACACTGCAAAATAATCCATTTTAATCTTGTCAAACAAGTGTTTTTCGCCATAAGAAGTCAATTTATGAAAGCGGCCGTTAGCCTCATCCATACGCCCGAGTTTCAATAATGCCAAGCCTTGATAGAATATTTTATCGGGTTTCGCATCGTTGTAGTACATGGCAGCGGCAGGTTCGGTCGGTCCGATGATTGCCTGTTCCCAGCACTCTGTTGCTTTGTCATGTTGCCCCAAGCCTTCGTAGGCACAGCCCAGGAAGTAGTAGAAATCATTCTCTTGTGCGCCATATAATTTACCCTCACCGAGATGATGCGGATATACCAGGCATTCTTGCAATAATGCGATAGCTTCCTGATAATTACCGGCTGCCAATGCCTGTTTTGCCAATTCCACACGTGCCAGTTGATATTGGGCAGGCACTTTTCCTTCCCCACCCTCCCAGGGATGGAAGTTATGCGCGTCCAGTACCGCTTTCGCCTTTTCGTACTCGCCCGTTTGATTCAATAAGGTGATTTCTTCCAATATAAGGTCATCACGCAGCTTTATCAGTTCAGGATATTGTTGCAGGAAAGCCAGGCGTTCTTTGTGCGAACGGCGGACACGTTTGTAAAGCTGGTCAAGTTCCATCAAGATACGTGCGTCGGTTGTGTCAAGACGGAAAGCACGTTCCATACATTCGATAGCTTTCGCTTCCTCATTCTTTTTATTGAAAGATACCAGAGCCAGATTGCGCCACACGGTCGGAAAAGTATCGTCCAGCCTTACGGAAGTTTCCCATGCTTCCATAGCCAGGTCATACTGGCGCTTGTCGTAGTAAAGATTACCCAAATAGTAAGGAGCTCTCGCATCGTCCGGATTCTGTTCCATGGCACATTGCAAGGCAAGAATTGCTTCCAAACGGTTGGGGAAACAGTAATCGGGACAAGCCTTGACTGCGTCCGCAAATGCTTGTTTCACTCCGGGAAGTCCTCCCTGGTGCAGACACCAACCCAGGTAATAGTAAGTCATCGGAGTGACAACACCTTCGGCAATAGCTATGTTCCATAAAGAAGCCGCTTCCTGCCAACAGCCTGCGGCGCAATAGTCAAGAGCTATTTCATCATAGTTGTGGGGTTCGTTGCGCATCATTTCTTTCAAGACAGTCAGTTCGTCGGCTACGTTCGTTATCAAATACTTCTCATAGCGACAACCAAAGTTGAATTTATCAATAGCCAATGAGTCTTCAATCAGTTGCAGGGCTTCTCCGGTTCTATTCATCCGGCGGAGAATAGCAGTTTTTAAAGCGCGGGCTTTATGATTATGCCAGTTGCGGATAAGCGAGCGGTCAATTTCGTCCAATGCATCTTCCAAACGATTTTGCAGGATAGAAATCTGCGCACAGGCAAAGTATCCGGCATCCTGCCAGGCGGCATTCCAACAAGATTTATAGAAACGGTCGTAAGCCTCATTGTAACGTCCCTGATATTTCAGGGCAAGTCCGAGATTATAAATAGGTTCTCCGTCGTATGGATTCGGATTACGTTTCTGCAAGGTCTTTACGGCTGTAAGCAGATATTGCTCCGCTTTATGGAAACGGCCTTTACGGATATACCACAGACCAAGCGCGTTATTACTACGCACATCAATCGGGTCACGGCGCAATGCTTCTTCATAGTATTCGACGGGATTGTATGTGGCATGCCTGTATTGTTCCAAGTGTAAACCGGTCAGATAAAGCTGTTCGGTAGTTTTTATTTCTTCCGGAAGCAGGGCCGCTTCAGCGGCATCGGGAATAGGTTTTACTTCTTCCGGTTCCGCATGCCAATAAAGTAGTTCCTTTCCGTTTGCCGTGATTTCAAGAATCAGTTTGTCGAGCTTCTTGCCATTCACATTTACCGTTTCATCCAGCAGTTCTTCCGGGGTGACGGTTACTTCCTTATTATAATATACTTTGCTGTCTTCATCTTTCAATACTACGTTTATAGTTTGGCGTGAAGTTGCAAATATCTTGAAACGGACACTGTCCTCTCCTTCCGGTTCAATGTTCATCAACAAATCTCTGCTGGCATTCTTCACCACTCCCAATTCCCGGTAAGGCAGGAAATATTGAACAAAGCTCTTTTCTTCGTAAGGTTGCAGCCAGGTAAAGTCCGGTTGGTTTTCGGTATATACACCTGCCATTAACTCAATATACGGTCCGTCTTCGTCGGTCAGGTTACGGTCCCACGCGCGACCGAAATCACCGTTCCCCCAAGTCCACTGTTTCTTGCCCGGAGAAATGTGGTGGTTGGCTACATGAAGCATGCCGGCACGGGTATCGTTCTCATATCCACCCTCGAAGTTAAAGCGGGAGTTGACGGCCATATAGGAAGTAGGAACTTTGATATTCTTATAGTTCGAGATGTCTACTCCGGCAGAATAGTCCATCTTGTAGTAAGTACCCGTTGCGATGGGGAAACTGGATACGGCACGTTTTCCATGGTCGAACACGGCATTGATATCGGGCGGGAATACGCTCTGATAGTAATCGTTTACCGCTACGGCGGGGTTTGCCCACCACAGGAAAGTCTGCGGTACTTCGGTACGGTTGTAAAGCACCCCTTTGATTTCAAGAAAAGCATGTCCCGGACGAAGTGTAAACCCTGCCATTCCTTTCTGGTGAAACATACGCTCCATTTCATTCACCCATACCGTGACACTCCCGTCGGCATTTTCCTCAATAGTCGTATCCACAGGCATGTAGGTGCTGGGGCGGTGATGTTGAGGCCAGTTAAACTCGATGCCGCCTGAAATCCACGGTCCGGCAAGCCCTACCAGAGCAGGCTTTATCACATGATTATAATAAATAAAATGACGTTGCCTGATTTTATCATATGCCATCTGTACACGTCCGCCCAATTCGGGCAGAATCATGACTTTAATGTATTCGTTTTCGATAAAAATAGCATTGTATTCCTTATCCACTTTCTCATCGGACATCGATTCAATCACAGGATAAGGATAAACGACCCCGCTGCTGCCTTGATACACACGCTTCTCCAAGAAAATTGGATTCTTCTCCGGTTTGCCTACTTCATACGTAGGGATAACCACCTTTTCTTTCCATGCTTTTACCATCGTATTATTGATTATAAATTTGTTTTTTTATTCGTTGACAAAGAAATCAAGAGACAAAGAGGGTGAGGGACAGGGAGATTTTACATTCTCCCTGCCTGATTGATAATGTTATCCAATACCTATTTACTTACTTATTAATTTGCCAACCTGTTATTTTTTTATTTGATTAAATCCTTTTCCAATGCTTCCAGTGATTTACCTTTCGTTTCGGGCAATGCACGGAAGAAGAACAGATAGCCGACAGCACAAATGGCTGCATAAATCCAGAATGTACCGCTGCTTCCCAATAAATTATTCAGTAGCGGGAAAGTGTATGTCAGCGTGAAACTACCTACCCACAAAGCAAACGTACAGGTTGCCATCGCAACGGCACGCACCCGGTTAGGGAAGATTTCGGCAAGCAATACCCAAGTGATAGGCCCTAGAGACATCGCATAGCAAGCGATAGCCAAAACAACGAGTACCACCATAAAGAATCCGCTTACTTCGAAGAAATAGCAAGTGCCAAGAATGAGATAAATACCTGCCAACCCTCCAGCTCCCAACAACATCAAGACGCGGCGTCCCAAGCGTTCAACTGTATAGATAGCCACAAAAGTAAAGATTACATTTGCCACACCCGTCACCACAATATTAAAGAGAACATCTCCCAACGAATATCCTGCGGACTGGAATATCTCCTGTGCATAATTGAAGATAACATTCGTGCCGCACCACTGCTGGAACACCGCCACAATAATACCAAGAACAAGTACCTTGCGGAATGGACGACTGAACAATAACCGTAATCCTCCTTCCGACTTCGAAGAATCGGTTTCTTCTACCAGACGAAGTTCCTGGTCGGCATAATCGTCACCACCTATTTTACTAAGCACACTCCATGCTTTCTCTTCTTTTCCTTTCATTGCCAGCCAGCGGGGACTTTCGGGGATGAAGCATGCCAACAACAGGAATATCGCAGCAGGGAAGGCAGCCGCCCAAAACATCCATCGCCATCCCATTTGCCCGTTCCATGAAGCACAAATATCCACAGGGGAAAAGCCAGCGGGAATAGGTTCCGCAATCAGCCAGTTAGTGATTTGAGCACCCAGGATACCGAGTACAATCGTCAATTGATTCAGTGAGACGAGTTTTCCCCTGATTGACGTAGGAGCTACTTCGGCAATATACATGGGAGAAAGTCCCGAAGCGATTCCGATGCCGATACCGCCTAAAAAACGGGCTGCCAAAAACCAGCTAAATACGGAAAACGCTCCGGTAGCGTAAGCGGAAGACAAGAATATGAAAGCAGAAATTATCAGGAGAGACTTACGGCCATAACGGTCTGCCATCATACCCGCCACCATAGCGCCAATTAAACAACCGAGCAAAGCGACGCTCATAGCAAGCCCTTGCATGGCAGGTACATCGGCAATATCGAAATAAAGTTCGTAGAAAGGTTTCGCTCCCCCTATCACTACCCAGTCGTAGCCGAAGAGAAGTCCGCCCATTGCAGAGACTAAACATATAAAATAGACAAACTTTTTATTATAACTTTTCATACCATTAGAAGATTTATTATTGATACTGCAAAGATAGAGCATGTCAAGAGCATAAAAAATAGAATTTCATTCGATAAAGATGGACAATTTTATTTTTTACTGTTTCTTCCGAACACCCGACATTCCTTTGTTTCTAGTCCAATCCCCTATAAATGGACGTCGCTTTTGTTTCTATTACTTCACCTTCATTCTTTAGTATCAGGCTTCTGATATCATCCTCACCAAGCACCGTCCGGGGAGCAAAACTTTCTGAATTCATATATGTAACCAGACTGTAAAGCATCTGTTGTATTTCGGGCTTGTCACTTCCCTCGGAAAGAATATCCATAGCACTCATTATCAGTTTGCCCTTTCCACATCTGGTTTCAAAGACAGACACCAGCTTTCTGTTATTCGTAAAATTATCAACAGATTCCACAATCGGCTCAACCGGTGGCAACGAATCGGCAACGAGCACCTTCGACCTTTTCACCAAATTCCACCATTGCCAGTTACTATGCATTTCCGTAGGGAAGTGCCGCAAAGCTACATGCCGAGGATTGCACAAAAGTCCCATTGTTCCTGCCTGCTTTGGAAAATGAACAGGACTCCAGAAGACGGGAAGAAACTTCCCTTCCAATCCTTTCAGATAATTTACTTTGGGAGAAAGCAATACTTTTCTTCCTTGATTTAATGCTGCCAGAGCTTCTTCTACATTCTGCGTCAGCAGGACATCTCCGACATTCAATGATTCGATATGAGGATATACCCAAACCGACCATGTGTTTTTCCATTGAGTTCCTTCGATGGATACTGTGAAATACAACCTTGAAGCTTTACACACACTTTTAAGCTCTGCACGAATGTCCCCGCATTGTGTCACGTTTCCTTTGGATATACTTTCAACATCCAGTCTGCCGTTTGAAATTTGCGTCCCTGCTTCATCGGCCAACTGCCACAATATCCGCTTATTGTCGATAGCCGTATCCGAATAATTGGCAACTTCAATAGATGCAGCGAATGTCTCATCTCCCGAATAAGTGGCTTTGGCGAAACGAGCCAGCGGAACAACCGGCGCACAGAACTGCCTGAAAACGGATGGTTCAATCAGCCCTTTTGAATCCCAAAAAGCATCTAAAAGTCCGACCAATGCAGTTCCCTGCCCCGGGAAGTCATGCAAATCCAACAACTGAAAACCACTGAACTTTTTAGTTTTCATCGCTCTTTCTATCTCTTCCTTGTATAACAAGACCGCCAACTTTCCCGATGCTTCCAAAAAGTCTCCCGCTTTCGAATATAATCCTTTCCTCTGCAAATCCTGTTTGACAGCCTTAAAATTCAGAGGTTCCAATACTCCCGTGTATTTTTCTATTTCTTTCAGATTTGGAAACACCGCATACTGCCCAATCTCGTGAGAGATAAGAGGAACATTCATGTCCTGCATGGCAGCACTGTAATCTTTATAGAAACAAGGCGGCTCTTGGTCGAAAATACCTTGTCCCCTCACCCAGCCTTTATCCGTCCATTGCGTAACAAAGAAGTCATCTTCCGGCTCCGGTTTCGCTCCATGTCCTTTTTCAAAAGTAAAAGTAGAAGTTGTGTATAAGCGCCTGCTGTCTCGCCCTTTCATGTATCTGACCATGTCATTCAGCAGTTTAAAGTCATACTGAAGCTCATTGCCGACACTCATCATACAAAATGACGGATGATTTCCATAGGTTTCGATTATCCGGTCAAATTCGTTATAAAGAAACTTGGTCATAGCCTCATCCTTGCCGATAGTATAAGACCAGTTCGGCAGTTCCACCTGCAAATAGAAGCCTAACTTATCCGCAACACTAAATGCCGCTTCCGGCGGACACCAGGAATGAAATCTCAAATGGTTCAGCCCCCACTCTTTAGCCGTAGTAAAGACTTTCATCCAACCTTCTTCAGTCATCGGCGGAGTACCCGTCAGAGGAAAAATGCAACATTCCAATGTTCCGCGCAGGAAAATTCGATTGCCGTTGACTGTCAGGATACCTTGACCGTTATCTATCTCACGCATCCCGAAAGAAACATCTTTCCGTTCGGTTTTCTTCCTGTCAAAACGGCAAACAACAGACAAGTTATATAACTCAGGAGTAAACTCATTCCATTTCTTTATATCCATACCCAACTGACAGTCATATTCAAGCTTCTGCCTACCTCCTTTCAGTGTAACCTGAAATTCTTTTTCTTCAAATTTCTGTCCAACACTGGGTTGCCCGACCTGCAAAGTAAGTTTCACTTTCTCCTGTTTGTGTCCGCTATTCTCCAAGGTAACAGCCACGCGTATCTTCCCGTTCCTGACATCAGGATAAACATTCACATGCTCAATACGGATTTTCTGCCGGGTGGTCAGTTTCATTTTACCCAACACTCCATTCCACATAATCTGAGTGTCATTGGTATAGGCATGCGCCAAGTCGTTCGCAGAAATATCATATCGCTTTCGATTGTCAATACGCAAAGTTATCATATGTTTACCTGCCGGCAGACCTTTCGGTAAGACAAACCGGTGGGGAGCAATCAAGCTTTCCTGCGCACCCGCCACTTCTTCTCCGCCAATCCACAAGCGGCTCTGCCACAGAACCCTTTCGAAAGAGAACTCCAACGGTTGTCCCGCCATACTTTTTGGGATATCAATCTCACGGTTATACCAGGCAACTCCTACATAAGAGTTCTTACGAGTCAGACGAAGCAACTGCGGTTTTTCCAGTTTGGGAACAAGCTGGTTGGGAATCCCTTTTTGAGCTAAGTCCGTAGTTCCGGGCAGGCTTATACTCTCAGAGAAGGATTTCAGATACCATTCCTCTTTTTCTCCCACATTCATACTATCTAAAGCCAATCCCCAGTTTCCACTCAAGTCCAACAAACTTTGGGCAGTAGAAATACTGGAAATTCCTAATAATACTATTAACAAGAAAGATTTCATATTATAACTTTTCATACCATTAGAAGATTGATTAATTAATATTGCAAAGATAGGAGTGGTTGAGTAGACAAAAAATAGAATTTCATTTTATAAAGATGGACAATCTTATTTTTAATGTATTATTTGACAGATAACATACATTGTTATATATTTGCGCAGAACAGTCGAATCATATACTATGAGATTATGGTAAAGTTGAAAGATGGATTTACCGGAGAAAGAGCCTTGGTGCTTCCCCGCATTATCGTTGACAAAATGGAAGAAGACCCTCTTACTTCCATGCTGCACATCACCGACATCGGATATTATCCGAAAGCCAAGCATCATTTCCGGGAACGGAAAGAGCCTGTCAACCAATATGTATTTATCTATTGCATAGACGGAGCCGGATGGTATCGCATCGGCGACCAGGAATATATGGTATCCGCCAACCAGTACTTTATCCTCCCTGCGGGAGTTCCCCATGCCTATGCTTCCGACAAATCGTGTCCATGGACTATCTACTGGATACACTTCAAAGGTATCCTTGCACCGTATTACGCACAGGAAGCCGGCAGACCGATGGATATTCAGCCCGAACTACATTCACGCATCAGTACCCGGATTAACCTGTTCGAAGAAATATTCAACACGCTGAAAAACGGATATAGCAATGAGAACCTGCGCTATGCGTTCTCCATGTTCCACTTCTACCTGGGAACATTACGATACATACAGCAATACCGTAACGCCGCAAACAATGATTCGCAGGAAGACGAGAATATAAGCGAACTGGCGATTCATTATATGAAAGAAAACATGGAGAAACATCTCACCTTGCAGGATATAGCCGCCCAAATCGGGTATTCTCCTTCCCATTTCTCCATGTTGTTCAAAAAGAAAACGGGGCATAGCCCACTGACTTACTTCAACCTATTAAAGATACAACAAGCCTGTCTGCTGCTCGACACAACAGACATGAAAATTAACCAGATATGCTATAAGATAGGTATAGAGGATACCTATTACTTCTCCCGCCTATTCAGCAAAATCATGGGAATGTCGCCACGGGAATACCGCAAGTCGAAGAAAGGGTAATTACATCCCCTTTTCTATCGTCAGCACGAACTGGCGCAGATACACTTCTTGTTCTTCATTGCCCGTATTTGTAAACCGGACAAACCTCACCGGAGCTTTCTGCAATCCCGCTGTAAGCTTGCTGCCTTTTTGTATCAGGTCTATCGCCTTCCATTCCTTACCGTCTACGGAGATTTCAAAACGTCCCCATGCAGATGGCTCTTTCTTTCCGAAGTCGATTTGTATGCTCTCTGCCGGATAAGTATTATCCAGTTCTATTTCAAGCATTTTTCCCGCTCCCCATTTCACCACTTCATTGGACGGTGAAATAAGCACCCGGTTCACTTTTATTTGCAACGGCAGGTTCTTTATCTGGTCTACGTCACTTATAAGCCTGTGCGGCATATAGTCTGTAATAGCATCCAGAGAAGTTCCGTTCTTTTGATTATAGCGTTCGACGGTAATTGCAAAAGTGCGGTCAATCAATGGTTTTATCACTCTTGTAGCTGTCTTTACTCCCGGTTGGTAGGGGTTCTGATTGTACGTTTGGTCAATATCAAACATTTGTTGCTGCAAGGCTTTCACATGGTTATACTTCCGAAGGAAATAAGAATGAGAGAAGTTATCCCGGCTCTTCACCATATTCAACACTTCTTTCCCGGTTTCAGCCAGCAGTCTGAACTGATACAGCCAAGGGGTTATCTCTTGAATCAAGGGTTTATTTTCTGTATTAATCAGCAGGATATCAGCAGATTCCGTCATGCGTTCGAATGCATTCTGCAATGCTTCAAAGTCTGCCATTTCATACTTCCCATTCTCCACATAGCTTTTAAGGAAACGTTCGGCAGCAGGCTGAATGTCCTGTGATTCTTCACGGCGGTACTGATGCCCGTTGACGCCCAAGTCAGCATTATGTATAGCAAAACATTCAAGTTCTTCCGCAGCATCCGGCAGGATAGTACGGATAGCAGCTTTCCATGTTTGCCAGGTATCATACTTCGTAGGGTTCCAGGCATAGCTTGCCACACTGTAAATAGCAATTTTAGACGCTTCAGCATGCTCCATCGGATTCGTGACGAAGCCGGACATCTGACCGGAAATCGTGGTGTCATTGCCATAAACCGGGCCGAGAAGCAGATGGTCGCGTACATAATCAGATACAGGGAAATTCCACCAAATGTATGCCGGACGTTTGATGCGTTCGTTAATCCAAGAAATGCCGTCACGGGTTATGTCGGAGACTACACGGTCGCCCGTCCACATGATTTGAATGGAAGGGTTCAGTTTCTCTCCTAAGGTAGTCAGGTAGTTGCCTTTCGGGTTCGACCAGCTTTTATTGTACTCGGTGGGACACATGATAAGCGGAGTCACATCCTGTTTCACCTGCACAAAGTTCTCGTCGATATAGTTCAGAAGTTCCGCCTGTTTCTGCGGATTGGTTCCTTCGCCGGAAATATCATCAAAGAAGACGGCGAATGAACGAACTCCGAGCTGGTACATTTTCTCGAACTTAGCCAGCAGTATATCACGGTCTTGCTGATTCCATTTGATATCCTGTCCCGGATGGATGGCCCATACAAAATCCACCTCATTGTTATTGGCTACCGTTACCAGTTCTTGCAACTGCGCGGCTTCTTTCGCGGGATAAGGCAGACGCCAGTTCGGAGCACTGTGATACGGGTCGTCTTTCGGACCGTATATATAGGTATTCATTTTGTTCTTGCCATAGAACTCCAGTTGGCTGAGACGCGCCTGATGGCTCCAGGGAGTTCCATAAAACCCTTCCACTACACCCCGATAACGGACGGAAGGATAATCCTTAATCTCCACTTCCGGCAATTTTCCATCTTTCAGCAGTTGCGCAAAAGTCTGTAAAGCATAATAGGTACCCCGTTCGTCACTTCCTGCCAGTACAATTTCCTTATCGGTCACTGACAGATAATAGGCTTCATCGCGATTAGGAATCAAGCGACCATACTTCCGTACACTCTTGTCTCCTTTCTCACCGATATAGATACGGAGCCCTTGTTTGGTGCTTTGCTTACCTGAAAGCAGTTCTTTTAGGACTTCCACAGCATGCGGATTTGCCTCTTTTTCACCTTCCAGTTGATAGATGGCGGGCAGGTCGATGATCTTGTCACGGGTAATAAGCTCTTGGGGAGCAGGTTGTAAGTTAATATTCTGCGAAAATGCAGTTACAGTACACAGGAGACAGGCTCCCAGAAAGTAAATCTTGTTGTTCTTCATAAATAGTAATAAGGGGGTTAGTTATTAGAACATAAACAGTTACACAAAGAAATACAAATTAATCAAAAATAGCAAGTTTATCGGATATAGATAATACAGAGTTTAAGACAAAAAAAGATTTATTACTTTCATTGTCCATTCACCAACCATAAAGATGCACTCTTCATTACTTTTTAATCTGATTATTCTGTGCGACGCGGTTATCGGGAATATGCGTTTTCACTACAATCCCATTCCCGTTTTTTGTACACTTAACGCATCCTTTCCGCAAGGTCTTTTCTTTCATATCAAAGATAAGGTTCGGATTGAAGTGCTGTCCGTTGATACGGGTTTCAAAGTGCACATGCTCCGTAGTGGCACGACCGGTACGTCCCGTCAGTCCGATAGGCTGTCCGGCTTTTACGGTATCGCCGCTTTGGACGAGGTTCTTGAAGTTATGGCTATAAAGGGTTTCCAATCCGTTGGGATGGCGGATGACAACCAGGTTTCCATACGCATAATACGGTTTCGACATACGGACTATGCCGTCGAAAGCAGCACGAATCGTATCTTTCGCGCACGTTTTGATATCTGCGCCCGAATGTCCCCCACGAGTTCCGTAGGCAGAGATTACTTTGCCACCGGGCAATGGAAAGGCATATTCATGTTCCTGCAAAGAATCCAGATGCAGATAGAGATAGTTACTTTTAGCAAATAATCCGGGAGTAGCCACCCGGACATCTTTTATCTCCCTGGCAGAGAAAGGAGATTTATTCTGTGCGTGGATGATAACAGGCAATAATAAGACTGTAAGTGAAATAAGTATGTTCTTCATGTATTTTTTCTTTTTCAACTCAGACAGAGTTGATTATTCAAAGAATAAAAGCTCGCCGCCGTCCGATTCCGCATAGTCTCTTAACAAGGACTGAATCATTTCGGCAGCTTCTTTCAAACCTTCTTTTCCATTGTAACCGTTGACGATAGCAAGGATATGAGTAGTTCCGACGTCCATCTTTGTACGTTCATGGTCGCTTGTAGGCGTTCCGATTCCGCCAAAAGAATCACGATATACGGGCAGCCCTTCGATATTCAACACTCCGCGCCCAATGCCTTCGAACGGTTCTTTCGCTCTTCCGATACCGAGTTCGAGATGCGTGCCTTGTATCTTATCGGCATCGAAACCACCGATAGAGTGTCCCGTGCGGAGAGAAACAAGATTGATTAGGTCTACCAATGTATCAATCTGATATAAAGGAATCCCACGCATCAGACGACGACGCAAGGCTTCTGCCGACGGACGGTAACGTCCGGGGTCTTTTCCGCAACGCTTATACGCTTCGCGGGTAGCGGCAATAACCGGTTGACGCTTGATGTCTTCCATTTGTGTAGTGGAAGTCAGTTGTTCGGTGAAAGCATTGATTTCCTTCCAAAGACCTTCGCAATAAGCTGTGTTCTTTACTGCGGCATACACGGCTGCTCCGGCAAAAACCGGACATGCATTCTTTATTTCCTGAGATACTTTTATTTCAAACATAACTTATCATAAACCAATTATCAGCGTAAAAAAACAACGTTGCAGATGCCGAATCTTACTTTCTAATCATTATCCCCGACAATATACGGCCGGAATCAATACCCAGCCGACGTGCCGAAAAGAATTCATCATGATGAATATAGGTGCAGATACCGGCTACTTCAATCTGTTCCGCAGGCACTCCCGCATCAAGCAGTTCAATCCGGTTGGCTTCCCACAAGTCTATATGATATTTGCCCGTTTCCTTCTTTTTGATAGAGATGGCGGACATATCGAAGCCGCTTTCTTCAAAAGCTTCATAAACCTCATTACCCACTTCAAAGGATTCAAGCGAAATGCTCGGACCGATACAGGCTACCACATCTTCACCTTGAGTTCCGAAATACCGGTTCATGTGCTCCATCACATTGGCGACGATATGTTTCACCGTTCCTTTCCATCCGGCATGGACGGCAGCTACTGCCCGTTGTTTTCTGTCATACAACAACACAGGCACGCAATCCGCAGTCGTGACACAAACACAATATCCCGGCACATTGGTAATCAATGCATCCACTCCCTGCAGAAGTTGCCGTCTTCTTTCCAAAGAATCTTCAAAAAAAGATTCACCAATAACCAAGCTCTCACAACCATGCACCTGTTCCGGAATAAGTAATTCCTTAATCTGATGCTCCATTAGTTGAAACAACTCATACTGATTACGGTTGACGTTCACACACGAGTCCTTGGTATAAGGAGAGCAATTAAACGAACCATAAGTTCCTTTACTGACACCACCACGACGCGTAGTTACAAAATGAACTACTCCGGGGTATGCCTTCAACGACTCGTACCCCAGCAGCTCGTTATATTTTGTAAGTGAAATCATTTATCTTCCCAATCTTCTTCTTCGTATTCATAATCGAAATCATCGTCGTCGCTATCAACATCTTCGTCATATTCATAGTCGATGTCTTCATCTTCACCCATGTCTTTGAGTTCCTGTTGCAGACGAGTCACGTCCTTCGGACGATGAACGATTGCTTCTATTTTATTGCTTTCCTTGTTCAGTTCTTCCCAAAGAATATCCTTCAATACGGAAATTCCCAAACCGGAAACAGAAGAAATGAATACGTGTGGTATGCCTTCCGGCAATGTCGGTTCAATCTCGTCCATCAATTCCTGGTCGAGCATATCACTCTTGGTGATAGCCAATACACGTTGTTTGTCCAGCATTTCAGGATTGAAGGTACGCAGTTCGTTCAGCAGGATATCGTATTCTTTACGAATATCGTCGCTGTCTGCCGGAACCATAAACAGCAGCAATGAGTTACGTTCGATATGACGCAGAAAACGCAGTCCCAAGCCTTTACCCTGGCTGGCTCCCTCGATAATTCCCGGAATATCCGCCATCACGAAAGATTTTCCATCGTGATAGGAAACGATACCCAGATTCGGTTCGAGCGTAGTAAACGGATAATCGGCTATTTTAGGTTTTGCCGCCGAAATGGAAGAAAGCAGTGTAGACTTTCCCGCATTGGGGAAACCTACCAAGCCGACATCGGCAAGCAGTTTCAACTCCATGATAACGGTCATTTCCTGCATCGGTTCTCCCGGCTGCGCAAAACGTGGAGCCTGGCGGGTTGCCGTCTTGAAATGACTGTTGCCCTGACCGCCGCGGCCGCCTTTGAGCAAAATCACTTCCTGTCCGTCTTCCGTCACGTCACAAAGATACTCTCCGGTTTCGGCATTGTAAACCACCGTTCCGCAGGGTACTTCTATTATTTTATCCGCGCCGTCTTTTCCGAAGCTACGTCCCTTGCTTCCCGATTCGCCATGACCTGCCATTGCATGACGGTCATACTTCAAGTGAAGCAGTGTCCAGTAGTTGCGGTTGCCGCGCAGGATGATATGACCTCCTCTTCCGCCATCGCCCCCATCGGGACCTCCGTTAGGACAATATTTCTCGCGCCTCATGTGCGTAGAGCCTCTTCCGCCCTTGCCCGAGCGACAGTATATCTTTACGTAATCAACAAAATTCGATTCAGCCATATTCTTTTCTGTATGTTAAAACAGTCAGTAGCCAAAGCAAGACACTCCGGCTACTGACTTATTTGAATAATTATTATAATTTATCTACTGCTTCGCAGATTTCTGCAAAGATACCTTCCATAGTACCCAAACCGTTAATGTGCTGGTATTTCTGTTCGTTCTTGTACCAGTCAATCAGCGGGGCAGTCTGTGAATGATATACATGCAGACGTTTTTTGATAGTCTCTTCGTTGTCGTCCGCACGACCGGAGTCTTTGCCACGTTTGATAAGACGTACCATCAGCTCATCTTCGGGGACATCAAGGTCTACCATAACAGAAACATCCTGTCCTCTTTCAGCCAACATTTTCTTTAATGCTTCCGCCTGTGCAATTGTTCTCGGGAAACCGTCGAAAATTACACCTTTGCTATCTTTAAAGCTATCGAATACGCTTGCCAGAATATCAATCATCAATTCGTCAGGAATCAATTGCCCCTGGTCGATGTAACCTTTAGCGGTTTTACCCAGCTCTGTGCCGTTCTTGATTTCCGCACGCAATACATCTCCTGTCGAGATGTGGTTGATTCCATACTTTTCTACAATACGTTCGCTCTGTGTTCCTTTTCCTGAACCCGGAGCACCGAAAATTACAATGTTCAACATCTTGTTATTTACAATTTAACGATTTACTATTTACCATTTAACTGGTACCTATTTACTATTAATCTACTACTGTATAAATGTCGGGATAATTACGTCCGAAGCCGTCATAGTCGAGCCCATAGCCTACGATGAAGTCATTCGGAATTTCCATCGCTACATATTCAATGTTGAGGTCTACCTTCAACTTCTCCGGTTTCACCAACAGGGAAGCGATATGAATTGCTTCGGGATTACGCGTACCTAATGTATCCAGCAAGCGTTGCATGGTCAGTCCCGTATCCACAATGTCTTCTACAATGACAACCGTACGTCCGGCGATGTCTTCATTCAGACCGATGACCTCTTTAATCACCCCGGTGGAAGTCACCCCCTGATAAGAAGCCAGTTTCACGAATGAGATCTCGCAAGGGATTGTGATATGCTTCAACAAATCAGCGGTAAACATGAACGAACCGTTCAACACACTAAGGAAAAGCGGATTCTTACCTGCCAAGTCGCGGTTAATTTCGTTCGCTACGCGAATCACTTCTTTCTGAATATCTTGTTCCTTAATAGAAACGGTAAATAATTTGTCTTTTATCTGAATGGTATCCATAACCGGTTATTTTAAAAAAGTTGTCGCAAAAATACAATTTTTTATTCTACCCCGTGCATCATCTTCTGTAATTTCTTCGAAAGAAGGAACAGAATCAGCGAAGCAACACCCGACATGACGACGAACAACATGAAGAAGTCGTACATCGTGGCAATCTGATAACCGAGGATTGTTTTCACCTTTCCATCTTCGGGATAAAGCCCGCTCAACATGCCTGCAAACTTGTTGGCAGTGGCATTGGAAAGATACCATATACCCATCATCAGAGAAGCAAAACGCAGGGGAGTCAGCTTGTTTACCATAGAGAGTCCGATAGGTGACAAAGCTATTTCACCCATTGTATGGATAAAGTAAAGTCCCGTCAGCCAAATCATGCTGACTTTCACTCCGGGGATGGCATCTTTCACTCCAAAGCAAATGAAAAGATACCCCAAGGAAAGAAGTAACAGACCGATAGCTTGCTTCGTCGGAGAAGCAGGCTCCATATTCCGTTTGCTAAGGAAGCTCCATACCCCCGGCATAACATAGGCGAGAACTACCACAAAAAGAGGATTGAAAGACTGGAACCAGGAAGCAGGCATCTCCCAGCCGAAAATACTACGGTCGGTCTGCTCGGAAGCAAAAAGCGTCAGAGAAGCACCTGCCTGTTCGTATGCCGCCCAAAAGAATATGACAAAGAATGCTATAATATAGATAACGAAGATACGGCTACGCTCTATTTTAGTTAATGAACCGTCAAGCAGAATAAGAACGGGGAAAACGATACAAGCCGTAAAAATACCGACACTCACCCAGTCGCCGTCAAAAGCATAACTGAAAAAGGCCAACAGGGCAGCAGTAAGGGCAATGATAATTACTATGTTACGTATTTTTGTTCCTTTGTCCATCTTCGGATGGGAGATGTGTTCGGCTTTATCTTCTTTTTTCTCCCTCTTAGCATCCGGAAGGATACCAATCGGTTCGCCGGAAGGAGAGAAAAGGTATTTATTCTTTTGAGTTTCAAAAAGAATAACGGTGAACAGTGTCATGATTCCGGATGCAAGAAATCCCCATTTAAAGTCATTCGGATTTCCGGTATCACCCAAATAACCACAAATCAACGGAGCGGCAAAGGAACCTACATTGACTCCCATATAGAAGATAGTGTATGCTGCATCGAGACGCTTATCTCCCGGTTCATACAGTTGTCCTACCATAGAAGAGACTGTTGGCTTGAAACAGCCGTTACCTAAAATCATAAACCCGAGCCCGCCATACATCATCCAGTGGGCAAGCTCCTTATTTTCTAAAGTAGATGCACTCATAAACATAAGGAACTGCCCCACTGCCATCATCATCGCTCCCCAAAATACGGAACGACGGATACCCCAGTATTTATCGGCAATGTACCCGCCAATCAAGGGTGTCAGATAAACTAATCCGGTATAGCTACCGTAGATGGATGCTGCGGCTTCTTTGTCAAACAATAATGCCTGCGTCAGGAAAAGAATAAAGATGGCACGCATTCCGTAATAACTGAAACGTTCTGCCGTGCTGGTCGCGAAAATCAGATAAAGACCTTTAGGATGTCCTTTCAATGCACTCATGAATTTATGTGTTTTAGTAGTTTATGAGGTGCAAAGGTAGGAAAAATAACAATAAACAAGTCAAAGTCGATAAACTCTTGTAGGAATCGCTTGTGAGTATTTATTGGATAGGTGGAAAAAATCAGAGAAAAAAGTAAAGAAACAGGATTTCAGGCACAGCTACTCCCACTTATCCACCTCATTAAGCTTTCAACGGCATAAATAATCAAGTGGAGTTCCACCTTAATTTTAAATTAATCATCACTTTAGCCAAAAGTAAATTCGACATTTTCGATACTGGCAAAAAGCATTCCTTCCCTTTTTCTCAGAAAGATTTTGCTTTCCCTAGCCAGCCAACCAATAGCAAGAGCTACGTCTTCGAAAGTCAAACCTAACTCACGGCACAAATCGAAGATTGAAAGTTCACCTTTTTCATTTAAGATGCGCCATACTTTTCCTGCATTCAAGCCAATTCTAGTCTTTTCCATAATGCAAACTTTTAGAAGATTAAACAATCAGTTATTATATGATTTAATCATTGTGAGCATAGGAAAATAATGTTATTCGCATTACCTACCTACAAAGATAACATTTTTTTCGAAAAATGCAAATAACCAAAAGCAATCGTAGCAAAAGATTGTTTCATTTCTGTACGGTTATGAACTAATTTCGAACTTGTGCTAATTTGTCGTTAATACTGAATGAATTTATGATTGATGATGCATGATTTTATTCGTCTGACAATTGTTGCTTTTTCGTCTGACAGTTGTCAGACGGAAGAATAACAGTTGTCAGACGAAAGTTCAACAACTGTCAGACGAATAAATTTATATATAACGGGGATTAAATCATTGCATACTGCCAATCTAATTTTAGAAAAACTAAGATTAGTTCATTTCCGTACCGTTTAGCTCATTTCCGTACGGTTTTGAACTAACTCTTAATGTAATCAGCCTACCCATAGACAATCAAACCATATCCTACACGCTATCCAACCATGATTAACACGTTTTCTTCCCATAACAAACGGGAAAAGTCAGAAGAATCATGTACATTTGTGGTTCGAAAACTAAAAGAACATTGCAATGAAAATATTTCCAAGTAGCAGCATCAAGAAATTGGATGCTTATACCATTGAACACGAACCGATTGCGTCAATAGACCTGATGGAACGTGCAGCAACAGCATTAACCAAAGCCATTACGGACAGATGGAATACGGAAACACCCGTCACTGTTTTTGCAGGACCGGGGAATAACGGTGGAGACGCCCTTGCCGTAGCCCGCATGATGGCTGAAAAAGGATATAAGACAGAAGTATATCTCTTTAATACGAAGGGCAATCTTTCGCCTGACTGCCAGACAAACAAAGAACTGGTAGAAATGATGGAAGAAGTAACATTCCACGAAATCAGTACGCAGTTCGTCCCACCGGTCCTGACACCCGACCATCTAGTGATTGACGGACTATTCGGTTCAGGACTGAACAAACCGCTAAGCGGCGGATTCGCAGCCGTAGTGAAATATATCAATTCCTCTCCCGCCATGGTAGTAGCCATCGACATTCCTTCGGGACTGATGGGAGAAGAGAATACGTTCAACGTCAAAAGCAATATTATCCGTGCAGACGTTACTTTCAGCCTGCAACTGCCGAAACTAGCTTTCCTCTTTGCGGAAAACACCGAGTTCGTAGGCGAATGGGAATTACTGGATATCCAGTTGAGCGAAGAAGGAATCGAAGAGACGGAGACAAACTACGAAATGCTGGAGATTGAAGAAATCCGTTCGCTTATCAAACCCCGCAAGCAATTTGCCCATAAAGGAAATTTCGGCCATGCACTGCTGATAGCCGGTTCGAAAGGAATGGCGGGTGCATCGGTATTGGCTGCCCGTGCTTGTCTGCGTTCCGGTGTAGGATTACTCACCGTGCATGCTCCGATATGCAACAACGACATTCTGCAAACTTCCGTACCCGAAGCAATGGTAGAGACTGACGCCAGCGAAAACTACTTCGCCGTACCTACCGACACCGATGACTATCAAGCCGTCGGCATCGGTCCGGGCTTGGGACGGAACGAGGAAACGGAAGCTGCCCTCATCGAGCAACTGGAACATTGCCAAACTCCCGTCGTACTGGATGCCGACGCACTGAATATCCTCGCCAACCACCGCCATACACTTACACACCTGCCAAAAGGCTCTATCCTCACCCCTCACCCGAAGGAACTGGAACGCCTTACCGGAAAATGTCAGGATTCTTATGAACGCCTGATGAAAGCCTGCGAACTGGCCCACACCGCCCATGTCCACATCATCCTGAAAGGTGCTTATTCCGCCATTATCACTCCCGAAGGCAAATGTTACTTCAACCCGACAGGGAATCCGGGAATGGCAACCGGCGGTAGTGGTGATGTACTGACCGGGGTTATCCTGGCATTGCTGGCACAAGGATATCCTACCGAGGAAGCTGCTAAAATAGGCACTTATATCCACGGACTGGCAGGAGATATCGCCCAAAAGAAACAAGGCATGATTGGACTGATAGCAAGTGACATCGTCACCTGCCTGCCCACCGCCTGGCGACTTGTAAGCGAATAAAAGTTAAGAACTTACAGTTTTTTCAATAACTTCATTAACTTTGTTTTCAAAACCAGTTAAAAGAGAACCGAATATGAAAAAGTTGATTATAGCAGCGGGCCTACTTATGGCAACTTCCGCTTACGCACAAACCGAAGTACTGACCGGCGTCACCCGTGGCAAGGACTATGGAGTGGTATACAGTCTTCCCAAAACCCAAATAGAACTTGAAATAAAAGCCAATAAGGTAACTTATACTCCTGGGGAATTTAGCAAATATGCCGACCGCTATCTGCGGTTGAACAATGTATCCGCCGAGCCTGAAACGTATTGGGAACTGACCAGCGTAAAAGTTAAATCGGTAGGAGTGCCGAACAGCGAAGCCACTTACTTCGTAAAACTGAAAGATAAAACAGTAGCTCCCCTTATGGAACTGACCGAGAATGGTATAGTGAAATCCATCAATGTACCTTACAGTCCAAACAGTTCCACAAAGCAAAGTACTCCGACCACTCCCGCTCTCCAAAAGAAAGCGAATCCCCGCGACTTTCTGACCGAGGAAATTCTGATGGCAAGTTCTACCGCCAAAATGGCGGAACTGGTAGCTAAAGAAATCTACAATATTCGCGAAAGCAAAAATGCTTTGTTACGCGGACAAGCAGACAACACACCTTCAGACGGTGCACAACTTAAAATCATGCTCGACAACCTGAATATGCAGGAAGATGCCATGACCAAAATGTTCTCCGGCATACAGGATAAGGAGGAAAGGACATTTACCGTACGCCTTACACCTGACAAAGAGTTCAATAACGAAGTTGCTTTCCGCTTCTCCAAGAAACTGGGCGTAGTTGCCAACAATGATTTGGCAGGAACTCCGTTCTATATCAGCCTGAAGGACTTGAAAACGGTCAAGATACCACAAGAGGACGGGAAAAAGAAGAAGGACCTGGATGGGATTGCTTACAACGTACCCGGACAGGCATTGGTTACACTGACCGACGGCAAGAGGAAACTATATGAGGACGAACTTCCTGTTACCCAATTCGGTATAATAGAATATCTGGCTCCGGTATTGTTCAACAAAAATTCTACTATCAAAGTATACTTTGACCCGAACACAGGCGGATTAATCAAAGTAGACAGAGAAGAAGGCAAATAAGAAACCTTTAAAAAAGAAAAGAATATGGGTGGTGAAGGACATATGCTCGATATGATACGTCGGTTAAGCGAAGGGCGGGAGGCTTCCCGCCTGCGACGCGAACGTACCAGCGAGAAGTTAAAGCATATGAACCAAGTCGGCGGACATTCCTCGTTGCCTGATACAACGTCGGAAGAAATGGGGCGTATCATCCAAGATTCTGAAAAGAAAAAGGAAAAAGACAGTAACTATTTTGTATGGGGAACGCTCATCATTATGGGCGTATTGGTTGCAATTGCCATAATATTTTGGGCTGCATTCATCAAATAAACGATAATTAAAATTCAGGTACAGATAACATGAAATCCACGGTTTTCTGAAATATGACCGTATAAAGCAACAGCGTAATCCATGTCATCTGTACCTAAAATGCCAACATACCGATTGGAAAACCTTGCTCCGACGCTACGTCGGCACCATCAACTTTATAAATCCATCTTTCCGCATCTGATACAGATAAGCAGATACGCGCGACTCATAACCCGCTTCATTCTGAAAATGCCCTGCAAGTTCTTCTATAATCTCGCGAACCGTGCGTTTTCCGTCTATCAGCTCCCATACAGTCGTACCGTGTTCTTCCAAATGCACATGATGCTCTTTCGACATTCCCTTCGGCACGAGCAAGCGTTGCATCCACGAATACTTAAAACGGGGAAAGGAGAGCACAATAGTCTCTCCTTCCCGTTCTGCTGTAATATGTTCACTGCGACAGGGAATGACCTCTAACAGGTTTATTTTCTCTTTAGCAGCCATAGTCTTATTACTTCTGAATATTTGCTTCTTCCAGTCCGTAACCTTTCTTCCTGTTCTCCGCTTTCAACATCAGAGCAACGATCAGGGCCAATACCCCAAAGAGAGCAAAAATACTCATCGGCAACGTATAGTCATAAGTCTGTGCACCATCTACCACCGGACCTTTACAATAAGAGTTCAACACCCATCCGATCAACAAAGGTACACCCATCAATCCCCAGTTCTGCACCCAAAAGATCAGGGCATAAGCCGTACCCAACTGTTTTTCCGGAATAATCTTCGGAACAGAAGGCCACATAGCCGAAGGCACCAGTGAGAAAGCAAAACCTAAGATAATCATAATGATAGTAGCGAACCACCACACATTCAAGATAGGCAAAGCAAACATGGTATGTACAAAAATCAACATGACAGAACCTATCACCATCAAGGTAGCTCCCTTACCGATACGGTCATACAACGAACCGAACAACGGGGTCAACACAATAGCACCAATCGGCAGCAATCCGGGGATTGTTCCCGCCAGCTTCGGATCTACGTTATATTTCTGCACCATCAAATCGGCTGCATACTTGATAAACGGGAATACCGCCGAATAAAACAACACACATAACAGTGCAATCAACCAGAATCCTTTGTTTGTGACAATATATACGATATCTTTCATACGGAACGGCTCTTCCGGCTCCAAGCCCTCTGCGTCCAGAGATGCGTCCAGTTTCTTATCGTAGAAAGTATAAATGAAGAAAGCAATCGTACCGACACACAACATTATCAGGCAAAACAGAATCGGAGCAGGAATATTGGTATGGAATGCACCGCTCTCATCCGTATATCCGAAAAAGTCAGCCAAGGGCACTGTCATCACCATTGCCAAGGTTGTTCCGATACGCGCCGTAGCCATTTCAAGTCCCATAGCCAATGCCATCTCCTTGCCTTTGAACCACTTCACGATAATCTTGGAAACAGTGATACCCGCAATCTCCACGCCAACGCCGAAGATGGCATATCCCAATGCAGCCAAAGTAACTTGCGTCTTGAATCCGAAAAGCATGGCACCTTCCGGAAAGGTCGTAGAAATTGCATAATATTTTAATCCGCAACCCAAAACCATCAACATACACGCTCCCATTCCGGTAAAGCGGACACCCATCTTATCCAGAATGATACCGCCGAAAATCAACATCAGCAGGAATACATTAAACCAGCCGTAAGCACTCGTGAAGAAACCGTAATCAAGACTATCCCATAATAATTCTTTTTCGAGCATGGGTTTGAGCGGAGACATTACGTCAGTGAGGAAATAGCCGCATAGCATAGTAAATGCGACCAATGCTAGAACACTCCAGCGTAGTACTGCGGAGTCATTCAATTTCTTTTTCAATTGTTCTGTCATTGTTATATTTTAAGGTAATTAATAATATCATAACGGGCAACAAAGTTAATTAAATCTCCATTGTTTTCATCAAAATAAGATAGTTTTATTATAATATTCAGGCACGGATGACACGGATTTCACGATTTTAAGAGATTGATTAATCAAAAACCGTGTAATTCCGTGTAATCCGTGCCTATATAAAAAATCATGAGAGAACGTTTTCCGCTCTCTCATGAATGGTTTTACCCAAATATCTCTATAACCCGAAGCGAATTACTCAGCAGCAGGAGCAGGAGTTTCAGCAGCCGGTGCCGGAGTTTCCGTAGCAGGTGCGTTAGTAGCAGGAGCTTCAGACTGAGGCGCAGCCGTACCTGCGGGTAAGTTATACGGGTTAGTTTGTTGTTCTTTCTGTGCTTGTTCCAACACTGCATCTGTAGCAACAGCAGAACGAGGAATAACATAAGCGGTAGCAATGCTCATTACAACCATGAAGATGGCCAGCCCCCATGTTGCTTTTTCCAGAAAATCTGTAGTCTTGCGTACGCCCATAATAGCGTTAGATGAAGAAAAACCGGAAGCAAGTCCGCCTCCTTTAGAGTTCTGAATCAGCACGATGAAGCACATCAACAGGGCTGCAATCACCATTAAGATAACGAATAATAAGTACATTTTTAGTTATTTTGAATTAGCGTTAATAATCAATTTCTCCAAAAATCTGATTTGGTCTGCAAAGTAAGCATTTTTTTTTGGATATTTCAAGCTTAATTTTTTAATTATTTCAAGAGCTTTTGAATATCGTTGCTGTTTAACATAGATTTTAGCCAAGGTTTCTGTAAAACAGCTATCATCTTCCTCTTCTTCCGCACTTGCTTCGTCCGAAGGGGTAACAGATTCCTCCGCTTCTTCCCGCAAAAGTTTCATTGTACGGGGAGAGTCGCTTTCGCTCTTTTCTATAAAGTCGTCAATCAGTTCGAATCCCTTCAATTTAGGTGCTTCTTCTACCGATTCATCCGCCGCGGGAACCTCTTCGAGCAAATAAGAAGTATAATCCACCGAATAATCAAATCCGGTTTGGGCGGTCACTTCTTCGGGAGCCGTAGACAAGAAAGCATCAATCAATGCCAGTGTACGGTCTACGGAAGGTTCATCCTTCAGTACTTCCGCCAGGGGCACCCCCTTTTTCCGGGATTGGAGATCAAAACGGCTTCCTTCAATCAATTGAAACAGTTTCCGTCTGTCGGCGATATAAAGAATGGCTTTCCGCAGTTCCCCGCCGAAATTAATATCATGGAGAATATACAGATTCTTGAGATACAACAAGCGGAGCGACTGAAAATACGGATATCTTGCAAGAAGATTGCGCAGTTCGTACAAAGTATCCCTGTTCAGCGTTTCAGGATGCTGAATCCATTGTTGAAAGTTAGCAGAAGTCATTTATATTACCAGTTTGCTACGGTTGCATTGAATATTTGATCGGTTATCTCTTTAGACATTTCGGCAATTAACCCGTCCTGTACGGCAGTCAGCAATTGGCTGGAGTCGTAGACACGGAAAGCGGAGAATTGTTGTTCGAAGTCCTCGGCGTGGTTGGTGTTGTTGACAAAACGGACATTGACCGTAATGGTCAGCTTCGTTTCCGAAGAATAACCATCGGCGGATACTGCCTGGTTGTACTGATTGTATCCCGTGATTTCGCCCTCAATCTGCAAGTCTGCATTCTGGTTCGGTTTCAACAGTTGCAGACGGGTCTGACGGATAAATATATCTTTCAAGTCCTCATTAAACTTCGTTGCCAGCGGAGCATATACGTACTCCGACTTGATCGGGAAGTCGGCAATAGAAATCGTCTTCACCTTATCGTAGTTGATAGATGAACCGTTAAACTTATAGGAAACAGTGCACGCAATGACCACTACCGGCAGAACGACCAGTAGCAAAGGGCGTGTTATCTTCTTAATCCAAATCATATTCTTTTATTTTTCTATAAAGTGTACGCTCAGAAATATTCAAATCCTTGGCGGCACTCTTTCGTTTTCCGTGATGCCTTTCAAGCGCTTTGCGAATCATCTCTTTTTCTACTTCATCCAGTGACAAAGGAGCTTCTTCGACATACTCTTCCGTATCCTGTATGTCATCATCCTCCCTGCAAACAGCGGGTTGAGGTTGCTGTACGGCATGGATAATGGCAGGCACGGACGGTTGATGAGAGGCCGTCACCACCGGAGTAGCAACTACCGCTCCTACCTGGCCCACCTGTCCGGCACGTTCAGCCATCAGGTTGTGCACCATCTTCTTAAGTTCGGCCACTTCCTGACGCATATCAAACAGAACGGAATAAAGAATTTCCCGTTCGCTTTCAAAGCCTTTACTTTCACGCGTTCCCATCAATGCAGGGAGGCGTTGCATATTTTGAGTAGGAAGATAGGTCTGCAAGATAGCAGCGTTAATCTCCCTGTTCGTTTCGATAATCGAAATCTGCTCCGTGATATTCTTCAACTGGCGCACGTTGCCCGGCCATGAATAAGCCAGCAGTTCCTTTTTCGCATCCTCTGTCAACTGAATAGCCGGCATCCGGTACTTCTCCGCAAAGTCCGCCGCAAATTTACGGAACAACAGAAATACGTCTTCTCCCCGCTCACGCAAAGGCGGTATCTGAATGGGCACGGTATTCAACCGATAATATAAGTCTTCACGGAAACGTCCCTCTGAAATGGCCTGTACAAGGTTGACATTGGTAGCCGCCACAATACGCACGTCCGTCTTCTGCACTTTGGACGAACCTACTTTCAGAAACTCACCGCTCTCCAGTACACGAAGCAAACGCGCCTGGGTAGGCATCGGTAACTCCCCTACTTCGTCAAGGAAAATAGTACCGCCGTCCGCTTCACCGAAATATCCTTTCCGCTCACCGATAGCACCGGTAAAAGCGCCTTTCTCATGACCGAACAGTTCGGAATCAATCGTACCCTCCGGGATAGCTCCGCAGTTGACAGCAATATACTGTCCGTGCTTTCTCCGGCTGTATTGATGAATAATCTGTGGAAAACTCTCCTTTCCGACACCGCTTTCTCCCGTAATCAGCACGGACAAATCGGTAGGAGCTACCTGAATGGCAACATCGATGGCACGTGACAATGCTTCGGTATTACCAATAATACCGAAACGCTGTTTCACTTGTTGTATCTCCGCTCTTGTCACTTCGTTTAGGGTTTAGTGGTTAGCGATTAGTGATTAACCGCCCAATTAGTAACAGTTAATCACTAACCACTACCCCGTTAATCGTTAATCTTCGTCTACTGTATCCAGTTTTAGTTTGTCACTATCATCCCGTTTCTCGTAATACTGTTTCCTTAATGGATTGGTACGAGCCGCTTTCTCCCGTTGGCGATTGCGGAACACGTCGATGGCAACGTAGATTGCCTGGCGGAAAGAATCTTCACTTGCCAGCCCCTGGCCTGCAATGTCATAAGCGGTGCCATGAGCCGGAGAAGTGCGCACTACCGGCAGACCTGCCGTATAGTTCACGCCATCGTCCATAGCCAACGCCTTGAACGGAGCCAGCCCCTGGTCGTGATACATAGCCAGGATACCGTCGAAATGAATATAATTACCCGAACCCATAAAGCCGTCGGCCGCATAAGGGCCATAACAAAGGATTCCTTTTTCTTCCATTTCCTTCATGGCAGGAATAATTATTTCCTGTTCTTCCATGCCCAGCAAACCACCGTCTCCAGCATGAGGATTGAGTGACAGCACTGCAATGCGCGGTGCACCGATACCGAAATCCTGTTTCAGGCAATGATGGAATATCATCAGTTTCTCCTGAATCAGTTCTTTGGTAATCGCGGTCGCAATCTCCCTGACAGGGATATGCGTTGTCACCAACGCCACGCGGAAATCATTCTTCATCAGAATCATCAATGACTTCTCGCCATTGCCCAGACGCTCTTCGATATACTCCGTATGTCCGGGGAATGAAAATTCTTCCGAATGAATCGTATGTTTGTTGATAGGAGCAGTCACGATTACATCAATCAGCCCTTCGCGATAATCTTCAATGGCACGTTCCAAAGCTCCCAAGGCAGCTTTCCCCGCTTCGGGGTCGGGTTTGGAAAATTCCACTTTCACTTCATCATCCGTACAGTTCAATACACTCAAACGGTTGTATCCCGCTTCGGAAGCCGTATTGATGATACTGAAATTAGTCTGTATATCCAATGCTTTCCGATGATAAGCAGCCACTTTCGGTGAACCGTAAATAATCGGAGTGCAAAGTTCCAACATGGTAGGGTCTGAAAATGTCTTTAAAATCACTTCATAGCCTACCCCGTTTATATCTCCCTGGGTAATGCCAATTCTTATTTTGCTATCTTCCATGTTTTTATTTATTAGTTTGTTCCGCCCCTTTGGTTACTCCACCCAATGGAATCTGATTCTGCTGAACTTCATTCGGAAGTTTCAGTGTATAAAGGGATGCTTCCATCTGGCGAACCAGGTTGCGTTTCATTTTATCCGGTGAATAAACAAATATTTCTGCTGTAATAATCCGCTGGTTTTTCTCGTCCAGGCGAGTATGCGATACATACGGACCACCCATGAAGTCGCCTTTCATACGCCACAGTCCGCGCGCTTCGAGTGTGTAGCTGTTCTGTACGTTGATGGGACGGACATCAGTCAGCAAGCTGTCGGTCGACATATAAACGCCTTCTTTGAATCCGGGAATATTGGCTTGCATCACGGAGTCACGCTTGTGAACGAAATATTCTTTAGTAAACGTATCCTTATCAGTATAAGGATAAGAGTACATTACAAAGTTACGGTCGGCAGTGCCCGTATTGGTAGAAGCCCAGAAGAAGTCTTCGCCCGTCTTGGAGTTGGTCAACTCGGCAGGCAGCCAGATGTTGCATCCGAAAAGGCTATCCACCTTCTGTGAGATAAAATTGCTGTGCTTCTCTTCGAGCAAAGTAATCTGACGGTTCATTTCCGCACGGGTAAAGAAGTCTACAATCGTCTTTTTGTTTTCTTCCACAAACTTCTCGAACTCCTCTTCGTTCGGAGCCTGGATAGTCAGAATCATCTGCGGATTAGCATACACATCTTTCGCGTATTTGAAAGAAGCCTTCGTATATATATCCTGTATGTCTACAATAATAATGTTACGTATCAACTTCAACGTAGAATCATAATCTTTCGGTGAAGTGTACATGATACGGAAAGAAGGTTCCGATTGCGGCAAACCGGGCATATCAGAATCGAGTGCATCATGCAAAGCCCTTCCGGCTGCACGATCCCAAACACCGTGATCTACTACTACCAAAAGCTCGTATGCACGTCCACTAGAAGTGTGGTTTCCTTTCAGACCACAAGAAGCAACGACAAAGGCTACCAAAGCGATGCTCAAATAAAAAAAGTACTTTTTCATGATGTTCGGTTTTATATATTAATTCTGATTATTTCCCTCTTGTTTCGCTGTCGACAGCATGCCGCAGGCTGCAAAAATATCTTCTCCTCTTGAAGAGCGGATAGTAGTGAAAAGCCCGTGTGATGTCAGATAGTCACGGAAGCGGATCATCGTATCCATATCCGTACCCTCAAGGTCTACCCCCGGTATGGCATGGAAACGAATCAGGTTCACCCTGCAATCCAGTCCGCGAAGAAGTTTCAACAACTCTTTGGCATAGACTTGCGAATCATTAAGCCCCTTAAAAACAATATATTCAAACGAAAGTCGGCGTTGTTTGCTAAAATCATAGTTTTTTAACAGTTCCACCATTTCAGTAATAGAGAACGCCTTTTCCGCCGGCATCAGTTCAGAACGCTGCGCAGTCACCGGAGAGTGCAGGCTGATGGCCAGATGGCAGTCATTCTCTTCGATAAAACGCTGCAATCCTTTCCGCAGACCGACTGTGGAAAGCGTGATGCGCTTCGGGCTCCATGCATATCCATAGGAAGCAGTCATTATATTCAATGCTTTCAATACTTCATCGAGATTATCGAGCGGCTCGCCCATTCCCATCATTACTACGTTGGTCAGTTTGTCGCGTTCCGGCAATGAATGGATTTGGTTGATAATCTGGCTGGCAGTCAGGTTGGCGGTAAATCCCTGCTTTCCGGTCATACAGAATTTACAGTTCATCTTGCAGCCCACCTGGGAAGAGACACACAGCGTCGCCCGGTCGTCATCGGGAATATAAACCGATTCGACAAAATGATTCTCACCGACTCTGTACAAGTACTTCACCGTGCCGTCCACAGAACGCATTTCATCTACCGGAGCGGCTGCCCCCACCTCGTAGTTCTGCTTGAGTAACTCCCGGTGTTTCAATGACAAATTAGTCATTTCGTCAATCGAGGCCACCTTCTTTTCGTAGAGCCAGGATGCAATCTGTTTGGCGGCAAAGCCGGGCATCCCCAGTCTTTTCACCAGCGATTGAAGCTCAACAAGATTCATTCCTAAAAGAGGATATTTAGACATTATTCTTTCCGTTCATGGTTTATATTTGCAAATGTAAGGAAATAAAGTCGATTTCCGTATAGTGATAATGTAAAAGTTAACAAAAAAGGTCGTTCCCGAAAGAGGAACGACCTTTTGCAGTTATCGTTTTACGATTTAATCTTAGAAGAACAGGAAGCGTGTATCTTTCACATTTGCTTTCAGATACAAGTCGTTCATCAGACGGCTGGCGAAACGAGCGTGCATATTAGCCAATGTAGCTTCTTCTGTTTTAGCATCGAATGTTTCGTTCAACTTGTCTTTACCATATACCTGCAGGACAAAAACTCCGGCGTTACCCTTGATAGGCGCGCTCAACTTGTTCACTTCAGATACGGAAGCGTAAGCACCTACCAGCGGTTCGCTACTGCGCAATGCAGATACATAAGCAGGAGCCGCGAATGTCACCATCTTCAAAGAGTCGCTCACAGCATCAGCCATAGACTTATACTGGTCGAATGAAGTAGCGTTAGCCGCTTTCATGTCAGCCATGATTTTTTCCGCCTTCTTATCTTTAATGATTTCAGCTCTCAACTGTTCTTGTACGGCTTTCAACGGACGGTATCCTTCCGGTTTGATGCTTACCAGACCGACTACAATCATGTGGTCGCTTTCGCCACATTCGTACAGACCTGAAACTTCACCCGGTTTCGCTTTTTCAAATGTCCATCTCAAAGCCTCTTTTGTACCTCTCACACCGCCGATGCCATGTTCAGAGCTGTTCAAGTCCGCTCTGTCAAGCAGTCTGTATCCGGCTTCTTCTGCGTTAGCTACCATCTTTTCAACGGTAGGATTAGCAGCGATAAACTGGCTGAAATCGTTGTAAGCACGGTTGTATGTTTCTTTGCTGAACTCTACTTCACGCTTGATAACAGCTACTTTATATTTATCTTTTACAGATTTCTTGTTAGTCACCTGGAGAATTACGTTCGCTTGCCCCATCGGCAAGTTTACCAGTTCATTCACACCTGTATTGTTGATAGTAGAGATGAATTTCAAGTTGTCACCATCAATCTGTGCACCTTCATACTGTGCGGCAACCAACCAGTTAGCGTCACCCGTCTGACCGTATTTCTTAGCCAGATCTACAAAGTTAGCACCACCTTTGATAGCGTTATAGATACTATCAGCCAATGTTTTAGTCTTCACTGCATCTTCTGCATATACCTGAATCTGACGGAATTCGACAGAGTCGGCAGCAGCAGCCTTGGCAACTATTTTGAAAGAGTTGATAGTATTGTCAGTGCCATTGTAGTAAGGGCCGTAAACAGTACCTACGGAAGCGGAATCCAAACGTGCCACTACATCTGACGGGAACACTGTCTTGTTATAGAACAAGTCTACATAAGGAGCTTCGGAACCAGTCGAACGAATGAAAGATGTATAATCATCTGTCGTAGTAGCCAACTGTGCAGTTGCTTCGTCTACTTCCTTCTGGATAGCAGCTCTGTCTGCCGCACTGGCAGTCACCTGTACATCAATGTATTTGATGTCACGAGTTTCCTGATATTGCTTGAATTGCTCTTTCTTCTTGTTATACAGTTCTTTCAATTCCGATTCTTTCACCACGATAGTAGAGTCTACTACTGAAGAATAAGGAACGCCGGCCAGCAATACATTGTATTGGTTTACTCTTGCGTCGAAAGCATCCTGTGCTTCCACCGGGTTAGAAAGAAGAGCTTTAGATACCAATGCCTGGTATTTTTCAGCCAGACGGCTCTGAATCAACGTTTTCTGGATGAACGACCAGTATTTATACATATTGTTGTATTGTTCAGCATACTGTGCCGGCATCTGTGACTCGCTCATCTTGGCATATTCCACGAGGAACTTGTTCAACATATCCTTGTCGAAGTTTCCTGTTTGCGGATTCTGGAAAGGAGTCTGTCTCAGCAAAGGATGAACACCCGCCTTCAGGATATCCTGAATTTCAGCAGTAGAAACAGTCAGTCCCAATGCTTTAGCTTCTTTTTCAATCAGTTTATTGTTTACGTAGGAACGCCATACTTCATCGCGCACCTGATTGGTTTGGTCATCGTTCAAGGCGGTCACTCCACGCATGAGTTTCACCACTTCGGTATACTCTTCTACCAAATTCTGATACTCCTGAGCGGAAAGAGCGTCTCCGTTCACCTCACCTACGTCATGCGCCTGATGCGGCTGCATTACCTTCCATGCGTCACCCGCAATAAAAGCAAACAGCGCCAAGCCGATAACAATCACCAATAGAGGTCCTTTCGACCTAATGTTTTGTAACGTTGCCATTTTGATTAATACGATTTATGTTTATTATTATTTCTTTCTTTTGTCGTTTTAGCGCACGAAGATACAAAAAATGCTAATATGCATCTATTTATTAGCCAAAAATTTCTTGATTATCGCTATTATTCCAAGACTTTCAGGCGCACAAGTTCTATTTTCGTCGCCGTAACCTTGATTATCTTGAACTGATAACATCCTACTTGTATGACTTCATGCAACTTCGGGAAACTCTGATATTGGTTCAGGATCAACCCACCCACCGTCAGATATTCATCCGACTCAGGCAAATCAAGTCCGAACGTTTCATTGACTTTCTCTATTTCCAGACGGGCAGACAATACATATTCGTGTTCATCAATCTGCTTACAGATATAGGAAGTATTGTCATGTTCGTCTTCTATATCGCCAAAAATTTCTTCCACCAAGTCTTCCAGCGATACAATGCCGGACGTCCCGCCGAATTCATCTACCACTACGGCAATCGTTTTCTTCTGTTGCATGAACAGCTTCATCAATTTGTGGGCGGACATCGTTTCAGGTACAATCGGTACCTGCTTTACATTGTCGTGCCAGTCTTTTGGAGCACGGAACATTTCCGACGAATGGATATAACCGACTACATTGTCGATATTCCCGTCATATACAATAATCTTGGATATACCGGACTCTATAAAGCGGTTCTTCAATTCGTCCAGCGAAGTGGTCAGGTCGACAGCCACTACCTCCGTACGCGGGACGATGCAATCACGGATTTTTATATTCGAGAAATCAAGCGCATTCTGAAAGATTTTCACTTCCGTATCCAGTTCCTCTTCATTCTCGGCATTGTCAATGCTGCTCTGCACAAAGTAATCCAAATCGACTTTTCCGAATGCTATATCGGAAGCATCCTTATTTACTTTCATTCCAAAAACACGAAGGAACAAACAGGATACGCCGGAAGCGAATTTAGAAACAGGATACAAAACGACATAACAAATAATAAGCGGAACAGCAAAAACATTCAACACCAGATTGGGATTAATCTTGAAGATTGTTTTCGGCAGAAACTCTCCGGTCACCAATATAATCAGAGTAGAGATAATAGTCTGCGCCGACACCATCAGGAAATGATTGTCAATGAATCCCGACAACAGGTTGTCACCGATAATCTGCGCCATCAGGATACCGTAGATAACCAATGCGATATTGTTCCCCACCAACATGGTAGAGATAAATTCATTCGGATTCTTGAAGAAGATAGAAAGGATACGGGACGTTACTCCGCCCTTTCGTTCCATTTCAAAACGCAGTTTGTCTACCGAAACAAAAGCTATCTCCATTCCTGAGAAGAAAGCGGAGAAGACCATGGTGATTATTAGAGAGATATAAATATTCATAAGTTTTGATTTACGATTAGACGATTCACGAGGTACAATTGATATTACTTCGCCTATTTCGCAGCATCTTTATTCACAGAATCCGGCAGTGCTTTTGTTTCCGGTTGGGGAGGGCCACCCGCTTCATCGTCCACATAGAAAATACCTTCTATATTACGAATGGTATAAACAGTCATTTGTTGGTTGGAGTCGAACCCTTGCCCGGTGATAATCCTGTCCGGTTGCTGGATACGTATGAACTTGTCGGAATATACTTTTTGAGTGGCTTCGTTCCAGTATAGCAGTTCCGTATTAAAACGTTCCCCTTTCCGGTTTTGTATATCTACATTCCCCATCAACTTCCAAAGCCTTTCTTTGTCATAGTAATAGGCAGTATCCGCTTTGATACTGGCTTCTACATGAAAGATCGAGTCGAACTGTTCGAGGTATACTCCTTTTTCAAAGGCCCAATAAGAAGGTTTCTTACGGTCATAAACCTGCCACTCCTCCGTATTCACCCTGTAACGTGTCACGCCCGAATCGGATATAAGAGTAGTGACTCCCAACGTACTCATCATCGGAAGAGAATCGCGTTCGGTGATAGCCTCACCCACTGCTTTCGTCTTACCGCCGCATGAAGGAAATAAAAGAAGCATAACAATTGTCCCAAGGACAATTGTTATGCTCATGCTTTTATGCAACAAACGTTTACTTCGTTTTCGCAACATATATTTATCTAATCGTTGTAGTCTCTCCGATCCAACCGCCGATAGTAATGCGGTCGCCTTGCTTGTAACCTAACATAAAGAGATCCTTAGCCTGCGGAGTATGAGCAGAATATCTGCCAATTAACTTGTTTGCTTCTTCAGCTACACTTGGGTCTACTTGTTTTGCACGTTGCAATTTGTCGATTACTGCAAAATAGGTACATTTATTCAAAGCGTTTTCATCACTCCAGTTAGGACTCATTGCATAAAGATTAGCAATCAGGATATAAGGAGCACCGTAATTTTCGTTGAAACTGATAGCTTTCTGACAATAAGCTCTAGCTTGAGAAAGTTTCTTGGCAGAAGCCAATACGGCAGCAGCAGCATATGCTTTTTCAGCTTTCGTCGCATTTTCAGTCTCCAAATTGATAGCTTCATCAAAGAACTTCACAGCACCATCGATATCACCTTTCTTGAATGCCTGGTAAGCACATCCCGTAGCAGCTTCTGCAGTCGGTTCTATCTTGTATGAATAATAAGCTGCCTGCTGGTAAGCTTCGCTTTCAGTACACTTCATCATCTTCATGATATCGATTACTTTCTTCAAGTATTCCAAGTCTGTCTGATTAGCTTCCACTTTCGGACCATAAATGCCTTGCAATGATTCGCAGTCAGCAGTACCACTGTTTACGAACAAAGCAACCAGGTTATCTTTGATACCTTGCAAGTTTTTCTTCTTTGCCTCATTAGTTTCAGCAGCAATACCAGTATCAGCATATTCGGAGGCAGCCAGATAATCCTGGATAAATTGCTCCTTATGGCTAGGATCCGCTTTCAGTTTATCCAATGACATTTGCAAGAAATAGAACAAAGTAGCAGCAGCCGATTCGGCCTTCACTGCATTAACCGACTGGCTCAACCATTGATAAGCCTGATTAACATCAATTTTCGGAGCCAAAGCGATATAGTCTACAGCTTTGATACCCAATGCTTCGTCAGCAGAAGATACTTTTGTACCTTTAGCCAAGAAATCAGGCGTGTATTTAATACGCAAATCGTGCGTATTCATCAATTCATTGAAATATTTCTGGTATTCCGGATTATTCTTGTCCTTGATTTGTGCCATCAAGCCTTTCAGAATTTTATATCCGTCGGTAAAGGTATAGAAACGGAGTGTAGGACAGTTTTCCAACACAGCTTTCCAAGGAGTATACGCATCTTTAAAATTACCTGCACGCACAGCTTCATGCGAAATACTACTGTTCGAATTACAGTTAGACGCATCCTGTGCTATTGCAGTGGTTGCCCCTGCTGAAAGGACCAACATAGCCACAAGCGTTTTAATCTTCATTGTATTTAAATTTTAGTTGTTATTATAAAGTCGTCTATTCTCTCTCACGTTATTTCAACTCAATTATTCTACCCTGCGTTTGAAGAACCAACGTTCATTGAACGTCAATCCGATACTCACACGGAAGATATTCTCGTTCACAAAAGCAGCTTCCTGACCACTGACATGGACAAACTGTCCGCTGACACTGAGGATAGAACGTGAACGAGGTACAGGCAAACCGAAACCGGCAGTTACACCATATTCACGGGCAGCCTTTTTGCCGTCGATCTTATAATACGGAGTCGTATAATAAGCTCCCAAACGATATTTGATGTGGGACAGGTAAGAACGTCCTATCAAATTAGGAATGTATTCCGCTCCCACTGATATTTTATGACGATCGCAATAGGCATAAGTTTCATCAAATTCCTGACGCATGGCATCATCCGTTGCAGCTACACCGAATTTAGCCTTAGACCATTGCTGCAAACTATAATCCATACCGACTGTCAAGCGTTTGTCATAATTGTACGTGAATCCTCCTCCAAAGATATTCGGAAGTTCCAACGTAGCATCCAAATTATCACTGCTGGTCGCACTAGCCTGAGTTGTCACTGTATAGTCATTATTCAGTTTATGCTTTGGAGAAAAAACTGCTCCGATTGTCACTGAATGTTTTTTACCCAAATCCAGCGTATATTGTGCCCCGAAATCCAGTTTGTAATCCGAGACAGAAACTCCCACCTGTTGTATATAAGAGCTAGAACTAGTTGTCTCAGGATAAATTACAGTTCGCGTACGTGTTATATCACCCCAAAAATAAGAAGCGTTCACACCCACTGAAAGGTTTTTAAGCACTTTCACACCTATTCCCCCGTAAAGCTGATGTAATCCACCATCTCCGGTAAAACTTCGGGTGTAATTCAACACATTGCCTGTTTTCTGGTCGGTCGACGTCTGAGCGTCTGATACGCTATATCCCACATTAGAAAACGGCAACAACCCTACACTCATCCCTATCCTGGGATGCAAACGGAACTGCATTGCCAAATAGTCGAAACTGGAGTTCTTAGCATTCAGCTTCACACCGCCACCACTAACATTCATATTTTGCAGACTGACCCCTCCTTCAAAAAGGAAAGTCAACGAATCAATGGCTGTATACGAAGCAGGGTTCAACGGATTGATCTGTGCTCCATCCCGGAGTCCGAAAGCAATCCCCCCCATCGCCTTGCTATTTCCGAAACTCTGATCGGACAAGTCGCCATAGCCATATCGTGTATAAGGAGAGTTTGTATTATTTTGAGCGATTGCCACTCCGGTAACCATCGTGAGCAAAAGCGCACATAGTGTGTGTTTAAATCCTACCATTATTATAGTTTAAAATTCTATTTAATCCTTTCAACACTAAAAATCTATCTGCAAAGATGACACTTTTTACGTTCGTATCAAAAGAAAAATCATCTCCGCCCGTTAAAAAAACCAAAAGTTCAGGATATTTATGCTTCATAGACTGAATATAACCTGAAATTTCGAATTCCATGCCTTTCAAGACTCCGGCACGTATAGCAGTTTCGGTATCCCGCCCCATCGGAAGTTGACGTCCGTTGGCATCCACCATAGGCAAGCGTCCGGTAAACTGATGAAGTGCCTTGAAGCGCATCTGCATGCCGGGAGAAATATTACCACCATGATACTGCCCCTTCGAGTCAATAAATTCGTAAGTAATGCACGTCCCTGCATCAATAACTAATATATCATTATGGGGAAACTGTTCATTGGCACCTACCACAGCAGCCATCCGGTCATACCCCAGCGTTTCGGGAGTTTCGTACAAATTGACCACCGGCAAAGGTGTTTTGTGATTGAGCCATAGCAAAGGAAACGACAAAACAGCCAACTCTGCAAGTATCCGCTCATTCAAATCAATGACAGTAGCCACAATCCCCTGCTCTATCGGATATTTGGAGCAAAGAGTTTGCAAACAGCCCAACGATTGATTGGATTCGGCCAACACTTCCACCATCTCCCCATTATTGAAGAGGGCGACTTTTGCCATTGTATTCCCTATGTCGATAATTAAATTCAATGCATTTTCATCTTTAGCGGGCGCAAAGGTAAAGTAAAAAAAGAGAAATTAAAGCATATAGAAGGAATTATCTTGTTTTTCATTTTAGATTTTTCAGCCAAACAAAAAAACTATCCAGATAAAACAGACGCTCTGTTTTCCGATTCCAACAATTCTTTGTATATTCGCCGCAAAAATAAAACAAGCCTACTGATGAAACGGTCTTTTTTATATTCTATCTTCTCTCTTTTTCTGTTGCTTCTGCCCTTCGGACAAACAACTGCCAATAGCAATGACTCCATCCGTCTCAGCCTGCTGACTTGTGCACCCGGTGAAATAATATACACCCTATTCGGGCACACCGCTATCCGTTACGAAAACCCCTCACAAGGGATTGATGTCGTATTCAATTACGGATTATTCAGTTTCGACATCCCTAATTTCGAACTCCGCTTCTCTCTTGGAGAAACAGACTACCGATTAGGAGTTGTCGACTACCCCCATTTTGCAGGAGAATACGCATTCTTTAATCGCAGCGTATGGCAGCAAACTTTGAACATGACCAATGAAGAGAAAATCAAATTAATCCGATTGCTGCAAGACAATTACCGTCCTGAAAACCAGGTGTACCGTTATAATTTCTTTTACGATAATTGTGCGACCCGCCCTCGCGACAAGATAGAAGAAAGCATTGCAGGAAAAGTGATTTATCCCGCAGAGCCACAGGATGGCTCACGTTCTTTCCGCGACATTGTACATCAATATTGCAAAGGGCATCCGTGGGCACGTTTCGGCATTGATTTATGTATCGGAAGCGAAGCAGACCAACCTATCACGCAACGACAGATGATGTTTGCACCTTTCTATCTGATGGACGCTTTTGCCGGTGCACAAATTAAGAACGACTCCATCCAACGTCCGCTCGCTGAAGCCGCCGAACTGGTGGTAGACGCGACTCCCGAACCGGATGAAAGCAGTTGGATACCCACTCCGCTACAATGCGCGTTACTATTATTTATACTAACGGCCGGTGCTACCATCTACGGCATCCGGCGGAGAACCGGATTATGGGGAATCGACCTGTTCCTCTTCGGTGCGGCAGGTATCGTGGGATGCGTCCTTGCTTTTCTTGCCCTCTTCTCCGAACATCCGGCTGTCAGCTCCAATTTCTTGTTGCTGGTGTTCCATCCGGGGCAACTTTTTTTCCTGCCATACATCATTTATTGTGTCCGAAAAAGGAAGAAATGCTGGTATTTGACCTTGAATCTAGCCGTTTTAACACTTTTTATAGTGCTTTTTCCACTAATTCCGCAAAGATTTGACTTTGCTGTTGTACCTTTGGCACTCTGTTTGCTGATACGTTCAGCGAGCAACTTAATAGTGACATCTAAAAAGAAATAATGAAAGGACTACTGACTTCCCTTATCACCGTACTCACCTTCACAGGGCTACAAGCTCAGTCGCTTCCTACTGCCCCTAAACTTGTGGTAGGATTGACGATTGACCAACTGCGTACGGACTATCTGGAAGCATTTTCGTCACTCTACGGCGAAAAAGGCTTCAAGCGTCTCTGGAAAGAGGGAAGAGTGTTCTGTAACGCCCAATATACTTTCAGCGGTGTAGACCGTTCTTCGGCCATAGCCGCCATTTACAGCGGCACGACTCCTTCCATGAACGGAATCATCTCCAAACGATGGATGGACGTATCTACCCTACGCCCCGTCAACAGCACGGACGACACAGCATTTATGGGTTATTATACAGACCAGACCTGCTCACCCGCCAAATTACTGACTTCCACCATTGCCGACGAGCTCAAAATTGCGACTCAGGGCAAAGGGCTCGTATATGCCATCGCTCCCAAATGTGACGCAGCGATTTTTGCTGCCGGACATGCCGGGAACGGTGCTTTCTGGATTAATCCCAACACAGGAAAATGGAGCGGAACCACTTATTACGGAGAATTTCCCTGGTGGGCAAGCCAGTACAATGACCGCCAAGCCATTGATTTCCGTATTGCAAACATTACTTGGGAACCTGTTTTCCCACGTGGAATGTACACTTTTCTGCCAGATTGGCGGGACATGGTTTTCAAATATAAATTTGACGATGACCGTAACAATAAGTACCGGCGTTTCATCACCAGCCCTTTTGTGAACGATGAAGTAAACGCTCTTGCCGAAGAAGCACTGAACAAAAGTTCGATCGGCATGGATGACATTACTGACTTATTGGCACTCACTTACTACGCCGGAAACTATGCGCATAAATCCGTACAGGAATGTGCCATGGAAATGCAGGACACCTATGTACGTCTCGACCGCAGTATAGCCAACTTACTTGAGTTGCTTGACAAGAAAGTAGGTCTGCAGAATGTACTTATTTTCATCACTTCCACCGGATATACGGACAGCGAATCAGCCGATTCGGGACTTTATAAGATTCCCGGCGGAGAATTTTACCTCAACCGTTGCGCAGCTTTGCTGAATATGTATCTGATGGCTACCTACGGTGAAGGCAAATACGTGGAAACGCATCATAACCAGCAGATTTACCTGAACCATAAGTTGCTGGAACAAAAGCAACTGAACTTGACGGAGGTACAAGAGAAATCCGCCGAATTCCTCATGCAATTCAGCGGAGTGAACGAAGCATATTCCGCCAACAGGCTTTTACTGGGTTCATGGACTCCGGAGATTCATAAGATACGTAACGGATACCATCGCAAACGTTCGGGCGACCTGGTAATCGACGTCCTTCCCGGATGGACTATGGTGGACGAAAACAGCAGCGAAAGTAAAGTAGTACGTCATTCGTTTATTCCTTCACCGCTGATTTTCATCGGTCACTCGGTGAAGCCGGCTATCATACAGACTCCTGTAACTATCGAACATATTGCGCCTACACTGGCACATTTCATGCGCATCCGGGCTCCCAATGCCTGTTCTGCCGCACCCATTACCGACTTACGGTAAAAGTTTACTCATAAAAACAGGGTGCAAAACATTAATAAATCAGCATTTTAATGTAACTTTGCGCAAGAAATTTTAAATAGATAAATAATAAACATACTTATACAAATGGGATTTAATGAATTTTTAAGCTCGATTTTCGGAAACAAATCCACGCGAGACATGAAAGAAATCAAGCCCTGGGTAGAGAAAATCAAAGCTGCTTACCCTGAGGTTGAGAAACTAGACAACGATGCACTCCGTGCAAAAACGGAAGAAATCAAAAAATACATCTATGAATCGGCTACTGCCGAACGTGCGAAAGTAGAAGAGTTGAAAGCAAGTGTCGAAAGTATCGAACTGGAAGACCGCGAAGAAGTCTTTGCACAAATAGACAAGACGGAAAAAGAAATTCTGGAAAAATATGAAAAGGCACTGGACGAAGTTCTGCCCGTTGCTTTCTCTATTGTCAAAGCTACCGCCAAACGTTTTGCTGAAAATGAAGAAATAGTAGTGACCGCTACCGATTTCGACCGTCAGCTTGCTGCTACAAAGGATTTTGTACGCATCGAAGGCGATAAGGCGATTTATCAGAATCACTGGATGGCCGGTGGAAACGACACGGTATGGAACATGGTTCACTACGACGTTCAGTTGTTCGGTGGTGTCGTTCTGCATAAAGGTAAAATCGCAGAAATGGCAACCGGTGAAGGTAAAACCCTGGTAGCCACTCTCCCGGTATTCCTGAACGCATTGACCGGAAACGGTGTGCACGTGGTGACTGTGAATGATTATCTGGCAAAACGTGACTCCGAATGGATGGGACCTCTTTATATGTTCCACGGTCTGAGTGTGGACTGTATCGACAAACACCAACCGAACTCCGATGCACGCCGCCAGGCATATATGGCTGACATCACGTTCGGTACGAACAACGAATTCGGTTTCGACTACCTGCGTGATAATATGGCTATCAGCCCGAAAGACCTGGTGCAACGTCCGCACAACTATGCCATTGTCGATGAGGTTGACTCCGTTTTGATTGACGATGCCCGTACTCCGTTGATTATCTCCGGCCCTGTACCGAAGGGTGACGACCAGTTGTTCGAGCAACTCCGCCCATTGGTAGAACGCCTGGTAGAAGCACAGAAAGTACTGGCAACCAAATACCTGTCCGAAGCCAAGAAACTTATCGCATCGAATGACAAGAAAGAGGTGGAAGAAGGATTCCTTGCGTTGTATCGCAGCCACAAGTGTCTGCCGAAGAACAAGGCTTTGATTAAGTTCCTCAGTGAGCAGGGTATCAAAGCCGGTATGCTCAAGACGGAAGAAATCTACATGGAGCAGAACAACAAGCGTATGCACGAGGTTACTGACCCGTTGTATTTCGTAATTGACGAAAAGCTGAACAGTGTAGACCTGACAGATAAAGGTGTGGACTTGATTACCGGTAATTCTGAAGATCCTACTTTGTTCGTTCTTCCCGACATCGCCGGACAACTCTCGGAACTGGAAAATGTACCGAACCTGACCAACGAAGAAAAACTTCAGAAGAAAGATGAATTGCTGACTAACTACGCCATTAAATCGGAACGCGTACATACCATCAACCAGTTATTGAAGGCATACACCATGTTCGAGAAGGATGACGAATACGTAGTTATCGACGGACAAGTGAAGATTGTGGACGAGCAGACCGGCCGTATCATGGAAGGCCGCCGCTACTCCGATGGATTGCACCAGGCTATTGAAGCCAAGGAACGTGTGAAAGTAGAAGCCGCTACGCAGACTTTCGCTACGATTACTTTACAGAACTACTTCCGTATGTATCACAAGCTGTCCGGTATGACCGGTACTGCCGAAACGGAAGCAGGCGAACTTTGGGACATCTACAAACTGGATGTAGTCGTTATCCCGACCAACCGTCCGATTGCCCGTAAGGATATGAATGACCGCGTTTACAAGACCAAACGCGAAAAATATAAAGCTGTAATCGAAGAAATCGAACGATTGGTTCAGGCAGGACGCCCGGTACTGGTAGGTACTACTTCGGTAGAAATCTCCGAAATGCTGAGCAAGATGCTTACCATGCGCAAGATTGAACACAGCGTATTGAATGCGAAGTTGCACCAGAAAGAAGCTGAGATTGTAGCGAAAGCCGGTTTCAGTTGCGCGGTGACAATCGCTACCAACATGGCAGGTCGTGGTACCGACATCAAGCTGAGTCCGGAAGTGAAAGCTGCGGGCGGTTTGGCAATCATCGGTACGGAACGCCACGAATCCCGTCGTGTAGACCGCCAGTTGCGTGGTCGTGCAGGACGTCAGGGCGACCCGGGTTCTTCCGTATTCTTCGTGTCACTGGAAGATGACTTGATGCGTCTGTTCTCTTCCGACCGTATCGCAAGCGTAATGGACAAGCTCGGTTTCCAGGAAGGCGAAATGATTGAGCACAAGATGATTTCCAACTCCATCGAACGTGCCCAAAAGAAAGTGGAAGAAAACAACTTCGGTATCCGTAAACGTCTGTTGGAATATGACGACGTAATGAACAAACAACGTACGGTTGTTTATACAAAACGCCGCCACGCATTGATGGGTGAACGTATCGGTATGGATATCGTGAATATGATTTGGGACCGTTGCGCAAACGCCATCGAAAACAATGATTTTGAAGGCTGCCAAATGGAACTGCTTCAGACGTTGGCTATGGAAACTCCGTTCACCGAAGAGGAATTCCGCAACGAGAAGAAGGATAAGTTGGCTGAAAAGACTTTCAACATTGCGATGGAGAACTTCAAGCGCAAGACTGAACGTCTGGCTCAGATTGCCAATCCGGTCATCAAACAGGTATATGAGAACCAGGGACATATGTACGAGAACATCTTGATTCCTATCACGGACGGCAAACGTATGTATAACATCTCCTGCAACCTGAAAGCGGCTTACGAATCAGAATCCAAAGAGGTGGTAAAAGCATTCGAGAAGTCAATCCTGCTTCACGTTATCGACGAAGCATGGAAAGAGAACCTGCGCGAGCTGGACGAACTGAAACATTCTGTACAGAATGCAAGCTACGAGCAGAAAGACCCGCTGTTGATTTACAAACTGGAGTCCGTTACTTTGTTTGACGCAATGGTCAACAAGATTAATAACCAGACGGTAGCTATCCTGATGCGCGGACAAATCCCTGTGCAGGAAGCTCCGGACGAACAAGCTGCCCGCCGTGTAGAAGTACGTCAGGCTGCTCCCGAGCAACGCCAGGACATGAGCAAGTATCGTGAAAACAAACAAGAGTTGACTGATCCGAATCAGCAGGCTGCTGCCAACCAGGATACTCGTGAACAGCAGAAACGTGAACCAATCCGTGCAGAAAAGACTGTGGGACGTAATGATCCCTGCCCATGCGGAAGCGGTAAGAAGTATAAAAACTGTCACGGTAAAAACGCTTAAATAAGTTAGGAGCTGAGAATGGAGAGTTGAGAGTCAGGAAACGAATGTTTTCTTTGCGTAGGATTCTGTATTTTTAATCTCGATTCTCTATCATCATATTTATAAAGAAAGTCTCAAACGGTTAAAAACTGTTTGAGACTTTCTTTTATTCTTTCAAAATAGTACTTTTGTCAAATTACTAAATAGAACAAAACTATGGCAAAATCTTATTCACTGGCTTTCGTTTCTTTGTTCCTGCTGGCATTGAGTAGCTGCCAAAGCCTGGAGCAGATTTCCATTGATTACCTGCAAGCTGCCGACCTTAGCTTCCCTCCCCAACTTCGGAAAGTTGCCATCGTAAATAATACCAGCAATACGCCGGATAACAAACTGATGGCACAAACTGAAAAAATCAAAGAGAACTCACCGATAGTAAGTCGTGCAACGGCTTACGTGAATGGAGACACTAAAGTGGCAACAGAGGCACTGGCCGAAGAGATTGCGCATCAGAACTACTTTGACGAAGTGGTGATTTGCGATTCCGCTTTGCGGGCAAATGATAAGTTGCCGCGTGAAAGCACGCTGAGTCAAGAAGAAGTACACAAATTGGCTTCGGATTTAGGAGTGGATTTAATCATTGCCGTAGAAAATCTGCAACTCAAAGCGACAAAGACTGTCCGTTACCTGGATGAGTTCAACTGCTTCCAAGGAGCTGTGGACGTCAAGGCATACCCTACAGTCAGAATTTATCTACCCGAACGGAGCAGACCGATGACTACGCTTCACCCTAACGACAGCATCTTTTGGGAAGAATTCGGTGCTTCGGCCATAGAAGCTGCTACGCATATGATTCCCGACAGGAAGATGTTGCAGGAAGCTGCCGAATTTGCAGGAACGATTCCGGTGAAGTATATTGTTCCGGTGTGGAAAAAAGGAACACGGTATCTTTATACCGGCGGTTCGGTACCGATGCGGGACGCCGCCGTTTATGTACGCGAAAATTCATGGGACAACGCGTATGAACTTTGGCATCAGGCTTTCGAAGGAACAAAGAGCGAAAAGAAGAAGATGCAGGCTGCCCTCAATATCGCGGTTTACTATGAGATGAAAGACAGTTTGGCACAAGCAGTGGAATGGGCTGAAAAAGCTCAGCAGCTAGCCAAGAAAATTGAGAAAAAGAATGTATCGGAAAATATGCATGCCACCATTGACGATGTGCCGAATTATTATCTCACCAGCCTGTATCTGGCGGAGTTGAAGGAGAGAAACAGCCAATTACCTAAGTTAAAGATGCAAATGAGTCGATTTAATGACGATTTTTAAGAAAATCGTATATCAAATCTTATTTTTTTTATACCTTTGAACTAACAAAAAGAAGGAACCCATGAAATTGAGCCAACAATCACTATCTATTATCGAAGCGGCTATCCAAAAGGCAGTCGCTAACTATACATGTAACTGCGAGCAAACGACCGTTACCGACATTCATCTCCAACCGGATCAGACTTCGGGACAACTTACTATTTACAACGATGATGATGAAGAGTTGGCAAACATCATGATAGAAGAATGGGCTACGTATGACGGTGATGATTTTCTGGAAAACGTGGAACCTTCCCTACGTACCATCCTCTGCAGAATGAAAGATGCAGGCGACTTTGACAAGGTGACTATCCTGAAACCTTACTCGTTCGTATTGGTGGACGAAGATAAGGAAACGGTGACGGAATTGCTGCTGGTAGATGATGATACGATATTGGTGAATGACGAGCTGCTGAAAGGACTGGATAAGGAGTTGGATGATTTCCTGAAAGAGTTGCTGGAAAAGTAAAATCTCATATACGGCAATAAATCATATACGGCAATAATATTGTGGCTTGTCGGCAGAAAGTCCTCTATGCGCTTAACCGGAGGTTCACCGGTTTCACTTTATTGCTAAATACCCGATGAATAAAGCCATAGCGGGTGAAAGCAAGGAAAAAAGACAAAGAGAAATTACCTTTCATCGCTTTCACCTTCATTATCGTTTCGCTTGCAGTGTCTATTGGACATATAGATCCAATATGTTGGATATATATAGCTGACACGTTGGGCATATAGATCCAACACGTCAGCTATATATACCCAACATATCAAGTAGTACTACCTGATAATTAAGCTATTAACACTTGACAACTCTACTATTAACATATTGATTGACAGATTATTTGCCATTACCTAATTTCTTTTTGGTTATAGCATATTTCTTTTAGCTTATAGCATAATTGAATTAGCTCATAGCATATCGAAAAAACAAAGGTGAAAGAATGAAGAACGGTTCCAACCGGATTTTTCCTCTCTCTTTCACCCGCTATCGCTTTATCCATCAGGGTTCCAGCAACAGGGTGAACCCGATGAACCCTCGCTAAAAGTACAAGAAAAGAATCGCTACTATCTTATACTTTTAGATTAATATCCATGCGATTTCTCTGCCCAGGCTTTTTCCATTTCATAGAAATTAACCGCCTCACCAACAGACTTGCCGTCCAATTCCTGCTGTTTCTGCTCAAAGAAAGCCTTCCAACGCGGATAATACAAATCTTTCAGAAGACCGCTCCATTCACGATGAGAATAATCATGCAAGCCTCCCTGATTGGCAGCAATGCTATCACCCCAGACAGTGATTAATGCAGACGCATTCCATTCGTAGAGTTTCTTTTCTTCGTCAGTAGTCCCTAGAGAACGTGCGGCAGTCAGCCAGGAAGAAACGGAAAACTCTTTCCGGGTAGACAGTAAACTGTCTTGCGAGAGAATGAGGTCAAGGAACTGCCGTGTCTGCTTCCGGAAATTCCCTTTGTCTTTCCGGTCATAACTCTGAGATATCTCTTCGAGCAATACATTACCTTTATCAGCATTACTCTGACGCACTATATCCACCAAATCATATTCAAAGTTATTATTCCCCTTGTACTGTCCGGCAACAGAAAGCAGCATACCGGCAGCTTTTGATGTAGAATCAGGCGAGTAGAACAGTTTGGCATATCCCCATGTCGATGTCCTGTCCAAATGAAATCCCGGACGGGCACACAACAAGGACTCTACCGTTCCTTCACCCTGATAGTTTTTAGGAGCATTATAAACCGTATGCTCCAACGCTCTCCATGCTTCCAGAACTTCCGGTGATAATTCACCACCATAACGGGCCTTCAGATATCCTTGCAGCCACGCGTCCGGTGAAAAACGTCCGGCACGCCACGGCAACTCATACAACAATTCGAACATCACCGGATTATTCTCAATACCCTCGGGAGTAGCCCCTACTCCACGCAATGTTTTCCCATTTGTATGTGCACACGCATCATAATATCCGTTCACCAACTGATTCATCCGCCCGTGCAGACCGACATTACCACCGAAATTGAGCAACATACAATAAAGCCAGTCATGTTTGCCAAAACCTTTTTCACGATACCACATTGAATCCGGATCACCCCACTGGGGAAGTCTCTCGCTATATAAATCCAGTACCAGCATATCCCCGGCATCCAACGCATCAACCATAGCCGGACGCGGATTTGCCTGCCATGCCTGAATCACCCAAACTGATTCCGGATTTGCTTTCTTCATAGCTTTCATTATGGAAGCCCCAGCTTTTGCCAAGTCCACTCCTTCCGTATTTCCGCCTTCGTGAAAAGGATCCATACTGTAATATTTAGCTTTTCCGTAAAGTTTCTCCAATTCTTCATAGTACATCGCTGCAAAGGAATCGAAATGCTCGTCTTCCGAAGAGAGGAAAGCCGGACGCGGGAAGCCGCACCATTTGCCGGGGTCAGCAATCTGATACCCCAGTTTCTCGCCTATATTACGGGGAACCATCCCTGCATAACCTGGAAATACGGGCTCAATACCCAGCTCCCGCATACGGGATACTATCTTCTTTTGAAGTGCTTCTTGCTGCTGATACCAACTATCGGGGTTCGGCCCGCCCCATCCTTCCAGATTATTCATCTGCCACCAAGCCATAAAAGCCGGACCGGAAATAAACTCATTGATTTCCTCTGTTGTATATCCGACACGTTTCAACAGATTGTACCATACAACTTCCATTCCTGTAATGCTCAAAGGCATATTAATGCCGTGCAATGCCATCCAGTCTATCTCCTTCTCCCAGCGCTCCCAATCCCAGAAAGCCATAGAGTAGGAATAGGTACAATAGTTCAGGTAGTAACGGTTCTTCATAGCCGTCTCCTGACGTATTTTCTCTTCAGGAAGCGGCAATACTTCCGGCAATTTCTGAGACGGATTATTCCAAGAAAGATGGATACCGGCCACATATTTCAGATACCAGTTCAGCCCGGTGGCCAATGATAAATCGGAATTTCCGGTTATCAGAACTTTACCGTTCTCCGAAGATATTTCAAAGTAATCCTTTGCCGGGTTGCTTCCGTCAGCAATAATCCGGAAAAGAATCCGACCGTCCGAAGTACCTTCCGTCACACGCCCAGCCAAAGAATTGACCGACAGTTTCTCTGACTGACAGCTACATAGCCATATAGTCCCGAGTAATAAAGTCAACACAAAACGCATATACATAGTAGTTTATTTTTTAGATTCTCCAAATATAATAAATAAGAGTCAACTATTTTTCAATTAATCACGTTTTAATCAATGAAACAAGAAGAATTGCGGACGACCATATATATTTACGTCTTTCACCTTTCCGGATAAGAACGAACCCTTACGAACTTTAAAGCGGATAGCAGAAACTTTATATATTTCCTTCATATCAATGATAATCCGGTGAGGATGATGGGAACCGGTATCCGCATCCGTATGCCAGAAAGAAGAAATATCTCCGTCAAATAGATTCTCTCCTATTCCCAAGTTCTTATCAACCAGCTCGCTGCTCACATAAACAATCTCCCATTTTTTCTTATCAATCGTCCGCCCCTTATCGTCCAGCAGCTCCACTTCCGAAATACAGGCCTGATTATCTTCTGTGTAGGAAGTAAGAGTCTCGATGCAGAAGTGACGGAGGGTAGTTGCAACAGGGAAGTCGAATGGCTGCCATTCATTGGTTTCTTGCAAAGCGGTCTTCAACACGATGTCACCGTCTTCTAGAATCGGGGTGCCCATTATTGCACGGTGTTGTCCTTTCTGATAGTTTTTATCCCTACCCAGGCTATCCAGAACAGGCCGATCCAATCCGCGCAAAGCGCGATTGCCCGTATCTTCCATTTCAAAGACAATAATTTCGTTCTCTCCTTCTTTCAACCATGGAGCGGGCAGATAAAGCGTTTGCTGAGGGCCGATGTTCCAAAAACGTCCGAGTGATTTCCCATTTACCCACACAGCCCCTTTTCCCCATTGGCTCATATCGACAAAACAGTCACCTTTCTGCTGAACCGTAAATGTCCCTTTATGGAAAGCGGGAACTCCTTTGATAGTCTCACCAAATTTTATCTCCGAAACTTTCTCTTTATATAAAGGTAAGGGAGTAACAGACCATCCGGCCAATTTCTCATCGCCCCACAGAACCTGGTTGGTGATACCTTTTCGATTGAACAGTATATCGGGGCCGTAATTCACACGCCCGGTGTTTTCAACCAGAATCTCCAACGTAGCGGGTGCTTTCTGTACATTCAATGTCACGCTATTCTGATTGTAACGGCGATCCAGGCTAGCCACTTGTTTGCCATCTATCAGAATCACGGCATAGTCGCGCAAATCCTGTATGACAAGTTTTTGCTTTCCTGCTTTTGGAATGGTTGTCTGATAATGAATATATCCAAAATCAACGCCTACATCCTCCATTGACAGTATCTCTTCCGATTGTGTAGTCTGATGAAAAGCGGCACCCAAAGGGGCACTTTCCTTTAATTCGACTGTAGCGAAAGTGGTGGTCGGATTATCGGCAGGCACTTCCGGCAATACAGTCCCTTCAGGCAGGTATTTCTGAATCACTTCTCTGAATGCATGGTATTTGGGATAACAATTTCCCCACTCGCCCAAAGGTGCGTCATAGTCATAACTTGTCGGCTGGGGCTGATAACCGCCGCCGGTATTGGCTCCATTCGTGTACCAGAAATTTGTTCCGCCATGGAACATATACATACTGACAGATACTCCGTGGCTCAGCATCCAGTCCAATTGTTCGGCAGGACGCTCATAAGCGACAGACGAATGACGCTTTCCCCACTCGTCAAACCAGGCAGGATAGAATTCTGCCACAAAGTAAGGGCCGCCCAGATGATACTTATCCACCACTTTGAAAATATCTTCACCGAATACACCATTTAGTGTGGGCAATGCACCGTCAATATGTCCGGCTTCTACTTGTCCGCCACCGTCACAGGTGAACAACGGAACATTAAAGCCCGCCTCTTTTATCATATCACGAATAGCGGCGAGATACTCTTTATCCGCCGCATACGAGCCGTACTCATTTTCCACTTGCACCATGATAATGTTACCGCCATTGTTGATAGTCAAGGGAGATAATTGCTTGCCGAGTTCCTTGATATATCGTTCGCAATAGGACAGGAAACGCGGGTCTTTGCTACGGTAGGTCATGTCTTTTTCCTTCAATAGCCATGAAGGATATCCGCCGAAATCCCATTCCGCACATACATACGGTCCGGGACGAAGAATGACATACAGTCCTTCTTCCTGTGCCGTACGGACAAATCCGGCAATATCCGCCTGTCCGCTGAAATCAAACTCGCCCGGCTGCCGCTCGTGAAAGTTCCAGAATACGTAAGCAGAGACAGTGTTCAATCCCATCGCACGCGCCCTACGGAGACGGTCACGCCAATACTCGTGCGGAATACGGGGATAGTGCATTTCTCCACAAATCAATTGCACCTCTTTTCCGTTGATATTAAAAGTACCATTTTCTATTTTAACCTGTTCTCTGGGGGAAGAACAGGCTGAAACCAAAAATGATACAATTAAGTTAAGTATAATAAATACCTCGTTTCGATTTTTATTCATCTTCATTCAAATATATCATAAGTATTGTGATACTCCGGCCTGTCCATAAAACCGGCTTTTCCCGGCCGGAGCATCCACCAGTCTGCATCAGAAGGTAACCTCACCGAAAATATTCACTGCATATTTTCCTGCATCATCATACCAATGAGCCAGTTTGTTTGTAGGAGCAAACTTAACGGCATAAACCGGATTGTATTTCAAATCAGCCACTTTCTCCGGCATCCAGATTCCGACCTTGTATGTTCCGCTCAATCCGGCAGCCACACTTCCTTTTATGGAATACCTCGCAGCCTGATTGGGCTCTTCATTGGTGGAAGGAATCCAGTTTTTCGGATCGACATCCAGCTTTATCTCTTTTACTACCTGCCCATCACCGGAAACAAGTACCAAATAAACCTCTTTAGGATTAACCACCGTAGCAAAACCGGTATTAGTAATCGTCAGGTCATATTCCAGATTTCCACTTTTCGCCTCAACAGCCGATTCGTCCTGCAGATTCAAACGATATCCCAAATGGTCGCGTACAAAATCATAAAAAGAACGAACGACCTCATTTCCGTCTGCATCTTTAAAATAACTCTCATCAAAGAGAATGTTATTGTCATTCAGTAAGGCAGGATTCAACTTCACCCGCTTCCAGCTCATGATGTTCAAATCATAATTCTGCGTCACATCAAATGCCGAATAACGGTGTTCGCGCAAGATACGCAATGACTTCATCGGAGTTATCAACTCTGCCAGCCCCCATTCCGTATTCTCATTATAAGGGATTTCACCACTCATATAGAAATTATTCGCCTTTACCTCTTCCGTTACTTGCTTATAGTCGTCTGTATTGGGGATAAAGTCATTGCCCGGTGCCAGAGGATGTTCGCCGGCCGTAAAATAATCGTTCGCATACCCGATGCGTCCGCGATACTCTTCCTGTTCCAGTGTCAATGCTTTTTTATGATTTGGATAACGCATTTCTACACAATAAGGTGCGGGCAAAGCTCTTAATAAAGCACTGACAATTGCATTCTTCGCACTCTGGTCGTTCACTAACGGAGAAGTATGCCACTCTCCCCAAGCACCGATAAACCCAACCTGCATCGCAGCTATTTGTCCGATGTATTCATTCAACAAAGGAGTCAGTTGCTCAATATGCCGGAGAATCCATTGCTTGGATTCACCACCGGAAGTATTAAGTCCGGCATGATTATATGCAAAACGAAGAATTGCTTTATATCCCTGTGCTTTCATCAACTCGAATATCTTACGAATATTATCCAAAGCCTCAGCGTCCAGGTCTTTGCTCACCCACTTGGTCAGATAAATATATTGCTGTACAAGAGTCAGGTTGTCGTCCTTTGCATCGAATTGCTCAACTTTCTTTGTATACAAATCATTCGCATAAACCTCATAATCATTATACGGACTTTTCATCTGGTCAGCAAGCAAGTTACATTCCAAGTGGAATCCCCTATCGGGATTCCTTAGTGACTCAATCGGTACAATGTTTCCTACCACTTCCGGAGTTTCCGGTTCACTTGTACCTTCTTCTCCATACTGCCCGGCATACACATCTATCGTATCGGAACAAAAGCTACACATAACACCTAATAATAAGGTAGATAACAGAGTCATAGTTTTCTTTATATTGATTAGCATGATTGATATACTTTTAATTTTCACCTGATTAATTTTCATTGTAGATAAAACGTGCAGGAGCACCTGTCGTCCAGGGACTCCACAATGTCGCCCCGCCATCGTGAAGAATACATTGATGAGACATATCATCGGTCACCAACAGATAACAATACTGTCCGGTATGATTAGTGATTGCAGTACCGCTCCATTGTCCGGAAGCAGTCAAATTGAATTTCCATTCATTCAAATGCGCCTTTCCTTTCACCGATTCATAATATTCAGTATCTTTCAATACATTCCACTGTCCTTCGGCGGTTCCTGCTTCAGCAAACAAGTTCTTATATTCCTGTATGGTTGGCAAATGCCATCCTTCAGGTGCTATCTTGTCACGAATGTCATAATGATAATGTACTCCGTAAGCCTTCACTCTACCTTCTCCCAAAGATGCCGGCGTGTTCATATAATTGCCAGTCTCAATATCCGTTCCGTCAGGATATTTAGTTGTCCGCAGATTATCTGCCAACCAAACCAATGATGTTCCGTCATTGTAAAAAATGCGAGCCACACGATAAGTTATTTTCTCATCACCGCGGACATCTATAAAACGCATCATTTCCGTCATATTCAACACGCCGGAAGAACGAGATACCAACTGCCCGTTATCTGCCTTTACATTCCAGTATACAGAGTTGGATGTCCAACGCTTGATAGAAAGTTGATCAAGGATTGCCTGCAGCTCTTCATGAGTCAACGAAGATTTACCTGCCGCGATTCCCACACTCTGTTCGGCAACCGTTTGCTTCATTTCCGGATCCAGTGAGAAACAGAGCGAATATGAAGTTGACTCCGGCCATTCCTCAGTATCCCATTCAAACTGTATAGCCGTCTCGGGAGCATCCTCAGCCAAAGCGACCACTGACATATCTTCCGGCTTTAACAATTTACTGGCCATACGTATCACACGAACAGTACGCACATCCGATGCTGCGGCTGTGGTATTACCGGTTTCTTTCACCGTCCAGTATAACACCACTTCCTGACCTGTCTTAATCCCCAGTTGAGAAAAAGCCTGATCGGCATTCAATGCAGACAAAGCAAAAGAAGTGGATTTACCGGCATCAATCACCACCGGCAGTTTGAAGTCTCTGGTAGCACTGAGCAACAGTTTGGCTCCATTTTCCAAAGGTTTCTCCCATGAAAAAACATACTCATTGATTGAGAAATCATTCAAATCAATAGCCGCTCCATCCTGAGGCGCACTCAAGTAAATATCCGACATCGGAATAATCACATTGTACTTGTCCTCTTTACATCCGGCAAGTAACAAAATACCTAATAGACTATATAATAAATGTTTCATAATACTATCTGTTTTTTTAGTAACCGGGATTCTGAATAATAATGCCTTGTCCTTCAGTAATCAAATGAGTGGGCAACGGGAATTTCTCATATTTATATTGTCCGTCCACCTTCGTTTCGATTTTACCTGTCGGTTGTCCGGCAAATCGGGCTTTGGCAAGTGCCGCTTCTATGAATTTTCCATGACGGATCAAATCCTGCCGGCGCACACCTTCAAAATAGAACTCATGTCCGCGCTCTTCCAGCAGTTTATCAAGGAAATCATCCACAGAAGCAAAGTCGCTCAATTGATAGGCTTTCAGGCCGCCGTGAGTGACACGAACCTGGTTCAATAAGTTTACCGCTTCCTGAGTTATGCTATTTCCGTTACGGACAATCGCTTCTGATAGTAAAGTCAACACATCGGCATAACGGTAGATTGGCATATCTATTTCACACTTCTCGCCCACTACTCCTTCTATCTTATATTTCACCGGAATGGCACCATAAAAAAGCGTCCCTGTTGTTCCCCCGTCACGGTCGGTAGCACGGCTGTGATATACGCCTTCCGTACCGGTATATTCTCCTATAATTCTTTCACGCCTTTTGTCTTTCGGGTCAAAAGATTCGTAGGCAGGCCAGGATATTTTATATCCTCCCCAAGCAGTCGCTGACATTCCGGCAGGAAGCGGATAATCCGATGTCAGCACGTGTGCAAACCACTGCTGCTCCATGACGCCGGCTTCGGCAATGCAAGAGAATATAACTTCCGAGTTCTTTTCGCCCGACAGAGAGAATAACGAGTGATAATCGTCCACCAACTTGTAGCCATATTCCGATTTCGTTAATTCACGTCCCATCTTCTCAGCTTCATCCCATTGCTTGGTCATCATATAAAACTTCAGCAGCAATGTGTTGGCAAGCCCTTTTGTGAAACGCCCGTAATCCGTATCTTCATATTTATAAGGTAATATGGCTGCCGCTTCCTTCAAGTTGGAAACAATATACTCACGCATGGCTTCTTCGGACAAACGGGGAATAACAATCTCCGCTTCCGGCTTCTGTAAAGTCTCCAGGTCGGCAACAGGTATCGGGCCATACATATCATACATCAGAAAAGCCATAAAGCCACGTCCGCATTTCAGTTCGGCTGCATAACGCTCTTTCAGGGTTTCATCCATATCCACATTTTTGATACGTTCCAGTGTCAGAGTCATAGAAGCCAGGTATTGGGAGTAATCATACACACGGCGGTAGTCTCCGTCAATGTGCCAGTCGTTAGCTTCGTACGAGTTATACACAGTAGTCCACCCCCAAGTGTTTTCCACATAGTCGGTCACCATTTCCGAAGTCGTCACATACCCTGCCGCTACTTGAAAAATTCCCCACGGAGAAAATACATAGTAAGCACTCGAATTGACCAAAGCATTTACGTCCTCAGCATTTTTCGGGAACATTCCCGGGTTAATCTTATTATATACTTCCTGTTCCAGCGTACAAGACGATATGAGGAACAAGAGAGTGGCTATTGCAGCATAAATTGTCTTTTTCATGTCCATTACTTATTAGAAAGATATTGATACACCAAAATTATAAGAGGTCACATTAGGATACGCATAGGTTCCGTTGTCCGTCTCAGGATCCAGACCTGTCCAGTTAGTAATCACAAACGGATTGTTCACGTCTACATACACACGGAGATTATTCACTATTTTCTGACTGACAGGGATTTTATATCCCAGCGTTATATTCCCACAACGAACGTAATAGATTGATTTCACATAGTAATCTCCCCAACCGTTACCACCTCTGACGTACGTCGGATCGGTAGCCGTCAGATTGTTACTGTTGAATGCTTTCAGCGCATAGGTGGAAACGTTGATACCATTATCCATACGTGTCCATCCTTCATAATAACTGGCTCCTCTCTTTCTGCCCGCTTCACCATAGAAATAGATGTTCAAATCAAAATTCTTATACCGGAATGAATTGTTCAAGCCATAGATAATCTTCGGGTCGCCATTACCCATATACACTTTATCCGCATCATCCAGGACACCGTTACCGTCACGATCTTTCAATATCATCATTCCCGGAACCAAGTCTTTCTGAGCATCCGGCGCTTTCTCTCCCGGTTGCAGGATACCGATTGCTTCGTATTCCCACCATGCACGTATCGGGTCATCTTCTTTTTCATAAGCTCTCGGTTTCCAATTCGGGTCGCGCTTCAGCCAACGATCGTTATAGTGTGAGAGGGTCAATGTGGTATCCCATTCAAAATCTTTGGTAATGACATTCACCGTATTCAATGTGATTTCCACCCCCTGGCTCTGTGTCGAACCGATATTTCCCGCTATTTTATTAACTTCATTATAGAAAGGCAACGATTTTTCCTTTACTAACAAATCTGTAATCTTACGTTTAAAGTATTCGGCTGTCAACTTGAACCGATTATTGAATACCCCAAAGTCCACACCTACGTTAAATTCCGTCGTTGTTTCCCAAGTCAAGCTCTTATTTCCCAAATCCGAAGCATATACACCGGTGGATTCCGCACCTCCGATAATTGCACTTCTCCCCACTTCATAATAATCATAAATACGATAACCTACATTAGAGTTACCAGTCTGACCGTAAGAAGCTCTCAACTTCAACATAGACAGCCACTTGGAAGCGCCTCGCATAAAGTTCTCCTCACTCATCATCCACCCTGCCGACACAGAAGGGAAATATCCCCAACGGTTTTCGGGTGCGAAATTGGAAGCGGCATCGGCGCGTACCGTAGCTTCCAGCAAATATTTACCTTTATAGGAATAGTTGGCACGAGCAAACAAAGAAGCAATACTGTTTATTGAAGCCCATGAACCCACAGAAGGTTTCTTATAATTACCCGAACTCAAACTGTTATACCCAAATCCGTCTACCAGGAAATCCTCATTTCCCGCACTCAATCCGTCATTCTTGAATTTCTGGAAAGAATAACCTCCGATAGCCTTTACATTATGGTCGCCAAAACTCTTTGTGTATTGAGCTGTCAGCTCCATCAAATAAGTAGTGCTGGTTTCTTGAGAAATATCCGCTCTACCGTTCCGATTCTTTCCTTGTAACGTGGTTTTCGGCAAATAACTTGAACGCTTCTGAAAACTACGATCGGCTCCCAATTGCATCTTCAACTCTAATTCCTTAATAGGTTTCACCAAAACAAAGGCAGAACCTATCAACCGGTCTTTCACCGTGTTATCCTTTATATCCAACAAGGATACCGGATTCGCCACAAAAGGACGTTTCGGGTCAATGAAATAATTGCCTTCGGAGTCATAGATAGGAATAGTAGGATTGGACTGGATAGCACCGGTCAATACCCCGGAATATTCATTGGCATTATCTCCCAAAGGTACGTTATCATATTTATTCTGTGAATAAGTAGCTGTCAGGCCGAAAGAAACATATTTGCTGAGTTCCTGATCCAAATTCAAACGGGCAGAGAAACGGCTTACCCCATTATTCTTAACAATACCTTCCTGGTTCATATAGTTGATAGAAGCCAGATAACGAGTTTTCTCCGTACCACCGTTAACGGAAAGATTGTGCTGCTGGGTAAATCCGTTACGCATCACCGCATCCAGCCAATCGGTACCGTTTGCCAACAATATCTCATCATTGCTATAAGCCGGTTTATACTGCGTGGGCGGAGTATCCTGCTTGTCCACATATCCTTCATATATTCCCATTCCGTTCAGTTTCAACCATTCCTCATACATCTGCTTATTGTACATATCCATATACATACGGGTATCGAGCATCTTATAATTTGAACGGGCTACCTGTACAGAACCCATACCGGAATAAGTCACTCTGGGCTTCTGGCTCTTACCACGCTTCGTCGTAATCAAGACAACCCCATGACCGGCACGCGCACCATAAATGGCCGTAGAGGCAGCATCCTTCAATACCGAAATAGACTCGATATCATCCGGATTCAATGATTCCAACACATTATCAATATTACCGGCTTCATAATATCCATTGCCCGAATTCAAACTACTGGAAGAAGAGACGGGAAAACCATCGATAACAAACAAGGGGTCATTACCCGCTCCTGTAGAAGCTTCGCCACGAATACGGAATTTAGCCTCACCACCCGGTTGAGCCGAGATTTGATTGACACGGAATCCAGCCGCCTTACCTGCCAATGCGCGAGATACATTCGGTACGGTATTCATTTCCACATCGCCCATATTTACCATAGAAACAGCTCCGGTCAGAGTCTTCTTGCTCTGAGTGCCATAGCCTACCACTACTACCTCATCCAGTTGCCTGGAGTCTTCCTGCAAAACGATTTTCATATTTTTACCGGCTTGTACTACAACAGTTTGCGGCTGATAACCGATATATGAAATTTCCAATTGTGCTTTCGATGAAGATACGGAAAGTTTGAAAAGACCGTCAATATCTGTTATCGTACCATTTCCCTGTACACCTTTTTCCAGTACACTGGCTCCGATTATCGGCTCACCGTTGACGTCCAATACCGTCCCCGATACCGTAATCTTCTGCTGCGGCAACTGTGCTTCAACAGACAATATAATCTTCTTGTCCAGTACGGAATATTTCACATTAGTACCAGCAAATATTTCTTTCAATACACTGAATATATTGCTTTTATCTGCATATACAGAGACGCGACGATTCAAATCCACATGTTTATTATTGAAGAAGAAGTCAAAGTCCGACTGCGCTTCAATCTCTTTCAAAATATCCTCCACACGCAGGTTGTGAACATCAATACTAATCATTGCTTTCTGAGCATAACTATCGGCTGCATAACTCAATCCGATAGAGCATACAAAGAATAAAATCAACAGTCTCATAGATAATGGGATTTTTTTTGAGGTTAGCCAAAGCGACTTTACCACCCATAAAAATTGGATGCTAAAATAATTTTGCATAAATTTGTAATGACTTAAAGTTAATAAAAAGTTTATCTAAGCTTGTCGCCAAACAAGCATCAAAAAGATTTACCGATTTCCATACGGGAAGATACGCCAATATCATCCCGTATGTTTTTTATTTAAGGGGGTCTGTCTTTCATTGCATTTCAGTTTTTAAGGTTGTCAAATCAATATATTTCTATCTTACTTTTTTCATCTGTTATATTCGGGGAGTCAAGATAACGCCAACGGATTTGAGAGGAAAGCTGGAAGTATTCAAGGATACGTTCCAGGCGTTGGTTGGTGAATGTACCTGTAAATGAATCTCCTTTCAAACGATTGTTTTTAATGATAAACTCTACATTATACCGTTTTTCCAACATTCGCAAGCCTTCTTCCAAAGGAGTGTTTCTGAATATAATCTTACCTTCTTTCCAAGCTGTCTCCGATTCACCGGAAGTGGCATAAAGTTGTACCTTAGTGTCTTTCGAATCATAGACCAATTTCTGTCCGGGTGCCATTAGTACTTTCTTCGAAGTATTATCGCATTTGTAGATAAAGCCTATTTTTCCTTCTACCAATGTGGCCGAAACCCTATTTTCTTTTTCGTATGCTTCTACATTGAAATGAGTGCCCAGTACTTCTATTTGTGACCGATGAGGTGTAGAGACTATAAATTTCTTTTCCGGATTCTTGGCAACTTCGAAATAAGCTTCTCCCTGTAAGTTTACGTTTCGCGTATCTCCGTCAAAGCGTGACGGGTAACTTAGTGTTGATTCCGAATTCAGGAAAACAAGTGTACCATCGGGTAATGTCAATGAGGTTGTCATTCCGGGATTAGTCTTTATCTCCATCATTTGTGCCAATTCTTGCTCACCGTTTCCCCAATACTGCAACATCAAAGTAACGAGGAGTGGAATGAACAAAACTGCTGCCGCCCGTTGCGCCCATTCCCACCACATCGTTTTCTTCTTACTTGTCATCCTGCTTTTTACCCTCGACAATGCTTTCTCTGTGTCGACTTTCTTCATTACCTGAATGGTATCCGCAGCCAGATAAAGCGTATGAATCTGCTTTGCTATCCGCCGGTTTTCTTCCGATTCACTCATCCAAGTCTCGACCTGCAAACGTTCTTCCTCCGCCACTTGCCCTTCACAATAACGGGGAAGCAATTCGTCTATTCTATTATTATCTGTATTATCCATATTCTGTTTTTCTTGTCTTTTATATATGAGACAAGAGACTCCGGATAGATTCCTAAACTAAAATCCATTTTTTTTCTGAAAATCTTTGTTTTCTTATAAAAAAGCTATATTTGCAGTGAAATTACAAAGCTAATACATGAAAGAAAACTACCAGTCAGAGAACATTTTTTTGTTATCAGCCATCCGACACGGAGATATGAAAGCATTCGACACGCTCTTTCGGAGATATTATCCGATATTGTGTGCGTATGGTCACCGGTTTGTTGATCTGGAAGATGCGGAAGAGATTGTGGAAGATTCTCTTTTATGGATTTGGGAAAATCGGGAAACTCTGGTTATCGAATCTTCCCTTAATTCTTATCTTTTTAAGATGGTGTACCGCAGGGCCTTAAACAAACTCGCCCACATCGACGCCACCCAACGTGCCGACACCCGCTTCTATGAAGAGATGCAGGAAATGCTGCAAGATACGGACTACTATCAGATTGAAGAGCTTACCAAACGAATTGAAGAAGCCATTGCAACACTACCCGAAAGCTATCGGGAAGCTTTCGTGATGCACCGTTTCCGGGATATGAGCTATAAAGAAATTGCGGAAACACTGGGCGTATCTCCCAAAACAATAGATTACCGCATTCAACAGGCGTTAAAGCAGCTACGCACGGACTTGAAAGATTATCTTCCGCTACTATTACCACTCTTATTTCCTTAAAACCGGCTGAATTTACAAAATCCTGCCGGATACTTATGAAATTCATCAATTTATTAATTTCTTATTCCTGCCGGTAAGGCAAAGTAAACCAGAAAGTAGAACCTTTACCTTCTTCCGAGTCCACTCCAATCTCCCCTTTCAAGCGCTCAACGATAGTATGACAGATAGAAAGTCCCAGTCCCGTGCCTTGTATGAAAGGATTGTATTTCACAAACCGTTCGAACACATGGGCACATTGTTCATGTGACATCCCACAGCCAGTGTCCGACACATAAAAGTAAATCATTCCGTCATCTACCATACGATACCCCATGCGGATAGTTCCCACCTCAGTAAATTTGATAGCGTTGATTGCAAAGTTGGAAAGCAACTGTATCAGACGGTTCTTATCTATATAAAAAGTACACTCCGGCAGCCGTTCGGCAAAAGTAAACGTGACAGTATCGTTTTTCAGACGCAACTGCATACCCTGTTCGATTTCGGTGAGAGTCTGATTCACATCAATCAATGAAGGGCAAAAATCAAATGTTCCGGCTTCAATCTTCGATAAGTCCAGAATGTCATTAATCAACTGAAGCAACAGGTCTGTATTGGTTTCGATGATATCCGCATATTCACGCATCTCCGCACGGTCTTCTATTTCGGGAAGCATATTGGAGAAACCGACAATCGCATTTAATGGCGTACGAATTTCGTGGCTCATATTGGCAAGAAAGGCAGACTTGAGCTGGTTGGCCTGCTCTGCCTTCTCCATTGCTTCACGCAAGCGGCTATATGCTTTTCGAAGAAGACGAATATAATAGGTAATAGCAACGACCAAAATAAACAAGAAGATAGAACCGGAAAGGATTTCGGCACGATATTGCAGAAAAAATGCTTTGGGCTCATTAACGTAGAAAGCATTCTTCGGATAGCGCGATGAAGGGATATTGTAGGATTTCAATACCGGATAAGAGAGATAGGCGTTCCCTTTTCCTCCCACTTTGCCCGGGATATTCCGCGCTTGCTCTCCATTCAAGATAAGTTCCAGGTTTTCCAATACAGCATCACAAAAAGATTCTGTTGAAACATAATAGCCGCCGGCATACGTATTATTCGACAAGTCTTCGGGAGAAAGAAGGAATAGAGGAGACGGGCTGAAATTGGTGATAATCTCCTGGATATGGTCAAAAAGGTAGTTGTTATCGTTTTCGTTGTGTGATTCAAACCACGAATAATAAATGATTCCCGTATTCGGTTCATAGCTGCGTAACGTATCCAGCAGCATTTCTGTCGATAAGTGGGTGGTGGAAAGAAGTTCCAACTGTAAATCAGGGAAGTTTTTCTCTACCGCTTCTTTGACGTCTCCACGGGTTTCTTCACTTATATATCTGTCGTCTGAAATGAATGCCAAACGTTTCATATCAGGTATCAGTTGATAAATCAGTTCGATTGTTTCCTTTGCATAATAATGCTGCTTCAAGACTGTTATGTTATACCCCCGTCTCCATTCTTCACCGGAGACGCTGTTCGTTTCCGTCAACGGAGCATGCGACAACAGAACATCCAAAGATGCAGGCAGGCGGTCGCGGGCATTCGTCACAATCACCGGAACATCCTTCCAAACGTCATCAAATAATTCACGGCAAACAATCCACCCCGGATCTCCAATCAGCACAACAGCACTAGGCGGAACCGGATACTTCTGCCGTAAATGACCGACTATGGCATTCGCTTCCATCCTGTTTGCTAAAGCAGGTACGCTAAGTGACTCCGCCTTGACAGATATATCCTTCTTCTGAAGGGCATCGTGCACATACCAATAAAAATGTTTAGCCCAAGGTAAATTAAAATTAATGGAGTTCAGTACTAATACTTCTTTATTTGAATTTTCGGTCCGAGCCGACATGGGTGATAAGATTCCTTCAATAATAAGGAATAATCCGAAAAATGAGAGAACCTTCAACACTTGTTTCATCTATAGATGTTCTATAATATTAGTTGGAAACAAAGATAACATTAATTTCTTTTTTCAAAAAGAAAGGCATCCCAAATCTGATTGAGATGCCTTAATTAATAAAATCAGGTGTCAGAAATTATGCTTTCTTCAAGGCTGCAATACTTTCCTTCAAAGAATTGATGATACTTTCAGCGTCCGCCTGTTTCTTACGTTCCATTTCGAGAACGGCTGCCGGGGCATTATTTACAAACTTCTCATTGCTGAGTTTCTTCAACACTCCCTGCAAGAATCCTTCTTTACGTTTCAATTCTGCTTCCATACGGGCGATTTCTGCTTCTACATCAATCATATTGCCTAATGGTACGGCAAACTCGGTTGTGCCTACCATGAAAGAAGCGGCTCCTTCAGCTTTGTTTTCAACGACTTCGATAGAAGATAGATTACACATCTTCTGAATGACCGCATTGAATTCTGCAACCGGATTCTCACCCAGTATCTGTAACTCAAGCGCTTCTTTCTGTGCTATATTCTTCTGAAGACGGATGCTACGGATATTACCGATGACTTCCTTCACGACTTCAAACTGTGCAACATCGTTGGTATCAACATATGTATCCATGCTTAAAGCACTCACCATCAAACTTTCTCCCTCTTCTGCATTGCGCTCATACATCTGTTGCCATAACTCTTCGGTGATAAACGGCATAAACGGATGGAGAAGATGCAGCAAATTATCCAAATAACAAAGGGTAGCGTTATAAGTGGCCCGGTCAATACCCTGTCCGTAAGCCGGTTTTATCATTTCCAAATACCAGGAAGAGAATTCATCCCAGAACAATTTATAAACAGCCATCAATGCTTCGCTCAAACGGTACTTCTTGAACAAGTCCGCCACTTCTGCCGCTACTTCGTTCTGTTTAGACTCGAACCAGTGGGTAGCCAGTCTTGCTGCTTCTGTGGCTTGAAGGCTATCGTCAACCGTCCATCCTTTAATCAGACGGAAAGCATTCCATATCTTATTACAGAAGTTACGTCCCTGCTCGCAAAGCGCATCGTCGAAAAGAATGTCGTTTCCGGCAGGAGCCGAAAGCATCATACCCATACGCACACCATCGGCACCGTACTTCTCAATCAATTCCAACGGGTCGGGAGAGTTCCCAAGAGACTTGGACATCTTACGTCCCTGCTTGTCACGAACGATACCTGTAAAGTAAACGTTCTTGAACGGCATCTGTCCTTCGTATTCATAACCTGCCATAATCATGCGGGCTACCCAGAAGAAGATAATATCCGGCCCGGTCACAAGGTCACTTGTCGGATAGTAGTATTTGATTTCTTCGTTGCCCGGATTGTTGATTCCGTCGAACAGAGAGATAGGCCACAACCAGGAAGAGAACCAGGTATCCAGACAGTCTTCATCCTGACGGAGATCGTCTATCGTCAGGGCAGCATTGCCGGTCTTTTCTTTAGCTTTCTCCAAAGCTTCTTCGGGAGTTACAGCTACTACATACCCACCTTCCGGCAGGAAGTAAGCGGGAATACGATGCCCCCACCACAATTGGCGGCTGATACACCAGTCTTTGATGTTCTCCATCCAATGACGGTAGGTGTTCTTATATTTTGCCGGATAAAACTTCAGTTCGTCGTTCATTACAGGCGGCAATGCCATCTCTGCAAAATGCTCCATTTTGAGGAACCACTGCATAGACAGTTTCGGTTCGATCACTACGTTGGTACGTTCGGAGTATCCTACTTTATTCGTATAAGCTTCCGTCTTTTCCAGCAAGCCGGCAGCTTCAAGGTCTTTTTCGATTTGCTTGCGGACATCGAAACGATCCATACCGATATACATGCCGGCAGCTTCGCTCAATGTACCGTTGTCGTTGAAGATGTCGATACTGGGCAGATTGTACTTCTCACCCAACATATAGTCGTTCACATCATGAGCCGGAGTCACTTTCAGACAACCTGTACCAAATTCGATGTCTACATAGTCGTCTTCAATCACGGGAATTGCACGGTTTACCAGCGGAACGATTACTTTCTTTCCTTTCAGCCATGCATTCTTCGGGTCGTTCGGGTTGATACACATTGCCGTATCGCCCATGATTGTTTCGGGACGCGTAGTTGCCACTACTGCATAGCGACCTTCTGCGTCACCTTCTACTTTGTAACGGAGATAATACAGTTTTCCGTGCTCTTCCTTGTAGATAACCTCTTCGTCAGAAAGAGCGGTCAGCGCTTTCGGATCCCAGTTTACCATACGGACACCGCGATAGATCAATCCTTTATTGAACAGGTCTACGAAAACTTTGAGTACGCTTTCACTACGTTTCTCGTCCATGGTGAAGGCTGTACGATCCCAGTCGCAGGATGCGCCGAGTTTACGGAGCTGTTTCAGGATGATGCCGCCGTGTTCGTCTGTCCAGTCCCAGGCATGTTTCAGGAACTCATCGCGAGTCAGGTCTGTTTTCTTGATGCCCTGGGCTGCGAGTTTGTTTACGACTTTCGCTTCAGTGGCGATAGATGCATGGTCAGTCCCCGGCACCCAGCAGGCATTCTTGCCTTCCATACGGGCACGGCGAACCAAAATATCCTGGATGGTATTATTAAGCATGTGTCCCATGTGCAACACACCAGTGACGTTAGGGGGCGGAATGACGATGGTGTAAGGTTCACGACCATCGGGTTTCGAACTGAATAAATGATTGTCCAGCCAATACTGGTACCACTTTCCCTCCACGTCAGCGGGATTGTACTTACTTGCTAATTCCATGTTGTTTTATGTATATGATAGATTGTATATTCAAAAATAACGGGTGCAAAATTAATAATTTAAATTCAAATCTTGCCACCCTCAGGCTTGATTCTTCTGTCACAGCTATCTTTTATATGGTTTATAGTAAAAACGACCTTTCATATCAGGTAATATAAGAAAGTTGGAGTTAACAGTTTTTGGATAAAATATAGAGGCATTTTTTCGCATAACGTCTATTAAATGCATATTTTTGTTGACCAAAATCTGAATGAATGATGAAACGGTGGTTGAAAAATAGACATATAGTATTGGGAGTATTACTGCTTTTAGTATGGATGACGCAGTTGATTCCTGCTTTGGCAACTGTATATTCCCATACAATCTATCCCTTTATCTCCTATGGTTTATCAGCTATTTCCAATCTATTCCCTTTTGCGATAGGTGATTTATTTATCTTCCTCAGTATCGTAGGGGTTATTGTCTATCCTTTTTACGGTCGTTTTCGCAAGAAACTGCCTTGGAAGAGAGTTTTGTTGCATGATGGAGAGTACCTGTTATGGATTTATGTGTGGTTCTATCTTGCCTGGGGACTCAATTATTCTCAAAAGAACTTTTATCAGCGGACTGAGATTCCTTATATAGCTTATACGCCAGAGAATTTCAAGGAGTTTGTGAATGATTATATCACGCAACTCAATCGTTCTTATACTCCGATAAATAGTATCAACCAGGATTTGGTACGTGAAGAAACCGTACGGCTATACAATCAGCTAAGCGACAGCCTTCGTGTGCACCGTCCGCCACACGAATCTCCTAAAGTAAAGACTATGCTGTTTACCCCGTTTATCTCGATGGTGGGCGTGACCGGCAGCATGGGGCCTTTCTTCTGTGAGTTTACTTTGAACGGGGATTTACTTCCTGCTAATTATCCGGCTACTTATGCTCACGAATTGGCGCATCTGCTGGGTATTACAAGCGAAGCTGAAGCTAATTTCTATGCTTATCAAGTTTGCACCCGTTCTCAAGCTATGGGGATTCGTTTCTCCGGTTATTTCTCGGTGCTCGGTCATGTCTTGCGGAATGCGCAGAGACTGCTTTCCGAAGAAGAATATACACAACTTTTCAATCGTATCCGCCCGGAAATCATCCAACTGGCAAAGGATAATCAAGCGTATTGGGCAGCCAAATATAGCCCGGTGGTGGGTACTGTACAGGATTGGATATATGATCTTTATCTGAAAGGGAACAAGATAGAAAGCGGTAGGCAGAACTATTCGGAAGTGGTAGGGCTGCTGATTTCTTATCGGGAGTGGAAAAACAAATAAGATAAACTGCACTATGGAAGTGCATAAAATAGTAACTTTGTGCACTTTTATAGTGCACTATTTATGAAATCAAAAAAAATATAACAATGTCACATACCAGACAAGAACAGATGGAAGCTTTCGGACGCTTCCTGGATATTCTCGACGAACTGCGTGTCAAATGTCCCTGGGATCGTAAACAGACGAATGAAAGTCTGCGTCCCAATACGATAGAAGAGACTTATGAACTTTGCGATGCGCTGATGAGAGATGATAAGAAGGATATTTGCAAAGAATTGGGAGACGTGTTGCTACACGTTGCTTTCTATGCCAAGATAGGTTCGGAAACGGGAGATTTCGACATCAAAGATGTTTGCGACAAGCTGTGCGACAAACTGATTTTCCGCCACCCTCACGTATTTGGAGAAGTAAAAGCAGAAACGGCAGGAGAGGTATCCGAGAATTGGGAACAGTTGAAATTAAAAGAAAAGGATGGCAATAAGAGTGTATTGAGCGGTGTTCCCGCTGCCCTGCCCTCACTTATCAAAGCGTATCGCATACAGGACAAAGCCCGCAACGTAGGTTTCGACTGGGAAGAACGCGAACAGGTTTGGGATAAGGTGAAAGAAGAAATCGGAGAGTTTCAGGAAGAGGTAGCCAATATGGATAAGGACAAGGCAGAAGCCGAGTTCGGAGATATCATGTTCAGCCTTATCAACGCGGCCCGCCTTTATAAAATTAATCCCGACAATGCATTGGAACGTACTAATCAGAAGTTCATCCGCCGCTTCAATTATCTGGAAGAACATACCATCAAAGAAGGAAAGAACCTGAAAGACATGACTCTTGAAGAGATGGATGCCATTTGGAATGAGGCAAAGAAAAAAGGGCTGTAAGAACCCGAAGTATCACTAAAAACAGAGGCTCTATTACTACCAAACAGAGCCTCTATCTTACTCAAACAGAGCGTCTAATCCGTATGAATAGACGCTCTGTTTTCTCTTTATCTTTGATTTATTTCTTCTTTGAATCTTTACCGCGGTTCATTCCTTTTATCATCTCCCGATGGAAACGCATTTCCGCCCGCTGTACGAGAAATATCTTCTTGCTGGAAAGAATCTTCTTAAACTTGCTCAAGTAAGTTTTATCAAGTTGGTCGGCAGCGATACGGTTATTGACAACTTTCTCGTTGATTTCTTCGTATTGGGCTTCCGTAGTCTTATCATCCTTACCCTTGCGCATCAAATCCCACGACTCGTCATTCAACTTTTTCTTTTTATCCTGAAGTTCAAAATAAACGGGGAAGAACTTGGCAGCTTCGTCTTTTGTCAATCCGGCCTGTTCAATAATATACGCTTTTTGTTTTGCTCTGAACTCCTCACGGGATAAATGCTGGTCACATCCATCAGCAGCCCAAAGAACAGGCATAAAGCCACACAACAAAACGACTAATGCGATTACTTTTCTCATTTTTATATTCAATCGGTTTTAATAAATCATTCTACACTTGCGTCACTCAAATAAACATATAACGAATAATCATCCAGCATGGCACGATCCAGTGCTACATCAATCATTTCATCTGATATTACTTCAGTATCCACTTCCGTCACTGCTACCTCGTCTACTGTGACAGGTTTATGGTCTGTTGACGCTACCCGGATAATCAAGGCGGCTCCTACAAACATGGCTGCCATATAAAGCAATGGTTTCAGTCTTGTCCATGTGCTGACAGGCTCTTCCTTAAAAACGACTTTCTCTTTTTCAGGAAGCTTATTCATCACCTCTGAAGCCAGGTTTTCAAAGTAACCATCAGGCACTTTGAAGGAATTTCCCTTACCAAGTTTCTTCAATAGGATATCTTCTTCTTTCATACGTTTTTCTCCTCTCTTTTTCTTAGACGTTGCACGTTCTAAAAGGTTTAATCAATTTCTTCTAAAAACTTCTCTATTTTCTTCACCGCGTGATGATAAGAAGCTTTCAATGCGCCAACCGATGTGCCGAATACTTCCGACATCTCTTCGTATTTCATTTCCTGATAGTACTTCAGGTTAAATACCATGCGTTGTTTTTCCGGCAGAGTCATCAATGCTTTCTGTAAACACAGTTGCATCTGGTCGCCCGAAAAGTACGGGTCGCTTTCCAGTTTCTGCACCACCATCGCTTCCGGGTCGTCGATAGCTACGGTAGTCATGGCGCGTTGTTTGTTCAGGAAAGTAAGACATTCGTTCAGCGCGATGCGATAGAGCCAAGTAGACAGCTTCGCCTCAGCACGGAAATAATCGATATTAGTCCATGCCTTGATGAAAGTGTTTTGCAGTAGATCGTTCGCATCCTCATGCGACAGCACCATCCGGCGGATTTGCCAATACAACTGCTCGCTATACTGCGCCACAATCATTTCGAATCCTCGCCGCTGGGTACTCTCCTCTTGAAGGAGTTTCAGAACTTCGCGTTCGTTATAGGGGGTCATAATCTATCGTTATCTGTATGTTTATTTATGGTTTCAAATTCAAGTTGCTCATAGCCTTTAGTATAGACGGATCATATTTATAAATGTCCTCACAATAACTCAATTTATCATCGGCTGACAGATAAACAGTCTGATAATCTATAAATAAAGGTATATATTTCTCTAAACTATAATGTTTCAGTTCACGGTAAGCCTCACTGACAGACAACTTCTTCCCTTCCTCACTCACCGGCTTGATGTCCATTGCAATGCGGATGCGGTCTTCAAGCAATGAATCCTGCTTATTCAATAGAAAGAATGAGAAATCAAGAGCTTTCTGAAGTCGTATACAGCCATGGCTTACTGCCCGGTTTTTGCGTGTGAAAGCCCAGCGGGAAGGAGTGTCGTGCAGGTAGACAGAATGAGGATTCGGGAAACGGAAGATAATACGCCCCAATGAATTTCCTGCCTTATTGTCCTGCTTCACTGTATAGGGTACACCCTTTCCTGCATATTTAGCCCATTTGATACTATGAGGGTCTACTTGCAGACCGGTCTTATTATCATATACCTTCATACGGTTACGGGTAAAGTAAGTCGTATCCCTGCGATAGGTAGGGATAATCTCTTTCCTGATAATACTTTGAGGAACATTCCAATAGGGATTCAGTTCCATATAGTAAATTCTGCTAGACAGTAACGGCGTCTTGTTCTTCACGCTTCCCACGCAGATACGCATTTCCAGAATGGAGTCCGTCTCTTCGTTGATGGCTTGCAACATAAATGCCGCCACATTGGCTACTACATATTTCTTTCCTTTATCCAGAACATACTGCCAGCGCGCCCGTTCCATATTTACCAACAAGCGGTCACGGTAATAATCCGTAGTATCCGTCTTTCCCCAGGCATTCACACGCTCCAGTTCTTCCTGCATTTTCCGGTAGAGCGGAGAAGAGGGTTGCGCTTTACGAAAAGCCGCGTTCGCATTTGTCCGCAAAGAATCCAAGGCAGCCATTGCGAAACTCTTATCATAGTTTTTCAGAGGTATCCGGCTGATTGAGTCGTTCCATCTGTCCTCTAAAGGCAGAAAACCGAATGTCAACTGACACACATACGATAGATAAGCAGCCGTCAACTGATATTCAACACCCGCTAACAGACGGTTCATTGTCTTTCCCTCCTGTAATTGCAATGTCCGTATCTGGTGTAATGCTTTACGAATACTATCCGTAGGATAAAGATGCGGATTAACACCATGTCGGGAGATATTCTCCAGCCAATACAGCATGGAATCCGCCGCTTGCACGGTCGGCTTATCCGAGATCAGCGAATCATTCAGCCAAAAGAAATCACCTTTCTCCTGATAGTAAGCAACCAAAGCCGAGTCCCAGGGAGTTGCCTGCTTATTCTCATTCAGATAAGAATGAATCATCTGATAGATACTGTCTGTACTAATCCGATAAGCGGGGTTAAGTAATTCCCGAAGGTTTGCCAAAGAGTCCGGTATGAGAGATAAAGGCTTCTCTTTTTTGCAAGCCGCCAGGCAACCGATACACAAGATTATCACTCCCCAAAACAACTGTTTACTTTTCATATACAGTCCCTCCGTCGACATCGATACATAAGTTTTCTTTCGCTAAAATAGTTTGTGGAAAAATGGCGGATGCCTCATTGAGTAAAATAGACTCATCCTCATAACGGGCGGAAAAATGTCCGATTACCAACTGTCTCACATTGGCATCCAAAGCAAGTTGCGCAGCTTGTGCAGCCGTTGTATGATAAGTTTCTTTAGCCCGTGCCTGCTCCCCTTGCGCAAAAGTCGCTTCATGGAAAAGCAGATCCACATTCTTGATTTGTTCCGCAATGGCCGGACGATAAATTGTATCGGAGCAATAAGCATATCTGCGTGCCGGAGCCGAAGGGCGGGTCAAACGTGAATTGGCAATTACTTCCCCTTCGGGAGTAACAAAATCCGCACCGTTTTTGATACGGTTCAATTCATAGACCGGCACTTTATAGAAGTCCACCATGTCTCTGATAATGTGATTGGGACGTTGTTTTTCTTCAAAAAGGAAGCCGCAACAGGGAATGCGGTGCTTCAAAGGAATCGTAGTTACAGACACGGAACGGTCGTCATAAACAAGGGTTGGTTCCTTCGCTTCAAATTCATGGAAGAATACTTTATAAGCCAATGTCTTACAAAAGAAGGCAAGCATCGGAGCAAACAACTCTTCAAGCCCTTTCGGAGAGTGAATATGCAAGTCGGCGGTTCTGCCCAGCAGGCCGAATGTTGAAATCAATCCTAACAGACCAAAGCAATGGTCGCCGTGCAGATGAGAGATAAAGATATGATTCAATCGGGAAAACTTCAGCCGGGAACGCCGTAACTGCATCTGTGCACCTTCCCCACAATCAATCATAAATAGTTTTTCACGCAGGTTGACGACTTGGGAGGTCGCAAAATGTCGTGTAGTGGGCAGAGCGGAACCGCACCCTAATATATGTAACTCAAATTTTTCCATGGTATGCAAAGATAAAGCATTTCAGATTCAATCCGGCAAAGGAACGGACAAAATTTCATCAAGGAACCTACAAGGCATAAAAAAAGACGTTCCGATTAACGGAACGTCTTTCTATCTATTAGAAATACTTCTGATTATTTCTTTCCTTCCAACTGTTCTTTCAATGCAGCCAAAGCGTCAATGTCGCCCAGTGTAGTTGAAGCAGCCTGGTTTTGGATCATCGGAGAATCTTCTCTCTTGCCGGATGTCTTCTTAGCACCTGAAGCAGCTTTCTTTTCTGCTCTTTCTTCAGCTTTAGCAACATCTTCGAAGATACGGCTGTGAGACAGGATGATTCTCTTAGCGTCTTTGTTGAACTCGATCACTTTGAATTCAAGTTTCTCATCCAACTGTGCTTGTG